>JBKDXM010000079.1:0-31441 GCA_046306335.1 Planctomycetota bacterium
TCGCGCAGCGGCACGCTGACCTACGAGGCCGTGTTCCAGGTCACCAACAACGGCATGGGCCAGTCGACCTGCATCGGCATCGGCGGCGACCCGATCAAGGGCCTCGACTTCATCGACTGCCTGAAGCTGTTCCAGGACGACAAGGACACCGAGGGCATCATCATGATCGGCGAGATCGGCGGCACCGCCGAGGAGGAGGCCTGCGAGTTCCTCAAGCAGTACGTCAAGAAGCCGGTCGTCGGCTTCATCGCCGGCGCGACCGCCCCGCCCGGCAAGCGCATGGGCCACGCCGGCGCGATCATCAGCGGCGGCAAGGGCACGGCGAAGGACAAGAAGGCGGCGATGCAGCGCGCCGGCGTGCACGTCTGCGACACGCCGTCGATCCTCGGCGCGACGATGAAGAAGGTCCTCGGCAAGTGACGCCGTGAATCCGTCCGGACGCGCCGACTCGCTGCTGCGCCAGCTGACGCCGCTCGTGCTGCTCGGCGTGCTCGCCGCGATCGTGTTCGAGCCGTGGCTGCCGGGTGCGGCTTGGCTCAAGGCGTGGCTGGGCGAGCAGGTGATCCTGCGCGCCTGCGTCGCCATCCTGGCCGGCTACGTGCTGCTGCTGTGGGGCGAGTCGATCCGCCTGCACACGATCCTCACCGGCGTGCTGGCGGCCTTCCGCCAGTTCGACCAGCAGGCCGCCGCCGCCGGCGCGCCGTCGAAGGGCGCGCGCAACCCGAAGGCGCGGATCGAGGCGGCGCGGCTGCTCGTCGCCGCGCTGAAGTCGGACGATCCGTCGATCCGCGCGACCAGCCGGCACAACCTCGTCCGGCTCGCCGGCAAGGACCTCGGTGACGCGCCGGCACCGTGGCTTGCGTGGATCGCCGAGCAGGACGCCGGCGGGGCGTGACGCCGCGAACTGCCGCCGCGGCTGGCGTTCGCTGCGTCCGGCGGCGATGATCCGGCGAAGCCGAGGAAACCCGAATGCTTGCCTTCGTGAATCACTGGGAGCTGATCGTCATCGTGGTGATCGTGCTCGTGCTCTTCGGGAACCGCATCCCCGGCATGATGCGATCGCTCGGCTCGGGCATCACCGAGTTCAAGAAGGGCCTCAAGGACGGCTCCAAGCCCGACGGCGGCGACGCCGCCACCAAGAACGACGGGTCGGCGCGGTGAACGAGGCGCTGCCGCTGCAGGACCTGGTCGGGCTCGTCCGGCCGCAGATCGAGCGGCTGAACCGCGAGCTGCTGCAGGACCTCGCCCCTGGCCACCGCGAGATGCTGCCGCTCGTCGAACACGTCGGCGGCTTCCGCGGCAAGCAACTGCGCCCGGTGCTGACGTTCCTCTCGGGCATGGCCGCGCAGGGCGCGGCGCACGGCGGCGGCCTCGGCGACGACGTGCTCACGGTCGCCAAGGTCGTCGAACTGCTGCACACCGCCACGCTGGTGCACGACGACGTGCTCGACAGCGCCAACGTCCGCCGCCGCATCCCGACGGTCAACCAGATGGCCGGCGTCGAGGTCGCGGTGCTGCTCGGCGACTACATCTACGCCAAGGCCTTCCACATGGCCGTGCAGCTGCCGGATCCGACGGCGGCGCGCTGGCTGGCCGAGACCGTGCGCGTGATCTGCCAGGGCGAGATCACGCAGGTGCTGCACCGCTTCGACTTCGCCTGGAACGAGACCAAGTACTTCCAGGTCATCGCCGAGAAGACGGCGAGCCTGTACGCCGCCGCCTGCCGGCTCGGCGCACACTACGCCGGCGGCAGCGAAGGCCGGCAGCGGGCGCTGGAGGAGTACGGCCTCGAACTCGGCATCGCCTTCCAGATCGTCGACGACTGCCTCGACCTCGACGGCGACGAACGCGTCGTCGGCAAGTCGCTCGGCACCGACCTCGCCAAGGGCAAGATCACGCTGCCGATGCTGTGGCTCATGCAGCGCGGCGCGGCCGACGCGGCGCGGCTGCGCGACGTGCTCGGCAAGAGCGAGGCCGAGGGCCTGCGCCGGTTGCGCGCCGAGTTCCCGCTGGAGCACGCCATTGCCTACGCGATGGAGGAAGCCGAGCGCCGCATCAAGAAGGCGCAGGCGTCGCTGTCCTCGCTGCCGCCGGGGCCTGCCCGCGACGCCCTGCACCAGCTCGCCGGATTCGTGCTGACCCGCCGCGTCTGACGCCCGTCAACCGGCGTCGACCGCGCACCCGGCCCGCGCCACGCGGGGGTGGTGTGGAATTGTCGAGCACGTCGGCGCGTTGTCACTTGCGACTGCGCGTCCCGATCCCAGGCGCCCCCCGGGGGTCGGTCGCGCGGGAACCCGGTTGGGGAGTCGTACCGCAGCGGCCTAACTCGTACCCTCTGAGCCCTTCCCCGCGGTCCCGGTCGATGCGCTTCCGCCAACACGTCCTCGCCGTCCTGGCTCTCTCCGCCGCCTGCAGTCCACCGACCGACGGCGCGTTCGGTCCGCCGCAGCAACGGCGCAAGGACCAGCGCCCGACGGTCTGGGACGCGCCGGCCAAGGACCGGCTCGGGTTGCCCGAGTTGGGGGCTGCGGTGGGCGGTGGCGGCGGCAGCGCCGGTGGCGCCGCCGGTGCAGCGGCCAAGGTGTGGGTTGGCGCCACGCCAGCAGGCTGGGAGACGCGGCCGACGCGGCAGTTCCGCGACGCGGTGTGGGCGATACCGAGCGCGCCCGATGCGGAGGTCTACCTGACCGTCGGCGTCGGCGGCGGTGTCGCCGGCAACCTCGCGCGCTGGTACACGCAGCAGTTCGGCATCGCGCAGGTTCCCGCCGTCGAGGCGCTGCCGGTCGTCGAACTCGCCGGCAAGCCGGCTCGGCTCGCCGAGTTGAAGGGCACGTTCGGCGGCAAGGCCGGCTGGGGTGCGCTGATCGCGTTCTACGCCGAGGGCGAGAGCGTGACGTCGTTCAAGTTCACCGGCCCAGCGGCGGTCGTCGACGGCAACCGCGACACGTTCCTGGCGCTGGCCAAGTCGCTGCGCGCGGCGACGGCGAGCCCGGACCCGAAGGCACCGCCGATCCAGCCCGGCCAGCCGATGCCGAGCACGCACCCGGACGTCGGCCAGCAGCCCGGCGCGACGCCGACGGCTGGTGCGCCGGCGACGGTGGCGACGGGGCCTGTAGCGGCCACGGCGCCTGCTGACTGGCGGCCAAAGGCCGGCAGCAGCAAGTGGCACCACCACGAGTTCGGCGCCGGCGGCGAGGTCTACGTCAGCCAGCTCGGCGGCGGCCTCAAGGACACGCTCGACATCTGGCGCGGCGAGATGGGAC
The DNA here is from genome assembly GCA_046306335.1 of Planctomycetota bacterium. Taxonomy (GTDB): domain Bacteria; phylum Planctomycetota; class UBA1135; order UBA1135; family UBA2386; genus UBA2386. Next base: position 3,264 of record JBKDXM010000079.1, read on the forward strand.
AGGCGCCGCTGGCGGCGGATGCATTCGCCAACCTCCCGCGCACGGTGTTCCTCGGCGACGACGCCGTCCTGCTCGATCTCGCCGGCGACTTCCGCAGCTTCTCCGGCAGGCAGATCCAGGGCGCCCGCATGCTGGTCGCCGCGCGCGAGGAGAACGGCGCCATCACGTTCGCGAAGCTGGTCGGGCCGGCGGCCGACGTCGCCGCCGCGGCCGCGTCGTTCACGGCCTTCTGCCGCTCGGCGAGGACGTCGCAATGACCATCGCCACCGCCACCGCCGTCACCGTCGCCCCGTCGCCGGTCGCGCGCGTCCTGGCGCTGCTCGGCTCGATGAAGCTCTCGGTCTGGCTGCTCCTGCTGCTGGCGGCGTTGACGTGGCTCGGCACGCTCGCCCAGGTCGGCAAGAGCACGCACGAGGTGCAGCGCGAATACTTCGAATCGTGGTTCGTGACGGCGGAACTGCCGTTGTCGGTCTGGGGGCATGCGCTGTACGAGCGCGACGACGGCACGCCGTGGCCGCTGCGCATCCCACTGCCGGGCGCGTACCCGGTGCTGGCGCTGTTCTGCGTCAACCTGATCGTCGGCGGCCTCCTGCGCATGAAGTGGAACTGGCGCAACGCCGGCATCCTGGTGACGCACGTCGGCATCGTGCTGTTGCTGGTGGCGGGCGCGGTCAAGCTGCACTCCTCGTACGCGGGCATGCTCGCGGTCTACGAGAATCCGGTCGCCGACGGCCAGCGCCTCGCCGGCCGGCAATACGAGGCCTCGAGCTTCATCAGCTTCCACGACTACGAGCTGGCGCTGCTGGCCGACCGCGGCGAGACGATCGAGGAGCGGCTCGCGCCGGAGTCGGCCCTTTGGGCGGCGCGCGGCGACGGCGCCGTGACGCTGCGCGCCGACGGCCTGCCATTCACCGTCGAGGTGCGGCACTTCGTCGACCACGCGTCGGTGGTGCCGAAGGGCCCGAAGGTGCAGACGCGCATGCCGGTCGTCGACGGCGCGTTCGTGCGCGCCGAGTCGTGGCCGGTGGGCGTGCAACCGAAGAGCGAAGCCGAGATCCCGGCCTGCTACGTCACCGTCCGCAGCGACGCCGGCGACCGCTTCGAGGCGATCCTCTCCGGCGACCCGCGCGTGCCCAAGGACCGCAACCGCTACCCGTTCACGTTCACTGTGCGCGGCCAGCGCTACGGCCTCGACCTGCGCGCCGTGGTCTACGACCTGCCGTTCGCGGTGCGGCTCGACAAGTTCCAGAAGCTCGACCACCCGGGCACCATGTCGCCGCGCGACTTCCGCAGCTTCGTCACGGTCGCCGACGCGACCGGCAGCCAGGAGGCGCAGATCTTCATGAACAACCCGCTGCGGCGCGACGGCTACGTCGTCTACCAGACCAACTGGGGACCGCAGCCGGCGGGCGGGCCGCCGTGGTACTCGGTGTTCGAGGTGTCGTGGAACCCCTCGGACGTGTGGCCGGCGATCGCCTGCATCGTGATCTGGATCGGCCTGTTCCTGCACTTCGGCAAGAAGCTGCTCGGGTTCCTCGATTCCTCGGCGCGCGCGTCGCTCAACCAATGATGCCCTTCGCCATGCACCGGTCCCTCGTGTCCGTGGTCCTCGCGGTCGTCGCGCTGCTCGCTTCGTGCAGCCGTCAGCCCCCGCGCCTGCAGGGCGAGCTCGAGCGCCCGGCGCCCTGGCCGGCCGACTTCGTCGAACGCTTCGGCGCGATGCCGCTGCAGCACGAAGGCCGCGTGATGCCGTTCTCGACGCTGGCGGCGACGACGCTGTACGCGGTGCACGGCCGCCGCGACGTCCAGTTCGTCGCCCCGGCGGCGTCGACCGAGGGCGAGATCCCGACGCAGCGCACCGTCAAGCTGTCGCCTACCGAGTGGTTGCTCGACGTCTGGTGCTTCCCCGGGCAGGCCGAGCGGTACCCGCTGTTCCGCGTCGAGAACGTCGGCGTGCTCGAGGCGCTCGGCTTCCAGCACGACGGCCAGACGCAGGGCTTCGAGTACCTGCCGTACGGGCAACTGGTCATGCAGGGCCAGAAGCTGCAGGATCTGGCGCAGGCGGCCGAGAGGAAGCCGCAGATGCGCCGCAGCGCCGTCGACGAGCAGGTGATCCAGCTGTTCCGCCAACTGCTCGTCTACCACCGCCTGCACCAGCAGCTCGCGGCGCTCCAGGGCGAGATGCAGGTCGATGGCGAGGCGCTGCGCGCGGTGTTCGACGGCGCGGCGAAGCTGCGCATCGAGGGCCTGCTGCAGAAGGCGGACGCCTTCCGCGCCTACGTCAAGCAGGCCGGCGAGCAGTTCGAGGACCAGAAGCACGGCAACCTGTCGCAGTTGCTGCTGTTCCTGAGCGATGCGGCGTCGTCCGCCGCCGGCCCGGCGCTGCTGCCGCCGCTCGCGCCGCGCGCGCAGGCGGACACGTGGCACACCCTGCCCGAGACGATCGACCGCGCCATGAAGAGCGCGGTGGACCTGCAGCACGCGGCGATGATCGGCCGGTTGCAGGATGGTTTGCTGGCGACGGACATGAAGGCCCGCGTCGGGGCGCTCGACGCCTTCCGCGCCGCCGTCGGGGCGGCCGCGGCCGCGCGCGGCGAGGCCGAGACGGTCGCGCTGGAGTCGTACTACTACCGCGCCAACTGGCACTTCCACGCGATGATGACGTTCGTGGCCGGCTTCCTGATCGCCGTCGCCGCCTGCGCGCTGCCCCGCAGCCGCCTGCTGTGGGCGCTGGCGATGGGGGCCGGCGCGCTGGCCGTCGGCATGCTCGTCGCCGACGTCTGGCTGCGCTGCCTGATCACCGGCCATCCGCCGATCACGCGCCTGTACGACACCTTCCTGTTCATCGGCGGCGTCGGCGCGCTGACGCTGCTGATCGCCGAGTGGATCCTGCGGCGGCGCGTCGCGCTGGCGCTGGCGTTGTTCTGCGGCGCGCTGTTCGTCTTCTTCGCGCGCCTGTTCGAGGTCGCCGACGGCCAGGACACGATGAAGCCGCTGCAGGCGGTGCTGCTCAGCAACTTCTGGCTCGGCGTGCACGTGCCGACGATGAACATCGGCTACGCCTCCGGCGTCGCCGCCGCGCTGGTGGCGATGGCCTGGATCACCGTGCGCGCGCTGCGCATCGCGCACCCCGACTCGCCGCTCGCCAAGTCGCTCTACCGGATGGCCTACGGCGTCACCTGCTTCAGCCTCGCGACGTCGGTCGTCGGCACCATCCTCGGCGGCGTCTGGGCCAACGACTCGTGGGGCCGCTTCTGGGGCTGGGACCCGAAGGAGAACGGGGCGCTGCTGATCTGCCTCGCGCAGATCGCGCTGCTGCACGCCCGCATGAGCGGCATGGTCCGCGACGCTGGCTTCGCGCTGTGGACCGTCGTCACCGGCGCGATCGTCGTGTTCAGCTGGTTCCACACCAACCTGCTCGGCGTCGGCCTGCACGCCTACGGCTTCAGTGGCGCGCTGCGAACCGGCGTCTGGGTCAGCTACTCCGTCCTCGCCGGCTTCTTCACGGTCGGCGCGCTCGACGTGCTGCTGCGCCCCAAGCCCGCGCCGATCGAGCGGGCGCCGGCCGCTGGCGAGTTGGCGGCGGGGCGCTAGTCCCCGTCGCGGAAGGCCACGCCGCCCGGCGCCCGTTCCGTGCGGAAGGTTGCCGGCGCGCGGCGACCCGTCAGGTCGTCGCGCCGGCGGCGCGCAGCGTGTTGCGCATCAGCATCGCGACCGTCACGGGGCCGACGCCGCCCGGCACCGGCGTGATCCAGCCGGCGACTTCCCCGGCCGACGCGAAGTCGACGTCGCCGACGATCTTGCCGTCGGCGCCCTGGTTGATGCCGACGTCGATGACGCACGCGCCGGGCTTGATCATGTCGCCGTGCACGAGGCCCGCCTTGCCGACGGCTACGACCAGGATGTCGGCTCGGCGCGTGTGGTCGACGAGGCGGCGCGTGCCGACGTGGCACACGGTCACCGTCGACAGGCGGTGCAGCAGCAGCACGGCGATCGGCTTGCCGACGATCTCGCTGTGGCCGACGACGACGGTCTCGGCGCCGCGGAGGTCCATGCCGGTCGAGATCGCGAGCTGCAGCGCGGCGGCGGCGGTGCACGGCGGCAGGGTGGGTTCGCGGTAGAGGATCGAACCCATGTTCGCCGGGTGCATGCCCTCGACGTCCTTGTGCGGATCGATCGCCGACTGCACCACGCGCGGGTCGATGCCCGGCGGCAGCGGCCGCTGCACCAACACGCCGGCGACCTCCGGTCTGCTGTTGAGTTCGCGGATCGCCGCCAGCAGGTCCGCCTCGGTGGCGGCGAGCGGCAGGTTGCGTACTTCCATCTCGATGCCGACCTCGGCGGCGGCGCGCTGCTGGTTGCGCACGTACACGGCGGCGGCCGGGTTCTGCCCGATCTCGATCGACACCAGGCGGATCGGCTGCGGACCCAGTTGGCCGCGGGCGGCGCGCAGTTTCTCGCGCATCTGCTGGGCGATCTGTCGGCCGTCGAGTATTTGGGCGGGCACCGGCGGGCTCCGTGGGTTGGTGGCGCGCCGGACGATAGCGAAGCCGCCACCGCGGCGCATTGCCCATGAGCTACCCGGAGCGCTTCCGCCTGCCGTTGCCGCCCGCGACGCGGGCGCTGTTCCTCGCCAACGTCGCGGTCTTCGTCGCCAACGCGTTGCTGTTCGGCCGGCTCAGCGATCCCGGCCGCGGCGCCTGGTTCGCGTTCTCGTGGGACGGCATGTGGGCGGGCTACGGCATCGGCGCCCTGCGCGTGGTGACCTACCAGTTCACGCACAGCTTCGCCGACGTCATGCACCTGCTGACGAACCTGCTGGCGTTGTGGGTGTTCGGTCCGATCGCCGAGTCGCGGCTCGGCAGCGTCGGGACGGGGAAGCTCTACCTCGCCTGCGGCGCCTGCGGCGCGATCGGCCACCTCGCCGCTGCGGCGGCGATTGGCGCGCCCCACGCCGCGCTCGTCGGCGCCAGCGGCGCCTGCTACGGGTTGATGCTCTACGCCGCGTGCGTCGCGCCGCACGCCACCATCGTGTTCTTCATCGTGCAGATGCCGCTGTGGGCCCTCGCGGCGCTGCTCGTCGGCATCGGCGTCTACTCGATGTTCGTCGAACTCGCCGTCGGCTACGGCGGCGGCGTCGCGCACAGCGCCCACCTCGGCGGCGCGGCGCTCGGTTACGCCGCCTGGCGGTTGCGCTGGTTCGTCGGCTGGCGCGAACTCGCCGGCGGCGAAGCGCAGTGGCCGTGGCAGCGCTGGGCGGCGGCTTGGCGGCGGCGGTCCGCGGCGCGGCAGCAGGCGGCGGCGGCGGCGGCGGCCGGGCGGCTCGACGCCATCCTCGAGAAGGTCAAGTCGGCCGGGCTCGCCGCGCTGACCCCCGAGGAACGCCGGTTCCTGGAACTGGAGAGCGAGCGCAGCCGCAAGCGCAACGTGTGAGGCAGCGCCGCCGGCGCTAGCATCGGCGCGTCCAAAGGGCCAAGCCGATGCTCCGTCAGCTCCACACCGCACTCCTCGTCGTCCTTGCCGCCGTCCTCGGTGCCGCGCTCGCGGCGCAGAACCCGAGCGCCCAATTCGTCACCGAGTTCAGCCAGGCGCTCGGCATCGGCGACGAGAAGCAGATCGACAAGGCGGTGAAGCGCGCGCCCACCGATGCGCTGCTGTACTACGAACTGGTGTACTGGGATAAGGACGCCGGCAGGGACGAAGGCGCGGCCAAGGTGCTGGCGCTGCGATCGTCGTGGACGCGTTGCTTCGAGGGCAGCGACACGATCGAGCAGCTCGACCGGTGGCTGTCCGGCTCGACCGCGTCGGTGCGCGAGCAACTGGGGCGCATCCGGGCGAACTCGGGCAAGCTCTACCGCGTCTACTTCGACGAGATCGCCAAGGGCCTCGACAAGGCGGCGTACCTCGACACGATGCAGAAGTTCACCGAGCTGGCGCGGCAGGCCGAGTCGATCGGCCACATGATGGAGATCTCGTCGCTCTGGGGCCTCGTCGGCGTGGTCGGCAACAAGATGCCGGAGAAGTCGCTGGTCGAACGTCGCGACGTCGTGTTCGCGACCGAGCAGATGCTCGCCGCGCGCAAGAACTGGAAGTTCACCTTCGACGAGCACTTCATCCGCAGCGCGGAGTGGGCCAAGCACGAGGCCGGCAAGATCGCCGACGCCGAGAAGGCGGGCGACAAGCGCAAGTCCGAGGGCTACGGCGCCGACGCCAAGGGCGTCGACGCGCTGACCATGCCGGGCGTGGCGGCACAGGTGCTCCCGCTGAAGTTCGAGGCGCTGGCCGGCTGGGACGAACTCGACTACGGCAGCAAGGGCGGACCGGTGCCGCCGTTCTGGTGGATGGCGTCGACCACCAAGGTCGGCACCAGCGGCAAGCTCGGTTGGTTCCGCGCCAAGGACCTGCACCTGCATCGCACCGGGGCGGCGAAGTTCGCCATCGGCCTCGACCCGACCGACGCCAAGGACGCGACCGAGGTCGACGCCACGACCAAGGGCAAGGTCAGCACGATCTGGCTCGACGCCGAGAAGAAGCGCCCGTACGCGATGGTCTTCTGGGTCGGCAGCGACCGCCAGTTCGTCAACGAGGCCGAGTGCAACGTCGCCCCCGGCGACGAGGTCGCCAACGTGTACTACCGCAGCGCGTCGAGCTGGAAGGCGCAGGTCGGCGCCGACCAGGTCACGTTCTACGACGACAGTTGCGACGGCAATCCGGGCAGCGTCAAGCCGTTCGACGCCGAGTTCCGTTCGCCGCTGCTCGGCGAGCACGACGCCGACAAGCCGACGCCGGCGCCGCTGTTCGACTCGATGCGCGTCGGCAAGGGCCCGCGCGTGCCGTGCTCGGAGTTCGTCAAGCTGTCGACCGGCTGGGTGCACCTCGCCAAGCAGAACGGCGACGCGGTCGCCATGCGTCCGCTCAACGCCGAGTACTTCAAGACCGGCAAGCTCAAGCTGACGTGGAACGGCCCGAAGCCGACGGCGCCCGTGCAACTGGTCGTGCAGGGCAGCGGCGACTTCGCCGCGGCGTTGTTCGACGTCGCCGGCGGCAAGGAGGTCGAGGTGCCGGCCGGCGACTACCAGGTCGTCTGGGGTCGCATGCTGATCGGCAAGGCCCCGCGCGTGCAGGCGGCGACGATCCACGGCGGCTCGAGCAAGCCGTTCACGGTCGAGGCCGGCAAGACGTTCGAGCTCAAGATGGGCGGACCGTTCGAGCTGACGTGGAACCGCCGCGGCGACGACACGGTCGCGATCGACGCGCTCAAGATCCTGCTGAAGGAGTCGTCGGGCTGCGTCTTCTCCGAGTGGCACGGCGTCAACCTCGCGTGCGAGGTGCTCGCCGCCAAGGAGGCCGACGGCAAGGGCGCCAAGGTCGTCGGCAGGTTCGTGCGCTTCGCCGACCCGGAACTCGTCAACAAGGCGGCCTCGGCCCACAACCAGATCGGCCTGCTGACGGCGTCGTTCCCGATGCCGGAGGGCTACAAGAGCGGCGAGCTGAAGCTGCAGGTGAAGCTCGCGGCGCCCGGCATGAAGCTGTCGCTGCAGATCAAGAAGCACCCGCTGTTCGGCGACGTGAAGTCGGCCTGGCAGTGACGCCGCCGCGGGCGCGCCCGGAAGCTGGCCGCGACGCGGTGGCGGGCTAGACTCCGGCCCCCATGCTGGACCTCAAGTTGCTGCGCGAGAACCCCGACGCCGTGCGGGCGGGGGCGATGAAGAAGCGGATGCCCGACCGCGCCGCGGCGGTCGACCGGGCGCTGGCGGTCGACGCCGAGTTGCGCGCCATGCTGCCCAAGCTCGACGCCATGCGCAGCGAGCAGAAGAGCGCCGGCAAGGAGATGGGCAAGCTCGGTCCGGCCGAGCGCGAGGCGGTACTGGCGAGGCAGAAGGAGCGCAAGGTCGAGTTGCAGTCGCTGGAGGAGAAGGAGAGGCAGCTGCGCGCCGACCTCGACGCGCAGTTGGCGCTGATCCCCAACGTCCCCGACGCCGACGTGCCCGAGGGCAAGGACGACACCGAGAACGTCGAGGTGCGGCGGTGGGGCACGGTGCGCGACTTCGGCTTCCAGCCACGGCCGCACCACGAGCTCGGCGAGGCCCAAGGCTGGCTCGACTTCGACCGCGCCGCGGCGATGTCCGGCTCGCGCAACTACATCCTGTTCGGCGACCTCGCGCTGCTGCACGACGCCGTGCTGCGCTACGCCGTCGACCTGCTGGTCGCGCGCGGGTTCACGCCGGTCGATCCGCCTCTGCTCGTCCGCGACGCGGCGATGTACGGCACCGGCTTCTTCCCCGGCGGCGAGGAGCAGACGTACCGCTGCGAGAAGGATGGCCTCAACCTGATCGGCACCAGCGAGGTGCCGGTGACCTCGCTGCACGGCGGCGAGATGATGGCCGAGGCCGACCTGCCCAAGAAGTACGTCGCGCGCTCGGCGTGCTTCCGGCGCGAGGCCGGCACGTACGGCAAGGACACGCGCGGACTGTACCGCGTGCACCAGTTCCAGAAGGTCGAGCAGGTCATCGTCGACGTCGCCGACAAGGCGCGCTCGATCCAGCACCACCAGGAGATCGTCCGCAACGCCGAGGACATGCTGCAGGCATTCGACCTGCCGTACCGTGTCGTCGCCGTGTGCGGTGGCGACCTCGGCGTGCCGCAGGCGATGAAGTACGACATCGAGACGTGGATGCCGTCGCGCGGCAACTACGGCGAGACGCACTCGGCGTCGCGCTTCTACGACTACCAGGCGCGGCGTCTCGACCTGCGCTATCGCCAGAAGGACGGTGGCAAGGCGACGTACTGCCACACGCTGAACAACACCGTCGCGGCCAGCCCGCGCATCCTGATCCCGCTGCTGGAGAACCACCAGCAGCAGGACGGCACGGTGCGCGTGCCACCGGCGCTGCAGCCCTACCTCGGCGGCCGCGCGGTGCTCGGCAAGCCGCGGCGCTGAGGACGCGCCGACGCTCGCCCCCAGAGCCTGAGGAACATCCGGTTCTCGGGCTCGGCGTGGCCAAGCTGGCGGTCACCAGGGCCGATCTGCGAGCCTGCAGTGAGCGTCGTTCGCAGACTCCCAGGAGTCTGCGTGGCGGCAGGCCACGCCGCCCGGCGTGCACCGCAGTTGCCGGTCGTTCCGCTGCCGCGCCTCCGTTTGCCCTGCCCTGCGCTCCTCTGCTCTGTGCTCTCGGTGTGCTCTGTGGTTGTTCTGCTTCTGCAGCAGCAGCAGCAGCAGAAAAGAACCACAGAGAACACAGAGGACACAGAGGCCAGGCATCAAGTGCCCAGCAGCAAGCAGCCCCCAGCAGCAAGCAGCCCCCAGCAGTCGTGGGGCAGCAGGTTGCAGTCCGCGAGCCGGAGCGCGTTCCGTGACGCAGACTTCTAGCGGCGGCCGCCGCCGCCGCCCGTGCCGCCGAACAGTCCGCCGAGCCCGCCGCCCTGGGCGCCGCCGAGGCGTCCGAACAACTGGCTCGGATCGAAACCGGGCGGTAGTCCGCCGGGGATGCCGGGCGTGCCGGTCGCCGTGCCCGCGCCGCCGCCGCGGCCCGGACGTTGCCCCGGACGCACCATGCCGTCGGGGTTGAGGCGACCGCCGATCTGCGTCGTGGCTTCGCCCTTGATGACGCGCCCGCCGGCATCGGCGAGGCCCGCCGGCCCGCCGCCGCCGAGCGGGCCGCCGCCGCCCTGGGGCACGCCGCCGGCCTCTGGCTCTGCCTGCGGCTCGGGCGGGAACACCGGGATGCGCGCCGAGCCGTTGGCCAGCGCGCTCTGCATGCGCTGGTCGAAGACGATGTGGCGCACGTAGGTCTTGTCGGCGCCCTCGAAGTCCTCGATCTCGATGCTGCCCTCGCCGCGCTTGCGCTCGATCTTGAACTCGATCTTGATGCGCGCGGGCAGCGCGTCCTCGACTGCGCTGTCCCACTCCTGCTCCTCGACCGCAGTGGCGCCCAGCGTGCGGTAGTAGCCGATGTGGAAGCTCTTGATGCGGTCGTGCACCAGCTGGAACGAGCCCTGCGTCAGCAGGTCGTCGTCGACCATCGGGTCCTCTCGCCGCCACAGCTCGAAGCAGTCGCGGAAGCGGGGGTTGGGCTTGAACCAGTAGCCGACCTCGCACACCGACGGCTTGCGCGGCACGCTCTGCAGGTCGAGCACGAAGCCGACGGCGTCGGTCGTGGTCAGGAAGTCCATGCGGTCGGCTTCCTGCCCGCCGACGTCCATGTCGCGCCCGCGGAAGATCGCGTTGTTGCCGACGTTGAACGTCCAGATGCCCTGCAGGTCGCGCTCGATGAGGTTGAGGATGCGCGGGCCGGCCTCGGTCGACTCGGCGAGGTCGTCGACGGTATCGCGCGCCTCGAGCAGCGTCACGAACGTGGTGCCGACCGTCAGCATGATGACCGAGGTCAGGAAGACGGCGAGCAGCGCCTCGATCAGCGTGAAGCCGCGTGCGTTGGGTGTGTGCCGCATGGTCATCGTGTTCCTGTGCCTTGTGCCGCGCCGCCTGCCGCGCCGCCCGGGCTTGCGCCAGCGCCACCGGCGCCGCCGGCGGCGTTCTCGCCATTCGCCTGCGCCAACCTCTCTGCCTCTTCGGGCGTGCGGCCCGACAGCGCCAGCGTCGAGAGACGCGCCTTGATGACCAGCGTGTCCTGCTGGCCCTCGTATTCGGGGTCGAGTTTCGGGAAGTACACGGCCACCGCGACGACCTCGAACTTGGTCGCGCTCGGCGCCTCGGTCTGCAGCCGCAGCGCGGCGTCCTGTTCGTCGGCGATCCGCTGCTCGGCGTACTCCGTCGCGCTCTGCCCGCGCGATTGCGCCCGCCGGAAGTCCTCGCGGTTGCGCTGCCAGTCGTTGCGTTCGGTCGCGGTCTCGTTGCCGCCGGCGGCCTCGGCGGCGATCTGCGACTCCAGGTCGGCGACGGCGCCTTCGCCGATCACGACCTTGTAGGAGAAGCCGGGGTACTTCTCCGCGAGCGAGACTGACTCACCGGAAACCGGCGGCGTCTCGCGCGCGCCGGCGCGCAGCACCGACATCGTCTCCTCGGCGATCTCGCGGGCCAGGCGCCAGTTGCGCGCCCGGGTGGCGTCGACCAGCGCGCTCGTCCGGATGCCGATGAAGCTGATGACGATCATCGACACGATGCCGAGGGCGACCAGGGCCTCGATCAGCGTGAAGCCGCGCTGTCCGGCAGCTGGGGCCATGGTCAGAACGCCCCTTCGCCGAGCACGGGCGGCAGCGGCTTCTCGCCGGTCTCCGACTCGCTCGCATCGGCGCGGCCGGAGAGGCCGTGGATGCGCAGCGTCCAGGTGCGCATCGGCTCCGACTTCAGGTCCAGCACCAGCACCTGGTCGCCGGTGAAGCCGTACTCGTCGAAGGCGACGCGGTAGAGTCCCTTCGTCGCGAGTCCGCTCTTGCCGTCGCCGGCGCCGGCGAAGCGCACGTCCTCCTCGAGCTGGACCCAGTCGTCCGGTCGCTCTGCCAGCGCCGACTCGTCCTCGTCGCGGGTCAGCCGCTGTTCCGGCGGATACACGAGCCGCCACATGCTGCGGTCGAGGTCGAACTCGACGACCATGCGCTTGCCCTGGATGCGCGCCTCGCTGCGCGCCCACTCGAGCTCGCTGCGGATGCGCGCGCCGCTGCCGCGCAGGCGGGCGGCGGGAACCAGCGCGCCGAGGTTGGGCAGCACCAGGGCGAACAGCAGGCCGACGACCATCAGCGTCGCCAGCAGCTCGACGAGCGTGAAGCCGCCGGCCGCGCCCTGCCGCTGTCCGCGCCGGGTCGTCACGACGGGTCAGTTCTCCTTCTTCGCCTTGTTGGAGATGTCGTCCTCCGTGCCCATCTCCTTGTCCGGTCCGGCGCTCACGACCTCCCAGTCGTCGCGGCCATTGCCCTCGCGCAGCTCGTAGGGGTTGTCCCACGGGTCCTTGGCGAGGCTCTCGATGTACCACGGCTTGCCCTTCTCCTCGTCGCTGGTCAGCGTGTCGAGGCTGTCCGGCAGGCTGCCCTTGGTCGTGCGGTAGAGCTTGACGGCGGTTGCGAAGCCGACGCAGTTGCTGCGCGCGGTCTGGGCGCGGGCGACGTCGCCGGCGCCGATCACGTTGGGCACCACGAGGGTCGCCAGCAGGCCGATGATCACGATCACGACCATGATCTCGACGAGGGTGAAGCCGGCTTCGGCCGGGCGGGGGAGCTGCGGGTGCTTCGGGTTCATGTCGTAGGGTCCTGCCAGTGTACCGGCCGCCGTGCAGCCGGAGCATCGGCTTCGACGACCTTCCCGCCCGGATCTTCCCCTGCCGACGGCGCGGTGGCATTGGCGGCGTGAGGCGAGGAAGATCCACGCATGCTCGCCGGACCTCGCCTGTTCGCCGCCTTCGCCCTGGTCGCCGTCGCATCGGCGCAAGCCCGCCTGACGCCGGAGACGCTCGCGCAGTTGCGCCGCGTCGGCGAACTGGCGCTCAGCCCGGACGGCCGGCACCTGCTGTACACGGTGCGTACGCCCGACCTCGCGCAGAATCGCAGTGCGGCCGCCGTCTGGCTGCTGCCGACGGCGCCCGCAGGCGCGGCGATCGAGGTCGGCGGCGGCGCCGGGCCGGTCTGGCGTTCGGCGACGTCCTACTCGCTCGTGCAGGGCGGCAAGCTCGTGACCCGCTCGCTGCAGACCGACGAGGAGCAGGAACTCGCCCTGCCCGCCGGCGCTGGCAACGTCGCGTGGTCGCCGGACGGCGCCAACGTGTCCTTCACCCGGTCGGTCGCGGTCGAGCCGCCGGTGACCGCCGCCCATCCCGACCTGCCGAAGGCCAGCGCCCGCGCCTTCGAGCGACTGCTGGTCCGCCACTGGGACACGTGGAGCGACGGCAGCTACAGCCACCTCTTCGTGCAGCCGGCCGTCGGTGGCACGCCGCGCGACCTGCTGGCGGGCGAGCGCGTGCACACGCCGCTGCCGCCGTTCGGCGGCGGCGAGCAGATCGCGTGGTCGCCGGATGGCCTGGAACTCTGCTACACGGCGCGGCGCGTGCCGTACCCCGAGGCCAGCACCGACAGTTCGCTGTGGGCGGTGCCCGCGGCGGGTGGCCCGGCGCGCAACCTGACGCCCGGCATGCCGGGCTACGACCAGGACCCGGTCTACTCGCCTGACGGCCGTTGGATCGCCTTCGGCAGCATGGCGCGGCCGGGCTTCGAGGCCGACAAGCTGCGGCTGATGCTGCACGATCGGGCGACGGGCAAGAACCGCGAGTTGCTGCCCGACTTCGACGCCTCGGCGCACGAACTGCGCTGGTCCGCCGACGGCAGCCGCCTGTTCTTCACCGTCGAGACCGAAGGCGCGACGCAGGTCTACACGACGTCGATCGAAGCCCCGAAGGCGACGCCGGTCACCAGCGGCCAGCACGCGCTGAGCGGCCTGCAGGTCGCGCCCGACGGACAGACGCTGTACGCGCTGCGCGCGACGATGCTGCGGCCCAACGAGGTGGTGCGCATCGACGTCGCGTCCGGCGCGATCACGCCACTGAGCGACCACAACGGTCCGGTCTTCGCCGGCCTCCAACTGCCGACGTGCGAGGCCGAGTGGTTCCCCGCCACCGACGGCAAGAAGGTGCACAGCTGGATCCTGAAGCCGCCGGGCTTCGACCCCGCGAAGAAGCACCCATTCGTGCTGTTCTGCCAGGGCGGGCCGCAGTCGATGGTCGGGCAGGCGTTCTCGTTCCGCTGGAACTTCCACCTGATGGCGGCGAAGGGCTACGTCGTCGCCGCCGTCAACCGCCGCGGCCTGCCCGGCTTCGGCCAGGCGTGGAACGACGAGATCTCGCGCGACTGGGGCGGGCAGGCGATGCGCGACCTGCTCAGCGTCACCGATGCCATGCAGGCGCGGCCGTACGTCGACAAACGCCGCTCGGCCGCCGTCGGCGCGTCGTTCGGCGGCTTCACCGTCTACTGGCTGATGGGCAACGGCGGCGACCGCTTCGCGGCGATGATCTCGCACTGCGGCGTGTTCAACCTGGAGAGCATGTACCTCGCCACCGAGGAACTGTTCTTCGTCGATTGGGACCTCGGCGGGCCGTACTGGAAGTCGCCGGAGGTCGCCGCCGGCTACCAGAAGCACTCGCCGCACCGCTACGTGCAGAACTGGCGCACGCCGCTGCTCGTCATCCACGGCGAGAAGGACTTCCGCGTGCCGTACGACCAGGGCCTGCAGGCGTTCACCGCCGCGCAGGTGCAAGGCGTGCCGAGCCGCCTGTTGGTGTTCCCCGACGAAGGCCACTGGGTGCTGCAGGCGCAGAACGGCGTGCTGTGGCAGCGCGAGTTCTTCGGCTGGCTGGAGCGCTGGTGCGGCGAAGGCAAGGCGAAGTGACCGCCGCGCGCGCGTCGGTGGCCGCGCTCGCCGCGCTCGCCGCCTGCGCCGCGCCGCCGCGCTGGCAGGACGACGTCGTCGCCGCGCTGCAGCAGGCGCGCCGCGAGCAGCGCGATCTCGTCGCCTACTTCCATCTGCCCGGCCGCGACGCCAGCGACCGCATGCGCGCGCAACTCGGCGATCCGGCGGTGCTGGGCGCGCTCGCCGACGGCGGCTTCCTCGCCGTGGTCGTCGATGGCGAGGCGCGGGCCGGCCTGTACGGCGCGTGGGTCGGCGGCGGCGAAGGCATGGGCCTCGCGGTGCTCGACGCCGACGGCCGCTGCTACGCGGCGCGACCGGGCCCGCAGGATCCGCCCGAGGTCGCCGCGTTGCTGCGCGCGTGCGCCGCCGCGCGCGCGACGCTGCCGGAACTGCGCCGCAAGGCCGCCGGCGGCGCGCCGGAGGACGTGCACGCGCTCGGCTCGGCGCTGCTGCGGCTCGGCAACCGCGTCGAGAGCGAGGCGCTGTTGACGGAGGCCGCGGTCGCCGGCGTCGTCGACGCGCGCCACCGCCTCGCCCGCCTCTTCGCGCTCGACGGCAACGTCACCGCCGCGCGCCGCTGGCTCAAGGACGCGCCGCGCACGGGGCCGGCCCTCGTCACCGAGGGCTACGTGCTGTTCAAGGAGCGCAAGCATCGCGATGCCGCCGCCGCCTTCGAGCGCGCGCTCGCGCGGCAGGACCTCGGCGACGACCGCCAACGGGCGCTGCTCTACCTCGGCAAGGCCCTGCACGAGCAGAAGCGCGACGACCGCGCCGTGCCGCTGCTGGAAGCGCTCGCGGCCGAGGGCACCGGCAGCATCTTCGAGGCCGGCGCGCTGCACACGCTGTCCCACATCCGCAACCCGCAGCACGGTCACTCGCACTGACCGGGGGCGGCGCTACAACCGCCGCCGATGCGCTTCCTGCCCTCGCTCGTCCTGTCCATGGCCATCGCTCCGCTCGTCGCCCAGCACGACACGCCGCCGGGCGGCGTCCCGGTGGCGGCTGCGCCAGCACTGGTGCCCGGCTCGATCCCCGGCGCCAGCTACGCCTGGGTCAAGGACTGGGGGCGACTCGATGGCGGCAAGGACCTCGGCAACACGCACGGGTGCCTCGTCGTCGACCAGGATGGCAACGTGCTCGCCAACACCGACACCGAGCACGCGGTGATGACGTTCACCGCGGACGGCAAGTTGTTGCGTGCCTGGGGCAAGGAGTTCCACGGCGGCCTGCACGGCATGTGCCTGCGCGTCGAAGACGGCGAGCAGGCGCTCTACCTCGCGCACACGCGCCGCCACGAGATCGTCAAGACCAAGCTCGACGGCACGGTGCTGTGGACGCTCGGTTGGCCCGAGGCGTCGGGCATCTACCAGGACGAAGGCCAGTACAACCCGACGGCGGTCGCGGTCGGACCCGACGGCCGCATCTTCGCCGCCGACGGCTACGGCCGTTCGTGGATCCACCTCTACGACAAGGACCGCAAGTACGTGAAGTCGTTCGGCGGCCCCGGCACGGCACCGGGCAAGCTGCAGACGCCGCACGGCATCTGGCTCGACGGCCGCGGCAAGGAGCCGCTGCTGCTCGTCTGCGACCGCGAGAACCACCGCCTGCAGTGGTTCACGATGGACGGCGCGCACGTGCGCACGATGGCCAAGGACCTGCGGCGGCCGTGCAACGTGGCGCCGCTGCCGGGCGGCGGCCTCGTCGTCGCCGACCTCGCCGGCCGCATCACGCTGCTCGACAAGGACGATCAGCTCGTCTGCCACCTCGGTGACAACCCCGAGCCGGGCCTGCGCGCGCAGAACGGCGTGCCGCGCGCGAAGTGGCAGGACGGCGTGTTCCTGTCACCACACGGCGTCTGCGTCGACGCGCACGGCGCGATCTACGTGCAGGATTGGAACTTCCTCGGGCGCATCAGCAAGCTCGTGCCGGTCGCAGCACCGGCCGTGTCCGGGCGCTGAGGCCGAGCGTCGTCGCCAGCGCGCGCCGCGGCGGCGTGCGGTGCTCACGGCGGCGGTCCGAGCGCGACCGGCTGCGCGCCGTGCTGGGAACCGGGCAGCCAGACGGCGCCACAGAGCCCTGTCGTCCACAGCGGCACGCCGCGCGCCGCCAGCAGGTCGCCAAGGCGCGTCGCGACGTCGCCGGTGGCCGCCGACGCGAGCGCCCATCGCGGCGACACGGCCGCCAGCAGGCGCGCGGCGTTGGCGTTCGCGCGGCCGTGGTGGGGGAGCACCAGCGCCTCGGTCGGCGGCGCCAGCCCCTGCGCCAGCGCGGCGGCGACGCCGAGTTCCTGTGCGTCGCCGGTCAGCAGCGCGCTGGTCGCGCCGATGGCCGCGCGCACCCAGAGGCTGTGGTCGTTGTCGGCGGCGCCGGCCGGCAACTGCGGCGCGCCGACCAGCAGGTCGGGCCACGGCGAGGCGCGTTCGCCGGGCAGCAGGTGCGCGACCGCGGCGCCGTGTGCGGTGAGCAACTCGGCCAGCGGCGAGCCGGCGAGTCGGACCGGCAGCACCGCGGCCGCGATCCGCACGCGTTCGAGCAACGGGCCGATCCCGCCGTGGTGGTCGACGTCGGCGTGGGTGACGACGAGCAGGTCGAGGCGGCGGTGCGGCATGGCGGCGATCAGACGTTCGGCGGCGAGGCGGGGCGACTGCAGGCTGCCGCAGTCGACCGCGACCTGCCGGCCGTCGGCGAAGCGCAGCAGGCAGGCTTGGCCATGGCCGACGGCGGCGAGGTGCAGGCCGCTCGGCCCGGGCGAGCCGACCGGCGCGAAGTGCGGCGCGGCGAGCAGGGCGGCCGCCAGGGCCGCGCCGGCGCGGTCGGGGCGGCGCCAGAGCACGGTGAGCGCGGCGGCGAGGCTGCAGGCCAGCGCCAAGGGCCCCGGCGCGCACAGCGCCGGCAGCGGTGTGCCCGGCAGGCCGTCGCCGGCGACCACCGCCGCGAGGTACAGGTCGGCGACGTGACCGATTGCCGGCGCCACGGCGGCAGCGGCCGCCGGGGCGACGAGTCCGAGGCAGGCAAGGGCGAGCCCGCCGAGCAGCAGGGCGCCGACCAGCGGCGCCAGCAGCGGCGTCAGCGCCACCGTCCACGGGGCGATCTGGCCGAAGAACCACAGCGTCAGCGGCGCGGTCAGCAGCGTCGCCCAAGCGGAGGCCCGCAGCGGCGCCACCAGCCAGCGCTGCGCGATCGTTGCGCCCGCGTCGGGTCCGGCGAGCAGCAGGCCGGCGACCGCGGCGTAGCTGAGCAGGAAACTCGGCGTGGTCACCGCCGCCGGTTGCGCGAGCACGGTGTCCAGCGCCGGAGCCGCCAGCAGCGCCGCCGCGCCGCACGGCCGGCCGAGGTGCACGGCCAGCTCCGCGAGACCGAAGGCGACGACCGCGCGCACGACCGGCGGTTCGCCGCCGGTCACCAGCGCGTAGGCGGCGAGCGCGCCGAGGACGGCGAACGTGCGGAGTCGGCTCGCCAACAACTTGCGGCGGCCGCGGCCGCTGCCGCCGCCCAGCAAGAAGGCGAGCATCGCCGCGTGCGCGCCGCTGACGGCGAGCAGATGGCTGAGACCGGTCGCGCGGTGCGCGGCCTGCGCTTCGTCGCCAGGGCGGGTGTCGCGGCCGAGAACGAGGCTGCCGACGAGCGCTCCGGCCTCGCCCGGCAGCAGGCTGAGCAACTGCCGCTCGAGCGCCCGCCGCGCCGCCGCGCCCGCGCGCCGGAGCGAGACCGGGCCGGGGACGAGGCGCAGCGTGCCGGCGACGCCGCGCAGCGGCGGTGCCACCCCGGGCGCAGCCGGCGCGCCGGCGCACGCGAGTCCGGCGAGGCGGTCGCCGGGCAGCGCGTCGAGGTCGTCGTCGCAGTAGAGCCGCAGCGGTTCGCCGGCGCGCGCGAGGTGCACGACGCAGCCACCGAGCACGGGCGTGCGCACGATGCGCGCGATCTCTCCGGCGATCGCCACCGGACCCGGCGGCGGTGCTGCCGGCAGCGTCGGCGGCGCGGGGTGGGCGGCGGCCAGGAACGCCGGCAGCGCGATCGCGCCGGCGCGCAGGCCCGGGCGCGCCGACGCGAGCGCAGCGAGCAGCCCGGCGGCGGCGGCAGCGGCGCCGAGGGCGAAGTGGGACGCGGCGAGCGCCGCGGTCGGCAGGGCCCACAGGCAGCACGCGAGCACGGGGGACGGCGCGGCGGGAAGCATCACTGCATCCGTGCCTCGCCGCGGCCGGCGGTTACATTCCGCGCCCGATGGTCTCCGCCCTCTACCCCGGCAGCTTCGACCCGGTGACGCGCGGCCACGTCGACCTCGTCGAACGCGCCCTGCCGTTGTTCGACCGGCTCACGGTCGCCGTCGGGGTGAACAGCAACAAGCAGCCGACGTTCTCCGCCGAGGAGCGCGTCGCCATGCTGCGCGAGGTGCTGCCGAAGGACCCGCGCGTCACGGTGGCGACCTTCACCGGCCTCGTCGTCGACTTCTGCCGCGAGCAGGGCATCGGCGCGATCCTGCGCGGCGTGCGCACGGTGTCGGACTTCGAGTACGAGTACCAGATGGCGCTGACCAACCGCCATCTCGCGCCCGGCATCGAGTCGGTGTTCGTGATGCCGAGCGTCCAGTACAGCTACGTGTCGTCGTCGCTGATCCGCGAGATCGTGCGCAACGGCGGCGACGTCAGTTCCTTCCTGCCGCCGTCGGTCGAACGCGCCTTGCGCGCGCGCCTGCGGCCGCGTAACGCAACCCCATGAAGCTCGCTCCCATCCAGTCCGCCGACGCGCCCGCCGCCATCGGCCCGTACAGCCAGGCCATCCAGGCCGGCAACCTGCTGTTCTGCTCGGGCCAGATCGCCCTCGATCCGAAGACCATGCAGATGGTCGGCGCCACGGCCGCCGAGCAGGCCGAGCAGGTGCTGAAGAACCTCGCCGCCGTGCTGGCCCAGGCCGGCGCGTCGATGGCGCACGTCGCCCGCACGACCATCTACCTCGTCTCGATGGCCGACTTCGCCGCCGTCAACGAGGTGTACGGCCGGCACTTCGGCGGCCACAAGCCGGCGCGCGCGACCGTCGCGGTGAAGGAACTGCCCAAGGGCGGCCTCGTCGAGATCGACTGCATCGCGTGCCTGTGACCGGCGGTCCGTCGCCGCGGCAGGTCCGCGCGCTGGCCCGGCTCGCCGTCGCCTGCGCGACGTGGTTGGTGCTGCTGTTGCCGACGCTGCTGGCGGCCCGCAACCTGGGCGCGCCGGCGCGGCCCGACGAACTCGCGCGCCTGGCGCGCGCTGCCGGTCCCGACACCAGCGGCCTGGAGACGGCGCTGGCGCGGGCCTACTTCGTGCGCGCCGGCGGCCAGGCGTCGTTGCCCGACGCGGCCGAGGCGCGCCAGGCCTTCGTGGTGCGGGCGCGCCTCTGGCAGTTGGCGACCCTCCTGGCGACGACCCTGGCGCTGCACGCCGCCGTCGTGCTCGCGCGCGGTCGGTTGCACGCGCTGCTCGCGTGCGCGGCCTTCGCGCTGGCGCCGGCGGTCGCTACCGACGGCCACGTGCTGCGGCCGGAAGGACCGGCGACGGCGATGTCGGCGTTCGCGTGCCTGCTCCTCGTCGGCGTCGCCGCGCCGGCCCGCGGCACGGCGCGCCGCAGCCGCTGGCTGTTGCCGCCGCAACGCCTGCGCTGGGGGCTGGCTGGTTGCGCCGCGCTAGCCATCGGCCTCACCGTCGCCCTGTTGCCGACGCAGGGCGCCGTGTTGGTGGCGCCGGGGGCCGTGCTGGTCGTCGCCGCGGCACAGATGGCGCTGCGCACCGCGCGGCTGGTCCGGCGCGCGGGCTGGTTGCGCCTGCCGGTGCGGGCGATGAACCAGCGGCTGTTGCCGTGGACGTGCCTGTCGCTCGGCGCGCCCGCGGCGTCCCTGGTGATGCTGGCTCGGTCGCTGCGCGGCCCGGCGGACGCCGTCGCGGCGTCGGTCGGGGACGGCGACGTGGTGCCTGCCGGCGCTGCCGGCGTCGTGGTCGTCGCCGTCGGCGGCCTCGGTGCGCTGGTGGCCATCGTGCAGACCGGCGGCGCGCTGCGGCGACGCGGCCGCATCTCCGGCGCGCTGGTGCTGTTCGCCGCCGTGGCGATCGCGTGCGCGGCGCGCGTCCAGGTCGCGCCGGAGCGCGATGGCCTGTCGCTGGCGCCGGCCGTCGCCGTGCTGGTGGCGGAAGGGGCCTACGCGCTGGTGGCGCTCGGCTGGCGCGCGGTCGGCGCGCGCCCGCGGCCGGTCACTTCGCCTTGACCGCGGCGGCGACCGCTTCCTGCAACTCGGCGCGGGCGTCGGCGGTGCCGGCGTGCAGGCCGAGCGCCTGCACCTTGCCGCCGGCGTCGATGACGTGCACGGTCGGCCCCTCGACGAACCAGCGCAGCGCGGCGTCGCCCTGCGCGCCCTTGCCGTCGGCGATGTGCACGGCGTCGAAGCCGAGGCCGGGGATCGCCGCGCTGACGGCGGCGGCATCGCGGTCGAGCGCGACGGCGACGACCGCGAGCCCGTCGCCGTGCGCGGCGCGCCGGGCCTTCCGCGCGGCGATCAGCGGCTGCAGATCGCGGTCGCCGAGCGACCAGAACGCCAGCACGACCGCCTTGCCCTTCTGCTCGCCGAGCGCGAAGCCGTCGCCGGCGAGCGTCGGCGCGCGGAAGTCGATCGCGGCGTCGCCGCGGACCAGTTGCGTCGCGCGCAACCGGTCCTTGGCGACGTCGCCCCAGTAGGTCTTGGGCAGTTCGCGCGCCAGCTTGGCGAGTTCCTCGAAGCCGGCGTTCTCGGGCAGGTCCTCGCGGTCGCGCAAGGCGTCGGCCTGGTGCCAGCGCACGAACGCGCGCTGTTCGTCGTCGCCGGCCGCCGCCAGCGCCTTGGCGAAGACCTCGTCGCCGGCGGGGATCTCGCGCAGGACCGTCATCAGCAGCCGCGCCATCGCCAGCCGGTCGGCCAGCGGCGCGTCCTTGCTGCGCGCGGCGGCGACCCATTCGTCCCGCAGGGCCTTCTGGCCGAGGTGCTGCGCCATCGTCGCCGCGGTGGCCAGGAGCAGCGCCGGCGCCGCCTTGCCGTCGATGCCGCCCAGCGCGGCGATCGCTGCCTCGCGGTCGCGGCGGGCGAGCAGCAGATCCGCCAGCATCAAGCGGCCGTTCCAGCGGTCGTCGCCGACGGCGACCGCGGTCACGAAGGCGCGCAGTTCCTCGGTGTGGCGCGCCAGCAGCGCATCGCGCCGATTCCGCGCCGTGCCCGCGTCAGCGGCCTGGCCCTGTTCGGCGGCCAGCGCGGTGTCGAGTTCCTGCGACTCCTTGACGAAGCGCTGCTGCAGTTCGGCGAGCGTCTTCTGGGCGGGCAGGGCGGCGGCGAGGAGCGGCAACAGCGACAACGCGGCGGCGCGAATCATGGGGCCGAGCATAGCGCCGTGCCGCGCCGCCAGGTTGCGCCCGCGCGCTTGCGCCCGGGCGGCGGATGCCGTGCGATGCCGGCATGCCGCCGGTGCTGCAGGTCCGCGAACTGGTCGTCCGCGCCGCCGCGGGCACGGTCGTGCGGTTGCCTTGGCTCGACCTGCCGGCCGGCGGCGCGGTGGCGCTCGTCGGGCCATCGGGTGGCGGCAAGTCGACGCTGCTGGCTGCGCTGCTCGGCGTGCTGCAGCGGCCCGGGTGGCAGGCCACCGGCGACGTCGGGTTCGGCGGCGGCGCGGCGGCCCCGGCCGGCGGCGCGGCGCGGCGGGCATGGCTGCGGCAGGCGACGGCGTTCCTGCCGCAGGACCCGCACGCGGCCCTCGATCCGCTGGCGACGATCGGTCGCCAGCTGCAGGACGCGACCGGTGCGCCGGCGGCCGAGTGCGCGCGGCTGCTCGGCTGGCTCGGCGTCGCGGCTGCTCCTGCCGTCGCGGCGCGCCGACCCCATCAGGTCTCCGGCGGGCAGGCGCAGCGCGCGCTGCTGGCGATCGCGTTCCTGCGGCGGCCGCAGTGGTGCATCGTCGACGAACCGACGGCGCACCTCGACGAAGCCACGGCGACCGAACTCGTCGGTCACCTGCGCGTCCTGCGCCGCAATGGCGCCGGCCTGCTGGTCGCGACGCACGACCGGCGCTTCGCCCGCGCGCTCGACGCCGAGGTGCTGGCGCACCGCGACGGCGCCTTCGTCCCCGCCGCCGCGGACGACGCGCCATGGCCGGTGCGCAGCGACCGCGGCGCGGCCGCTGGCGCCGCGGCGCCGGTCCTGGCCGCGCGCGCGCTGGTCGTCGCGCACGGCGCGGACGTGGTCGTCCGCGGCGGCGACCTCGTCGTCGGCCGCGGCGAAGTGGTGGCGGTGCTCGGCCCGTCCGGCAGCGGCAAGTCGACCCTGCTGCGCGCGCTGGCCGGCAGGCTGTCGCTCGCCGGCGGCGTCGTCGAACGGCCGGCCCGCGCGACGGCGCTGAAGCTGGTGCCGCAGGATTCGCACGGTTCGCTGACGCCGTGCGCGCCGATCGGTCGCCTCGTCGACGAGGTGGCGGTGCCGGACTTCCCGCGCGCCGACATGGCCGCCGCCCTCGGACTCGCGCCGGCGGCGCTTGCGCGCCCGCGCGAACTGCTGTCCGGCGGCGAGCGCCGCCGCGCCGCGCTGTTGCGCGCTCTCGCCGTGCAGCCCGACGTGCTGCTGCTGGACGAGCCGACGGCTTCGCTCGATCGCGCCACGGCGATCGCGATGGTCGCAGCGCTGCTGGAGTTGCGGCGCGCCCGCGGGCTTGCCATCGTGCTCGCCACCCACGACGAGGGACTGGCGGCGGCCGTCGCCGACCGGGCCTATGCGTTGCGGGGAGGCCAGACATGTCCCATCGCGTTGCCACCGTCGCCTCGTTGATCGCCGTCGTTGCCATCGGCGGCGTCAGCGTCCGCGCCCAGGACGGCGGGCCTGCCGTGACGTTGCCAGCGCCCGGGGCGCCATGCGTCGCCATCGGCTTCCTCTATGAACACGTCGACGCCGACGGCGCGTGGCTCGCCCCGGACATCGCGCGCGCGCTGGCGGCGGTGCGGTGCGCGCGGGCGCAGGCGGCCGCGCCGCAGCTCGCCGTCAGCGTGCACGTGGACGACGAGGTCACCGCGGTCGCCGCAGCCGGCAAGCGCGCGGATGCGTCGGCGCTCGCCGGCTTCGCGGCGGCGTTCGCCAGCGTGCCGGGTGGCGACGACGAACTCGCGCGCGCGATCGCGGCGGCAGCGCTCGCCATGGACGATGCGCGCCACGTGTTGCCCGGCGGCGAACTCGCTGCGGCGGCGCGCGCAGCGCTGGCGCCGGTCGGCCAGGAGCCGGCCGGGCCGACCGCGCTGCTGGCGCTGACGCCGGCGGCGCTGCGCCAGCTCGCCGCCGCGCCGCGTCGCACGCTGACCGGCTGCGCCGGGGACGCCGGCCTCGACGTGCTCGAACTGGCGCGCTCCGGGCAGCGTGTCGACCTGCCGTCGCGGCTCGCTGCCGCCAGCGCCGCGCCCGCGGCACCGGCGCTGGCTGCCGACAGCGCCATCGCGGCAGCCGTCCATCGCCGCGTCGACCAGCCGTTCGTCGCCGCGGCGTTCGCCGTGCCCGCCGACCTCGACCGCGCCGCGCTCGCGGTGGCGCTGACCGTGGCGCGCGATCGCGCGGCCCGTCGCTGGCAGCTGCGCGGCAGCGAGCTGCGAGCCGGCACGCCATTCGTCGACTGGTCCTGGCTGCGCGGCGATCGCGTCGTCGCCTTCCATCGCCGCGGCCTCGCGCCGATCCGGGTGCGCCCTGGCGAGCCGGCGGCGGACGTCGCCGCCGAGCGCGACGCGACCGCTGCCGAACTGCGCGAGTTCCTCGACGACCTGCGCCGGCCGGTCGCCGAGACGGAGGTGGCGGCGGCCCGGGCGCAGGCGGCGGCGGAACTCGGCTGCCAAGTGCGGGCCGACGCGTCCGATCCCGCGACGGTGGCGCTCGGATTGCGCCAGGCGCTGCTGCGCCGGGTGCGCGGTGTCGACGATGGCGCCATCGCGGCGGTGGCACCGGCGGCCGTGACGGCCGCCCTCGCCCGGCTGCTCGCCGGCCCGCAGTGCTGGCAGGCCCTGCTGCCGACGCCGTCGCCGTCGCTCGGGTGGCGCCCGCGGTGAAGCCCGCTTCCGGCTTCGGTCGATGACCGCGGACCGGATCGGGCCAGCGCGCCCGGACGCCAGGGCAGGTCACCGATGGGCTTCATCAACGTCGCCGAACGCACGATCAACGCCAAGCTCGTCTACTACGGCGTCGGCGTCGGCGGCAAGACGACGAGTCTGCAGCAGGTTCACGGCATCCTCTGCCCGCGCAACGAGGTCCAACTCGTCTCGATCAACACGGAAGAGGACTCGACGCTGCTGTTCGACTTCCTGCCGATCAACCTCGGCGAGGTCGGCGGCTTCAAGATCCGCATCCAGGGCCTCACGGTGCCCGGCCAGCCGAAGTACCGGCAGATGCGCAAGTACGTGCTGCAGGGCGCGGACGGGGTCGTGTTCGTCGTCGACAGCCAGCGCTGCCGCTTGCAGGAGAACCTGGAGTCGCTGCAGAACCTGCGCGAGAACCTGCGCGCCGCGAGCGGCACGTCCGAGGACATCCCCATCGTCGTGCAGTACAACAAGCGCGACCTGCCGGACGTTCTCGACGAGGGCGAACTCGATCGCCACTTCCGCTTCCGCCCCGACATCACCGCCTTCCCGACCGTCGCGACCGAGGGCCAGGGCGTGTTCGAGTCGTTCGTCGAGGCGGCGTCGCTGCTCGTCGCCCGCAAGGTCGAGCGCTACGGCCTCGGCTGCGAGGGCAAGGACTCCGCCCGCGTCGTCGACGGCGTCCGCCAGAAGCTGTGGACGATCGGCGACGAGATCCGGCGCGCGCGCGAGGTCGTGGCGACCGCGGACCAGCCGAAGCTCCGCGTCGCGCTCGCCGACGCGCCGCCGGCAGCCGACGACGACGCGCCGCTGCAGGTGCTCGCCGACCAGCGGCTGCTGCCGCTCGACGCCGGCGCCGAGGGCGCCGCGGCCGCCGGTCGCTCGCCGGCAGACCAGTTGCTCGTGCTGAGCGACACGGAGCTGGCCGTCGACTTGTCGTCGGGCCGCGCCGCCGCGGCGTCGCCGCTGGCGTTGGGCGCGCCGGTGGTGCTGCAGGACGTCGATCCGCAGCTGCTCGACAAGTCGGTGCAGTCGAACCTCGAACTCGTCCGCCGCTTCGGCGAACTCGACGAGCAGCGCCTGTTGCTCGAGGGCAAGGTCCAGGAGCTGGTCGATGCGGCGCAGCAGACCGCACACGACCTCAACCGGCCGTTGACCTCGCTGCGCCTGATGATGTCGGCGATCGACAAGGGCACCTTCGGCGCCGTCGGCGAGCCGATCCGCAAGGCCGTCCAGACCGGCCTGCAGGCGGTGCGCCAGATGGAGCGTCTCGTGCGCGACCTGCTCGACAGCTCGCGCCTCGACCACGACGGCGTGCGCCTGGACTTCGTCGACTGCGACCTCGGCGCGCTCGTCGGCGACGTGCTGCAGATGCTGCGCTTCGAGATCGCCGAGCGCCACGCGCAGATCTGCGTCGATCCGCTGCCCGTCGTGCGGGCCGACACGTGGGCCCTGGTGAAGGTGTTCACCAACCTGCTCGGCAACGCGCTCAACTACGCCAAGCCGGGCCAGGCGCCGGCGGTGCACATCCGCGCCGAATCGACTCCGGACGCATGGCGCATCCTCGTCGCCGACGCCGGCATCGGCATCCCGCCCGCCGACCGGGCGCGCCTGTTCCGTCGCTTCGAGCGCGGCAGCAACGCCGCCGGCGTCGGCGGCACCGGCCTCGGGCTCCACATCGTGCGCGAACTCGTGCACGGCCACGGTGGCGAGATCTCGTTCGATTCCGCGGAGGGCATCGGCACGACGTTCACGATCGAGCTGCCGAAGCTCCCGCTGCACGCGCCGCACTCGCCGACGAGCAGCGTGGCCGAGCAACTCGATCGCTGACGGCGGCAGCGGGGGCGGCCGCGTCTGCCGACTGCTGGGCGGCCGCACTGCTGGGTGGCCGCACCGCTGGGTGGCCGCACTGCTGGGTGGCCGCACTGCTGGCGGACTGCCAACTGGGCGTCCGGTGCGAAGTCCGGCGGTCGTCGGGTTGTGGCCCGACGACCGCGGCGTGTGGTACCTCCGGAAGGGATCGAACCTTCGACCCGCGGATTAAGAATCCGCTGCTCTACCAGCTGAGCTACGGAGGCGCGTTGGGGGCGAACAACCTAGCGACCCGCACGCCGCGAAGCAAGCATGCGCACACGGCGGCGCGACGCCGTCTTGACCCGACGCGCTCGGAGCGGCAAACTCTTCGCCCCCGAAGGTCCGCGCGGTCGCCGCGCGGCCGACGTTCGGCACGGTGGCTGTAGCTCAGCTCGGTTAGAGCACAAGGTTGTGGTCCTTGGGGTCGCGGGTTCAAATCCCGTCAGCCACCCCACTTTCGTCGTCCGGTCACGTTCGTCGCAGCGTCCGCAGGAAGCGCAACAGCGCGCCGACGCCGGCGCGGGACGCGGGGTGCAGGCCGTGCAACCGCACGACGCGCGTCGGCCGCGGCGCAGCGGCCAACGGCGGCCCGAAGTTGGCGATCGAAACGTCGGGATCGACGGCCTGCAGCGTCGCCGCGACTGCGGCGGCGAGGTCGCGCGCGACCGTCGGCCCGATCACGAGGCAATCGTGGCCGCCGCTGCGGAAGCACGCGCCGCGCGCGGCGGCGGCATCGTGCACGACCTCCACCGCCATGCCGGCTTCGCGCACGCTGGCCATGGCGACCGCCAGCGGCTCGCCGCGGGCGAGCAAGGCCAGGATCGCAGGAGGTCGCGCGTCGGCGGGCACGCGGGGTTCTTCGGCAGCCGCCAGCCGGCGGGTCAAACGCCGTCGGCGGTCCCGACCCGCCGGCCAGCGGCCGTGCCACCGGGGGTTGCTGGCGTGGTTCAAGTCGCCGGGGCGCGTGGTTCGAAGTACTGCTGCACGCCGCGCCGGTCTGGGGGGATCGCGCGCGGCGGTGCGCAGACTGTGCGGGATCAGGGGGTCTGCGCGGCGCTGCCGGGTACGGGTGTGGGCCCGACCGGTGGCGTGCGAGAACGTCGGTTGGCCATGGGGGTGGCTGGCCGGCGATCGGGCTCCCGCGGCGCCTCGCAACGCCGCGGGAACGCCTTTTTCCGGCGGCATCACCCAGCACCCGGCTTCGCTCGGCGGCGCCCTTGCGCCGGCTTCCGGCGAGCGGCACCCTCTGGTCATGCCGGTTCCGGTGCCCAAGACCTACAAGCTCTACGTCGGTGGCAAGTTCCCCCGCAGCGAGTCCGGTCGCAGCTACCAGCCCGCGTCGGCGCCGGCGACCAACGTCGCGCGCGCCAGCCGCAAGGACCTGCGCGACGCCGTGCTCGCTGCGCGCGCCGGCCTCGCGGCGTGGAGCGGCAGCGCCGGCTATTTGCGCGGTCAGATCGTCTACCGGGTCGCCGAGATGCTCGAATCGCGCCGCGCCGGCATGGCCGACGAACTGCGGCGCGGCGGCGCCACGGCGGCGCAGGCGCGGCGCGAGATCGACGCGGCGGTCGCGCTGCTGATCTGGCACGCCGGCCTGTGCGACAAGGTCCAGTGCCTGCTCGGCAGCCAGAACAGCGTGCAGGGACCGTTCTTCAACTTCTCGACCGTAGAGCCGACCGGCGTCGTCGGCGTGCTCGCGCCCGACGCGGCGCCGCTCGCCGGCCTGCTGGCGCTCGGCCTGCCGGCGCTCGTCGGCGGCAACGCGGTGATCGCGCTCGCCAGCGAGAGCGCGCCGTTCTCGGCGATGCCGCAGGTCGAAGTACTGGCCTCGAGCGACGAGCCCGCCGGGGCGTTCAACGTGCTGTCCTTCCACCGTGCGGATTTGGCG
>JBKDXM010000080.1:0-14099 GCA_046306335.1 Planctomycetota bacterium
CGTGAGCTCGCACCACGGCGCAGGGAACCAGCGGCCCCACCGCCGCGGCGTCGTCGGCGAAGCCCGCCGCGCGCGAGCAGAGCACGAGCTTCTCGGGGGCATCCGTGCCGTCGAGGTCGCGCGCCGCATCGCGTTCGGCGAGCCCGCGGGCCGCCGCGTCGTGCAGCGCCTCGGCGAGCGATCGTCCGGCGCGCAACCGGTCGAAGACGAACCCCGACGTGGCGTTCAGCACCGCGGCGAACGCGCCGATCGGCCCGCCGGCGCGCGCGCGCGCGACCGTCGCCAGCACCGGCGCGGCGCCGCCGACGGCAGCGCTGGCGCGCAGCTCGACGCCGTGGCGGCCGGCGAGTTCGTGCAGCGCAGGGCCGTGGTGCGCCAGCAACGACTTGTTGGCGGTGACGACGTGGGCGCCGGCCCGCAGCGCGGCGGCGATCGCCGCCGCCGCCGGCGCGAGCCCGCCGAGGGCTTCGACGACCACGTCGGCCCCGCCCGCCGCCGCCGCCACGGCATCGGCGACCAGCAACCGCGGGTCGACGCCGGCGTCGACGGCGGCGCGCGGGGAACGCGTCGTCACCGCCGTCACCTCGAAGGTCGCGGGCGATCGCGCGAGCGCCCGGTACACCCCGAGGCCGACGGTGCCGGCCCCGAGCAGGGCGACGCGCAGCGGCCGCAGTGGCGCCGCGTCGGCGGCGCGCAACACCGTGCGCACCCCGCCGACCACCGTCGCGCGCGCCGAACCCTCGGCGCCGACCTCGAACGACAACCCGCACCGTTGTGCGAAGCGGACCGCCTTGTGCTGCACGATGCGGCCGTCGAGCGCCAGCGCGTCGTCGTAGTGCACCGCGGCGAACGACCGCGCCGGCGACCCCGGCAGCGCCGGATCCCGCTCGTAGAGCCCGTCGACGTCCTTGACCAGCCGGCAGCCCGCCCCCAGCCGCTCGGCGACGAACAGCGCGGTGAGGTCGGAGCCGCCGCGTCCGAGCAACGCCGTGCGGCCGTCGTCGTCGACGCCGACGAAGCCGGGCACGACGACCACCTGCGAACGGCGCAACAGCGCGCGCAGCGCCGCGACGTCGAGCCCGACGGGCTCGGCGTCGAGCGGCTCGCCGCGCACGCGCAAGCCGATGCGCTCGACCCCCGCCACCTCGCAGGCGAGGCCGGCGCGCCGCACGGCGAGCGCCAACCACGCCGCCGAGGCACGTTCCCCGGTCGCGAGCAGGCAGGCGAGCGCGTGCGGATCGGGCTCGGAGTCGAACGCGCGGGCGCGCGCCGCCAGGGCGTCGGTCTCGCCGTGCCGGGCGGAGACGACCGCGACGACGGCGAAGCCGGCGCGCACGTGGCGATAGACCTCGTGCACGGCGCGGGCGACCGCATCGTCGTCCCGCAGCACCGAGCCGCCGAACTTCAACACCAGTGCGGCGGGATCAGCCACGGCCGGCCTCCGCGGCGCGCAAGGCGCCATCGAGGTCGTCGAACAGGTCCTGCGGGTCCTCCAAGCCCACGGACAGGCGCACGAGGCCGTCGGCGATGCCCAGCCGCTCGCGCTCCGCCTTCGGCACGTCGCCGTGCGTCATCGAGGCAGGATGCGTGACGAGCGTCTCGACGGAACCGAGGCTCTCGGCGAGCAGGCACAGCCGCAGGCTCTCGGCGAAGGCGACGGCGGCCGCGAGCCCGCCGCGCAGTTCGCAGGCGACGACGGTGCCGTGCAGGCCGGCGTGCTGACGGCAGGCGAGTTCGCGCTGCGGAAAGTCCGGCAGCCCGGGGTAGTGCACGGCGGCGACCTCGCGCCGGCGCTGCAGCCACGCCGCGACCGCCAGCGCGTTGCGACCCTGCTGCGCCGCGCGCAGCGGCAGGGTGCGGGCACCGCGCAGCGTCAGCCACGCGTCGTGCGGCGATTGGATCGATCCGGTCGACTTGCGCAGCCAACGCAGCCGTTCGAGCAGCGCCGCGTCGCGGGCCACGATGGCGCCGCCGATGGCGCCGTTGTGGCCTTCGACGAGCTTCGTCGTCGAGTACAGCGACACCGCGGCGCCCAGTTCGAGCGGACGCTGGGCGGCGGCGGTCAGGAACGTGTTGTCGACCGCGAGCGGCACGCCGCGCCGCTGCGCCACCTCGGCCAGGGCGGCCACGTCGCACAGCTTCAACGTCGGATTGGCCGGCGTCTCGACGAAGAGCAGCCGCGTGCGCGGCCCGATCGCCGCCGCCGTGGCCGCGAGGTCGGTCGCGTCGACGAACGTCGACCCGATGCCGGCGCGCGACAGCACGTCGCGCAACAGCCGCACCGTGCCGCCGTAGACGACGTCGGAGACGACGACGTGGTCGCCGTGCGCGCAGGTCGCCAGGAACAACGCCGTCTCGGCGGCGAGGCCGGACGCGAAGGCCACCGCCGGCGGCGCGTCCTCGAGCGCGCCGAGGCACCGCTCCAGCGCGGCGACGGTCGGATTGTCGGCCCGCGAGTAGGTGTAGCCGAGGTGGCGGCCGATGCCCGGCTGCCGGAAGGTCGTCGACTGCACGATCGGCGGCGTCACCGCGCCGGTCGTCGGGTCGGGTTCGCCGCCCGCGCGGGCCGCGCGCGTGGTCAGGCTGGGAAGGAACGGGGTCGTCGCCATGCGTGTGCTCCGCATCGCGAACGGCCAGCACCGGGGAACCCAGCGGCGCGACGGACGGCGCCGCACGGCGCCGGTCGTCGTTTTGCTCGCCATGCCACCGACCACCGGTGCTGGCTCGCCGCATCGTTCCCCTGGTGGGGCTTGGCCTCGGCACCGCGGCCTGTTCGTCAGGCTCGGTTGCCGCCCGGCTTGCTGTGAGGCGCGCCGGGACTCGGGATGCGCGACCGAAACTAATGCCGTCGTCGCGCGCGTCAACGACGCAGCAGCCGCGGCGCGGGTCTTTGCGTGTCATCCGCAGCGCGCGAGGCGCGCCGATCCGGTGCGTGGATTCGCGGCTGGGGCGAAGCCGACGACCGCAGGCGAATCGGTGGATTCGCCGAGGATCGGCGGCGAGCTCCCGGACGCGAAGACGCGTGCCGGGCGGCGTGGCCTGCCGTGACGCAGACTCCTAGCGCCGACGCCATCGCCGGCACGGCGCCGGCGCGCGACGCCGCGCCGACCTCGCCGCCGCGCGCGAGGTAGGGTTCGGCGGCCTTCCCCCACGGTGGCCGCCGATGCGCCCTTCCCTGATCCCGCTGCTCGCGGCCGCCGTGCTGCTGCCGGCCGGCGTCCTGCTCGCCCAGGACGCCGGCCCGGAGCCGTCGCGGCGCCACCGTGCGCGCGCGCCGCAGTCCGCGCCGGACCTGTCGCAGGTCGCCAGCGTCAGCGGCGTCGGCGGCACGCTGCACGCGGTCGCCGCCGGTTGGCGCGCGACGTTCGCCGACGACGGCAGCGTCGACTTCGAGCCCGCGCTCGGCCGCAGCGCGGCGCGCGCCGCCAGTTGGCGCATGCGGCTGGGCGACGTGCGCCGCGGCGGCGAGGCGCTGCTGGACACCGCCGGCGCCGCGCCCCGCACGAGCCACGATCGCAAGCAGGCGACGCATCATTGGCGCGGCGCCGACGAACGCTTCGTCGCCACGCCGGCCGGCCTCAAGCACAGCGTCGTGCTGGACCAGCGCCCCGGCGGCGACGGCGACCTCGTCGTGCGCTGCCGCGTCGACTCGCCGCTCGCGCCCGCGGGGGGCGGCGACGCCGACGGCCTGCGCTGGACCTACGGCGACGGCAACGGCGTGCAGTTGGGCGCCGTCGTCGGCGTCGACGCGCAGGGCCGACGCTGCGCCGGCGCCGCGCGCTTCGTGCCGGGCGGCTTCGAACTGTCGCTGCCCGACGCCTTCGTCGACGCCGCGACGTTCCCGCTGGAGGTCGATCCGCTGATCGGCGTCGTGCGGGCGGCGACGCCGGCGCTCGACGTCGACTTCCCCGACGTCGCGTACGATGCGTACAGCGACTCATGGTGCGTCGCGTTCACGCAGTTCCTCGGCGGTGGCGGCACGTCGGTCGTCGCCACCGTCTGGGACGCGGACACGATGGCGTACGGCTATGGCTTTGCCGTGACCCAGACGGGCGACGAGGACTCGGTGCGCGTGACCAACGTCGCGGGCACCGGGTTGTTCGCGCTCGTCTGGGTCAACTACGGCGCGACCAACTCGTCGATCTGCGGGCTCGCGTTCGAGCCGGTGCAGGTGCAGGCGACGAGCGTGTTCACCATCGACGGCCCCGCCGCGCTGGGCGCGCCGACGGTCAGCGGCGAGGCGACGCTGTTCGACGACGACTTCCTGTGCGTGTGGCAGGAGCAGGGCTTCGGCCTGCTCGGCTGCACGGTGGCGATCGGCGCGAACATGCAGGTGACGGCGACGCCGATCCAGGCGCTCGCCGGCCCGACGGCCAGCGAACCGGCGCTCAGCAAGCAGGGCGGCAATCCCGGCGTGCACGTGCTGGCTTGGATCGACCGGCCGCTCGGCCTGCCCGGCCGCGTGCGGGCGCAGGCGTTCACGCACGACCTCGTGCCGATCGGCGCGGGCGTGTTCGTGCAGAACGGCGCGCAGGACTGCGCCTTCCCGGCCGTCGACGGCGACGGCGCGAAGTTCCTCGTCGCGTGGGAGGAGCAGGAGGCCGCCAATCCGTCGGCGCTCGACGTGCGCGGCAAGCTGCTGACCGTCGGACCGTCCGGCTTCACCACGATCGGCAGCGCGCTGCCGCTGGTCGTCACGCCGAACGACCTCGACTACGCCGTCGACGTCGCGCTGCTCGGCGACAAGTTCGGCGTCTGCTGGATGGGCAACGTCGGCACGGCGGCGAACGGCGAGGACTGCTGGTTCCGCGCCGTCAACGGCGTCGGCGCGACGATCGGCGCGGAGCTGCGGCTCGACGTCACGCCGGGCAGCGTCTACCGCTACGAGCACTCGCCGCGGCTGATCGGCCGCATCGCCGGCGACGCGACGCTGCCGGTCGACGACGGCCTGTGCGTGTTCGCCGACCAGAACGTCAACACCTTCGACAGCGACGTCGGCCTGCAGCAGGTCGAGGCGATGGGCCAGGGCGGCGCGATCACCGACC
Source organism: Planctomycetota bacterium (assembly GCA_046306335.1). Taxonomy (GTDB): domain Bacteria; phylum Planctomycetota; class UBA1135; order UBA1135; family UBA2386; genus UBA2386. The sequence continues at coordinate 5,046 of JBKDXM010000080.1, forward strand.
TCGGCGGCGGCTGCGGCCCCGGCGGGCTGGCGGGTTCGCCGGGCCCCGCCGCGCTCGGCAACACGGCGCTGGCGCTCGAACTCTTCGGCGCGCAGCCGCTGGCGATCCCGTTCCTGTTCCTCGGCTTGCCGGGGCCGCCGACCACGTGCGGCGTGTGCACGATCATCCAGCCGATCGTCGTGCACTTCGTGCCCAACTACGCCGGCAGCGCGACCTTCCCGTTCGCGGTGCCGGGCACGGCGACGCTCGTCGGCTTCCAGTTCGACTGCCAGTACGTCTCGCTCAACGTCGCGTACGTCGGCTGCCCGGCGCTGCCGGGCGCGGCGGCGAGCAACATCGTGCGGCTGGCGCTCGCCTACTGAGCGCGGCGGCGACGGCGCGCGCGGCCGACGGAAGTGCTTGTGGCCCAAGCGCGAAAACTCTCCACAAGATTGTCCACGTCGCGCGCGACGGGCGGTCACGAACGGGCGACGCGCGGGCGCGAGTTTTGCCTCGCGCACCCCGGCAGGCGTCGCGATAGTCCCGGCCCCAAATGCCTCGCCGCCAAGACCTGAAGTCGATCCTCATCCTGGGTTCCGGCCCGATCGTCATCGGCCAAGCGTGCGAGTTCGACTACTCGGGCGTGCAGGCCTGCAAGGCGCTGCGCGCCGACGGCTTCCGGATCGTGCTGATCAACAGCAACCCGGCGACGATCATGACCGATCCCGACATGGCGGATCGGACCTACATCGAACCGATCACGCCCGACGTCGTCGCCAAGATCATCGAGAGGGAGCGGCCCGACGCGATCCTGCCGACGCTCGGCGGCCAGACCGCGCTCAACTGCGCGATGCAGCTGCACGACATGGGCGTGCTGGAGAAGTTCGAGGTCGAGATGATCGGCGCGCGCCCGGCGTCGATCCAGAAGGCGGAGGGCCGCCTCGAGTTCCGTGACGCGATGGAGAAGATCGGGCTCGCGTGCGCGCGCTCGCGCCTCGCGTACTCGATGGACGAGGCGCGCAAGGCGCTCGACGAGATCGGCCTGCCGGCGGTCATCCGCCCGGGCTTCACGATGGGCGGCAGCGGCGGCGGCATCGCCTACAACCTGCAGGAGTTCGAGGAGATCTGCGCCCGCGGCCTGCAGCTGTCGCTCAACAGCGAGGTGCTGGTCGAGGAGTCGATCGCCGGCTGGAAGGAGTACGAGCTGGAGGTCGTCCGCGACAAGAACGACAACGTCATCATCGTCTGCTCGATCGAGAACTTCGATCCGATGGGCGTGCACACCGGCGACTCGATCACCGTCGCGCCGTCGCAGACGCTCAGCGACCGCGAGTACCAGCTGATGCGCGACGCCGCGATCGCGTGCATCCGCGAGATCGGCGTCGACACCGGCGGCAGCAACGTGCAGTTCGCGATCAACCCGAAGGACGGGCGCATGATCGTGATCGAGATGAACCCGCGCGTCAGCCGCAGCTCGGCGCTGGCGAGCAAGGCGACCGGCTTCCCGATCGCCAAGATCGCCGCCAAGCTGGCCGTCGGCTACACGCTCGACGAGCTCGACAACGACATCACGAAGACGACGAAGGCCTGCTTCGAGCCGACGATCGACTACTGCGTCGTCAAGTTCCCGCGCTGGGCGTTCGAGAAGTTCCCGACCGCCGACTCGGTGCTGACGACGCAGATGAAGTCGGTCGGCGAGGTCATGGCGATCGGCCGCACCTTCAAGGAGGCGATGCAGAAGGCCCTGCGCGGCCTGGAGACCGGCCGCAACGGCTTCGGCAACGTGCCGGGCAAGCCGCACTGCAAGCCCGAGGACTGCAACGCCGAGGCGATCCGCCCCCACCTCGCGACCCCGCGCGCCGACCGCATCGACTGGGTGCGCACGGCGATGCTGGTCGGCATGACCAACGACGAGATCCACGAGTACAGCCGCATCGACCCGTGGTTCCTCGACCAGCTGCGCGCGCTCGTCGCGCACGAGCAGGCGATCGTCGCCGCCTGCGGCAACGGCATGCAGGCGCTGACGGCGGAGTTCCTGCGCACGACCAAGAAGCTCGGCTTCAGCGACCGCCAGATCGCCGCCGCCTTCGCCGGCAAGGTCAGCGAGTGGGAGGTGCGCGAGCACCGCAAGAAGCTCGGCGTCGCGCCGGTCTACAAGCGCGTCGACACCTGCGCCGCCGAGTACCCGAGCCACACGCCGTACCTGTACTCGACCTACGACGGGACCGAGGACGAGTCGGGCGTCGACGCCAAGGCCGGCAAGCCGAAGCAGCGCGTGATCGTCATCGGCGGCGGCCCCAACCGCATCGGCCAGGGCATCGAGTTCGACTACTGCTGCGTCCACGCCGCCTTCGCGCTGCGCGAGCTCGGCTACGAGACGGTGATGATCAACAGCAACCCGGAGACCGTGTCGACCGACTTCGACACCTCCGACATGCTGTTCTTCGAGCCGCTGACGCACGAGGACGTGATGAACGTCGTCGACCGCATCAGCCCGCGCGGCGTCATCGTGCAGTTCGGCGGCCAGACGCCGCTGAACCTCGCCCGCGGCCTGATGGAGCACGGCGCGCCGCTGGTCGGCACCAGCGTCGACTCGATCGACGCCGCCGAGGACCGCGAGCTGTTCAGCAAGCTCGTCGAGGAGCTGGGCATCGACCAGCCGCCGAACGGCATGGCGGCGAGCGCCGTCCAGGCCCTGGCCGCGGCCGAGCGCATCGGCTACCCGGTGCTGGTGCGGCCGAGCTTCGTGCTCGGCGGCCGCGCGATGGAGGTCGTCTACGACCGCGCCGGCCTGCACTCGTACATGGAGCGCCACCGGGCCTTCTCGGAGGAGCGCCCGCTGCTCGTCGACAAGTTCCTCGACGCGGCGATCGAGGTCGACGTCGACGCCATCGCCGACGGCGAGAACGTCGTCATCGGCGGCATCATGGAGCACATCGAGGAGGCCGGCATCCACTCCGGCGACTCCAGCTGCTCGCTGCCGCCGTACTCGCTCTCCGACGCGCTGCGCGACGAGATCGCCGAGAAGACCCGCCGCCTCGCCAAGGCGCTGAAGGTCATCGGCCTGATGAACGTGCAGTGGGCCGTGCGCGGGACCAAGGTCTACATCCTGGAGGCCAACCCGCGCGCGTCGCGCACCGTGCCGTTCGTCAGCAAGGCGATCGGCCAGCCGCTGGCCAAGATGGCGGCGCGGCTGATGCTCGGCGAGACGCTGGCGCAGGTCGGCGTCGTCGAACGCCTGGAGCCGCCGTTCTTCTCGGTGAAGGCACCGGTGTTCCCGTTCAACAAGTTCCACGGCGTCGACACGATCCTCGGGCCCGAGATGAAGTCGACGGGCGAGGTCATGGGCGTCGACGCGCGCTTCGGCACCGCCTTCGCCAAGGCGATGGTCGGCGCCGGCAACGCGCTGCCGCGCGACGGCAAGGTGTTCGTCTCGGTGCGCGACGAGGACAAGCGGCTGATCGTGCCGCTCGTCGACCGCCTGCACGCGCTGGGCTTCGAGATCGTCGCCACCGGCGGCACGGCACGGACGCTGCAGACGGCGGGCATCCCGGTGCAGCGCGTGCTGAAGATCCACGAAGGCCGTCCGCACGTGCTCGACCTCGTCGGCCACCGCGAGGTCCGGCTCAGCATCAACACGCCGAGCGGCCGCCGCGACCGCGGCGACGACCGCCTGATCCGCAGCGCCGCGGTCAACCACCGCATCCCGTGCATCACCACGCTGTCGGCGGCCTCGGCGACGATCCAGGGCATGGAGTCGTGGCTGAAGAAGCCGCTGTCGGTGACGCCGCTGCAGGAGTACCACGGGCTGATGGCGTGAGCGCGGCCGGCGCGCCGTGATCCGCCGCGCCGCCTGTCCCCGCGGCCGCGCATCGGCGCAATCCGGTGGATCCCCGCCGCCCGCTGCCGTTGCCGACCGCCTTGCGCCACCACGCTCCATCCGCCTGCCTGTTCCTGCTCGCTGCCGCAACGACCGCACAGCAAGCCGTCGACGACCCGACGGCGATCCTGCGCACCCTGTCGCCCGCGCGGCAAGCGGTCGCCGCGACCGCGCTGCTCGCCGACCTCGCGGCGGCGCCGCCCGACGCCGCCCTGCTGGCGTTCGTGCACGCGCTCGCCGGCGACGCCGAACGCGCGACGCCCGAGCGCACGAAGGTCCGCGGCAGCAAACGCGCCGCGCGCACGGTCGAGTTCCCCGCCGAGGCCGAGCGGCTGCCGCGGCGCGTCGACTACCGCTTCGGCCTCGGCGTCCTCGCCGCCGCCGGCGACGGCAAGGCGCTGGCGAAGGCGGCCGCCGGCAAGGCCGACCCGATCGTGCTGCGGCAGGCGCTGCACGGCGCCGCGCCCGACGCCGACAAGGCGTTGGCAGCGCTGCTGCGCCGGCTCGACGCCGACGCGCGCGGCGACGCCTTCGCCGCCTTCCTGCAGGGGTGGCGCAACGGCGACGAGTCGTTCTACGAAGCGCTCGACCGCACGGCCGGCACCAAGGACAGCGTCTTCTTCTACGACGCGATGCTCGACGACTTCCGCGGCCACTTCGGCAAGGGCGACGGCGGCCAGCGATTGGGCGGCGGCCTGCGCACGGCGCACGACGCGCTGCACGACGCCTTCCTCGCCTACCGCCAGTACCGCGGCTTCCGCGAGGCGGTGGCGTGGTCGCTGCTGCTGCCGCCGGCGACGCCGCTGCCGACCCGGCTCGCCCGCTACGAGGCCAAGGCGGCCGGCGCCTACTCGCTGCGCGAGCAGGTCGTGATGGCCGGCGAGGCGCTCGGCCACGACGTCGACGCCGTGGTCGCAGCCGTGCTGGCCGACGCGCCGCCGCTGCCGCAGCCGGTCTGGTCGGCGGCGTACGATCCGTACCCGGCGTGGTCGGCGACGTTCGCGTCGCTGCAGGCGCGCATGATCGAGCACGCCGGCTCCACCGACGCCTTCCTGCAGCGGGCGCAGGCGCGGCGGGCGGCGCTGGCCGCGGCGCTGCGGCAGCGCGCCGTCGCCGCGCTCGACGCGGCGACCGCCGCCAAGTCGCACTGACGGCGCGGCGGGCGCGGTCGACAGTCCGCGGGGCGGGCCGCCCGCCGGGCGACGTGGCCTTCCGTGGCGCGGATTCCTAGTATCGCGCCATGCCCGACGTCGCCCCGCGCCACGATTCCCCCCTCGCCAAGGAAGTCGCGAAGTTCTGCCTCGCGCAGGCCCCCGCCGCGCAGGGCCGCCGCGCCGACTTCCCGTCGCACCCGCTGTGGGCCGCGGCGACGCGCACCGGCACCGAGTTGTGGCTCGACACCGGCGACGTCGACGCCGCGAAGGAGCTGTGGGTGCGCGAGTTCGCGGCGCTGACGACCAACAACACGCTGCTCAACAAGGAAGTGCAGAAGGGCATCTACGACCAGCTGGTGCCGGCGGCGAAGGCGCTGCTGCAGAAGCTCGACCCCAAGCTGCCCGCCGACCGCGTCGTGCAGGAGATCGCGTTCGTGCTCAACGCCGTGCACGGCCTCAAGCTGGTGCGCACGTTCGACGCCGACGTGTCGGTCGAACTGCACACCGCCACCGCCCACGACGTCGACGCCGCCTACCAGTACGGCAAACGCTTCGCCGCCATCTGCCCCGACCGCTTCATCGTCAAGGTGCCGCTGTCGCCGGCCGGCCTGCTCGCCGCGCGCCGCCTGCACGACGACGGCATCCGGCTCAACTTCACGCTCGGCTTCTCGGCGCGGCAGAACTGGCTGATCGCGAGCTTCAGCAAGCCCGACTGGGTCAACGTCTTCCTCGGCCGCATCAACGCCTTCGTCGCCGACAACAAGCTCGGCGACGGCCAGAACGCCGGCGAGAAGGCGACGCTGGCGAGCCAGCGCGGCCTGCGGCGGCTGGCCAAGGAACAGGGCGGCAAGACCAAGCAGATCGCCGCGTCGATGCGCAGCGGCCAGCAGTGCGCCGACCTGCTCGGCCTCGACACGTTCACCATGCCGACCGCCGCGGCCAAGGAGTTCCTCGCCGCCAACCCGCCGGCGGCGGCGCTCGCGGACAGGACCGGCGGCGACCCGGCGGTCGCCTTCGCGCCGACCGCCGACGTCGCCGGCGAGCGCCTGGACTGCTTCTGGACGATCAGCAAGGCCTTCGAGCAGGCCACGGCCGCGGTCGGCAAGCTCGACCCCAAGACGGCGACCGCCGACGACGTCGTCCGCACGCTCGCCGCGCACGGCGCCGGCGACCTGTTCCCGGCGTTCACCGCCGACGAGGCGGCGAAGGTCGCCAAGGAAGGCAAGATCCCCGTGCACGCCAGCTGGCGCGACCGCGTCAAGGCCGGCACGGCGAGCTGGGACGGCATCCTGACCGCGGCGGCGCTGGCGAGCTTCACGATCGACCAGCAGGCGCTCGACGACCGCATCCGCCGCTTCCTCGGCTGACGGTCACCGGCCGCGCCGACCCCCGGCGGCGGCACACCCGAGCGCGGGAACCGGCGCCTGCCGCGCACGTTCATGCGCCGCCTCCGCCGCATGGCGGGCGCAACCGACCGGCGGCACCGGCATATTGCCGAACCGATCCGGTCCAGCGTCGTTGCCGCGTTGGTCGCCGGTCGTCCGCAGGTACCCGTATGCGCCACCCATCCGCCCGTTCCCTTCCGCTCGCCCTCCTGACCCTGGCCGCGCTGAACGCGGCGCTGACCGCGCAAGGCATGCCGATCGGCTTCGAGGAGCGCTGGGCGCTCGCCGACGACCGCGCCGCGCTGGTGACGACGCTGGCGCAGGGTTCGGCCGGGTGGCACTACTGGCACTGCCGCGAACGGCTCGACGCGCGCGACTTCGCCACCGTGCGCCGGCTGCTGGCCGAGTGGCAGACGCGGCACGGCGAGTCGGCGCAGTGGCGCGAGATCCGCGACCGCGAACTGCTGCTGAGCTACGGCGAGTCGCCGCAGCGGACCTTCCAGGAGCTGCGGGCGCGCTTCGGGTACGCCTACGACCAGCGCCCCGACGACCTGACGCAGCGCGCGCCGCTGCCGACGCGCCTCGATCCGGGACTGCTGTCGCCGACGGTCCTGGCGCAACGCGCGCGCGACGCCCGGCCGGGCACGGTCGATGGCTTCACCGACCTCGCGCTGCCCGGCCTCGCCGCCAGCGAGCTGACCGACAGCCAGCTCGCCTCGCTGCTCGGCCGCCTGCGCCGCGCCGACGTCGACAACCTGCCGCAGCTCGTCGTGCGCCAACTGCGCATGCGCGGGGCGGCGCCCTTCGGGTCGCTGGCCGTGCACGCGCTGCTGAGCCTGCCGCAGCTGGAGGAGTGCGCGCGCTCGCAGCCCGACCTGCTGCGCCAGCCCAAGTTCGTCGAGGCCTGGCTCGCCTGCCTCGTGCCGTCGGCCGATCGCTCGCTCGACGACCCGGCCACGCGCGCCGCGCACCTCGCCGAGCTGTGGGCGTTCGCGCAGCGCTTGCCGGCGCAGTTCAACTCGCTGAAGGCGCACGTGCTGTTCTGGCAGCTGCGCCACGACCTCGCGCAGGGCGCGCTCGACAAGGAGAGGTTCCTCGCCTACCTGCGGCTGCCGCGCCGCAGCGGCCCGGTGGCGAAGCGGCTGCTGGACGCGTACCCGCGCACCGACGAGCAGGCCGACCTGCGCCGCGGCTTCGCCACGGGGCTCGGCGCGGTCGGCGACGACAGCGAGCTGGTGCGGGAGTGCCTCCAGCGGTTGTTCGCCGTCGAGGACGCCTTCGAGCCGTACGCCGAGTGGCTCGACGGCGCCTGGACCAAGGCCGTGCTCGCCGAGACCAAGCTGCTGCTCGGCCAGGGCGACCCGCAGCGCTGGGGCGCCCTGCTCGACGACCAGACGCAGCTCGAAGCGCTGCGCCAGCGCGTCGAGCTGCGCTTCCCCTCCGAGCAGAAGACGCGCTTTGGCGCCAGCGAGCCGGTGTCGTTGCTCGTCGACGTCAAGAACGTGCGGAAGCTGGTCGTGAAGGTCTTCGCCGTCGACGCCTTCCGTTACCACGTCGAGAAGCAGAAGGAGGTCGATTCCACCATCGAGCTCGACGGCGTGGTGCCGAGCTTCGAGCAGGCGCAGGACCTGACCGAGCCGGAGATGCGGCGCGTCCGCCGCGTCTTCGATCTGCCGATGCTCACCGAGCCGGGCACCTTCGTGGTCGAGTTCGTCGGCGGCGGCGTCAGCAGCCGCGCCGTCGTGCACAAGGGCGGGCTGCGCGCCGTCAGCCGCCTGACCGCCGCCGGGCACGCCTTCGCCGTCTTCGACGAGGCCGGCGCGCGCTTGCGCGACGCCAAGGCCTGGTTCGGCGGCCGCGAGATCGTCGCCAACGACGACGGCGAGCTGCTGCTGCCGTTCACCAGCCAGCAAGCGCCGCGCAAGCTGGTGCTGGCGCACGGCAACCGCTCGGCGATCGCGACCTTCCAACACCGCGCCGAGTCGTTCGACCTCAGCGCCGGCGCGCACGTCGCCCGCGAGGAGCTGGTCGCCGGCCGCACGGCACGGCTCGTGCTGCGGCCGCAGCTGCGCATCGCCGGACGCGAAGCGTCGCTCGGCCTGCTGGAAGCCGGCGCGACGCTGACCTTGTCGGCGACCGACCTCGACGGCCGCACCACCCTGCAGGAGGTGCGCCTCGCCGAAGTGCGCGACGGCCGCGAGATCGTGCACGAACTGGCCGTGCCCGAGCGCCTGCAGAGCCTCGTCGTCGGCCTCAACGGCAAGGTGAAGGGACTGGATGGCAAGGTGGCGGCCGTCGCGGCGAGGGCGACGCGCTTCGATGTCAACGGCATCGATGCCGACGCCGGCACCACGTCGCCGCTGCTGCTGGCCACGCCGGACGGCTTCGCGCTGGAGCTGCGCGGCAAGGACGGCGAGCCGAAGGCCGACCGGCCCGTGGCGCTGACGCTGCGGCTGCGCGACTTCACCGAACCGGTCGTGGTCACGCTGCAGTCCGACGCCGCCGGCCGCATCGCGCTCGGCGGCCTGCCGGGGGTGACCTCGGTGACGGCCCAGGCCGCCGGCTTCCGCGGCCGCTTCGAGCTGCCCCGGATCCGGGCGACGTGGCCCGCCACGCTGCACGGCCGCGCCCGCGCGACGCTGCGCCTGCCGTGGCG
>JBKDXM010000081.1:0-8758 GCA_046306335.1 Planctomycetota bacterium
GTGCGGCATATTCGTGCTGTGGGAGCACCTCGGGGTGGGGCCTTGGATTGGCGGATGCGGGCAGTCTGCGACCGGGTGGGTGGGGGCACGCGTAGACTGGCTGTGGTGCGCCCCGGGTGGTCCGGGACCGGTGCGTGCACCTCCTACCCGCGGCTCAAGTGTGCGTGAACGCCACCGCGGAGCGGTGAGCAGTGGCACGTCATTTGGCGCCGGCGTCCGGTCTGCGGCCGAAGGTGGTGCCGCGGCAGACGGCGGCGGGTGAGGAAGAAGCGGCAGGCGCTGCCGCTGGCTGCCGCCACGGTGCGGGCGGTGGTTACTTGTTCGACGAGCGCGTCAATCGCTGCGTCGGCGTGCACACCGCCGGCATGCTCGAGTCGCTGCGGAAGATCTACGAGGCGAATGACCTCGTCCGCGAGCTGCGCGACGGCAAGCGATGCCGGGGCTCACTTGCCGGCATCGGCCGGCTTGCCCTTGGCTGGCGGCGCCGCCTTCTTGACCAGGCTGGCCTTGGCGCGCTGGATGACCGCCGCCGGGTCCGCGCCGCGCGGCAACCCGAGCTCGGGCTTCGCCTGCGCCAGCTCGTCGACCAGCACACACGCGATCGCCGCGAGCCCGGCCGTCGTCGCGTGCAGGTCGTCCTGCTGCAGCAGCGGCTGCTCGGCGGTGCCCGCGAAGCGCTTGCCGGCGACCTCGACGACCTTCTCGTCGTGCAGCTGGCGGATCATCTTCGACAGCGGCACGACCCGCACGTTCGGCTGCTCCTTGGCCCACGCGACGAGGCGCGCGTTGGCGGCCGCGATCGACTCGAGCGGCGGCATCTGCGAGGCGTGCAGCATCTTGCCGACCGCGCGCGACATGTCCGGGATGTCGCCGACGACCACCGGCACCTCGAACTTGGCCAGCTCGGCCAGGCCCTGCTCGAACACGGCGAGCCGCGCGGCCTCGCTCTGCTCGGGCTGGTCCTTCTTGCCGTGCGAGCCGTAGCAGTACCAGAACAGGTAGTCGAGGGCGATGACGCACTGCGGCTCGGCCTTCCGCACCGCGGCGGCGGCGTCGCCGCCGACCTGCTTCGGGTTCATGAACATGCGGCTGCTGGCCAGGTCCTCGATCTGCAGCGGTCGTTCGCCGCAGACCAGCGGCAGAATGTTCGCCATCCGGAACTGGGCCTGGTAGACGCCGTCGGCGCGGTTCTCGCTGAGCCGGCAGCCGAAGCCGTCCGAGACGCTGGCGCCGAGCACGCCGATGCGCAGCGGTGCGGTCGTGGGCGCGGCGGGCTCGGGCGGGGCTGCGACCTGGGCCCGGAGGCCGAGGCAGAGGAACAGCGAGAACAGGGCCGTGAGGAACGATGGTCGGACCATCGCCGCAGGATAGCGACCGGGGCTGCCGGGTGACGACCGCGGTGCCCGCCGGCGTCAGCTTGCCGGAGCATCAGTACGCCGACGGCCTCGAGCAGCGCAGCGTGCGCACCGACGGCAGGCGGTGTCACCCATGTGCCCGGACACGGTGAGGCATGACGATTCGCCGTCTGGCAGCGACCGGCCGCGCGGCGGCCACCCCGGGCGCCCCGCTGGGTTCGGGGGCCGCTCCATCCTCGTCGCTTCGCTCCTCGGATTCCGCGTCCCCCGAACCCATCGGCTCCTGGTCCACGGGGCCTCTGGCGAGGAGCGGACTGTCACCCATGTGCCCGGACAGAAGTGTCACCCATGTTCCCGGTTGCACAGATGCCTGTCCTTCTGTCCACAGTTCGTGGACTACGACGCCGACGGCCGCACCGACATCGTCACCGGCTCCTACACGGGCCAGTTCTACCTGTTCCGTCGCCAGCCGGACGGCGGCTTCGCGCAGCGTGACCTGGTCGTCGACGAGGACGGCACCACGCTGATGATGCCGTTCGAGACGGCCTACTCGGTGACGCCCGAGCTCGTCGACATGGACGCGGACGGCGTGCGCGACCTCGTCGTCGGCAGCGAAGACGGAGAAGTGACCTGGTACCGCCACACGGGCAAGAACGACGCCCCGCGCTACGCCAAGGGGGAGTTGCTCGTCGCAGCCGGCCGCACGGGCTACGACCCCGAGGGCTCGACGCCGAAGCACCACGGCATGCGCGTCAAGGTGCACGTCACCGACTGGAACGAGGACGGCAAGGTCGACCTGCTCGTCGGCGACGTCACCTGGCAGGAGACGAAGCTGACGCCGCTGACCGAGTCCGAGGCGAAGGAGAAGCAGGCGCTCAACAAGGAGCTGAGCGATCTCTACGACCGCCGGACCAAGGCGCAGGACGCCGCGCAGAAGGAAGCGCTCGCGAAGGCCATCGCCGACGTGCGCGCGAAGCTGCGGCCGCTGCAGCGCACCAAGCTGCACACGCACGGCTGGGTGTGGCTGTATCTGCGCCGATGAGGGCGCTGCCCTGGGGGCGAGGACTTCCTGTTGTCGTGCAGCGGGAACGGCAAGTCCCGAGGCGGCGGCGCGGTCGGTCGCATTCGTCGCGCGCGCATCGAACGATCGTCCCCGACGGCGTGCCGGCGCTCGCGCTCCGGCCCAGGCCCGGGGCAGCGTTTCGTGCCGGGCGTCAGGGACGCCGGCAGAAACACGACGCAGGGATGCGCACCGTCGCGTGTTGCCAGGCCCTGGCGAAGCTCGCTTGCGTCGCGAGCGCCTCGCTGGCCTTGCCCTGCCGCTGCTGGCATTCCGCGAGGCCGTGCAGCGCCCAGCCGTTGTCGGGATTGCGGCGCAGGTCCTCGCGGTAGACCGCCTCCGACGCTGCGGCGTCGCCGGCTTCGAGCAACAGCGCGCCGAGCGCGTGCCGCGGCGGCATCAGCCAGCCCCAGGGTTCGTCGTAACGCAGGGCGTCGTTGCGTTCGACGGCGAGCCGCAGCGCCGCGAACGCCGCGTCGCGGTTGCCGGCGCGGAACTCGATCTCGCCGTCGAGGAACGCGTCGCCGATCGCCAGCACCGTGCGCGTCGCGTTGTTGCCGATCGTCCAGTCCTCCGGCACCGCCGCCACCGCGGCGCGGTACGCATCCCGTTCCTGGCGGGCCTTGGCGACGTCGCCGGTCGCCGCGAACGCGACGCCGCGGCCGCAGTGCCACAGCGCGCGCGTGCTCTTCTGCCACTCGGGCGGCTCGGGCTCGGCCAGCATCTCCTGCCATTTGCCGAAGCGCAGCATCGCTTCGTACGGGACCCCGAGGAAGCCCTCGAGGAACTGCGGCATCTGCTGCACGACCGCCATCGGCAGCTCGGTCCGCAGCGCGCGCGCCGCGTCGATCGCCTCCTGTTCGCGGCCCGCGAACATCGCGGCGTAGACCAGGAAGTGGAAGTTGTGGGCGCGATAGATCTCGTAGAAGCCGGCGCGTCCGGTGCGCGCGATGGTCGCCTGGTCGGCGACGATGGCCCGGCGGTTCGCTTCGGCCGCCTCCTCGTACCGGCCGACCCGGAGGAACACGTGCGACGGCATGTGCACGAGGTGCCCCGCGGCGGGCGCGAGCGCGCCCAGGCGCGGCGCTGCCGACACCGCGCGCTCGGGCTGGTTCGAGGCCTCGGTGGCGTGGATGTACAGGTGGTTGCCCTGCGGGTGCCGCGGATGCGTGGCCAGGATCTTCTCGAGCACGGCGAGGATCTCCGGCGTCTCCGGCTGCGGCGATCCATCGTGCCGCCAGAGGTCCCACGGCCACAGGTTCATCAGCGACTCGGCGAACAGCGCGGCGACGTCGGGCTGGCTGCCGTGGTCCTCGTAGGCCTTGCGCATCGCGTTCGCGTAGGCGCGGTCGAGTTCCTTGCGATCGGCGGGCGGCGGCGACGCGTAGCGGGCCCCGATCGCGTCGATGAGCGCTCGCTCGAGCGGCGACGCGCCGGCGGCGCGCTGTCGCGCTTGCTGCGCGTCGGCGTGCGCGCGTTCGGCGACCGCGGGCGACATCGCCATGTTGTTGATGTGCGGCCCGGCGGCGTAGGCGAGACCCCAATGCGCCATCGCGCACCGTGGATCCGCGGCGACGGCGGCGCGAAAGCAGCGCGTCGCTTCGTCGTGATGGAACGCGTAGCACCAGGCGAGGCCCTGGTCGAAGAGTTCCTGCGCCTCGGCGCTTCGCGTCGTGATCGGCAGGTGCGCGCCGCCGAGCTGCTGCGAGGTCGGCGGCGTCGACGGCGCGGCGGGCCAGGGAGCGGACGAACATGCCGCGATCAGCAGCGGCAACCAGGGTCCGAGTCGAGGCAGGGTGCGCATTGGGCGCAGTGGCTATCCGTCGCTGTCGGCCCGGTAAAGCCGGCCGCGGCGGCGGTGTCTCGTCTGGCGGATCGTCGGTAACGACTGCCGGGCAAGGGTCCGCCGTCGACTTGGACGACGCTGCGGAGTAGCGGTGATGGGCGATGCAGAAGGCGCTGGCCGGTCGCGGCGCCAGGGCGTCGTGGTCGCGGGGCGTGACTGCGGCGGAAGCGGGTTCCACCGGCGCTTGCGGGAAGATCGGCGGCCTGGGTCTCTGCCGCTCCCGAGCCAGCGCTCGAACTGCTGCGCGCGCAGCACGACGTAGCCAGGGCCGACATCGGGTTGCGAGGCGGTGTGTCGTCACGGCCAGCGGCGCGGCTCACCGCGGCGCCGCAGCTTGTGCGTGCGCGCGTAGCTGCCGCACGGCTCACCGCAGAAGCAGCAGCGTGCAGGGGAATCGGAACGCGCCCGAGCGGACGCACGCAGGTGACGATCGTGTTCATGGTGACGAGGCAGCTGCCTCGACACCGCTTCAACCAGGACCGAAGCTTCGGGGGGAGATGGATGCGTTACGCAATCCGCGCCGCGACGGCGGCGTTCCCGATGCCGCCGCTGCCGCGCGGCGTTGTTCCGGCGGCCGAGCAGGCTCTCCCGGTAGCGACGTTCCGCTTCCCGGCGCGACTCGCGTCGACGCTGCACCGCACAACCCCCGGCGCAATACCGGTTGCCGCGGTCGCACCGCGTGCACACCCTGACCAACACCCTGCAGTTGCAGCAGGCGAACACGCGGTGGCTGTCCACGGTGGCGCTTCTCTGCCACCAGGCACTGGACGAGAGCCCGCTCCGTCCGCCACATTGCGCCGAGCAGACGTCGCGGCTTGCCGAAGCGTTTGTTGTAGGAAGCCCGGCAGGTTGTCACGCCGTTCGCCGGGCTTCTGTCTGTACCGGCCTGATGGTCGCGGCACCTTGTAGCGACCTCCTCGGCGGTGAGCATCCGCCGAACCCGGCGGCCGAGACCTTCGCCGCCGTCGCCAGGAACCAGACCCAAGAGCTGCGCTGCTTCAGGAAGAACCAGATGGCCGGCAGACCGCCGGAATCACGCGGATTCGGGCCGCCGTCGACAGCGCTGGCGTGACCGGCCCGTCGACCGCGTTCGCCACGGCACGGGCCGCGGGATCCGATCGCGCCGAAGTTCGTGCGACCGCTGGCGCTGGCCGGTCCTCGACACCGTCAAGCGGCGGTGGGCCCTCGTCGATGACGCACCGCAACCATGTCCTCAATCTGGAAAAAGGCGCCTCTCGCAGGGCTTCTGCTCGCCCTGGCCTGTCACTGGCGGTCCGCGCTCGACTTGGGCAATTCGACCGTCGAGGTGACGCCGTCGGCGCCGGTGCTCGCGCGCGGCACGTCGCTCCAATTGCAGGCCACTGAGGTGCTGGGCGACGCCACGACCCGCGACGTCACCGCCAACGTGACGTGGAGCAGTTCGGATCCCGCGATCGCGACGTTCGGCGACCCGTCCGATCCTGGCCGCGTCCTGGCGTCGGCAGCCGGCACGGTCACCCTGCGGGCGACGATGCCCTCGAACGGGTCCTTCGGCGAGGTGCAGCTGCTCGTCACCGACGCCACGCTCGTCGGCATCGACGTAACGCCTGCCAGCCTCGCCATTCCGTTGGGGCTTTCGCGGTCGTTCACCGCCATCGGCATGTTCTCCGACAACTCGACCCAGGACCTCACGTCGGACGTCGAGTGGTCCTCGTCAGACGCCGCCGTCGCCGCGATCGGCAATGGCAGCGGCACCAAGGGGTTCGCCACCACGCTGAGCGTCGGCCAGACCACGCTCACCGCCACCAGCGTCGCCCTGGCGATGAGCGGCAGCACCACCCTCACCGTCACCGGCGCGCAGCTGGCAGCGATCGCCCTCACGCCACCGTCGTCGTCGGTCGCGCTCGGACGGACGCAGCAGTTCACGGCGATGGGCACCTTCACCGACAGCTCGGTCCAGGACGTGACCGCTGCGGTCGTCTGGTCGTCGAACACGCCGGGTGTCGCGACCGTCAGCAATGCCGTCGGTTCGCGGGGTCTCGCGACCAGCGTGGCCGTCGGCAGCGCGACCATCACCGCGACCCATCCGGCGACCGGCATCCTCGCCAGCACGGGCTTCGGGGTCACCAGCGCCGAACTCGTCTCGATCGGCGTGACGCCGTCGGCGCTGACCGTCCCGGTGGGGCTGCAGCAGCAGTTCACCGCCATGGGCACCTACACCGACAGCACGGTGGTCGACATCACCAACGACTGCGCCTGGACGACGTCGGCGGCCGCCGTCGCCACGATCAGCAACGCCATCGGCAGCCAGGGACGCGCCACCGCGATCGGCATCGGCAACGCGACGATCACCGCGACGCAACCGAGCGCGGGCCTTTCCGGCACGTCCGCCCTGACCGTCAGCGCCGCGTCGCTGGTCTCGGTCGCCGTCACGCCGACCAACCCGACGATCGCGCTGGGACTCACGCAGCAGTTCCAGGCGACCGGCACCTACACCGACAACACGACCAACGACCTGACCGACGCCGTCACCTGGACGTCGTCGGCGACGGGGGTCGCGACCGTCAGCAACGCGCCCGGGACCAGGGGCCGCGCCACGGCGGTCGGGACGGGCGCCACGTCGATCACGGCGACGCACCCGGCTTCCGGGTTGTCGGCCAACACCGGCCTGACGGTCAGCGCCGCCGCGCTGGTCTCGCTCGCCGTCGCGCCGACCTCTCCGACGATCGCGCTCGGCCTCGAGCAAGCGTTCACGGCGACGGGCACCTACACCGATGCGTCGGTGCAGGACCTGACGACGGCGGTGACGTGGTCTTCGTCCGCCACCAGCGTCGCGACGATCAGCAACGCCCCGGGCACCGAGGGGCGGGCGACGAGCGCGGCCATCGGCACCACCACGATCGCGGCCTTCCACGCGGGTTCGGGTTTGTCCGCCAGCACGGACCTGACGGTCTCGGCGGCGACGCTGGTGTCGATCGCCATCCTGCCGGCCGCCGACACCGCAGCGCTCGGCCTCGATCGGCAGTTCACGGCCACCGGCACGTTCACGGACAACTCGACGCAGGACCTGACGCAGTCCGTCACCTGGGCCTCGTCGTCGACCGGCGTCGCGACGATCAGCAACGCCGTCGGCAGCAAGGGACTGGCGACGACCGTTGGCGTCGGCAGCACGACCATCAGCGCCACGCAGCCGGTCGCGGGAACCACCGCCAACACCAGCTTCACGGTCACCGCCGCCGAGCTGGTGTCGATCGCGGTCACGCCGGCGAATCCGTCGGTCGTCGCCGGGCAGACCCAGCAGTTCACGGCGACGGGCACCTACACCGACGCCTCGACGGCGAACCTCACGACGGCGGTGACCTGGTCCTCGTCCGCGACCAGCTTCGCGACGGTCAGCAACGCCGCCGGCAGCAACGGGCTGGCGACCGCCATCGACGCCGGCAACGCGACCATCACCGCGACGGATCCGGCGACCAGCATCGCCGCCGGCACGACCCTCACGGTCACCCAGGCGCCGCCGGTCGCGACGGCCTCGCCGCAGGTGACCGGCGCCACCTACGCCGGCTTGACGTTGACCAGCACCACCGGGACCTGGACGGCGAATCCGACGGGGTTCGCCTACCAATGGCAGGTCGACGGCGCCGACATCGTCGGGGCCACCGCGAACACCTTCACGATGACGAGTGCGCAGGAGGGCCGGGCCATGCGCTGCGTCGTGACGGCGAGCAACGCCGGCGGCTCGGGCGCGTCGACCAGCGCGGCAGTGGACAACTGGGTGCCGGCCGACCTCGGGGCGAGCCTCGCGGCCTGGTACGACGCCAACGACACCGCCTCGCTGACGCTGGCCACGGCCAACGTGCAGCAGTGGAACGACAAGACCGGCAACGCGGTGCACCTGTCGCAGGTGTCGGCCACCAACCAGCCGGTCTACGACGCCGTGGGCCTCAACGCCCGTCCCGCGGTCGTGGCCGACGGCATCGACGACGTGCTCGAGACCGGGCCGTTCGTCGTCCACGATCCGCTGTCCATCTACGCCGTGGCGAGGAACAGCGGCGGCGGCGGCACCCAGCGGCTGGTCAGCGCCCTGCCCGACTTCCGGCTGTTCTTCGGCGCCGAAGCCTCCAGCTTCGCCACGTACTTCGGCGACGGGGTCGCTTGGAACGACGCCTTGGCGAACACCCCGCTCGTGGCCATCACCACGCCCTCGATCCTCGGCATGGTCAACGGCGGCGGCACGGCGGTTCCCTACGTCAACGGCACGCCGCAGGATCCGAAGACCGGCACGATGGATCCCGCGCAGTCGATCGCCCTGTTCGGCCCGGGACAACCGTGGGGCGGTCCGGTCGGCGAGGTGGTGATCGTCGGCGCGGCGCTCAGCGCGGCGGACCGGGAGCGGCTCGAAGGGTACCTCGCCCACAAGTGGGGCCTGACCGGCAGCCTGCCGCCCGCGCACCCGTACGCCGGCGCGGCGCCGTGACGCCAGGAGTCAGCGTCACGGCAGGCCACGCCGCCCAGTAC
>JBKDXM010000082.1:0-8314 GCA_046306335.1 Planctomycetota bacterium
GCGAGGAGCCGGCGGTCAAGTCGTCGTTCGGTCCGCCCGGCGCCTTGGTGACCGGCGGTCCGCCCGCCGGCTGCCGCCCCGCTGTGCGTTTTGGCGGTTCCGCCGCGGCGTGGTTGTCGCGCGGCCGGCCGCGGCGCAGAATCGCGCCATGCCCGATGGCGCCGTGATCCAACGCATGTTCGCCGAGGTGGCGCCCGGCTACGACCGCGCCAACCGGGCGCTGTCGTGCGGCATCGACGTCCTCTGGCGCCGCCGCACCGTGCGCGCCGTCGAGGTCCGCCGCGGCGAACGGGGCATCGACGTCTGCTCCGGCACCGGCGACCTTGCCTTCGCGCTGCAGCGCGCGGGCGCCACGATCGTCGGCGCCGACTTCTGCGCGCCGATGCTGTCCCACGCCTGCCGCAAGGCCGCTGTCGTCGCCGATGCGCCGCGTTTCCTGGCGGCCGACGCCTTGGCGTTGCCGTTCCCGTCGGCGTCGTTCGACTTCGCCACGGTCGCGTTCGGCATCCGCAACGTCAGCGACCCGGCCGCGGGCCTGCGCGAGATGGCCCGCGTCGTGCGGCCGGGCGGCCGCGTGGTCGTGCTGGAGTTCACCAAGCCGCGCGTGCCCCTGGTCGGGGCCGCGTATCGCTTCTACTTCGGCAAGGTGCTGCCGCGTCTGGGGGCATGGATCGCGGGAGTGCGCAACGACGCGTACCGGTACCTGCACGACTCCGTGATGGCGTTCCCCGAACGCGAGGCCTTCCTCGCCCTGATGGCGGAGGCGGGCTTGCAGCGTCCGCGCCTGCGCCTGCTGACGGGCGGCATCGCCGCCATCTACCGTGGCGAAGTCGCCGGCTGAGCGCGCGCCGTCGGCCGCGCCGGCGCGACCGTCCGGCGGCAGTGCGGCAGCCGCCCCGCCCGTCGCCGCAGGCTACTTCTACTGGTCGCGCGACGCTGCGGTCGGGCTGTTCGCGATCTTGCCGCTGTGGCTCGTCTACGAGTCGGCGCGGCTCGCGCTCGCGCCGGCCGAACGCAACGGCGCCGAGCACCTGCTGCTGCAGCAGGTCCATCGCCTGGGGGCGCACGGCCACCTCGCGCTGAGCCTCGCCTTCGCCGCGCTGCTCGCCGGCGCCGCCCGCTCGTTGATCCGACGGCGGGTGCCGTGGATGCGGGTGGCTGCCGTCGTCGTGCTCGAAGGGTCGGTGTACGCGCTGTTGCTCGGCCCGCTGGCCTCGGCGATGGCGGCGTCGGCGATGCGCGTGCTCGCGATGGCCGGCGCGGGCGGCGGCCTCGCCGCCGATCTCGTCGGCGCGCTCGGCGCCGGCATCTTCGAGGAACTGGTGTTCCGGCTCGGCCTGTTGCCGGGGCTGGCATGGCTCGGATTGCAGGCGTTGCGCGGTTGGTCGTTGCCGCGCTGGCTGGCCGGAGCCTTCGCCGTCGTCGGCAGCGCCATCGTGTTCTCGTGGTTCCACCACGTCTGCGGCCAGCCGTTCGAGCAGGTCGTCTTCCTGTACCGCACCATGGCCGGCATCCTGCTCGGCGTGCTGATGTGGTTCCGCGGCATCGGCGTCTGCGTCTACACCCACACTATCTACGACCTCTGGTTCTACCTGACCCATGCCGACGCCTCCTGATCCCGGCCAGCGCCCGCGCCGCAAGCTCGCCGTCATGTGGTCGGGCGGCAGCGGCATCGCGTACGGCATCCGTCTCGTCGAGGCGCTGCTGCAGGCCGGCTGCGAGGTGCACCTCGCAGCCACCGCCGCGGCGTTCCGCGTGCTGCGCCACGAGGCAGGCATCCCGCTCGACCCGGCGACCGGCGATCTCGCGGGCCTGTTCGCGCCGGAGTTGCGCGGCCACCTGCGCGTGCACGCGCGCGACGCGGTCGAGGCGGCGCCGTCGTCCGGCAGTGCTGGCATCGAGGCAGTCGTCGTCTGCCCGTGCAGCATGGGCACCCTGGCGCGCATCGCGCACGGATTCTCCAGCAACCTCGTCGAGCGCGCCGCCGACGTCGCCATCAAGGAAGGTCGTCGACTGGTCGTCGTGCCGCGCGAGACGCCGCTGTCGACGATCCACCTGCAGAACATGCTCGACCTCGCGCGTCTGGGCGTCGTCGTGCTGCCGGCGATGCCCGGCTTCTACCACCGGCCGCAGACGGTGCAGGACCTCGTCGACTTCGTCGTCGGCAAGGTGCTCGACCGCCTCGGCGTCGAGCACGTCGTCGTGCGCCGATGGCAGACGCCGCCGCGCCGCGATCCGACGCCGTACGACGAGGGCGAGGACGGATGACTCGCGTCGCCGCCGCCGCCCGCGATCTCGCCGCGCTCGTCAAGCTGTCGCACTCGGTGTTCGCGCTGCCCTTCGCGCTGGTGTCGCTGCTGGCGGCGACCGCCGGACGACCGTCGCTGCGCTTGCTGCTCGGCGTGCTCGGCGCGGTGGTCGCGGCGCGCACGGCTGCGATGGCCTACAACCGGCTGGCCGACCGGCGCATCGACGCGGCGAACCCGCGCACCGCCGGCCGCGAGATCCCGCGCGGTGCCGTGAGCCCGCGCGCGGCGCTGCTGCTCGTCGTCGTCGCCTCGGCGGCGTTCCTCGGCTGCTGCGCCGCGCTGTCGCCGCTGTGCCTGTGGCTCGGCCTGCCGACGCTCGGCTGGCTGCTCGCCTACAGCCACGTCAAGCGCTTCTCCGCCCTGTGCCATCTCTGGCTCGGCGTGGCGCTCGGCCTCGCGCCCGTCGCCGCCTGGGTGGCCGCCGACGGCGTCTTCGGGCCGCGCGTCGCCGCGCCCATCGTGCTCGGCCTCGGCGTCGCCTGCTGGGTCGCCGGCTTCGACGTGTTGTACGCCTGCCAGGACGAGGACTTCGATCGCGCCAACGGCCTGCGCTCGCTGCCGGCGCGCCTGGGGGCGCGCGGCGCCATGCTCGTCGCGCGCGGCCTGCACGTCGCCGCCTTCGTCGGGTTCGCCGCGTTCGGCCGCATGGTTCCGCTCGGGCCTGGGTGGCTCGGCGGGCTCGTCGCCGCTGCCGGCCTGCTGGCGTGGCAACACCGTTTGCTGCGGCCGGGCGACCTGCGGCGGATCGACATGGCCTTCTTCACCGCCAACGGCATCATCGCCGTCCTGTTGTTCGCCGCGGGCTGCCTCGACCTCTACGTGCTGGCCCCGCCGCAACCTTCCTGACCATGGCCGTCCCCAACCCGGAAGACGAACTCCAGCGGCTGGGCAAGCTGCTGCAGAAGGGCCTGCCGCCGGTGGTCCTGATCACCGGCGGCAACGACCCGTTCCGGGCGGAGGCAGTCGACCGCGCGCTCGCGGCGGTCCCGAAGGACGTCGACCTGCGCGTGCTCGATGCGGGGGAGGAGCGCGCCAGCGGCGGCGGTGGCGCCGAGGAGGGCGGCGGTGACGACGACGGCGACGACGACGGCGCCGGCGCGGACGCTGCTGCCGGCCGCGCCTGCGCCGAACTGCAGGACCTGCGCGGCGGCGGGCTGTTCGCGCGCGCCTCGTGCCTCGTCGTGCGCCGCGGCTCGGGCTGGTGGCAGCGCCACGCCGAGTCGGCGGCCGCGCTGCTGCCGCGCTTTGGCAAGGGCTGCAGCCTGCTCGTGGAGGCGCCCAAGCTCGACAAGCGCAAGAAGGCCGCGCAGCAGCTGGTGAAGCAGGTCGCCGAGGCCGGCGGGTTCTTCGAGTTCCGCGAGCTGTACGACCTGCCGTTCGACCGCGCCCGCGGGCCCTTGGAGGGCGAACTGTGCAAGTGGCTCGTCGCGCGCGCGCTGAAGCTCGGCGTGCCGCTGACGCCGGAAGCAGCGTGGCTCGTCGTCATGCAGGTCGGCAAGGCGACGCCGGAACTGCTCGCCGAGCTGCAACGCCTGCGCGACCGCGTCGGCGCCGATCCCAAGCGCAAGCCGCTCGCGCCGGCCGACCTGCGCGGCCAGCTGACGTGCAGCTTCGGTTCGACGCCGTTCGAGCTCGCCGAGGCCGTGCTGGCCGACGACCGTCGCGCGGCGTGGCGGTCGGCGCGGGCGATGTTCGACCGCGGCGTGCGCGCCAAGGACGGCAAGCAGATGGACGCCGCCGGCGTGCTGCCGTTCGCGACCAGCTGGCTGCACGGCCAGTTCGCCGCCGCCCTCGAAGGCAGGCAACTGCTCGACGCCGGCGTGTCGGAACGCGACGTCGCGCAGAAGTGCGGCGTCTTCCAGTTCGTCGACCGCTTCGTCGCGACGATCCGTCGGCACCCCGCGGCGCGGCTGCGGCGCGGCCTGCTCGCGGTGCACGCCTGCCAGCGGCTCGCGCGCCTGACCGGCGAGGAGCCCGACGCGCTGCTGGAGCGCTTCCTGGCGCAGTGGTTCGACGGCGCCCCGATCCCTGCCGCCGAGGACCTCGAACTGTGATCCGCAAGCTGCCGCCCGAGGTCGTCAACCAGATCGCCGCCGGCGAGGTCGTCGAACGGCCCGCCTCGGTGGTCAAGGAACTCGTCGAGAACGCCCTCGACGCCGGCGCGCGCCGCGTGCGCGTCGAACTGCGCGCCGGCGGCGCCGAGGCGATCGTCGTGGTCGACGACGGCGACGGCTTCCTGCCCGAGGACCAGCCGCTGGCCTTCGCCAGCCACGCCACCAGCAAGCTCAGCGACGTCGACGACCTCGACCACATCGCCAGCCTCGGCTTCCGGGGTGAAGCGCTGGCGTCGATCGGCGCGGTCGCCCGCTGCCGCATCCAGTCGCGCCGCCACGACGCGCGCGAAGGTTGGGAGATCCGCTGCGAGGGCGGCGTCGAGACGCCGCTGCAGCCGTGCGGCGCGCCGGCCGGCACGCGCATGGAGGTGCGCGACCTGTTCTTCAACGTGCCAGCGCGCCGCCGCTTCCTGAAGTCGGCGGCGGCGGAGCGCGCGCGCATCCAGGAGCTGGTCGCCGAGTTGTCGCTGGCGCGCCTCGACGTCGACTTCACGCTCGTCGCCGACGAGCGCGAGGTCCTGCGCCTGCCGCGCGACGAGTCGCTGGCGCAGCGCTTCGCGCGCTGCTTCGGCGACGACCTCGCCGGCGGCCTGCTGCCCGTGGCGCGTCGATTCGACGGCCTCGACGTGGAAGGCGTGATCGCCGAACCGGACCTCGCGCGGCGCGACGGCAAGTTGGAACTGCTCTTCGTCAACGGCCGGCGTGCGCGCGAGTCGTCGTCGCTCCACGCCGTGCGGCAGGCGTATCGCGAGTACCTGATGGGCGGCCGCTTCCCGGTCTACGCCCTCCACGTGACGTTGGCGCCGGATCGCGTCGACGTGAACATCCACCCCCGCAAGGCGGAGGTCCGTTTCGTCGACGCGCGCATGGTCGCTGGCCGTCTGCACGAGACCGTGCGGGCCGCGCTGCTCGGCCGCGCCGGCGCTCCGACCGCCGGCGGCATCGCGGTCGCCCCCGAAATGCCGCGGGCGCGCTCGGGGTTCCCGCAGCTCGCGGCGGGCCTCTTCGGCGATCCGCTGCCGCCCTCGCCGGCGCCAGCGCCGACGGCCGACGCGTTCGTCGTCCGCGAAGCGCCGACCAACGCAGCGTCGGCCGCGTCCGGCGCCGGGACGCCAGCGCGTTCGCCGGTCCTGCGGCCGAACCCGTTCCGCCGCGTTTCCGGGCGGTTCCTGCAGGTCATGGATCTCTCTCTGCTGCTCGAAGGCGACGACGGCCTGCTCGTCGTCGACCAGCACGCGCTGCACGAGCGCGTGATGTACGAAGCCTTGCGGCGCCAGCACGCGGCCCGGGCCGTGCATTGCCAGCGGCTGCTGACGCCGACGGTGGTGGAGGTCACGCCGGCCGAGCTGGCATGGTTCGAATCGGCGCAGGACGACCTCGCGCGGGAAGGCCTCCACGTCGCCCCCTTCGGTCCCGGCGCCGTCGCCGTGCACGCGGTGCCAACCGTGCTCGCGCGCGTCGACGCCGGCAAGCTGGTGCGCTCGCTCGTGGTCGGCGACGATGCCGTCGGCGCGGCGCCCCTGCGCGAGGTGATCGCCGAGCGCTTCCACTCGATGGCGTGCCGGTCGGCGGTGATGAGCGGCGATCGCATGACCGACGCCGAGATCCAGCAACTGCTCGTCGACGCCGCCGCGCTGGAGCATCCGCACAATTGCCCGCACGGCCGTCCGACCGTGCTGACCTTCACGTCGGCCGAGCTGGAACGCTACTTCCGCCGACGTTGCTGACCGGGTTACCGGTTGGCCCGGTCGAAGTCCTCGGCCCGCAGTTCCGGGCGCAACTCCAGCGCCGTGACCACGGCGCGCGACTGCAGCGCGTAGCCGCCGCTCGCCTCCGCGAACAGGTGCACGATCTCGTTCGGCACCAGCAGCCCGTCGCGCTCGCGCAGGTCCTTCAGCAGCACGCGCTCGCCGCCGCGGTCGTCGGGTCTGCCGTCTACGACCGGCGTCGCGTCGACGGCCAGCAAACGGTTGCCGGCGCGCTCGATCCAGACCTTGACGAGCGCCGGCGCGTCGTCGCCGCCGCGGCGCAGCAGCGGGAAGGCGGCGAGATTGCCCACGACGACGTGGCACGGCACGGTCGTGCCGCGCTGCACCACGAGGTCCGCCGCCGCCACCGGTCCCGGCTGCTGCAGCGAGCGCAGCACGGCGCCGGGTTCGAGGAAGCGCAGCAGTTGGCGGACGAGGTTCTGCCGGCGCTCGAACTCGGCGAGGTCCTGCGCGAGGTCGGCGGCGGTCATGTCGCGGGGCTCGTCCTTGGCGAGCAGCCAGGGGCCGTTGCGGTCGCGGCCGCGCACGAGCGGTGTTCCGGCCTCCTTGACCTCGTAGCGCAGAAGCGGCACCACCTTCTTGCCGTCCGGCCGCGTCCACTCCAGGTAGCGCACGCCGAGGTCCACCTGCCCGCGCTGTTCGGCGTTGCGCGCGACGAGGTGCAACTCGACGTTGCCGCGCAGCGCCGTCACCACGGGCGTGGGGCCGCCGGGGCGATGCGCCGCGTCGACGAGCCCGGCCAGGTTCGTCAGGCTCGGACTGTCCTGGGGCGCGGGCGGCGCGCCTTGGGCCGGCGGCGGCGGCGTCTGCGCGGGAAGCGCCGCCAAGGCGGCGACGGCGAAGGACAGCGCGAGTTGTGCGATCATCAGGTCGAAAGCGCCGGTCGCTGCCCGCGCCGTTGCAGAGACTATCTGCCGCGCCGGGGCCGCCAACGCCGGCCGCCGCAATCCCGCCGGGTCGTCGCGCCGGCGACCGCCGCGGCGAGAGTCGCCGGTCCGAGGCAGGGTCGCCAGATTGCACGTCCGCCAAACGCGACGGACGTGGCCTCGGACCGGCAACCGCTGGGAACCAAATGCCGTGCCGCGCGCCGACGGCGGGCGCCTCGAGCCGATTTTCGGGCGGTGGTGGCCGCGGCGTAACGACAGCGGGCAGCCCTGCATTGACGGCAAGCGGTTCCGCACCTACAGACGCCGGCATGAGCCAGTCCCACGTCCGCGACGTCACCGCCGACACGTTCCAGAAGGAGGTCGTCGAGCGCTCGATGACGCAGCCGGTGCTGCTCGACTTCTGGGCGGCGTGGTGCGGGCCGTGCCGTACGCTCGGCCCGGTGCTGGAGAAGCTGGCCGCCGAGTTCCACGGCGCGTTCTGCCTCGGCAAGGTCGACGCCGACAAGGAGCAGGACATCGCCTACGCCTTCCAGGTCCAGGGCATCCCGTTCTGCGTGCTCGTCGACGGCGGCCGCCCCGTCGACGCGTTCCAGGGTGCGTTGTCGGAGGCGGAAGTGCGCAAGTTCCTGCAGCGCAACGGCGTCGAGCCGATGGTGCCGCCCCCGGACGAGGCGCCGTCGCCGCCGCCGCAGGCGCCGGTCGACCCCAACGCCCCGGCGGCGCGACTGGAACGCGCCCGACGGGCCTTCGCGCACGGCGACGTCGACGCCCTGCGCAGCGCCCTCGCGGGGTTCCCCGACGAGGACGACCGCGCCGCCGCGGCGAAGCGTCTGGAGGCGGGCATGGACTTCCTGGTCGCGCCGCTGGCGGCGGGCGGGCCGCCGGCCGAACGCGCGCTGGCGGCTGCCCGCGAGGCCCTGCAGGGCGGCGACATCGAGGCGACGTTGGCCGGCTTGCTCGAGGCGGTGGCGCTCGACAAGGGCTTCCGCGGCGGGCTCGCCCGCAAGGCGATGCTGGCCTGCTTCGCGATGGTGGGCGAGGAGCACGAGATGCTCGACGACTACCGGCGGCGGTTGGCGACGTTGCTCTACTGACGGCTAGGAGTCTGCGTCACGGAACGCGCGCCGATCCGGTGCGCGGATTCGCGGCCGGGGCGAAGCCGACGACCGGAGGCGAATCGGTCGATTCGCCGAGGATCGGCGGCGAGCTCCCGGACGTGAAGACGCGTGCCGGGC
>JBKDXM010000083.1:0-14394 GCA_046306335.1 Planctomycetota bacterium
GACCGGTTGCGCGCCGGCCGATCGCTCGCCGAGGCGCTGCACGCCGCGGCGGCCCGCGGGCTCGCCGACCGCGATGCGGCGCGCGCCCTCGACGGCCCGGATGCCGCCGAGAAGCTCGTGCTCTGCGCGCGCGCGGCGGGCTTCGCCGTCGACGCCGCGGCGGTGGCGACGGCGGTGGCGACGGACGTGATGGGCGCAGCGTCGGCCCTGGCCGCCGCCGGCGCCGGCGGCCGCGTGCGCGTCGTCGCGTCCTGGTCGCTCGACCCCGGGGAGCGCGGCGCCGGCCTCGTGCTGCGCGTCGCCCCGGAGTCGCTGCACGACGACCATGCGCTGGCGTTCCTCGCCGCCGACGAGTGCGGCGCGGTCGCGGTGCGGACCGACGGGGCGACGTTCCGGTGCCGCGGTCGCGGTGCTGGCCGCTGGCCGACGGCCGCGGCCGTCGTCGCCGACCTGTGGGACCTCGTCCGTGCGCGCCACGGCGCGTCCGGACCCGAGGCGGCGCGCCGCGCCGCGGAGGCCGTCGCATGAGGGCCGCGACACGCAGCGCCAGGGTGCTCGACCGCAGCGGCGACCCGCACCGCGCCACGGCGACGCCGATCTGGCAGACGGCCACCTTCGCGCAGGAGTCGGCGCTGGCCTTCTCGACGTACGACTACTCGCGCAGCGGCAATCCGACGCGCGCCACGCTGGAGGCGCACCTCGCGGCGCTCGACGGCGGCGTGCGGGCCCTGGCCTACGCCAGCGGCGTCGCCGCCGTCGCCGCGGTGTTGCGCCGGCTCGTTCCCGGCGACGAGGTGCTGGCGCACGACGACCTCTACGGCGGCACGTGGCGGCTGCTGCGCGACGTCCTGGCGCCGCGCGGCATCGCGGTGCGCCCGGCCGACCTGCGCGACCCGGCCGCGGCGGCGGCGGCGTGGTCGGCGCGCACCCGGCTCGTCTACGTCGAGTCGTTGAGCAATCCGCTGCTGCACGCCTGCCCGCTCGCCGAACTCGCCCGCCTCGCCCATGCGCATGGCGCGCGACTCGCCGTCGACGCCACGGCCGTGTCGCCGGTGCTGCAGCGGCCGCTCGAACACGGCGCCGACTACGTCGTGCACTCGGCGACGAAGTACCTCGGCGGCCACGGCGACCTGACCGCCGGCGTCGTGGTCGTGCGCGACGAGGCCGCCGGCGACGAACTGGCCTTCCTGCAGAACGCGGAGGGCTCGGCGCTGTCGCCCTTCGAGTCGTTCCTGCTGTTGCGTTCGGTGCAGACGCTGGCCTTGCGGCTGGAGCGGCAGCAGGCCAACGCGCAGGCCCTGGCCGAGTGGCTCGCCAGCCGCGGCGAGGTGGCTGCCGTGCTGTTCCCCGGCCTGCCGGGGCACCCGACCGCGGCGGTGCACGCCGCGCAGGCGACGGGACCGGGGGCAGTCGTCTCGTTCCGCACCGGCGACGCCGCCCGCAGCCGCCGCGTGGTCGAGGCGCTGGCCCTGTTCCGCATCGCCGTCAGCTTCGGTGGCGTGCAGTCGTCGGCGAGCCTGCCGTGCCGCATGTCGCATCGCAGCGTGCCGGCGGCCGATCGCCCGGACGGACTGGCCGACGACCTCGTGCGGCTGTCGGTCGGCATCGAGGACGTCCGCGACCTGCAGGACGACCTCGCGCAGGCCTTCGCCATCGCCGCCGCGCCGGCGGCCGTGCCGACGGCGGCCGCAGCGGCCGCAGGAGGCGACCGCCATGCCGGTTGACGACGTCCCGCGCGGCGCCGAGTTCGCCGCCGCGCTGCAGCGCTACGCGACGATCGCCGTCGTCGGTGCGACGGGGGCCGTGGGCCGCGAGGCGCTGCAGCAACTCGCCGCGGCCGGCGTGCCCGCCGCGCGCGTGCGGGCCCATGCCTCGGAACGCTCGGTGGGGTCCACCGTGCCGTACGGCGCCGCCGCGCTGGCCGTCGCCGGCCTCGACCGATCGGCGTTCGTCGACGGGGGGCTGGCGCTGCTGTGCGCCGACGCCGCGACGGCGCGCCATGCCCGTGCGCTCGCGGCGGACCGCGCTTGCACGCTCGTCGACAACTCGTCGGCCTTCCGGCTCGACGACGACGTGCCGTTGGTCGTGCCCGAGGTGCACGGCCGTGGCTTCGCGGCGTCGCGGCCGCGGCTCGTCGCCAACCCCAACTGCTCGGCGATCCTGCTGTGCGTCGCGCTGGCGCCGTTGCGCCGGGGCTTCGGCCTGGAAGAGGTCGTGGTCGCCACCTACCAAGCCGTCTCGGGAGCGGGGTTGCCGGCGCTCGCCGAACTGCGCGCCGAGACGGAGCGGGCGCTGCTGGGGCTGGCGCCCGCGCCGACCGTCTTCCGCGAGAGCTGCGCGTTCAACGTCTTCAGCCACGACTCGGACGTCGATCCGGCCACCGGCCGCAACGTCGAGGAGCAGAAGCTGATCGACGAGACGCGGCGCATCCTCGGCCTGCCGCGGCTGCGCGTCTCCCCGACGTGCGTGCGCGTGCCGGTCGAGCGCGCACACACTGCGGCCGTGCGCGTGCGGTTCGGGGCCGCGGCGCGCGAGGCCGAGGTGCGCGCCGCGTTGGCGGGCGCGCCGTCGGTCGTGCTCGTCGACGACCGCGACCGCAACGCCTTCCCGACGCCGCGCCGCGCGGCGGGCAGGGACGAGGTGTTCGTCGGCCGCCTCCGACCCGACGCCGCCGAGGAACCCGACGCCGAGGGGCGCTCGACGACGTGGTCGCTGCTGCTGTGCGGCGACCAGCTGCGCAAGGGCGCGGCGACGAACGCGCTGCAGATCGCGGCGCTGCTCGCCGCACCGGTGGCCGACGACGCACGGCGGTGAGCGGGCGGACCGTCACCAGCGCAGGCGTGCGTCGCCGTCGTCGAGCCGGTCGGCCGGCCGCACGGCCGTGCCCTTGCGCCCGGTCGCCGTGTCGCCGAGTTCGGCGCGCAGCGCTTCGGCGGCCGCCAGCAGGCGCGCGACGACGTCGGGGTG
This sequence comes from Planctomycetota bacterium, assembly GCA_046306335.1. Taxonomy (GTDB): domain Bacteria; phylum Planctomycetota; class UBA1135; order UBA1135; family UBA2386; genus UBA2386. Next base: position 2,968 of record JBKDXM010000083.1, read on the forward strand.
CGCGGCGCGGACGTCGGTGCGCTCGCCCGGATCGGCCTTCAGGTCGTACAGCGCCTGCGCGGCGTCCTGCTGCTGGTAGGGCGCCGGTCGGCCGCCCTGGCCGCCGGGCTTGCCGCCGAGCGACTGGTAGCGGTGCGGCAGCACGAGCTTGAAGCGGCCGTCGCGCACGCTGCGCAGCTGGCCGTCGTACCAGCCGCCGTGCGCCGTGTGCGGCGAGCGGGCGTCGGGTTCGCCGCGCAGCAGCGGCGCGATGTCGTGCCCGTCGATCGGCAGCGCGGGCCGGCCGGCGTCGGTGAGCGCAGCGAGCGTCGGCAGCAGATCGATGCTCGCCGCGAACTCGGCGCACGTCGTGCCCGCCGGCACGCGGCCCGGCCAGCGCGCGACGAACGGCACGCGCACGCCGCCTTCCCACATCGTGCCCTTGCCCTCGCGCAGCGGCCCGGCGCTGCCGGCGTGGTCGCCGTAGCTGAGCCACGGGCCGTTGTCGGAGGTGAACAGCACCAGCGTGTCGTCGGCGAGGTCGCAGCGGTCGAGGCAGTCGAGCAGTTGCCCGACCGACCAGTCGACCTCGGCGAGCGCGTCGGCGAAGCGGCCCTTGCCCGTCTTGCCGTCGAAGGCGTCGCTGGCGAACAGCGGCACGTGCACCATCGCGTGCGGCAGGTAGACGAAGAACGGCTGGCTGCGGCGGCGTTCGATGAAGTCGACGGCGCGCTCGGTGAAGCGGCGCGTCAGCGTGCGTTGGTCGGCGGCGTCGACCTCCGCGTCGACGACCTTCGTGCCGTCGATCAGCGGCAGCGGCGGGTAGCCCTGCTTGCGCTTGGCGGCTTCCTTCGGCAGGTCGGCGTGCGCCGGGTGCAGCGGCCACATGTCGTTGCTGTAGGGCAGGCCGAACCACTCGTCGAAGCCGTGGTCCGGCGGCAGGAAGCGCGGGTGGTGGCCGAGGTGCCACTTGCCGAAGCAGGCGGTGGCGTAGCCGCGGCCGCGCAGCAGCTCGGCGAGCGTCTGCTCGGCGGCGGCGAGGCCATGCGTCGCGTCGGGGCCGAGCGCGCCGCGGATGCCGACGCGTTCGTGCACGCAGCCGGTCAGGATCGCCGCGCGCGACGCCGAGCACACCGCCGACGACACGCTGAAGTCGGTGAAGCGCCGGCCCTCGCGCGCGAGCCGGTCGAGGTGCGGCGTCGGCGTCGTGCCGCCGTACGGGCCGATGTCGCCGTAGCCGAGGTCGTCGACGAGGACGAGGACGACGTTCGGCGGCCGCTCGGCGGCGGCGGGCGCTCGCGGCGCCGCGGTCGGCGCCGTGGCCTGCGCCGCCAGCGGTGCGGCGAGCAGGGCGGCGAGGAACCGCCCGCGGATCCTGCGGTGGGGCATGGCTGCTTGCGAGCATAGGGCGCGCGCGGGGCTGCCGTCTCCCGTCGTGGCCAGCCGCCGCGCCGCCGGATTGCGGCGTCACGGGACGCGCGCCGGACGGCGTGGCCTTCCGCGCCACCGACTCCTAGTCTGCCCGCCCTCCGCATGCGCCTGTCCCAGATCCTGATCTCCACGCTCCGCGACGACCCTGCCGACGCGGAGATCCCGAGCCACAAGCTGCTCGCCCGCGCCGGCCTGATCGTCAAGATCGCCGCCGGCGTCTACACGTTCGCGCCGCTGATGTGGCGCACGGTCAAGAAGTTCGCGCAGATCGTGCGCGAGGAGCTCGACCGCGAGGGCGCCAACGAGGTGATGCTGCCGATCATGCAGCCGAAGGAGCTGTGGGTGAGCAGCGGCCGTTGGGACCGCTACGTCAACGACGGCATCATGTTCACGCTGAAGGACCGCAAGGGCAGCGACATGTGCCTCGGCCCGACGCACGAGGAAGTCATGACCGCGTACGTCGATGCGCAGGTCAACAGCTACAAGCAGCTGCCGGTCAACTGCTACCAGATCCAGGACAAGTTCCGGGACGAGATCCGGCCGCGCTTCGGCCTCATGCGCGGCCGCGAGTTCATCATGATGGACGCGTACTCGTTCGACGCCGACCAGCCGGGCCTCGACGCCGCGTACCAGAAGATGCGCAATGCCTACTGCCGCATCTTCGAGCGCTGCGGCCTCGCCTACACGGTCGTGCAGGCCGACTCGGGCGCGATCGGCGGTGCTGGCAGCGAGGAGTTCATGGTCATCGCCGACTCCGGCGAGGACTCGATCCTGTTCTGCCGCGAGAGCGGCTACGCGGCGAACGTCGAGAAGGCGGTCAGCAAGCTGCCGCCAGCGCCCGCGGGCGGCGAGCCCAAGCCCCTGCAGACCATCGCCACGCCGGACGTGAAGACGGTCGCGCAGCTGGAGGCGTTCTTCCCCGGCTGGGTCGCCGGCCGCATGGCCAAGACCGTGCTGTACCACGTCACCTGGAAGGCCAAGGCCAAGGTGGTCGCCGTGATGATGCGCGGTGACCTGGAGATCAACGAGGTCAAGCTGACCAACGCGCTCGATGCGCTGGCCGTGCGCCTCGCCACCGACGACGAGATCAAGGCCGCGACCGGTGCCGACGTCGGCTACGCCGGCCCGGTGAACCTGCCCGAGGACGTGCCGCTGCTCGCCGACGAGTCGCTGCAGGGCGTCACCAACCTGCTGACGGGCTGCAACAAGACCGGCTACCACTGCCTCGACGTCAACCTCGGCCGCGACTGCCGCATGCCGTCGTTCAAGGAACTGCGCACGGCGCGCGCCGGCGAAGGCTGCCCGGTCAGCGGCAAGCCGCTGGAGCAGGCGCGCGGCATCGAGGTCGGCCACATCTTCAAGCTCGGCGTCAAGTACTCGAAGGCGATGCAGGCGACGTTCATGGACCAGGGCGGCAAGCCGGTCCCGTTCGTCATGGGGTGCTACGGCATCGGCGTCTCGCGCACGCCGGCGGCCGCCGTCGAGCAGAGCTTCGACGACAAGGGCATCGTCTGGCCGCCGGCGATCGCGCCGTTCGAGTGCGTCGTCGCCATGCTCGACCCCAAGCGCGACGAGCAGGTGGCGCTCGCGGACACGCTCTACGCCGAGCTGAAGGCCGCCGGCGTCGACGTCTGCCTCGACGACCGCGCGATGAGCCCGGGCGCCAAGTTCAAGGACAACGAACTGCTCGGCTTCCCGGTGCAGGTCTTCGTCGGCCGCAAGGCCGCCGAGGGCGGCGTCGAGTTCCTGGTGCGCAAGGGCATGCAGAAGAGCGAGTGCGCCGCCGTCGAGGTGAAGGCGAAGGTCCTCGCGGCGCTGGGGCGCTGAGCTCGCGGCCGCCCCTCGCGCGGCGCGGCCGGCGTGCGATGATGCGCCGCTCCTGATGCGTGCCTCGCCGTCGTTCCTCGCCGCCGTCCTGCTCGCGCTGCTCGCCGTCGTCGCGGCGAGCGCGTGCGGCGGCGAACCGGCCGCGGTCGCCGCACCCGACCCGCTGCTGCACCGCGAGGCCGGCTACGTCGGCTCGGCCGCGTGCCGCGAGTGCCACCAGGACCAGCACGCGTCTTGGGCGGCGACGCACCACAGCACGATGACGCAGCGGCCGTCGGCGGCGACCGTGCTCGGCCGCTTCGACGGCATGGCGATCACGCAGGGCCAGGACCGCGCGCGGCCGTTCCGCGACGGCGAGCGCTTCCTGATGGAACTGCAGGTCGGCGGCGTCGCGCGCACCGCCGAGGTCGAGCTGCTCGTCGGCTCGCGCCGCTACCAGCAGTACTTCGAGCGGCGCACGCTGCGCGACGGCGCGAGCTTCTTCCGCCTGCCGATCCTGTGGCACGTCGAACTGCAGCGCTGGCTGCCGGTCGACAGCGTGTTCCTCGGCCCGGACGCCGACGGCCTCGGCGGCCACGCCGCCGAGTGGAACACCAACTGCATCCTCTGCCACAACACCGGCCCGCGGCCGGGCCTGCTCGGCGCCGACGATCCGGCGCGTCTGCAGGAAGGCAACCGCTTCGACTCGCACGTCGCCGAGCTCGGCATCGCCTGTGAAGCCTGCCACGGCCCCGGCGAACGGCACGTCGCCACCGCGCGCAGCGTCGGCGTGGGCGGCGCGCACGCGATCGTGCACCCCGACGAACTCGACAAGGAGCGCGCGGTCGCGGTCTGCGGCCAGTGCCATGGCGCGCGCCTGCCCGAGCCGCCGCGGCGCGCGCGCGAGTGGTTCACCACCGGCCCGACGTTCCGGCCCGGCGAGAAGCTGGTCGACCACGTGAAGCCGATCGAGCGCGGCACGCCGGTGCGCGGCGGCGGCGACCCGGAGGCCTTCGCGCTGCGCTTCTGGGGCGACGGCACGCCGCGGTTGACCGCGTACGAGTACCAGGGCGTCGTCGCGTCGAAGTGCTTCACGAAGGGCCAGTTGACCTGCACGTCGTGCCACGCGATGCACGACGGCGACCCCAAGGGCCAGCTGCGCCCCGACGTCGTCGGCAACGCGCTGTGCACGCAGTGCCACGAGGACATCGGCCGGGACGTCGCCGCGCACAGCAAGCACCCCGCCGACGGCCCGGGCAGTTCGTGCCTCGCGTGCCACATGCCGAAGGTCGTCTTCGGCGTCGCCGACATCCACCGCAGCCACCGCATCGACAACCCCGATCCGGCGCGCGACGGCGAGGCCGGCCGGCCGCACGCGTGCACGCTGTGCCACGTCGACCGGAGCCTGCCGTGGGCGGCCGACGCGATGCGGCGCTGGTGGGGCGACGCGTACCGCGCGCCGACGAAGCGCTTCGACGGCGCGCCGCTCGCGCTCGCCGACGCCGCGGCCAACCTGTTCGCCGGCGACGCCGCCGCGCGCGCCGTCGCCGCCAAGGCGCTCGGCGAACCGACCGCGACCTTCGCGCCGGACCACGCCGTCGCCGTGCGCGCGTGGCTGGCGATCACCATGGGCGACGGCTGGCCGAGCGTGCGCCTGCTGGCGCGCCGTTCGCTGTCGGCGCTCGAAGCGCGGCGCGGCGGGCTCGGCGTCGGCGCGCGCGCGCAGGCCGTCGATCACCTCGCCGGCGTCGACCAACGCCGCAAGGACGTGTTCGCGCTGCTCGACGCCGTCGCCGCCGCCGCGCGCACCGCCGGCGCGGCGCCGCCGCCGTCCGCCGCGCTGCTCGGCCGCGACTTCCGCGTCGACCTCGCCCGCGTCGTCGAGCTGACGGACCTGCAGGGGCGCAACCTGATCGCGATCGGCGAGTGAGCCGCGCGGCCGGTCAGGGCACGATCGGCGCGAGAACGACCCGGAAGCCGCGGGTGCTCGCCGTGCCGGTCGGCACGCTGCCGACGCGGTTGGCCGACCGGCAGACGTTCGAGACGGCGTTCCAGTTGCCGCCGCGGACGATGCGGTAGGGGCCGCTGGCGACGTAGGGATCGACCGCCGCGCCGGCCGGATGGTTGGCGGCGAGGTCCCAGCCGTCGAGGCACCACTCGGCGACGTTGCCGTGCATGTCGCGCAGCCCGAAGCCGTTCGCGGCGTGGCTGCCGACGACGGCGGTCTGCGAACCGCCCGGGGTCGGGCAGTTGCTGTTGGAGTGGTTGCTGTAGCGGAAGTTGGCCTGGTTGCAGAGCAGCGCCGGTCCGGTGTGGAACTCCGTCGTCGTGCCGGCGCGGCAGCAGTACTCCCACTCCGCTTCGGTCGGCAGCCGGTAGACGTAGCCCGCCGGCACGCGGCCCGCCGCGCGCTCGGTCGTCGTCAAGGCCGCGCAGTAGGCGACCGCGTTGTTCCACGACACCAGCTCGACCGGACGCTGCGCCGCGCCCGGGTACGCCCCGCCCTGGTGCCAGCTCGGGTTGTTGCCCATCACCGCCTGGTACTGCGCCTGCGTCACTTCGTGGCGGCCGATCCAGAACGGCCGGCTGATGGCGACCTGCTGCACCGGCTGCGACTCCGCCTGGTTGTTGTACGGCGCGACGTTGAGCGGCGTGATCGGCGAACCGCGCAGGTACGTGCCGGGCGCGATCGCGACCATGTCGAGCGCCGCGCTCGGTCCGGCGACGATCGTCACCGCGACGTCGTTGGCGGCGAGGTGGTAGGTCCAGGTCGGATCCACGTCGAACGACTGGCAGTCGAGCCGGCTGCCGATCAGCGCCGCGGACGTCGGCGGCCCCACCGACAACGTCGGCAGGTTGACGCCGTCGGTGATCGCGACGCCCAGCATGATCACCGACGCCGGGTCGACGCGCAGCAGGCCGATCGTCGTCACGCCGGTCACCGGCACGGCGCCGGGGAACGCGTTCGACCACAGGAAGCCCGCGATGTGGCCGGCGCTGCCGGTGGGCAACACATGCCGCACGTAGCAGACGGCGCCCAACGCCGGCGGGCCGATCAGCACGGTGCTGCGCGCCTGCGCGGCCAGCGGCGCCGTCGCGGCAGCGGCGAGCAGCGCGGCAGCGGCGGTCGACGAAGGTCGGAAGGCTCGGGGTGTCAGCATTTGCGGCGGGTCCGGATCGGCTTGGTCGCGTGGCGGTGGTCGTGGGCGGGTGTTCCACCCGGCGCGCAAGCGTCGATCCCCTGCGACGATCGCGCAACCCCCGGCGGCAGCGCGCGTGCGCACGGTCGCGGCGTCCGCGCGCGGACGCGCCCATGGCATCGCGCACAGTGCGCGCGACCGCGGCGCAGACTCCGAGGAGTCTGCGTCACGGAACGCGTGCCGGGCGACGCAGCCTTCCGTGACGCAGACTGCTAGGCGCTGCGGGGGCGCGGGACGCGCAGGCGCGCGAACAGCCGCACGAAGTCCGGCGCGTGCATCGCCTGCACGACGATGCGGCCAACGCCTGCTGCCGGCGCGCCGTCGGCGCCGCCCGGAAACGACAGCCGCTCGCCGTGCAGCATCGTGCGGCGCACGCCGAAGGTCGCCTTGGCGGCGTCGTTGGCGTTGCGGTCGCCGTAGCGCGGGTCGCCGAGCAGCGGGTGGCCGACGGCGGCGAGGTGGGCGCGGATCTGGTGCGTGCGGCCGGTCTCCAGCCGCACGCGCACCAGCGTCGCGCCCGCGCGCCGGTCGACGACGGTGACGTGCGAGACCGACCGCTGGCCTTGCGGGTCGACGACGGTCTTCGGCTTGCCGCCGTCGGGTTCGTCGGTCACGCGCAGCGGCAGGTCGATGGTGCGCTGGTCGCCCGCGAACTCCCCGGCGACGATCGCGAGGTAGTCGCGCTCGATGCCGCCGGTCTCCATCGAAGCGCCGAGCGCGGCGAGCGCGCGCGAGTCGCGGCCGCACAGCAGCAGGCCCGAGGCCTCGCGGTCGAGCCGGTGGGCGAGGCCGCTGCCCGGCAGTTCGCGCGCCAGCGCGTCGGCGACCGAGGCTTCGACCAGCGGGCCCTTGTGCACGGCGAGCCCGGCGGGCTTCCACAGCACGAGCGCGCGGTCGTCGGCGTAGGCGACCGGGATGCCGAGGTCGAGCGCGAGCGCGGCGTGTTCGGCGGCGAAGGCCACCGTGCTGCCGACCCGCAGGCGCTGCGTGCCGTCGGCCTGCACGCCGTCGACGGCGACGGCGCCGATGGCGCAGAGTTGGCGCGCCTTCTTCTGCGAGAGCGGTCCGAGGTCGGCGCACTCCACGCCTTGCAGGATCGCGTCGAGGCGCCAGCCGTCGTGCTCGGCGCCGACGAGGAGGTCGGTCACACCGGCACGCCGTCGAGCAGTTCGACGAACCGCTTGAACAGGTAGAGCGCGTCGTGCGGGCCGGGCGCTGCCTCGGGGTGGTACTGCACCGAGAACACCGGCAGCTCCTTGTGGCGCAGGCCCTCGCAGGTGTTGTCGTTGAGGTTCTTGTGCGTCATCGCGACGCCGTCCGGCAGCGACTGCGGGTCGACCGCGTAGCTGTGGTTCTGCGAGGTGATCTCGACCTTGCCGGTCGTCAGGTCGATCACCGGCTGGTTGCCGCCGTGGTGACCGAACTTCATCTTGTAGGTCTTGCCGCCGAAGACGTGGCCGAGGATCTGGTGGCCGAGGCAGATGCCGAAGACCGGCAGCTTGTGCACGAGCACCTTGGCCGACTCGATGGCGTAGCGGCAGATCGCCGGGTCGCCCGGGCCGTTGCTGAGGAACACGCCGTCCGGCTTGCGCTCCAGCACGGCGGCCGCCGGCGTCTCGGCCGGGACCACGATCACGTCGAGGCCGCAGGCCGCGAGCGAGCGCAGGATGTTGCGCTTGGCGCCGAAGTCGTAGGCGACGATCGTGCGGCGCTTGCCGCCGGCATTCGCCGGCGCCGGCGGGCTGAACGGCGACTCGTAGCCCTTCTTCCAATCGTATGGTTGCGGCGTCGTGACCTTGAGCACGTGGTCGACGTCGGCGACCTTCGGCGCCTTGCGCACCTTCTCGACCAGTCGGGCGTCGGTGCTGGTCATGTCGCGCGTGATGAGGATGCGCTGCTCGCCGCGGTCACGGACGGCGCGCGTCAGCATGCGCGTGTCGACGCCATCGATGCCCGGCACGCCGTGCTGCGCGAGGTAGTCGGACAGTTCCATCGCCGAGCGGAAGTTGCTGGCGCGCTCGCACGCTTCGCGCACGACGAGGCCGGAGAGCCACAGCTTGGCCGACTCCTCGTCCTCGTGGTTGACGCCGTAGTTGCCGATGTGCGGCTGCGTCAGCAGCACCGTCTGCCCACGGTAGCTGGGATCGGTCAGGATCTCCTGGGACCCCGTCATCGAGGTGTTGAACACCAGCTCGCCGACCGAGTCGGTCGCCGCGCCGAAGCCGCGGCCCACGAGAACGGTGCCGTCTTCCAGCACGAGGCGTGCAGGCGGGCGGGCGGTCGGCGAACGATCCGTGGCGGGGGGCAGGTTGGTCAAAGGCGCGGGGGCGGCGAGGCCGTCCTCAGGTTGATCTGCGAGGCGAGATAGCCGGCCCCAAAACCGTTGTCAATGTTGACCACGGCCACGCCGGCGACGCACGAGTTGAGCATCGTCAGCAGCGCCGAGAGGCCGCCGAAGTTGGCGCCGTAGCCGACGCTCGTCGGCACGGCGATCACCGGGCGATCGACGAGGCCGCCGAGCACGGACGGCAGCGCGCCCTCCATGCCGGCGACGACGACGATCGCGTTGGCGGCGCGGATGGCGTCGATGCGCGCGAGCAGGCGGTGCAGGCCGGCGACGCCGATGTCGGTGTGGCGCTCGACGCGGTTGCCGGCGATGCGCGCGGTCACCGCCGCTTCCTCGGCGACGGGCAGGTCGGCGGTGCCGGCGCAGACGACGGCGACGAGGCCCGTCTCCGCGAGCGTCTCCGGCGCGACGGTCAGGCAGCGGGCGCGCTCGTGCCAGACCGCCTGCGGCAGCTTCGCCCGCACGGCGGCGGCGTGCGCCGGCTCGGCGCGCGTCAGCAGCACGCGGTCGCTGCGCGTCAGGATCTCCGCCGCGATCGCCGCCGCGTCCTCGGGCCGCTTGTTCTGGCAGAGCACGACCTCGGGAAAGCCGCAGCGGCGGGCGCGGTCGTGGTCGACGGTGGCGAAGCCGAGTTGGGCGGTGGCGGCGAGCGGGTTGCGCAGCGCGGCGAGGGCGTCGTCGACGCTGCGCTCGCCGTGCTGCACGTCGGCGAGCAGTTGGCGGAGGCGGGCGTCCGGGTCGGTGGAGGACATGCGGGTGCGAGGATGGGGCAGGGGGCGGGCGGATTCCACGGCGGCGACCGGAAGCGCGGCCGCGCGCGGCGCTCGCGACCACGAGTGCCGCCGCACGGAGCCCCGCGCCGACAAGGTCCTGCCGGTGCCCGGCGAAGCCGCCGTGTTCGCCGGCCGCGAGGCCCCGGGCCGCTGCCGTTCGTCCTGCTGCTGCACCTCCGATTGCCCTGCTCTCCCCTGATCTTCTCTGCTCTGTGCTCGCTGTGTTCTCTGTGGTTGTTCTGCTGCTGCAGCAGCAGAAAGGAACCACAGAGAACACAGAGGACACAGCGACCAGGCCCGCGAGCCCACCAGCAAGCAGCACCCAGCAGGCGCGGGGCAGCTGGTTGCAGTCGGCGAGCCGGAGCGCGCCTGCGCGTCCGGACGCTCGCTGCCGAGCGTCCGCGCAGCCACCGATCCGCCTGCGGTCGCCGGCTTCGCGCCGACCGCGCATCCACGCACCGGAGCGGCGCGCGTCCCGTGACGCAGACTCCCGAGGATCCGCGTCACGGCAGGCCACACCGCCCGGGTGCGCGGGCCCCTTGGCCGCGGCGGCGACCTGCCGCCGCAGGTGGTGCAGGTGATGGGCCAACTCGCGGCCGCGCTGACGGGCAACGCCGTCGCGCCGCCGCGCGCCGGTCAGCGCATCTTCGCCTTGCCGCCGGCCTGCGGCGTCGCGATCGCGTCGAGTTCCAGCGGGTCGCGTTCGCCCTTCCGCCAGCGGATGTGCGCGAGCCCGGCGATCATCGCGCCGTTGTCGGAGCACAGCGCCAGCGGCGGCAGCACGAGGCGCAGGGCGCGCAGGACCGGATCCTGCGCCAGCCGTTCGCGCAGGCGCAGGTTGCGGGCCACGCCGCCGCCGATGCACAGCGACTGCACGGGATGGCGCTCCGCGGCGCGGCGCAGCTTGGCGATCAGCACGTCGACGACCGCCTCCTGGTAGCTGGCGGCGAGGTCGGCGAGGCGCCGGCCCTCCGGCTTCTCGGCGGGGGCCGACGATTGCTGCGGCTTGAGCGTGTAGAGCAGCGCCGACTTCAGGCCCGAGAACGAGAAGTCGAGCGAGTCGGCGCCGAGCAGCGTGCGCGGCAGGTCGACGGCGTCGCGGCGGCCCGCGGCGGCGGCCTGCTCGATCGACGGGCCGCCGGGGTATGGCAGGCCGAGCAGCGAAGCGCCCTTGTCCAGCGCCTCGCCGGCGGCGTCGTCGCGCGTCGTGCCCAGGCGCACGCTGCTGCCCGGCTCGGTCAGCAGGTAGAGCGCAGTGTGGCCGCCCGACGCGACCAGCGACAGCGCCGGCAGCGGCATCGTCGGGTCGGCGAGCAGGCCGGTGTGCACGTGCGCCTGCACGTGGTCGACGCCGAGCAGCGGCAGGCCGTGCCGCCACGCCAGCGCCTTCGCCGCCGCCATGCCCACCAGCAGGCAGCCGACCATGCCGGGGCGGTGCGTGACCGCGACCGCCGTCAGGTCGGCCGGCGTCACGTTCGCGTCCGCGAGCGCCTGTTCGACGATCGGCAGGATGCGCTCGGTGTGCGAGCGGCTGGCGACCTCGGGCACCACGCCGCGCCAACGCGCGTGCAGCGCGATCTGGCTGTGCACGACGTTGCTGCGCACGTCGCTGCCGTCGGCGACGACGGCGGCCGCCGTCTCGTCGCACGACGTCTCGATGCCGAGGATCAGGGTGGACACGCGCCGAGTATGCGCCGCGGTGCGGGCCGCCACCATGCCCGCTCGCGCCGCGGCGGGCGCTACTTCGGTCCGGCGGCGCGCGCGCGCAGCGTCGCCACGGCGGCGGCGAGCTGCGGGTCGTCACCGGCGCGCGGCGGCGTCGGTGCCGGCAGGCCCAGTCGCTGCGCCAGCTGTTCGTAGGCCGCGCGGTGGGCCGCCGGCGGCGCGATGG
>JBKDXM010000084.1:0-16787 GCA_046306335.1 Planctomycetota bacterium
CGGACTCGCAAGCGGTCCAGTCGATGACGACATCGAAGGCGGCGAAGGCGTTGGCCGCGCCGAAGTCGACGAAGGCGGCCTGCCCGCCGACGGTGCCGGCGGCTGACGCGGCGACGAGGCCGGCGTCCTTGAGGCGGTTGAGGGTGTCCGTGGATCGGCTGGAAGTGGTGTGCATAGCTATCGGTTCAGTCGTAGGAAGGGTTGGTCGTGGAAGTGGTGTCGGTTGTGGTCGTCGGTCGCGTGCATGGCACGCGGCCTTCGATGCGGTCGATTTCGCGCAGGTCGGCGGCCAGGCGCTCGGCCTCGGCGCGAACGGCCGGGCTGCAACGTGGCTCGCGGCCGGCGAGCAGTTCGCGCGCGGCTTCGGCCATCAATGAGCCGTCGACGCGCCCTTCGAGCGCCGCGACGCGCGCGGCGAGGTTGCGAACGTTCATCGACGCGCCTCCAAGGCGGCGAGGCGTGCTTCGAGGTCTTGCAGCGCGACCGCATCGGCGACGCCGCGCGCTAGGTCGAGCAGCCGTTGCGCGGCTTCGAGGTCGAGGCGGCCTTCGATGACGTCGCCGAGGATCGAGCGCGCGGCATCGGCGAAGTCGGCGGCCGTGCCGATCCGCGGCAGCGGCGAGGCGTCGACGTAGGTTCGCGCGACGTTGCCGGCGACGCGTTGCAGCCACGTTGCGCCGGCTGCGACGTCGCCTTCCAACGCGCGGTCGCGCATCGCGGTCAGGACGCGAACGACGTCCTCGGGGCCGAACGCCTCGCGGATCGCGTCTTGGTGCTCGCCGAGGTTGCGCAAGCGCGGGTTGCCGCCCTTCCGCGAGGTCGTGTTGCCGGGCTGGAACCGGCCGCCGGCGTCTCGTTCGGCGCGTTCGGCGCGACTTGGCGCAGAATCCGGCGAGCTCAAGCGGCACCGCCCGAGGCCTGCGGCTCGTCGCTCGGCGGCCGTTGTTGTTCGGCGACGACCGTCCGGGGCGGCAGCAGCAGCGACCGCAGCCACGGCGGAACGTCGGCGGCCGGAAGCGCTTGGCGGATTGCCTCGTCGTCGGCGATCGCACGGACGCCGCGGTTGCCGAGGTCGACGAGCTCGCCGCCACGGACCGAGGCCTTCGTGTGCGGATCTTCGAGCTCGGCGAGCTCGGCGAGGCCGCGGCCGACTTCGCGCAGTGCGAGCGCCTGCGCGACGGTCGCGCCCTCGTCGAGCGCGAGCGATTGGTAGTCGCCTTGCGCGACGAGGACGGCGACGGCCTTCCGGCCGCCATCGCCGAGCGCATCGCCGAAGCCGTGCACCAGCAGCCGAACGAGGTCGCGCGCTTCAAAGGCTCGCTCGAAGTCGCGCGCGCGTTCGCTCGCCGGCAGCGCGGCGAGCGCTGCCGCTTGGCGCTCCATCCTCGCGATCTCAAGCGGGCTCAGGTTGAACTCGACAGCGCGCACGGCCTCGGCGACGCGCTTCGCGGTGGCGACGATGCCGGCGAGGTTGCGGTCGGCTTCGGCGGCGACGCGAGCGTGCCACGACTTGGCTTCGCCGATGATGCGGCGAGCCTCGGCCGCGCGTTCGTTGGGCGAGCGCCGAGGGTCGTCGGCGAGCGCGTCGAGCGAGTCGCGCAGCGCCGCAAGGCGAGCGCGGGAGTCGGCGGCGAGCGTGCCGAAGAACGGCAGCGAGGCGGACCGGACACGACGGGCGGCCGGCGAAGGTGGGCGAACGATCTTGGGTTTGGTCATTGTGGGGCTACGGTTGGGTCGTGAAGGGAAAAGCCCCCGCCGGGCCGAGCCCGGTCGGGGAACCGCCGGCCATGGCACCGGCAGCGGGAAGTTGGGCGCGACTTGGGCGAGATTCGCGCGCGGCGCGGTCCTCGGCCTCGGCGACGAGCTCGGCGCGGATTGCGGCGTCGACGACGGCGACCGCAACGCCTTCGTGCGCGGCGATCGCCTCGACGAGCCAGCCGTCGCCACGAGCCAACGCGAGCCAGCGGCGGCCGTCCGAGGGGCCTTGGAAGGGCTGCCGCGGCCGGCGTGCGGCCTTCGCCTCGCGGCGGGCTTCGACGGCGCGTTCGGGATCAAACACGGGGGACCCCCGGGGTCGCGGCCGCGGCCGGCAGTTCTTGGGATGGCCGAATCCGGTTCGCCGGGTTGTTCCGGTCCTCGCCGTCCCCGCCGTCCCCCGCCGTCCGGGGACGGTCTGGACGTTCGAGTCGGGGGGCGTCCTTCGACGTCCCCGACGTCCCTTCTTTGGTACTTTCTTGCACGCACGCACCCCGGACGAACCTCGGCTTGCGCGGCGTGCCGGCGTTGCGCAGCCGTCCCATGCGGACGGCGACGTCGACGAGCGCGCGAGCACGCTGCAACCGGATTCCGGCTTGCAAGGCGATTGCGTCCTTCGATGGTGCCTCGCCGCCGAGCTCGTCGACCGCGGCGAGCAGCCGCTCGACGTCGCGCGCGCGCTGCGCGTCGACGGATTCTGCGCTCGCCACGGGCGACGGGCTGCCAGGCGCGACGACGACGCTTGAACCGCCGGCCGGCAAGTCGGCAACGACGAGCCGCAAGGCGATCGGCGGCAGGCGCTCGCCGTCGCGTTGCTTGACGGTCGATAACTTCAAGTCCTCGGGCGGGCCGCTCAAGGACAGCACGGCGTCGGGCGAGCCCGTCCAAGCGCCGGAGCCGCGCGGTGCTGCCCACTCGGCCGAGGCGGCCTGCGGAGCGTTGCCCGGCTTCCTCGGATGATGAAGCGCGAGGAACGTCGATTCGTAGCGATCCGCCAAGCCAGCCAGGAAGGCAAGGAACGGCGCTGCGAGGTCCGAGTCGTGCTCGCTTTGGCCACCCCAGAGGCTCGAAACCGTGTCGATGACAACGAAGCGCGGCCGAGCCTCGGCGACGATTGCGGCTAGCTCGCGCTGGCCTTCCGGCTGCGACAGCGGCGGCGTGCGCGTCACCAAGTCGAGGCGATGCGCGAGCGTGGCGTCGTGCGCTGCGAGCCAAGCGGCGGCACGCTGGCCAATGCCCCGGCGGCCTTCGCCGGCGAAGTAGGCCACGGGGCCGGCCAGCATCGAACGGCCGTGCCAGTCGGAGCCGGCGGCAACGCGCATCGCCCAATCGAGCGCGAGCGTGCTTTTTCCGACGTTCGGCGGCGCGACCAACAGCGCGACGCCGGCCTCGGGCAGCAGTCCGTCGAGAAGCCACCGCGCCGGCGGAAGGGCGAGCAGCGACTCGATTGGCTCGACGAGCGATTGCCTCGTGCCTGCGGTTGTGTTTCTAGTCGCACCGTCGACGGCCGGCCGCAGGACTTCGGCGAGCGCCGAGGCTTCGCGGCCTTCGCCGGCGAGTTCGAGCGCAGCGCGGGCACCGGCGACGATCCGGCGGCGGTTGGCGTGCTCGACGACGAGGCGCGCGTCGTGCTCGGCTCCGGCACCCGTGAGCGTGCTTTCCGCTAGGTCGACGAGGTAGCCAAGGTCCGCAGAAGCGCCGCGCCGCTCCAACTCGGCGGCGACCGGCAACGGCACGGCCGGCTCGCCGCGGTCCGCTACTGCGCAGATGGCAGCGAACGCGCTGGCGTGACGCGGCAACGCAAAGTCGGCAGCGCTCAGGATCCCGCGAGCCGTCGACACGGCGTCGGCCGCGAGCATCATCGCGCCGAGCGTCGCCCGCTCCGCAGCGATGGCGAGCGCGTCGGCGTCGCGCACGAGTGCCGGCGCAGGTCGTGGCGCGGCAGCGGTCACGCCGCGGCCTCAAGCGGCAAGCCGACGAACTCGAAGAACGAGCGACGATCGACGAGGCGCTTTGCAGAACCTGCCGCGATCGGACGCGACGTCTGAAAGAAGCCGGCCGCGACCCAACGATGCACGGTTCTGCGATCGACGCGCGCGACCGCGGCGGCTTCCGCGATCGTCAACGGCGGCAGGGGCAGCGGGCAGGGGACGCTTGCGCGACGCTTGGCGGTTTTGTGCGGCATTCACCAAGGGCCGAACCGGAAGTCCGGGGCCGCTTTTCGCCAGTCCGCCTGCCTCGCCGCGCGCGCTAAGGCCTGCGCAGGATGCGACTTGCGACTTTCCCGGATTTCTTCGGCGACCGGAAGTCCGGGGAGCCGCGGCGGCCTAGCGGCGCTTGCGCAGCTCGAACGCCGCGAGCGCTTCGCGCAGGCGTCGCCAAGCAACCGAGCCGCGAAGGCTGCGGTCGGATAGGCCGAGTTCCTCTGCGGCCTCGGCGTCGGTCGCTCCCTCGAACAGCAGTTCGACAGCCCGAAGCGCTCGCGGCCTCGGCGTCCGCTTCTCGGCGCGTTCGAGCTCGATTTCGAGGCCTTCGTCGAGGCCGGGGCCGAACTGGGCCACGAGCTCGGCGAGGCGCTCGCGCCAACCGACCCCCGCCGGCATCGCCGCCAGCGCGACGAGGAGCGGCACCTCGTGCCAACTCCGCGGCCGCCACGGGCCGGCCTTGGGCGGCTTTCCTTGGTGCGACTTGTGACCGAACAGCATGCCCGAGGCATCGCAGGCTGCGGCCTGCGCCGCGACCGCGCCTTCGAAGGCAGCGTCGATCGCCGCGAGGTCGAGCTCGTCGGCCGGCTTCGTGAGCTCGGCCCACAACGCGCGCACGAGGCCGGACACGCGAGCCGGGCCGCTTGCCGGGATCATCGGGCAGCCTCGCCGCGCGCGATCGCCTCGGCGACGTCGCGCACGCCGAGCGCGTCCTCGATGCATCGCGCCTCGGGCGGAATGTCGCCAAGGTGGCCGAGGTAGTGCTTCTCGGCGATCGTCACGTTGTGGCCGAGCCGCCGCGCGGACGCCCAAGCCGAGGCCGCGCCGTAGATCGAAGGCGCGTTCGTGAGCACCGTTCCGCAGGTCCTGCGCAACGTGTGCGCGGTGAACCCCGGTGCCCCGTGCCTTGCTACCATGCGCATCTGCGCCGCCTGCCAAGTCGCGCCGCTAAGCTCGGGGAACACGCGGCCGCGGGCGGGACGGCCGGCTTCCTCGCGCATCGTCGAGAGCAGCAGGCCGAGCGTAGGCGCTTCCTTGAACGAGACGGCGCGAGCGCGCTTCCCCTTTGTGCGAGCCGCAGGCAATCGAATCTCCCCCGCGTCGACGTCGACTTCCGACCAATCGAGGTCTACGGCTTCGGCAATCCGCATCCCGGACAGCAACAGCAACAGCACCATGCGCGCGGCCTTCCTCGGAGCACTGGGGCGCGCGTCGTGCTCGATGGCGGCGAGCAACACGCGGCGAGCCTCGGGCGGTCGCAGGAACTCGATCTCGCGGGGCGGTTCCGCGGCGTGCTCGCAGCCGTGTCGGATGGCGTCGCCACCCAGGAGCGGCACAAGTCCGCGCTTCGAGCACCATCGCAGAAAGGCGCGGACGGCAGCTTGGTAGCGGTTCCGCGTCGACACCATGCGCCCGCCGTTGCCCGGCTTCAGTAGCGCATCGCGCCACGCCATGAGCCGAGGCCCGCTAACGTCGGCGAGCGAGCGCACACCGCTCGCCGCGAGCCAATCGACGAACTCTTGAACGGCGACACGCTTGCTTGCTCGCGTTGCTGCGTGCGCCACGCCGTCGAGGTAGTCGGCCATCGCTTCGGCCGGCGTGCGGCGAGCGACAGCAACGGTGCCGAGGCTCACGGCGCGGCGGAGCGCTGCCAGTTGCTGCGCCTTCTCGGCGGCCCAAGCTCGCCGCGCTGCGTCCGACGTCAAGCCGAGCTTGTCGAGGCCTTCTTGCCTCGATGCACCGCCGATCGGATCGCGCCACCGTGCAACGTGGCGGCCGTCGGCGAGCCGCAGGACCTTCACCCCTCGATGCCGCCGCGCCTGTCTAGCTACTCGCTGCGAAGTCATCGCCGCACACTAACAAGCGTCACCCGTTGCGTCACCCTCAAAAGGTCACGCAACGGCACAAAGCGTCGCGCAACCGAAGGCAAGCAGAAGCCGTCGGATGGCAGTCTAGGGGCGGTTTAGACCTTCCTTGTGGGGCGTTGCGCGACAAAGCGCGACACGCTAACGTAGTTGGGGACGAACTCCAGAAGCGGTGCGGCCATGCGTGTGCGCGCCTTCCTATCCCCACGCGCGGCCGCGATCCACACCGGCGCGCGGTTGCGCCTTCGGGCCGGTTGCCCGATCGTTGCCAGCATGACCGCGGCGGGCAAACGCACCCTCGACCGGCTGATCTGCCGCATGGGCGTCTGCTCGCGCCGGCAGGCCGAGGCCGCCATCCGCCAGGGCCGCGTGCAGGTCAACGGCCGCGTCGTGCGCGACCCGCAGACGTGGGTCGACGTGGTGCGCGACAAGGTCGTGCTCGACGGCGACGCCGTGCGCGCCCGCGCCAAGGAGCACTGGATGCTGCACAAGCCGGTCGGCTACGTGACGACGGCGTCCGACGAGCACGGCCGCGAGACCGTCTACGCGCTGCTGCCCAAAGGGCTGACGTGGCTCGCCCCGGTCGGCCGGCTCGACCGCGACTCGTCGGGACTCCTGCTGTTCACCAACGACCACGACCTCGCGCTCGCCATCCTGCAGCCGAGCGGCAAGCTGCCGAAGACCTACGACGTGCGCATCAAGGACCATCCCTCGGCCGAGGACGTCCGCCGGCTGCGCGAGGGCATCGAGCTGCACGACGGCACGACGCTGCCGGCCCAGGTCGACGAGATCGAGCGCAACGACCGCTCGACGGTGCTGCGCTTCGTGCTGACCGAAGGCCGCAACCGGCAGATCCGGCGCATGGTGATGGCGATCGGCTCGCGCGTGTACACGCTGCATCGCACGCAGATCGGACCGCTCGAACTCGGCGACCTGCCCGCCGGCGCCTGCCGGCGGCTCACCGACGACGAACTGACGGCGCTGCGCGCGTCGGTCAGCGGCTTCCGGCCGCCGGCGCCGAAGCATCCGCGCGCTGGCTGACGTTGCGCACGACGACCGCGCCGTCCTTGACCGTCATCGCCACGGGATTGCCGCCGAACGCGTAGCCGACGGCCTCCCAGCTCGGCACGTCCAGCACGCACAGGTCGGCGCGCTTGCCCGGGTGCAGCGAGCCGACCTCGCCGTCGAGCCGCAGCGAGAACGCCGGGTTGATCGTCGCCGCCGTGATCACTTCCTCCGCGGTCATCTTCATCTGCGCGCACGCGATCGTCTGGATCAGCGTCATCGACTGCGTGTGGCACGAGCCGGGGTTGAAGTCGGTGGCGATCGCGACCGCGCAGCCGGCTTCGATCATGCGCCGCGCCGGCGCGTAGTGGGGCTTCGCGAGGAAGAAGATCGTGCCGGGCAGCAGCACGCCGACCGTGTCACTCGCCGCCATCGCGGCGATGCCGGCGTCGGAGATGCGGCCGAGGTGGTCGGCCGAGTCGGCGCCGAGCGCGACCGCGAGTTCGGCCCCGCTCATCGGCTGGATCTCGTCGGCGTGCATGCGCAGGCGCAGGCCGGCCGCGCGCGCGGCGCGCAGCACGCGTTCGCTCTGCGCGCGGTCGAACACGCCGGGCTCGGCGAACACGTCGCAGGCGTCGGCGAGCGGCGCGAGCTGCGGGATCATCTCGTCGCACAGCAGCCGGACGTAGGCGTCGCGGTCCTGCCGGTACTCCGGCGGGAACTCGTGCGCGCCGAGGAACGTGCGCGTCGTCGTCAGCGGCACGCTGGCGCGCGCCGCCGCCAGCGCGCGCAGGCTCTTCTCCTCGTCGGCGAGCGACAGGCCGTAGCCGGTCTTGCACTCGACGGTCGTCGTGCCGTGGGCGAGGAAGCCCCACAGCCGGCGCTCGGTCAGCGCGGTGAGTTCGGCGAGCGGCGTCTCGCGCACGGCGCGCATCGAGCTGAGGATGCCGCCGCCCGCCGCCGCGATCGCCATGTAGTCGGCGCCGGCGCAGCGCAGGTGGAACTCGTGCTCGCGCGTGCGCGCGAACACCGGATGCGTGTGGCAATCGACGAAGCCGGGCAGCACGACGCGGCCGCCGAGGTCGACCTCGTCCGCGGCGCGGTAGGCGCGGGCCAGTGCATCGGTCGGCCCGGTAGCCACCACGCGTCCGCCGCGCACCGCCACCGCGCCGTCGTCGACGACGCCGAGCCGCCGCATCGCCGCGCCGCGCCGCGGCCCGGTCGCCGGTCCGTCGGCCAGCGTGACGAGGTGCTTGCAGTGCACGAACAGGCGATCGACGGCCTCGGCCATGGCGGCACGATCGCGCGCGCGCCGGCGGTTGCAAGCCGCAGCCGGCGGCGACGGCCGGACGCGCTACGCGGTGGCGCGGACGCCGGCGTCGCCGGTCGACGCCGCCTGCAGCAGTTCGGTGGCGCGGCCGAGCACGCGCTTGCGGGCGCGGAAGACGATCATCTTGACCGCCTCCATGCGCACGGCCATGGCGACGGCGACTTCGGCGTAGCGTCGACCCTCGACCTCGACCTCGTGCAGGACGGCCCGCTCGCGCGGCGTCAACGTCGCGAAGGCGCGCAGGTACGCCTGCAGGACGATGGTGAACGCGGCGACGGTCGCTTCGCACGCTTCGTGGTCGGCGGCAACGCGGTCGGGCCCGAGCGCCGCCGCGTCGACGCAGTCGGCGAGGACCTCCGGCGCCTGCAGCGTGACATCGAAGGCGCGGCGGGTGCGGCGCATCCGGCGACGGATCGCATTGTCGACGATCGTCGTCGACCACGCCGCGAAGGCGCCCGCGCGGCTGGCCAGGAAGCGGTCCGGGTAGCGGTAGATGTTGACCAGCACGTCCTGCAGCACCTCGTGCGGCTCGCACAGCCCGCGGCAGCCGCGAATGCGGGTGCGGATGCGCGCCAGCAAGTGCGGGGTGGCCCACTCGACGAGGCACTCGAAGAACTCCGGGTCGCCGCTGCGGCGAAAGGCGTCCATCAAGCTCGTCGCCACGCCCGCGGCGCGGGTGTTCGCGTCCGGGGCGTCTTGGCCGAGGATCGGAAACCGCCGGGCGGCGAGCATGGCGAACGTGCGCTCGCTCAGGCCGCCACCGTCCCGGACGCGGGACTCGAACGGCGCCGTCTGCAGAGGGGTGCTGCTCATGGCGCGTCTCACTTTGCGAAGGCAGTGCCAGCCGCGACGAAATTGCGACAGCCCCATCCGTGGGCAATTCTCAACCTCTTTCGCCGCAACATGTTGCCGATGTTCTACGGCCGCGAAATCGCTGTCGGCCCGCGCCTCGCCAGCGGCCTGCGACGTGGCGTGGACGAAACGATTGAGCAGGGTTGCGTGCGTTACCGAACAAGGCCGCATCGCCGTGGCCGCTTTGCCCGAGACTCCGAGGTTCCAAAACCCTCTGCGCGCCGTGCCGAGCGTGCTGGGCCTGGTTGCGCGGCTGGCGCCGTTGCGCGGCCGGCTGCGCGCCGACGCCAACCCGCTCGATCTGGAGGCGTTGCTGCGGCTCGACCCGCTGGCGGTGCTGAGCGCCCTGCGAGCTGTTGCGGCACCGGCATTCGCCGCCCGCACGGCGGCGGCAGTCGATCCGCCCACTGCTTCGAGCCTGCTGGCGCAACTCGGGCCCGACGTGGTGGCCCGCCTGCTGTCGGCACGGGGGCAAGGCCCCGTGGTCGCCGAACCGCTGCTCGCGGCGTGGCGCCAGTCGCTGGCGCTGGCACACGCAGCCCGCCGCTGCGCCGGCCAGGCGGTGAACTTCGATCGCGAGGCCGCCTACCTGCTCGGCCTGATCGCGAACCTGCCCGACTGGCTCGCGGCGTTGGCTGGCGACGGCGGCAAGCCGACCAACGCCGAGGTCCGCAACAGCCTGCGCGGCTGGCGCCTGCCGCAGCCGGTCAACAACGCGCTCTTCGGCCGCGACCCGGCCTGGAACGTGGTGCTGCGCGGCGCCGTCTTCCTCGTCACGGATCCGGCGACGGCCGGCGAGTACGAACGGGCAGCGAACACGGCCCTCGCGGCCGCCGGCCTCGAGGACCTCACCGCCGCCGCCCACGCCGAAGCCGCCGAGACGCCAACGGCATCGATCCCGAACTCGGCCAAGGCCACGGTCTCGGCTCCGGCTGGTGAGGCCCTGAGCCGGGCCATGTCCGACCTGCTCAGCGCGAGCCCGACCGAGCGGTACCAGGGCATCATCACGGCGCTGCTGCGCGCCGCCCGCACGCACGGCGGCTACGACCGCGCCGTGTACGCCAAGCTGCAGCAGCGCGACGGCACGCTGAGCCTGCAGGCGCGCTGCCACGGCTCGCCGCAGGCGCTGACGATGCGCCGCCTGCGGCTGACGACCACCGAGGCCGAACGGCTGCAAGCTGCCTTGCGCACCAGCACCCCGATCGTGGTGCACCTCGCCGCCGACGGCGCGGATGGACTGGCGGCCGCACTCGCCGTCGACGAGGTGCTCGCAGTGCCGATCCAGCCGAAGCTGGCGCAACCGTCCTTCCTGCTGCTCGACCGCGGCCTCAGCCTCGACGCGATCGACCTGCCCCAGGACGCGCCGCTGGCCACCATGCTCGGCCAGGTCGGCACCCTGCTGCACAGCAACCTGCTGCTGCGGCGGCGGTTCACGCGCGCCCAGCGCTTCTCGCTGACCGATCCGCTGACGCACCTGTTCAACCGCCGCATGGGCGTGATCGCGCTCGACCAGGAAGTCGCCCGCACCGAGCGCTCCGACCGGCCGCTCAGCCTGCTGATGTGCGACCTCGACTACTTCAAGCGCCTGAACGACACGTTCGGTCACGCCGCCGGCGACCGCGCGCTGCAGGCCGTGGCCGAGGTGCTGCGCAAGACCGTGCGCCGGGGTGACACCATCTGCCGGCTCGGCGGCGAGGAGTTCCTGGTGGTGTTGCCCGAAACGCAGCCCGAGGACGCCGCCGTGCTGGCAGCGCGACTGTTCACCGCGATCCACCAGCGCGGCGAGGAGTTGGCCCTGCCGCTGACGGTGTCGATCGGGATGACGGCGTTCCGACCCGACGATACGGGCGAGCGCATGCTGCAGCGTGCCGACCACGCCCTCTACGCCAGCAAGGGCCAGGGCCGCAACCGCTTCTCGATCGACGTCGAGACCAGCGACGAACGGGTCCGGACCATCTGACGCAATTCTCTCTGAGAAAGTGAGTTGCGCCGCCTTGGTAACGGGCTGGAGCAACCTCCTGCGGCGCTGGCGACACGACCCGGCGCGAAGCCGAAGTTGCGGCGCCCGATGGCGACCGCCTGGGCGGCCGCCTGATCCCGTATGCTTCTGCGCCTGTGTTGTTCGTGCCCCCGCTGACTGCCCTGCTCCGACCCGCCGACGCCGCCGTCGAGGTCTTCGCCGTCCTCGCCTCACCCAGCCACCTCGCCATCGCCCTGCTGGCGGCAGCGCTCGGCTCCTTCGGCGCGCTGGCCACGGCCGGACTGCTGGCCTACTCGCCGACGCGCCTGCGGCAGCGCTTCGCCGCCGAGGGCCTGGCCGAAGCCGAGGCCGAGGCCCGCACCGAGGCGATCCGTAGCCACGACTCGGAGTACCTGCTGGTCGCCAGCCTGGCGACGGCGGCGTCGTGGGTGCTCGGCCTGTGGTCGTTGTCGCAGGCCTTCGGTCCCGGCAGCGAGGTCCCGGCGATGTCGGCCTACGCCGTCGTCATGCTGTGGCTCGGAGGAGCGCTGCCATCGGGCATCGCCCAGGCGCGGCCGGAGCGCGCGCTGTTGTTCGCGCTGCCCGCCCTGCGGCCATTCTGGCTGCTGCTGCGCTACCCGCTGATCGCGCCGATCCAGGCGGCGACCCGGGTGCTGATGCTGGCGCTGCGCGTGCAGCCACCGGCCGCCGCCGACGCCGCCGAGGTCCGCGAGCAGGTCATCGCCGCCGTCGCCGACACGGTCGCCGACGAAACGCTGGCGCAGGACCAACGCGCCATGATCGGCAACATCATCGGACTCGAGGAGCTGGCGGTGTCGTCGCTGATGACGCCGCGGCCGGACATCATCGCCTTCCCGGAGTCGCTGACGCTGCGGGCGGCGATCCAGAAGGCCCTCGAACACGGCTTCTCGCGCTACCCGGTCTACCGCGAACGCGCCGACGACATCGTCGGCATCTTCTACGTCAAGGACGCCCTCAAGCGCCTGCACGACGAGGCGGGCAAGGCCGACGCGGCGCCGCTTCGCTCGCTGGTGCGCCCCGTGCTCTTCGTGCCGGCGACCACCGGCGCCGCCCGACTGCTGCGCCGCTTCCAATCCGGCAACCAGCACATGGCAATCGTGCTGGACGAGTACGGCATGCCGGTCGGCCTCGTCACCGTCGAGGACGTGCTGGAGGAGATCGTCGGCGACATCGGCGACGAGTACGACCCGCTGCCATCGCCGTCTGACGCCGAGCAGGTGCGCGTCGTCGAGAAGGGCCGCGTGCTCGAACTGCCGGCGCGCACGCCGGTCGCCGACATCAACCACCTGCTCGGCAGCGAACTGCCCGAGAGCGCCGACTGGCAGACTGTCGCCGGCATGGTGATCGCGTTCTGCAACCACATCCCGGTCGTCGACGAGACGGTGCAGATCGCGGGCGTCGAGTTCCGCGTGCTGCAGGCCGACGACAAGCGCATCCGCCGACTGCGCGCGACGCTGCTGGCGCCGGCGCACGCCGAGGGCCAGGGGTGACCGCGGCGCGCGCGCGCCGCCCCGCCAAGACCGCCTTGCAAGCGATCGTCGTGCGGCGCTCGGACTTCCGCGAGAGCAGCCGCATCGTCACGTGCCTGACGCGCGAGGAAGGCCGCGTCACCGGGCTGGCCAAGGGCGCGCATCGCCCCGACTCGCCGTTCCTCGGCCGCATCGACTTCCTCAACGAGGTGTCGGCGAGTTTCAGCGCCGACCGCGGCGGCCTGCGCCTGCTGGAGCGCGCCAGCCTCGTGCGCGAGCGCCGCAGCCTGCGCGAGCCGCTGCGCTTCCTCGCCGCCAGCCACCTCGCGTGGCTGTGCGAATTCGCGATGCCCGAGGGGCGGCCCGAACCGGCGGTGTTCGACCTGCTGATCGGCGGCCTCAACCTGCTGGAGAAGTGCCCGCCGGACGCGATCGGCCGGGTCGTGCTCGGCCTGGAGGTGCGCCTGCTGGCGGCGCTCGGCGCGCTGCCCGACCTCGACGCCTGCACGGCCTGCGGCGCGCCGCTCGGCGAAGTCGCGTGGCAGCACGCCGACGGCCCGGGGCTCGTCTGTCGCGAGCACGCGCCACCGCCGCGCACGCCGGTCGGCGCCGGCACCTTGGCCCTGCTGCGCAGCCTGCGCGACCACGCCGGCCGGCAGTGGCCCGAGCTGGCGGAGCCGGCGCCAGCGCGCGTCGCCGCCGCGTTGCCGGCGGCGTGGCTCGCCGCCGCGACCGAGCAGCGCTCGCGCCTGCGGCCGCTGCTCTTCGAGCGCTGCTGAGCGCGCAGCCGCGGCGGCGCGGCGGCGTTTTGTGCTCGCCGGCGACCCGCGCGCCGCGCAACATGACTGCCGCTGATGCGCCTCCGCCGCCCGTTCCGGTCGCTGCTGCTGTTGTCGCTCGCCGCCTTGGCGAGTTGTGCGACCACCACGCTGCCGTCCTACGTGGCCGAGCCGATCGTCGCCGACGCCGAGGCCCGCGTCGCCGCCGCCGACCACGCCGGCGCGCTGGAGGTCCTCGACGAAGTCGAGGGTGACGCCTGCCCCAAGCGCCTGCGCGACCGCCGCGACCTCGCGCTGGCGCGCGCGCGCTTCGCCACCGGCGAGCTGTTCGAAGCCTTCGAGGCGCTGGAGGACTTCGCCGCCGAGTACCCGCTCAGCGAACTGCGCCCGATCGTGATGACGATGGTCTGGGACATCGCCGTGGCGCTGCTGGCCCGCGACGACAGCTTCCTGTTCTTCTGGTCCGACCGCGTCGGCGCGCGCACCTCGCTGGAACACCTGTCCACCAACTACCCCGACTCGCCGCGCGTCGGCGACGCGCTGAAGATCCTCGGCGACCTCGCCTACGAGGACGGGGACTTCGACCTCGCGCAACAGCGGTATGGCGACCTGATGCTCAACCACCCGGACGAGTGGGTCGCGTACGCGCGCTTCCGCTACGGCATGAGCATCGTCGGCTGCCTCGAAGGCGCCGAGTACGACCAGATCCGCACCAGCGAGGCCGAGCGCGAGCTCGCCGGCTTCCTGGCGGGCGGCTACGAGAACCCGGAGATGAACCGGATCGCCGAGGAAACCGTGGCGATGCTGCTGGAGTGGCAGATCGAGCACGAGCTCGGCATCGCCGGCTTCTACGCGCGCATCGCCAACGCCCCGGGCGAGCTGCTGCACCTCGAGCGCGCCGCCGACGACCGCTTCAACCGCACCAAGCGCCACGCCGAAGCCGTGCAGCGCCGCGACGCCGCCCGCGCGAAGGCGGCGGGAGCGCAGCCGTGAACGGCCGCCGCGCCGCCGTCGCCAGCGCGCTGCTGGCCCTCGCCGCCGGCAGTTGCGGCTACACGCAGGGCTCCGGCCTGCCCGCGCGCGGCATCCGCACGGTGGCGCTCGAGGTCGTCGGCAACGAGACCTACCGCCAGCGCCTGGAGGTGGAGCTCGGCGCCGCGTTGGCGCGCGAACTGCCGGTGGCCTCCGACCTCATGCTCGCCGACCGCCGGCGCGCCGACGCGACGCTCAAGGTCGTGCTGCAGGACGCGCAGGAACGCACGCTCGTCGTCGGCGCGCGCAACGACGCGAACCCGATCGCCAGCGATCCGGTGCGCGAGGGCGCGTTCAGCGCCGCGGTGTGGATCCGGCTCGTCGGCCGCGACGGCGCGGCGCGCGTCGAGCGCCGCATCACCGATCGCACGGAGTTCCGGTCGCCGATCGGCGAGGACCTGACGTCGGCGCGCAAGGAGCTGGTCGAGGACCTCGCGCGCAAGATCGCACTCGCGCTCGAGACCGACGTGTGAGGCAGGCCGCCGTGCGAGGCAGGCCGCCCGCGCCGGGCGCGGGCGCCGGCCGCTCACTTCTTGTCGGCTTCCTTCGGCGCTTCCGGGGCCTTCTCGACCGGCTTGCTGGCCTCGGCCTTGGCGGCCTTCGGCGCGACGCTGATCCACGTGCGCGCGATCTTGACCTGCTTGCCCTTGTCGAGCATGCCGTTGTTGGCCTGCGAGCCCTTGCCCTCCAGCGCCTTCAGCACGTCCTTGCCGTCGACGACCTCGCCCCACAGCGTGTGGCGGCCGTCGAGGTGCGGCGTCTGCTGGAAGGTGATGAAGAACTGCGAGCCGTCGGTGCCGGGACCGGCGTTGGCCATGCTCAGCATGCCCGGGCCCGTGTGCTTGCGGCTGCCGTTGAACTCGCCGGCGAAGGCGTAGCCGGGGTTGCCGCGGCCGTCGCCGTTCGGGCAACCGCCCTGCGCCATGAAGCCAGGGATGATGCGGTGGAAGGTCAGGCCGTCGTAGAAGCCGGCGCGCGCCAGGTAGATGCCGTTGGCGACGTGGTTGGGCGCCGTGTCAGCGTAGAAGCGGATCTTGACCGTGCCGGCGTCGGTCTCCATGTGCCACAGGTAGTCGCTGTTGGCGTCGAACTCGAGCGCCGGGAACTTCGGCAGCAGGTTGCGCCAGCGCGCGTTCGACTTGTCGAGCTTCTTCTCGGCGAGGAACGCGTCGACCGCCCGGACCGCCTTGTCGGCGGCGGTGAAGGCGTCATCGGCCGCCGGCGCGGGCTTGGCCTCGGGCTTGGGCTCCTGCGCCTTCGGCGCCAGGCCCTTGGCCGTGTCGTCCTGGGCGGGCAGCAGGGTGGCCAGGCCGAGGAAGGGGACGAACAACACACGCAACAGGTTGGTCATGGGCGAGAATCCTAGAAGAGGGCGGCAGCGGACGCGAGGTCAGCGGGGCGCGTCCGCCGGCGAACGCAGCAGGATGGCGCGCTGGCAACCGAACTCCGCGAACGTGCGCACACCCTGCCCGGTCGGCGCCCCGCCCGCCGGCGCGCACGCTTCCAAGGCGAAGGCGATGCCGGCCGGCACGGTCCGGTAGCGCACGGCGAGCAACTGGTCGCCGGCGGCGAACAGCGAGACGAGTTCGTCGTCGATCCGGCGGGCCGCCAGCACGATGCCGTTGCGTTCGTCGACGGCGTAACGGCCGGCGGCGGCGTCGACGACTTGCAGGCGGTAGTCGCGCACCTGCGCGGCCGCGCCGTCGCCGTAGCGCAACCGCCAGGTGAACTCGCCCGGCGCGTCGGCGGCCGGCAGCACGTCGAGCCCCATCGCCACGGTGCGCTCGGCCCCGGCGCGATCGAACAGGCGCAGGGCACCGCGGAAGCAACCGCCGAAGCCCGGCAGACCCGGTGGATCGATGACGGCAGCCCCCGCCGACGGCGGGGCCACCGCACAGGCGCCGAACAGCGCCGCGGCGGCGCGCACCAGCGCCTTCATGCGCCCACCTCGCCGTGCGCGCGCCAGCGGCCGTCCGCGGCGACGGCGGCGGCGATCGCGGCGGCGGCAGCGGCCTCGCCGACGTCATCCTTGACCAGCAGCGCCCCGCGGCGCAGCAGCGGCCAATGGCGACGGCAGCCGAGGAACGGGCCAGCGCCCGCGCCAGCGAGTTCGCGCACGCGCTGGCCGCGCCACGCCGCCAGGGCGTCGGCGACCGCGAGCCAGCGGCCCGCGGCGGCATCGCGGCGGCGGTGTTCACAGCCCCACCAGCGCCACGCGCGCGTGAACTCCGTGCTCTCGGCGAGGCAGCGGCCGACGCGGCCGCGCTGGAAGGCGCGCGCACGGGTCCCGGCGCGCGCGAGCGCTTCCCGCGCTTCGCCGTCGTCGCGCAGCAGGCCGGCGCGGCGCAGCGCGCTGGCGAGTTCGGCCGGTCGCTCCTGCAGCAGGTTGGCGGCGAGGCGGACGCGCAGCGCGCGGCGGTCGGCGCGCACCGGTGCCACGGGCGTCGCCGACTGCAGGTCGAGCACCGCCAGCCGGCCGTCGGCGAGGCGCAAG
>JBKDXM010000085.1:0-17559 GCA_046306335.1 Planctomycetota bacterium
GTTCGAGGCGACGACCGACAAGGCGACGCCGGTCAACCTGACCAACCACGCGTACTGGAACCTCAGCGGCGCGGGTTCGGCGACGGTGCTCGACCACGTGCTGCAGGTCGACGCCGCGCGCTACACGCCGACCGACGACACGCTGATCCCGACCGGCGCGATCGCGCCCGTCGCCGGCACGCCGCTCGACTTCCGCCAGCCGCGCCCGCTCGGGCTGCGCATCGACGAGCTGACGGCGACGGCGGCGAAGGGCATCGACCACAACTTGGTGCTCGACGCCAACGACGACCAGGACGACATCGCGCGCCTGGGCTCGCCGCAGAGCGGCCGCTGGCTGGAGGTCCGCACCAGCGAGCCGGGCCTGCAGGTCTACACCGGCAACTTCCTGTTCGGCCAGACCGGCAAGGGCGGCCGCACGTACGCGCACCGCAGCGCGGTGTGCCTGGAGACGCAGCACTTCCCCAACAGCGTCAACCAGCCGAACTTCCCGAACACGGTGCTGCAGCCGGGCAAGACGTACACGTCGGCGACGACGTTCACGTTCGGGGTGGACTGAGTTGGCGGCCGGGTGCGGCGGCGAGCCGGGGGACGGCGGCGAGCCGGGTCGCGCGCGCCGCGCACGCAACGCCCCCACCGCGCGCGCCCTCGCCAGCCTGCGGCTCCCCGCGCTGATCGCGGCAGTCGCCATCCCCGCGCGCGCACAGACGCCCGCGCCATCCCCGGCGCAGCAGCCCGCCGCAGCGCCGACGCCGACGACGCCACCGACGCCGCACGCAACGCCGCCCGCACCGAGCTTCGCCTTCCTCAGCACGCCGCCGGCGGGCCTGCCGCCGATGCCCAAGCCCGACGGCTACACGCCGACTCTGGCGATGTTCGCGCTCGGCGAACGGCTGTTCTTCGACCCGGTGCTGAGCCGCGACCGCACGGTGTCGTGCGCCAGCTGCCATCCGGCGGCGACGGGCTTCGCGCACCCCGACCCGCTGCCCAAGGGCATCGACGGCCAGTTGGCGCTGCGGCACGCGCCCGCGCTGTGGAACCGCGGCTACGGCACGCGGCAGCGCTGGGATGGCGCGTCGGCGAGCCTGGAGGCGTTCGTGCTGGAGCCGATCGCCGACGCGCGCGAGATGGGGTTTGGCGTCGAGGCCGCGGTCGAACGGCTGCGCGCCGACGCGCACTACGGGCCGGCGTTCGCGGCCGCGTTCGCCGCGCCGGCCGACGCGCAGGGCCTGCAGCGGGCGCTGGCGACGTACGTGCGCGGCATCGCGCTCGGCGACGCGCCGTACGACCGCTTCCTGCGCGGCGACGCCGACGCGCTGACGCCGCAGCAGCGGCACGGGCAGTGGATCTTCGAGAGCAAGGGCGGCTGCTGGCAGTGCCACACGCCGCCGCTGTTCACCGACGAAGGCTTCCACAACACCGGCGTCGGCGCGCGCGACGGCGCGGCGGAGCCGGGGCGCATGGCGGCGACCGGCCACGCTGACGACCGCGGCCGCTTCAAGACGCCGACGCTGCGCGGGCTGCGGCTCTCGGCGCCGTACATGCACGACGGTTCGCAGCGCACGCTCGCCGACGTCGTCGCGTTCTACGCGCGCGGCGGCGAAGCGAACGCGCACCTCGACCCCAAGATGCGCAAGCTCGACCTCAGCGCGGCGGACCGGGCGGCGCTGGTGGCGTTCCTGGAGTCGCTGTAGCGACGGGGCGCGGGGCGGCGGGCCAGGAGCCTGCGCACGGCAGGCCACGCCGCCCGGCGCGCACCGCAGTGGTCGTTCGTGCTGCTGCCGCACCTCCGTTTGCCCTGCCCCGCTCTGCTCTGCTCTGCTCTGCTCTGTGCTCTCTGTGTTCTCTGTGGTTGTTCTGCTTCTGCAGCAGCAGCAGAAAGGAACCACAGAGAACACAGAGGACACAGAGACCAGACCCAAGAGCCCTGCAGCAAGCAGCACCCAGAAGACGCGGGGCAGCTGGTTGCAGTCCGCGAGCCGGAGCGCGCCTGTGCATCCGGACGCTCCCTGCCGAGCGTCCGCGAGTCCACCGATTCGCCTGCGGCCAATGGCCTCGCCCCAGCCGCGAATCCACGCACCGCATCGGCGCTCGTCCCGCGACGCAGACTCCTCGCGGCGCGGCGGCGCGCGGCGCGCGGCCCGGTCAGACCAGCCCCAGCACCGTACGAAGGATCGACGATTTCATGTACCCGCTGGCGTGCGATGCATGCCGCAGCGCCTCCAGTTGCTTCTTGCCCAGGAAGACGCCGCTGCACTGCGGACAGCGGTCCACGCCGATGCCCTCGCCGACCACGAACTCCATCACCGTGCCGTCGGCCGGACAGCGGCGCTCGGGCGCGCCCTCGCGGGCCGCGTCCTCGCGCGCGCGCAGCAGGCACGGGGAGCAGACCGGTTCGCCGTTGGAGACGTTCGACGTGCGCGCCGTGCCGCAGCGCACGCACAGCTTGCCGGACCATGAGCTGGAGCCTGACATGGCGGGCAACGTAGACGGAGCCGGCGATCGCTTGTTGCCGCGGCCGCCGCGCGCGGTCTGGCCGGAGCGGCGCGACGGCCCCCTGCGCCCCCACGTCGAGTTGGGCAACTGCCGAGCACACCGCTGCGGACGGCCGCGGCGGCGCCGCCGGCCAACCGCGCGGCCTCAGAGCAGCAGCGACGTGAAGACCGCGTCGAGCACGCTGCTGGCGGCGGTCGCGAGCCCTTCGCCCACCGCGGCGCCGGCAGCCGGCTGCTGGCCGGCCGCAGCCGCCGCCGGCTTGCCCGGGTCGGTCGCCGTCGCCGCCTCGGCGCGCGCGCGGGCAAGGCACGGCGAGCAGACCGGCTCGCCGTTGGACACGTTGGAGGTGCGCGCCGTGCCGCAGCGCACGCACAGTTTGCCGGACCACGAAGCGGAGCCAGACATGGCGCGGCCAGTGGCCACAGCCGGCGGCGGCCTGTCGATTCGTTCCTCCGGCGCGATGGCGCCGCGTGCGCTCGGCCGCAGCGTGCGCGGGCGAAGGACCCGGCTGGTCCCTTGGTTGTTGCTGGCCGGCGCAGCCGTAGGTCTGCGGCCCGCCGTGGGCCGCGCTCCGCATGGGGCAACGGCGGCCGCGACTTCGGCCGGGAGTTCCCGCGCGTCGCCCCGCTCAGTGCTCCATCGCGCGCTCGATGTCGACCCCGGGCCCAGCGCCCTCGGGCTCGCGCATGCGCGCCACCATCGCCTGCGCCGTCGCCGACGCCGGCGGGCAGACGCGGTGCAAGGCGAGCGCCACGGCGAAGTGCACCGCCATGCCGACGGCGCCGATGCCCTGCGGGCCGATGCCGAAGCACCACTTGGGCCAGCCGAGGTACACGGTGCCGAGGATGTAGCTACCGGTAAACGCCATGCCGGCGAGCATGCCGGCGATCGCCGGGATCGCGCCGATGCGCGAGTGGAAGATGCCGAGCACCAGCACCGGGAAGAACGACGACGCAGCGAGGCCGAACGCGAACGCGACGGTCTCGGCGACGAAGCCCGGCGGGAAGATGCCGACCACGCCGGCGACGACGACGGCGAGGCCGATGGCGAGCCGCGACAGGCGCAAGCGCTGCGCCTCGGTCGCCTGCGGCCGCAGGATGCGGAAGTACAGGTCGTGCGCGATGCTGCTGCTGATCACCAGCAGCAGGCCCGACGCGGTCGACAGCGCGGCGGCGAGGCCGCCGGCGGCGACGAGCGCGATGATCCACGCCGCGAGCTGCGCCATCTCCGGCGTCGCCAGCACGAGGATGTCGGCGTCGGGGCCGCTCAGCTTCTTCTGCGTCATCACGACGCGGCCGTCCTGGCCTTCCTGGCCCTTGGTGGCGAGCCAGCGTTCGTGCGACGCGCGCAGGTCGGCGAACTCGGTCGTCGCGAGGCCGCCGATGCGGAACAGTTCGTTCTTCGGCTGCTGCGCCGGACCGTGGTACGCCAGCTTGCCGTCGCCGTCGTCGAGCCACACCAGCAGGCCGGTCTTGGCCCAGGTGTGGTACCAACCGGGCAGCTCGGCGGCGGTCTTGCCGTGCAGCTCCTGCACGACGTAGTAGCGCGCGAAGGCCGCCGTCGCCGGCGCGGTCAGGTACAGCAGCGCGATGAACAGCAGCGCCCACAGGCCCGACCAACGCGCCGCGCCGACGTTGCGCACGGTGTAGAAGCGCACGATCACGTGCGGCAGGCCGGCGGTGCCGACCATCAGCGCGAGCGTGGTGCAGAAGACGTTGACGCGGTCCCAGCTGCCGGTGAACGCCTCGGTGTAGCTCGGGAAGCCGAGGTCGCGGTGGATCTGGTCGAGCTTGGCGAGCAGCGGCACGCCGGGCGCGACCTCGCCGCCCATGCCGACCGACGGCACCGGCTGGCCGGTCAGCTGCAGGCTGATGAACACGACGGGCACGATGTATGCGACGATCAGCACCCAGTACTGGGCGATCTGCGTCCACGTGATGCCCTTCATGCCGCCGAGCGTGCTGTAGACGAACACCAGCGCCATGCCGACGACCACGCCGAGGTCGACGTCGATCTCCAGGAAGCGCGCGAACACGATGCCCACCCCGCGCATCTGGCCGGCGACGTAGGTGAAGCTGATGAACAGCGCGCACAGCAGTGCGACGAGGCGCGCGGTGTTGGACTCGAAGCGGTCGCCGACGAAGTCCGGCACGGTGAAGTGGCCGAACTTGCGCAGGTACGGCGCCAGCAGCAGCGCCAGCAGCACGAAGCCGCCGGTCCACCCCATCAGGTAGACGCCGCCGGCGTAGCCGAGCAGCGAGATGGTGCCGGCCATCGACAGGAACGACGCCGCCGACATCCAGTCGGCCGCCGTCGCCATGCCGTTGAGGATCGCCGGCACGCCGCGGCCGGCGACGTAGAAGCCCTGCGTGTCGCGCACGCGCGCGCGGATCGCGAGGTAGAGGTAGAGGCCGAAGGTCAGCCCCACCATCACGAAGGTCCAGGCCTGGACGGTCATCGCGCGCCCTCCGGCGGCTTGGCCGGCGCGCTGCCCTTCGCAGCCGCCGGCGCGCCTGGCGCGTTCGCGTTCGCGTTCGCGTTCGCCGGCGTCGGGGCCGCCGGCGTCGGGGCCGCCGCCGACGGCGCCGCCGCGGCGAGGCGCGCGAGGTCGGCGCGGTGCGCGCGGTCGAGCCGGCGCATCGCCAGCACGTAGACCAGGATCAGCAGCACGAAGCCGACGATCGCGCCCTGCTGCGCGAACCAGAAGCCGAGCGGGAAGCCGCCGAGACGGACGCCGTTGAGCACGTCGGCGAACAGCACGCCGCAGCCGAGGCCGAGCAGCGCCCACAGCGCGAGCAGCACGAGGGTCAGGCGCACGACGGCGCGCCAATAGCGCGCGTTGGCGGCCGGCAGCGAGTCCGGCGCCGCAGAGGACGAGGGCATGGCGCGGGATGGTAGCGCGGCGGGTGCACCGCCCGCGCGCGGGAAGCTGGCCGCGCGCACGACCGCGGCGCGGCGTTCGCTCGCGTCGCGGACGCGCGCGCCGGGCAGCACGCCACCGACGCAGCGCAAGCCAACGCAGGCGCAGCAACGGCAGCCGCGGCGCAGAGCGTGCGGCGAGCTCAAGCGCGGCCGTGACGCGGCGTGCGCGGCGGGCTCACGCGCGGCCGCGGCGCAGCGCGCGCGTCGCCGTCCAGCGTTCGAGCGCGGCGAGCGCGACGAAGCCGAGCAGCAGCCAGCCGGCGGCGGCGGGGACCTGCGGTGCGTGGCCGTGCACGATCTCGGTCGGGTCGCGCTGCAGCGCGAGTTCCTGCGGGTCGACGGCCGGCGCGCCGCCGAGCGCGACGAGCGCCTGCGCCTCGGCCGGCGTCGGCACGACCGGCGACAGTTCGACGGCGAACAGCAGCGACTGCGGCGCGGCGAGCTGCTGCGCGGGCAGCACGGCGGTCACCCACTGCGCGAGGCGCGCCGGGAACGCCGGCTCGGCGCGGAAGGCGTCGCCGGCGGGGCCGAACAGTTCGGCGGCGAAGCAGCCGACGCGGCCGAGCCCGCGGTTGCCGTACGCCAGCACGGCGGAGCCGGCCGCGTCGCGCGCCGCCAGCAGCGTCGTGGCGTCGGCGGTGGCGCGGTTGGCGGCGACGGCGCCGAGCGCGGGCCACGTCGGCTGCGGCGCGGGCGCGAGCAGCGGCGACTCGGCCACGGCGACGACGGCGATGCGCGTCGGCAGCGGCGCCGGCGTCGGCTGCGGCTCGGGCGCTGGCGGCTTCGGCGGCGGCGGGGTCGGCGGCGGCGGCGCTGGCGGCGTCGGCGGGTTCGCGGTCGGCGGCTGCGGCTGCGCGCCGTCGCCGCGGCGCGGCGTGCGGCCGACGCGCGACAGCGAGCGAGTCACCTCGGCGCTGACGAACGCCGGCACGCTGTCGGCGCGCGCGACGGTGAAGAACTCGCCGCCGCCGTCGTCGACGAGGCCTTCGGCCGCGCGCGTGAACGACGGCCCGATCGAGCCGTCGGCGATGGTGATGACCGACACCGTGATGCGGTCCTGCTGGCGCGCGCGGCGGGCCAGCGCACGCAGCGCGAGCTCTTCGTTGAAGTCGAACTCGCCGTCGCTGACGACGACGATGTGCTTGACCGCGGCCTGCACCGGCCGCAGCGCGTCGACCGCGACGCGCAGGCCGCCGAGCAGGTACGTGTACTCCTGCGCGTGCCGCAGCTTCTCGATGCCGGCGCGCACCTTGCCCGTGTCGGCGGCGTCGGTCATCGGCAGCTCGATGCGGCCCTCGCCCTTGTTGCCAAAGGTCACGATGCCGACGCGGTCGCCGGCAGTGAGCGCCTCGGCGGTGCGCAGCGCACTCGTCTTGGCGTAGCTCATCTTGGTGTTGCCGTCGCCGAGGAACGAACCCATGCTCGCCGAGCGGTCGACGAGCAGCGCCATCGCGATCGCGCGTTTGTCGACCTCGATCGGCTGCTCGCTGAGCTGGCCGCGGCCCTGCGTGTCGCCGACGGGCGGCTGGTCGGCCGGCGGCGGCGGCGGCGGTTCGGTCGGCGGCGGCACGTCGGTCGGCGGCTCGGGCGCTGGCGGCCCCGGCGTCGGCTCGCCCGCGCCGTTGCCTTCGCCGGGCGTCGGCGCGGCCGCCGGCAGCAAGCGCAGCGGCAGCAGACCGCGCAGCGGTCCGCCCTCGGCGCCAAGCCCCGGGGCCACGGCGAACACGCCGAGCCCGTCGCGCGCGGCGATCGCGAGCGCGCCTTCGGCGTTGGCCGGCAGCGGCGCGCCGACGACGACCGCCGCGAACGGCGACAGGTCGTCGGGCACGGCGTCGGCGGCGACGACGGCGAGGCCCTGCGTGCGCAGCGCCTCGGCGCACAGCCCGCTCGGCTCCACCACCAGCACGCCGCGCGGCTCGGCGACGGCGAGCACGCCGCGGGCCGTGGCGTTGGTCGGGCCGGCGGCGATGGCGAGGTCGAGCGTGTACTCGCCGGCCAGCGCTGGCGTGAAGGCGATGTCGAGCGCGCGCGGGCCGACGGGGCACGGCGTGCGCTGCACGACGGTGCCGCCGCGGCGGATGCACAGTTCGCCGGGCAGTTCGTCGGCGACGGCGAGCGGCAGCAGCCGCAGCAGCAGCGGCCGGTCGCGCTCGGCGGGCCCGAGTTGCTGCAGCACGCGGTCCTGCGGCGCGAAGGGCAAGGTCGGCGGCACCGCCACGCGCGCGCCGAGCGCGCCCGGCGGCGGCGTCGGCAACGGTTCGCGCCAGTAGACGTGCAGCGCGTCGGCGCGCGGCGACGCGACGCTGGCGGCGGCCAGCAGCGCCGTCGCCGACGCGGCCGGCTCGGTGCGCAGGTTGGCGGCGGCGACGCGCGCCGGTTGCTCGCGCCACGTCGTCGTCGGCAGCAGCAGCGCCACCGCCGCGCAGCCAAGGCACAGCAACCACGCGGCGTAGCGCGCCAGCGGCGTGGCGCTGCGCACGGCCAGCAGGCCGACGGCGGCGAGCGCGAGCAGGGCGGCGGCGGCCAGCGTCATGGTTGCTGCAGCAGGAAGAGCGGCGCCAGCCAGTCGATGCGGTCGCCGAGGTCGCGGCCCGCGCCGTGGTCGACTTCGAGCACGACGAGCGCGCCCGGCTGCACCGGCACGACGCCGCAGTCCTGCGCCGGCTGGCCGAGCGCGAAGTCCTTGCGCTCGAACACCACCTTGTCGGCGACCAGCACGCGCAGCGCGACGCGCGGTTCGAGGCCGAGCGCGGTGGCGCTGTCGTCGAAACCGACGCGCGTCCAGAACGCCGTCGCGCGCGGCGGCGCGGTGAAGGTCAGCCGGCTCTTTCTGTGCACGCCGAGCCCCTTGCCGACGGCGCGACCGCCGCAGACCAGCGGGCCACCGACAGCGCTGCGGTCGCGCTGGAACGGGTGCACGACGTCGCCGTCGAAGCCGCTCTCGCGCACCGCGGTCGGTTCCAGGTCGGACAGCCAGGCGACCGCGCTGCCGAACGCGATCGCGCCGACGTCCTGCAGGCGCACGGTGGCGGCGACGCCGCCTTCGAGTTCGCACTGCACGCCGTCCTGGTCGAAGCGCACGGCGCGCACGCCGAGGCGGTCGCCGACGCGCGTCCACAGCGTCGCCTCGGGCTGGTCGGTGCGCGCGACGGCGCCGCCGAGGCGCAGCGCGGCGACGTCCTCGACGCGGAACCAGCGCGGCGGGCTGCCGGCGGGCTCGAAGCGGATGCCGGGTTCGCCGCACTGGTGCAGGCTGCCGGCGAGCACGTCGAGGCCGACCTTGGCGCGAACGAACAGCGCTTCGTCGACGCCGTCGGGCAGGCGCAGGCGCAGCGGGTCGGCGGTCGCCGGCGCGGCGAGCGCGTCGAGGCGGTCGATGGCGAGCGCGATGCGGCCGAGCACCGGCGACTGCAGGTCGACGCGATTGCCGCCGGCGTCGCCGTCGACCACGGCGCCGCGCACGACGTCGCCGCCGCGCAGCCACGCCGACGGCAGGTTGGGGATCGCGGCGGCGACGCCGCGCACCAGCAGCACGTCGGCGCCGGCGAAGCGTTCGTCGTCGTCGCCGACGCGGCCGGTGAAGCCGCTGGCCGGGTCGCCGCGCCACTGCGCGGCGGTGACCACGCGGCCCGTGCGCAGCACGACCTCGACGGTGCCGGCGGCCGCCGGGGCGGCGGGGGCAGCGGTGGCGGGGGCAGCGTCCTGGGCGCGGGCGCTGCCCAGGGTGCCCAGGGCAAGGGTGGCCAGGGCAAGGGTGGCCAGGGCGAGGGCGCGCGCGGCGCGCAGGGCGCGGGCCGAGGGCGAACCGGCGGGCGACCCGCTGGCCGCGCGCGGCGCATGCGGCGCCGCGGCTGCGAACCGCCCACGCCGCTCCGGCACTGCCGCATCCCCCCGCTGGCACGGCACCATGCCGTCCTCCCCCCTGCCATCATGGCAGCCCTCGCCGCAAGCCCTTGGGCGCACCCTGCCAAGTTGGCGCGTGCCGGTTCGGTCGGGGGCCGGCGCAGGACCGGTCACGCTTGGTGCAACGTTCGTATTCATAACCACTTGCAGACAACCTTGTGGGGCTGGACCGCGACCGCCCGGGCCGCGGCACCACCTTTGCTCTGGCGCGCGCCTCACGACCCGGCATTCGCTTGCGAGCGCCGGGCCGATCGGCAGCACCACCCGCCCGGGGTGGCCATCGCTGCCACCCCTATCCACGAACGTACCCAGATTCCCCCCCGAGGTTGTGATGGTCAAACAACTCGTGTTCGAAAACGACGCCCGCGAAGCCGTGCTGCGCGGCGTCGCCAAGCTGGCGAAAGCCGTCGTCTCCACTCTCGGCCCGCGCGGCCGCAACG
Source organism: Planctomycetota bacterium (assembly GCA_046306335.1). GTDB lineage: Bacteria > Planctomycetota > UBA1135 > UBA1135 > UBA2386 > UBA2386. The sequence goes on from JBKDXM010000085.1 coordinate 9,759, forward strand.
CCGTCCTCGACAAGGGTTGGGGCGGTCCGACCGTGACCAAGGACGGCGTCACCGTCGCCGAGGAGATCGAGCTCGACGACCGCTACGAGAACATGGGCGCCAAGCTCGTCCGCGAGGCCGCCAGCAAGACGTCGGACGCGGCCGGTGACGGCACGACGACGGCGACGCTGCTGGCGCACGCGATCGCGGAAGAGGGCATGAAGTACCTGACGGCCGGCGCCAACCACGCCGAGCTGATCCGCGGCATCCGCGCCGCCGCCGACACGCTGGTCGGCGAGCTGAAGAAGATGGCCAGGACGGTCCCGGCCACCGACTACAAGGCGATCAAGCAGGTGGCGACCATCTCGGGCAACAACGACCCCGAGGTCGGCGACAAGCTCTGCGAGGCGATGAAGGAAGTCGGCGAGAACGGCGTCATCACGGTCGAGGAGGGCAAGGGCCTGGAGACCGAGGTGAAGGTCGTGAAGGGCATGCAGTTCGACCGCGGCTACCTGTCGCCGCACTTCGTCACCAACGCCGAGGACATGACGGTCGACCTGCGCGACTGCTACGTCCTCGTGCACGAGGACAAGCTGTCGAGCGTGCGGCCGCTGCTGCCGCTGCTGGAGAAGCTCAAGGAGAGCAACAAGCCGCTGCTGATCATCGCCGAGGACATCGAGGGCGAGGCCCTGGCGACGCTGGTCGTCAACAAGCTGCGCGGCATCCTCAAGGTCTGCGCGGTCAAGGCGCCGGGCTACGGCGACCGCCGCAAGGCCATGCTGCAGGACATCGCGATCCTGTGCGGCGGCGAGGCGATCTTCAAGGACCTCGGCCTCGACCTGGAGAAGGTGCAGCTGCGCCAGCTCGGCGTCGCCAAGAAGGTGATGATCGACGGCGACAACTGCACGATCGTCGAGGGCAAGGGCAAGGCCGCCGACATCAAGGCGCGGGCCGAGCAGATCGGCCGCGAGATCGACCAGACGACGTCGGACTACGACCGCGAGAAGCTGCAGGAGCGCCTCGCCAAGCTGACCGGCGGCATCGCCGAGATCCGCGTCGGCGCGCACACCGAGACCGAGATGAAGGAGCGCAAGGACCTCTTCGAGGACGCGCTGCACGCCACGCGCGCGGCGATCGCCGAGGGCATCCTGCCGGGCGGCGGCACCGCGCTGCTCAAGGCCGGCGCCGCGCTCGCCAAGCTCGAGCTGCAGGGCGACGCGCGCTTCGGCGTCGAGCTGATGAAGAAGGTCGTGCAGGCACCGGTCCGGCAGATCGCCGAGAACGGCGGCGTCGACGGCGCGATCGTGGCCCGCAAGGTGCTCGCCAACAAGGCGACCACGTTCGGCTACAACGCGCTGACGCGCGAGTACGGCGACATGATCGGCTACGGCGTCGTCGACCCGACCAAGGTCACGCGCAGCGCGCTGCAGAACGCGGTCTCGATCGCGACCCTGCTGCTGACGACCGACTGCGTCATCACCGAGGGCAAGAAGGAAGAGGACAAGGCCGACCACGCCGGCCACGACCACGACTGAGCCCCCGCGGCGCGCCGATCCGCCCCGCGGAGCGCGCGCCGCCCCAACCCCACAAGCACACAACCCACATTCATCCGGAGTAGACACACATGACTTCCCTGCGTCCGTTGGAAGACCGCGTCGTGCTGAAGGTGCTCGACGCCGAGGAGAAGACCGCCGGCGGCATCCTGCTGCCCGACACCGCCAAGGAGAAGCCGCAGCGCGGCAAGGTCACCGCGGTCGGCGAAGGCAAGTTCGGCAAGGACGGCAAGCGCCTCGCGCTCGACGTCAAGAAGGGCGACATCGTGCTCTTCGGCAAGTACGCCGGCAGCGACGTCAAGGTCGGCGGCGAGGACTTCAAGATCCTGCGCGAGAGCGAGATCCTCGCCAAGGTGGAGGGCTGATCCCGATGGCCAAGCAGATCATGTACGACGACGTCGCGCGCCGTAAGGCCGTCGCCGGCGTCCAGAAGCTCGCCCGCGCGGTCAAGGTCACCCTCGGCCCCGCCGGCAAGAACGTCATCATCGAGAAGTCCTTCGGCGGCCCGCAGGTCACCAAGGACGGCGTCACGGTGGCCAAGGAGGTCGAGCTGGAGGACCCGTTCGAGAACAGGGGCGCCAAGCTCGTGCGCGAGGTCGCCAGCAAGACGAACGACGTCGCCGGCGACGGCACGACGACGGCCACGGTGCTCGCCGAGTCGATCCTGACGATCGGCCAGCGCTACCTGACGAGCGGCGTCGACCCCAACCACCTGCGCGCCGGCATCGACGCGGCGGTCGCGGCGGTCACCGCCGAGCTCGCCAAGATGGCGAAGAAGATCGACAACAAGAGCCGCGACGAGATCGCCCAGGTCGGCGCCATCTCCGCGAACAACGACACGGCGATCGGCAACCTGCTCGCCGACGCCATGATCAAGGTCGGCAAGGAAGGCGTGGTCACGGTCGAGGAGGGCAAGAGCGCCGCGACCGAACTGGAGCACGTCGACGGCATGCAGTTCGACAAGGGCTACGTGTCGCCGTACTTCATCACCGACCCGAAGTCGATGGAGGCGCAGTTCGAGAACGCCCTCGTGCTGATCCACGAGAAGAAGATCTCGAACGTCCGCGAGATGATCCCGCTGCTGGAGCAGACCTCGCGCAGCGGCAAGCCGCTGGTCATCATCGCCGAGGACGTCGAGTCCGAGGCGCTGGCCGCGCTGGTCGTCAACCGCCTCAAGGGCGTGCTGAACGTCTGCGCCGTCAAGGCGCCGGGCTTCGGCGACCGCCGCAAGGCCATGCTGCAGGACATCGCCACGCTGACCGGCGGCCAGTGCATCAGCGAGGACCTCGGCATCAAGCTGGAGAACGTCACGCTGGAGCAGCTCGGCTCGGCGCAGAAGGTCCGCATCACCAAGGACGCCACGACGATCGTCGGCGGCGGCGGCAAGAAGGCGGACATCACGGCCCGCGCCGACAGCATCCGCAGCCAGATCGAGAAGACGACGTCGGACTACGACCGCGAGAAGCTCCAGGAGCGCCTCGCCAAGCTGACCGGCGGCGTCGCGATCCTGCGCGCGGGCGCGATGACCGAGGCCGACATGAAGCAGACCAAGCAGCGCATCGAGGACGCGCTCAACGCCACGCGCGCGGCCGTCGAGGAGGGCATCGTCCCCGGCGGCGGCGTCGCGCTGCTGCGCGCCAGCAAGGTCCTCGACGGGCTGAAGGTCAAGGGCGACCAGCAGTTCGGCGTCGAGATCGTGCGCCGCGCGTGCGAGGCGCCGATGCGCCAGATCGCCGAGAACGCCGGCGAGGACGGCTCGGTCGTCGTCGACGAGGCCCTCGGCAAGAAGCCGAACGAGGGCTTCAACGCGCTGACCGGCGAGTGGACCGACATGTTCAAGGCCGGCATCGTCGACCCGACGAAGGTCGTGCGCAGCGCGCTGCAGAACGCGGCGAGCATCGCCGGCCTGATGCTGACCACCAACACGATGGTCACGACGATCGCCGACGAGAAGAAGGCGGTCGAGGGCAGCACCAGCTGACCCATGCCCGGACCGCGGCGGCGTGAATGCGCCGCCGCGGGCCGCTGCCAACTGCCTCCGCCATGGCCCAGAAGCGCGACTACTACGAGGTCCTCGGCGTCGACCGGCAGGCCGACGACGAGGCGCTGAAGAAGGCCTACCGCAAGCTGGCGCTGGACAACCACCCGGACCGCAACCCGGGCAACGCGGAGGCCGAGAAACGCTTCAAGGAGGCCGCCGAGGCCTACGCCGTGCTCGGCGACGCCGAGAAGCGCAAGCGCTACGACCAATTCGGCCACGCCGGGCTCGAGGGTCCGCAGGGCGGCGGCCAGGGCTTCCAGTCGGCCGAGGACGTCTTCGCCGCGTTCGGCGAGATGTTCGGCGGCGGCGGCGGCGGCTTCTTCGAGCAGTTCTTCGGCGGCCGGCGCGGCCGCGGGCGGCGCGGCGCCTCGCTGAAGGTCGACCTGGAGCTGACGCTCGAAGAGGTCGCGACCGGCGTCAAGCGCACCATCGAGATCAAGCGGCCGGTGCCGTGCGAGAAGTGCGGCGGCAACGGCTGCAAGGCCGGCAGCAAGCCGAGCAAGTGCAAGACCTGCGCCGGCCACGGCCGCGTCGTGCGGCAGCAGGGTTTCTTCCAGGTGCAGCAGGCGTGCCCGACCTGCGAGGGCACCGGCCAGCGCATCGACGACCCGTGCACGGCGTGCAAGGGCCGCGGCGCGGTGCCGCAGACCGTGCCGCTGCACCTGACGATCCCGGCCGGCGTCGAGTCGGGCCACACCGAGCGCATCGCCGGCCAGGGCGAGCCAGGCGACGGCGGCGGCCCGCCGGGCGACCTCGTCGTCGTGCTGCACGTCAAGGAGCACGACGTCTTCACCCGCTACGGCGACGACCTGCTGATGCAGAGCCGCATCACCTTCCGGCAGGCGGTCAGCGGCGACGAGATCGAGATCCCCACCATCACCGGCGAGGCCGTGACGATGCAGATCCCGGCGGGCACGCAGCCCGGCGAGAAGCTGCGCGTACGCAACCACGGCCTGCCGCGCGGCGACGGCTACGGCCGCGGCAACCTCGTCGTGCAGGTCCAGGTGGACGTGCCGAAGAAGGTCACCGAGGAGCAGGCCGAACTGCTGCGCAAGTTCGACGAGCTCGACGGCCGCAAGGGCAGGAAGAACGGCAAGAAGACGATCTTCGAGAAGGTGAAGGACATCTTCTCGTGAGCTATCTAGGGCGCATTCCCCTGATCGCATGGAGGCGAAGCCTGTGAACAACGACGGCGACAACCACAACGACGGCGACGGCCCGAACGCGACCGACAGCAAGCGCGAGCCGAACGTCGAGATCCCGACGCACGAGCAGGAGATCGTCCGCCTGCGCGACGAGTGCGCGCAGCTCGAACAGCAGCTGCAGCGCCAGCTCGCCGACGCCGCCAACGTGCGCCGGCGCGCGCAGCAGGAGTTCGACGAGCAGAAGCGGCGCGTGCTCGCCGGCATCACCCAGGAGCTGCTGCCAGCGCTCGACACCTTCAGCATGGCCCTCGCCGCCTTCGACCAGGGCGGCAGCGACCCGAAGATGCTGATCGAGGGCGTGCGCATGACGCGCATGCTGCTGACCAGCGCGCTGGAGCGGCACGGGCTGCAGGAGATCCGGGCCGAGGGCCAGCCGTTCGATCCGCAGCGGCACGAAGCCGTGTCGACCGAGGCAGCGCCCGGCGTGCCCGACGGCCACGTCGTGCGCGTGCTGCAGGCCGGCTACCTGCTCGGCGACCGCGTCGTGCGCTACAGCCGCGTCGTCGTCGCCGGCCAGACCCCGAAGCCCTGAGTCCGGAGAAACGCGCCATGCCGACCTACGACTACGCCTGCAGCGCCTGCGGCCACCGCTTCGAGGAGTTCCAGAGCATGTCGGCCGAGCCGCTGAAGAAGTGCCCGGCCTGCAAGAAGGCGAAGCTCGAGCGCCTGATCGGCCCTGGCGCTGGCGTCATCTTCAAGGGCAGCGGCTTCTACGAGACGGACTACCGCTCGGCGTCGTACAGCAGCGACGCGAAGAAGGACGCCGGGGGCGGCGGCGGCGGTGGCGGTGGCGGTGGCTGTGCGCCGACGTGCGGCACCAGCGACGCGCCGGCCGGCTGCAAGATGCCGAAGAAGTGAGCGGAATGCGGTGGTCGAGGTCGGCGCGGGCGCGGGCGGAGGCGTGTCGACGGCTGCTCCAGACCGCGTGGCTCCGGCGACCTGCCACGCCGCTGGTGCTTGCGGAAGCCGAACGGCGCATTGGACAGTCCGTCTTCTGAACATCGAGGCCGTTGAAGGCCTCGTTCGTTACCGACTTGCTCCAGCCGACTGGTGCCTCTGCCGGTTGTCTTGCTGCCTTTCGTGAGGTTGCACCTTGCTGGTCCGTAGCAGCGACGATCGCCGGCATCGATTCTGTTCACGGAACTGATCCACTGCAGCAAGGACGGCCATCCTACGAAACGCCGATCCACCGCAGCCCCGCGGCGAAGCCGGCCGCCGAGCGAACGCCGAGCGACCGACTCGATGCAGCGCGCGACAAGCCAGGAAGGAAGCGCGTCCCGCTGCCTCGCATGTAGCGCATTCATCCGCTGCCCAGGCTGCGTCCCTCCGGCCTACGTCGACGCACCCCGCGCCTCGGAACCGGTGGCCTGCTTCCCAGCATTCGCCGCGCAACCGCCAACGCAGCGACCTCGGCGCCGGCCGCACCGAGACCTTGGCACTGCACCGCTGTTCGAGACATCGCGGTCACGGCGAAGGCAGCCAGGACTTCGCATCCGCGGCCGCACTCTTGTGACGATGCGCGTAGAAATGCGCAGCCGGGGAACCTCCACAGGCTATCGCTGAATGCAGCAACCTTCTGGCGTCCGAAGCACTCACACGAGAGTTCGGCAGAGCCCCGACGTTGACAGCATTCATGACTCCGTCGATCACGCACATACTCGACAACACGTCGCGCCGATCAATCAGCTTCCATGCCGATGCAGCCTCCCCGCACAGCAAGTCCTCGCGCGCCTGGTCGACAAGCATGTGATGCCAACCATGTGCAACAACATCCCACACTTGTGTCCATACAACTATATTGATCAGAACAAGGCCGCCAATCACAACGCAATTGCGTTGCTTTTTGTTGCGGACACCGCTCATGACGTCGCTTCCTTGCGATCCAACAGGAACCCGAATCCTCGCATGGACCAAGCCGTCATGTAGTAGCCCAAATCGGACGATTGCAGCCTCGTCCCCGATGGCAGTCGCCCCTGCGACTCCCGATCCGTCCATGAGCGCGCGAGTTGGCCCAGGCCCGGCGACGACCCCGGCGCGCGGTCCCAGTCGATCTGCGTCAGCCGGCCGATCGCGTCGCGGCCAAACTGCAGCTGCAGCGGCTGCGCCGTCGCCGATGGCAGGTTGTCGCGGTAGTCGAGGCCGGTTGCCGCCGGCAGCGTAGCTCGAGGCGACGTCAAGCACGTTCGCCTGCGCGAAGGCAAACGCGAAGCGCTCGTTGTGGACGCGGCCCGCGCTGTCGGTCGCAAAGGCTTCGCTGCCCATCAGCTGGCTACCCTGCGGGCCGCTCGCGTAGTCGGTCTGCTGGATCCGGCCCAGCGCGTCGCGGCGGATCACGTCGTGCGTGTTCCACAGCGAGATGCGCGGGCCTGCGGCCACCAGCGCGCGCTGGATCACGCGGCCTTGACCGTCGCGCCAGAAGTCCACGCGGTCCTGGTCGTCTTCGAACGGTGTTTCATATGCAAAGTCTTGACGCAATGCGATAGCGCGATCGGCCGCAGCAGCGGCACGCAATATCCATGCGGCAAGGCAGCGCATCGACCGCCGCCAACAAGGGTCGGCGACATGCCCGCTGAACCTCCACACACATGATATGTTTCGTGAAACGACAAGGGGGCGGGGGCACTTCCGATCATGCCGGCATGCAAATCACTGCCTTTCTCTGAGGATCTCGTCGATATGCATCGCACAGTCTGCCGATGTCCGCGTAGCTGCGCGCTTCAATTCATCGCGTGACGCGCGCAAAGCCTCTGGCGGCAGTTTCCTCGCAACGCCAATCAAGCCTTGCTCCAAAGTGGCGTCACTGGGCCATGCGCGAAACGTCAATTTTGCCATATCGGGCGAGAGCATCGGGGCCGCGACCCCTAGCCGCTCAGCAGCTATACGCCCAGCATCTCCGTCCAAAAGAAGAGTAGCAATCATACCGTATATTGTAGAGACATCAACCTCTTGCCGACTCGCCAACAGGAGCATTCGCTCAAATGTTGGCCTGACGTCGTCCAAGACTTCCCATGCGGCCTCAGTGC
>JBKDXM010000086.1:0-10160 GCA_046306335.1 Planctomycetota bacterium
GCGCGCGCGCCGGCGGCGCCGCGCGCGGCGCCGCCATCGACGCGCGCGCCGCGGCGGTCAGTTCAAGCCGACCGTGTGCCGGATCGCGTTGCTCGCCGCCGGGATCAGGATCCCGCCGGTGAACAGGCCGTCGAGCAGCACGAACTGCGCGTGGATCTGGGCACCGAGCAGCGACGGGTTGTAGTTGCCGGGCACGGTCAGCGGCACGACGCCCTGGGCCGTCGCCGTCGGGAACAGGAACGTCTCCCAGACCAGCGCGCCGCCGGTCACGCTCAGCACGCAGCCGGGCGCGGTGATGCCCGGCAGGGCGAGGCCGGGGCTGGCGCTGGCGCTGTCGACGAGGTGCGCGCCGAACAGCGCGCCGGTCGGCACGTTGCTCGCGCGCCACGTCACGCTCTGGCCGCCGAACAGCCGGCCGCCGTACTGCGCGCCGCCGGCCTGCGGCGTCGCCACCGCGGTCAGGCCGATGTTGCCCGCCGTGCCCTCGATCGCCGTTGCGAACGGGATCTCCGCCGACAGGTCGCGGCTCTGCGGATCGACCGAGTTGACGCCGGTGGCGCCGCCGATGCGGCCGCGGGTGAAGCCGACGATCGCCGCGTGTCCGCCGGCGGTCGAGCCGGAGCTGGCGACGATCGCCGGCATCGCCTGGTAACGGAACTCGACGGCGCCGCTGGCCTCGAACATCACGACCTGGAAGGTCCAGTCCGTGTGGCCCGGCTGCGCGGCGGCGTTGAACTCGCCGACGTTGAGCCACGTCACGTAGGTGACGTTGTTGCCGGGGCCGCCGGTCGTGTCGGTGAACCCGTGCAGGCCGGCGAGCGGATTGAGCGCGACGTTGCGGCCGGCGTTCAGGTCGTGCCAGTACGGCGCGAAGCGCGCGGTCTGCGGGGTCGTCGAGGTGTTGCCGAGCCACTCCAGCACGGTCGGGCTGAAGTCAGGGAGCGACATCGCCGGATCGAGCCAGACGAAGCCGTTCGTGCTCGGCCGCACGCTCGTCGTGCTGCCGCCCGGGTAGTTGAACGTCCAGCCGAGCGGGTGCGTGACGACGGCGTCGTCCGCCGTGCTCAGCGCCGTGGCGCCGATCTTGGTCGGGTCGACCGGCGCCGCGCCGGCGCTCACGGTGTAGAAGTTCGGCGCCGCGACGTTGTCCGGCGTCAGCCGGAAGCCGCTGCCGTTGTCCCACGCTTCGCCGTTGACGTAGCTCTGGTAGAACGTCGACGGCGAGCCGCCGCAGGCGGCGCCGTAGAAGACGTTGCGGGCCGGGATCGGGTTGGCGAAGCCGCCGGCGCCGGCGAACTCCAGGCCGACGACCGGCGGGGCGGTCGAGGCCGTGCCGGTCAGCGAGGTCGGCGTCGCGGTGGTGATGCCGCGGCCGCGCACGACGGCCACGCCGCCGGTGGTGTCCTGGGTCGCGAGCAGCGACAGCGGCGCCGCATTGCTCGGCGCGGTCGGCAGCGCGATGTCGATCAGCAGGCTCGACTGCGCGCTGGTCGGGTCGTAGGTGATCGAAGCGCCGATCGCGGCGAGGTCGATGTCGACGAACCAGTTGTTCGGCACGCTGCCCGCCGTCGGCGCGAGCGTGACGTTGGTCGTGCCGAGCGTGCCCATCGTCGTCGTGTTGGGCGCGGCCGGCGCGCGGTTCGTCGCGAAGGTCGTCGTGTTCATCGTCGCCGTCGTCAGCGACGTCGAGCCGAGTTCGACGGTGACGCCGGTGTAGACCTGGCCGCCGAGGTTGATCTCACCGTCCTCGCCGCGGAAGCGCAGCCGGTTGATCGTGATCGGGCCGGTGACGCCGGCGCCGAGGAAGTGGCTGGCTTCGTAGAGCACCTGGAAGCGTCCGGCCGTCGGGCGCCACCACGAGGTGCTGCCGATGTTGCCGAGTTGGGTCGGGCTCTCGCCGAGATGGTGGTTGTCGGGCAGCACGATCTGCTGCTGGGCGGTGAGGACGCCGGCCATGGCGGCCAGCGCGAGGAGGTTGTGCATGCGCATGGAGATCAGGGTTGGTTGTCTGGCAAATGCGGCGCTTCGACGCGACGCGAACGCGGGAGGTATAGCACCGACCATTGCTTCCTTGCCGGGCGGCCTGCATGGATGCGCCGTGACGCAATTCTGCTGCAGGGCGGGGCTCCGCCGCTTGGCGTCGCGTCGGCAGCGAATCCGCTCGCGGCTGCCGCGCGCGTCCCTCGCCCGTCGCCCGGTCGCCGATGTGTGGCTGCCGGACCTCGGTGTCCGTCGGCGCAGCAGCTCGTCGCCCGCCATGCCCGACCCGCCTTCGCCGTCCCGTTCCGCGGCGACCCCGGCACGCACAACCACCTCCGCGACCACGGCTGCGTGCCGTCTTCCGCCGCCGTGTGCCGCTCCGCGCGCGGCGCTGGCCGCGCATCCCCACCGCAGGCGCGGCATGATCCGCAGGTGATGCGCGCCTTGCCGTTCGCTTCGCTCGCCGCCGCTCGCCCACCTGCCGTCCAGTCCGCGTTGGCGCTGCTCGCGGGCGCTGCGCTGGTCTCGGCCTGCGGCAAGGACCGGCCCCCGGCGCACCCGCTGGCGCTGGCCGCCGCGCCGCTGCCGGCGCGCGCCGCCGCACCCGATCCGCGCTTTGGCAAGCTCGATCCCGCCACCACCGGCCTGCAGCACCAGAACCTGCTGCGCCGCGAGAACGTCGTCGCCTACGTCTACTCGGGTGCTGGCCTCGCGGTCGGCGACTACGACGGCGACGGCCTGCCCGACGTCTACCTCGTGTCGCAGGACGGGCCCAACAAGCTGTTCCGCCAGACGGCGCCGCTGCGCTTCGTCGACGTCACCGCGAGCGCGGGCGGCCTCGACGGCGGTGACGCGTGGGGCACCGCGGCGTCGTTCGCCGACGTCGACGGCGACGGCGACCTTGACCTGCACGTCTGCAACCTGGAGTCGCCGAACCTGCTGTACCAGAACCAGGGCGACGGCACGTTCGTCGAGAAGGCGGGCCCGTTCGGCCTCGGCCAGGCGCTCGCAAGCATGGGCTGCGCGTTCGCCGACTACGACCAGGACGGCGACCTCGACTGCTACCTGCTGACCAACCGCGCGCTGCGGCACAACCTGCCGGCCGAGATCCTCGCCGAGGTCTCGCTGCCGACGACCGTGCGCCGCACCAAGGCCGAGCTGACGAAGCCGCTGCCCGCCGTGTTCCCGCGCGGCAAGGACGGCGTGCCGACGGTGCCGCCGGGCTACGAAGAGCACTTCTTCCTCGTCGACGGCGCGCCAGCGCCCTTCCAGGCCGGGCAGCGCGATCGCCTGCTGCGCAACGACGGCTACGGCCGCTTCGTCGACGCCAGCGACGAGGCCGGCATCCGCGACCAGGGCAACGGCCTGTCGGTGGTTTGGTGGGACTGCGACGGCGACGGCCGGCTCGACCTCTACGTCGCCAACGACTTCCAGTCGCCCGACAAGCTGTACCGCAACCTCGGCGGCGGGCGCTTCCAGGAAGTCACCGACGCGATGCTGCCGCACACCGCGTTCTTCGGCATGGGCACCGACTTCGGCGACGTCGACGGCGATGGCCGCTTCGACCTGCTCGTCGCCGACATGTCGAGCACGTCGCACTACTGGGGCAAGATGCTGATGGGCAGCATGGACCAGCACCGCTGGTTCCTGATGCACAGCCGGCCGCAGCAGTACATGCGCAACGCGCTGTACGTGAACACCGGCACGGGCCGCTTCCAGGAGGCCGCCCACCTCGCCGGCCTCGCCAGCACGGATTGGACGTGGGCGGTGCGCTTTGGCGACCTCGACGACGACGGCCGCCTCGACGTCTACGCCACCAACGGCATCCCGGTGTTCACCGACAACCCGGACACCGGCGAGGAGTTCGACCGGCTGTGGCGGCAGGGCATGCAGCAGCAGGCGCTGGCGCTGTTCCGCGCGATCCCGAGCGTCCCGGAGAAGAAGGTCGCGCGGCGCAACGTCGGCGACCTGCGGTTCGAGGACGTCGGCGCGCAGTGGGGGCTCGACGAAGCCAGCGTCGCGCACGGCGCCGTGCTGTGCGACCTCGACCGCGACGGCGACCTCGACGTGATCGCCAACACGATGAACGGCCCGGCCGGGCTGTGGGAGAACCGCGGCAGCGACGGCCACCGCGCGCTGGTGTCGCTGCGCGGCAACGGCGGCAACCGCTTCGGCGTCGGCGCGCGCATCGAGGTGACGGCCGGCGGCCGCACGCAGGTCCGGCTGGTGTCGCCGACGCGCGGCTACATGTCGGCCGGCGAGCCGGTCGAGCACTTCGGACTCGGCGACGCGGCGCGCATCGAGCGGCTGGTCGTGCGCTGGCCGAGCGGCCGCGTGCAGCGCTTCGAAGGGCTGCGAGCCGATCGTTGGTTCACGGTGGCGGAAGCGGGTGTCGGCGTCGCGGCGGGGGAAGGCAGCGAGGTCGTGCCGGCGGTCGAGGTGGCGAAGGCTGGCGACGCGTCGGAACCGGCCGCGGCCGGGCCCGTCGGCGCAACGGACCGCGCAGGCAGTAGTCCTGCGCCGGCGAGCGCCGCGGACATGACCAACCCGGCGGCCGCAGCGAGCCGCGCGACCACCAACGCCCCAACGCCCCCGAACCCCAAGGCGACCGACTCCGAAGAGGAACCGCCCTTCTTCATCGCCACGGCGCTGCCCGCCAAGCACACCGAGCGCGACTTCGACGACTACGCGATCCAGCCGCTGCTGCCGCATCGCCTCTCGCGCCTGGGCCCGGGCCTCGCCTGCGGCGACGCCGACGACGATGGCCGCGTCGACGTCTGGCTCGCCGGCGCCGCCGGCCAGCCGGGCACGTTGCTGCACGCGCGGCCGGACGGGAGCTTCGCGCCGGTCGCCGGGCCGTGGGCGCAGCACACCGAGAGCGAAGACCTCGGCGCCTGCTGGATCGACTTCGACGCCGACGGCGACCGCGACCTGTACGTCGCCAGCGGCGGCGTCGAGGCCGGCGCGCGCAGCGAGCTGCTGCGCGACCGGCGGTACCGCAACGACGGCGGCCTGCGCTTCGTCGACGCCACCGCCGACGCGCTGCCCGACGTGCGGCGGTCGTCGTCGTGCGTCGCCGCCGCCGACTTCGACCGCGACGGCGACGTCGACCTGTTCGTCGGCACGCGCGTCGATCCGGGCCGTTTCCCGCACAGTGCGCCGAGCGTGCTGTTGCGCAACGACGGCGGCCGCTTCGTCGACGTCGCCGGCGCGCTGCTGCCCGCGGCCGGCGAACTCGGCATGGTGACCGCCGCGCAGTGGACCGACCTCGACGGCGACGGTTGGCTCGACCTCGCGGTCGCGGCGTCGTGGCAGCCGGTGCGCGTGCTCGGCAACGACGGCGGCAAAGGCTTCGCCGATCGCACCGACGCGCTCGGCCTCGGCGCGCTGCGCGGCCAGTGGCAGAGCCTCGCCGCCGCCGACCTCGACGGCGACGGCGACGTCGACCTCGCGCTCGGCAACCTCGGCCTCAACACCAAGTACAAGGCGAGCGCCGACAAGCCGCTGCGGCTGTTCGCGCGCGACTTCGACGGCAACGGCACGTTCGACGTCGTCGAAGCCAAGGCGGGCGCCGACGGCCTGCTGCCGGTGCGCGGCCTGTCGTGCAGCAGCTCGGCGATGCCGTTCGTGCGCCAGCGCTTCCCGACGTACGACGCGTTCGCGTGCGCCAACCTCGGCGCCATCTACGGCGACGCGCTGGCGCAGTGCCTGGAGCTGTCGTGCAGCGAGCTGCAGCACGTCGTGCTGCGCAACGACGGCGCGCGCTTTGCGGTGTTGCCGCTGCCGCGGCGCGCGCAACTGGCGCCCGCGTTCGGGATCGGCGTCGCCGACTTCGACGGCGACGGCCACCAGGACCTCGTGCTGGCGCAGAACTTCTTCTCGCCCGAGCCGGAGACCGGCCGCTTCGACGGCGGCCTCGGGCTGTGGCTGCGCGGCCGCGGCGACGCGACGTTCGACGTCGTGCCGCCGCTGGCGTCCGGCATCGTGCTGCCCGACGACCAGAAGGCGCTGGCGCTCGCCGACCTCGACGGCGATGGCGCGCCGGAGTGGCTGAGCGCCGCCAACGACGGCGCCGTGCGCGCGTTCCGTGCGTCGATGCCGAGCGCGAGCCTCGCCGTGCTGCTGCGCGGCCGGGCCGGCAATCGCGACGCGATCGGCGCGCGCGTCACGCTCGTGCGGTCGGATGGGACGCAGCAGGTCCGCGAAGTGCACGCCGGCAGCGGCTATCTCGCGCAGGGCGAGCCGTGCGCGTGGTTCGCCGACGTTCCGGACGGCTGCCGGCTCGCCGTCGTCTGGCCCGATGGCGCGCGCAGCGAGCACGCGGTGACGCATCGGCGCGGGCGGCTGGTCGTCGGCCGGTAGCCCCGCGCCGACCCGTGCGAGGTGCGCCGCCGACCTGCCTTTGTGCCGCACGCGCCGCCGCGGCACACTGCGCGGCGTGAAGCTCCTCGTCGTGCTCGCCGTCGGTCTGCGCCCCAAGGACCTCGCGCACGCGCCGGCGCTGCGCGGCCTCGGCGAGCACGGCTTCGCCGCGCCGCTTACGACGGTGTTCCCGGCAGTGACGTGCACGGTGCAGGCGACGTTCCTCACCGGCCTGCTGCCGCGCGAGCACGGCGCCGTCGGCAACGGCTGGTACTTCAAGGACCACGCGCAGGCGCTGCTGTGGCGGCAGAACAACGGCCTCGTGCACGGCGAGAAGCTGTACGAGGCGGCGAAGGCGCGCTTGGGCGCGCGCACGGCCAAGCTGTTCTGGTGGTGGAACATGTACGCGCCCGGCGTCGACTGGTCGCTGACGCCGCGGCCCGAGTACCACGCCAACGGCCTGAAGAAGCCCGGGCTCTACAGCGAGCCGCCGGCGCTGCAGCGCGAGGTGCAGGAGCGGCTCGGGCCGTTCCCGCTGTTCGACTTCTGGGGCCCGAAGGCCGGCATCAGGAGCACCGAGTGGATCGCGTCGTCGGCGCTCGACGTGATGCAGCAGCACGACCCGGAGCTGGTGATGGCCTACCTGCCGCACCTCGACTACGACCACCAGCGCTTCGGCCCGGACGACCCGCGCAGCGTCGCGGCGGTCGGCGCGCTCGACGCGCAGTGCGCGCGGCTGATCGCGGCGGCGCGCGAGCGCAACGCGCACGTCGTCGTGCTGTCGGAGTACGGCATCGAGAAGGCGAGCCGGCCGGTGTTCCTCAACCGCGTGCTGCACGAGAAGGGCCTGCTGCGCGTGCAGGAGACGAGCCACGGCCAGCTGCTCGACTGCGGCGCCTGCCGCGCGTTCGTCGTCGCCGACCACCAGTGCGCGCACGTCTACGTCCGCGACGCGCAGGACCTCGAGCCGGTGCGCAAGCTGCTCGCCGCCCAACCGGGCGTCGCGCGCGTGCTCGACCGCGGCCAGCAGCGCGAGCTCGGCATCGACCACGAGCGCAGCGGCGAACTCGTCTGCGTCGCCGAGCCGGGCTGCTGGTTCGCGTACCACTACTGGCTCGACGAAGCGCGCAGGCCCGACTTCGCCCCGACGGTCGACATCCACCGCAAGCCCGGCTACGACCCGACGGAGCTGTTCGTCGACCCCAAGCTGCGCTTCCCCAAGCTGCGCGTGGCGAAGAACCTCGCCAAGAAGCTGCTCGGCTTCCGCTACCTGATGGACGTCATCGGCACCGATCCGTCGATCGTCGGCGGCACGCACGGTCGGCTGTACGGCGACGCCGCCGCCGGGCCGGTGTTCCTGTGCAGCGACCGGCGGCTGGCGCGCGACCGCGTCGCGGCGACGGACGTGAAGGACCTGTGCCTGCGGTTGCTGGGGCCGTAGGCGCGCGCGAGGATCCAACGCATGCCGATGTCGATCGACGTGTCCCTGCCGCGCGCTGCGGCACCGGTGTTCCCCGACGCGTGTTGCGTGTGCGACGCGGCGCGGCCGGGCAGTTCGTTCGAGGCGAAGGGCCGCCGGACGAGCGGCTTCGAGTTCTTGCTGCCCTGGCTGTGGTTCGTCGGGCCGCGCGTGCGCGTCACCGTCCCGGCGTGCGCCGGTTGCCGGCCGCAGGCGCTCGCCAGCCGCCGCTGGCGGACGGTGATCCTGGTCGCCTGGCTCGCTGCGGCCCTCTACTTCGTCATGCCATGGATCAAGTCCTTCGACCTGCCGCGCGCCCTGGCGAGGCCGCTCGGCGTGCTGGCGGTGCTGGCCAGCACGGCGCCGCTGGTCGCGTGGTGGACCTTCCGGCCGCCGGCGTTCGACCTGACCGTCCACAAGGACACGGTCGAGTACGAGTTCGCGTCGCGCGCCTACGCGCTGCGGTTCCTCGCCTGCAATCCGGGTGCCCGGATCGGCTGACGCGGGCGGGTCACGGCCGCGTCGCCCGCTCCCACGCCGTCAGGATCGCCAGCGCCTCGGCGTCGCTGCCGCCGCACATCGCCGGCTCGGCGCGCAGGTCGGCGCAGAACCGCGGCCGCTCGGGCTTGCCGAACAGCAGGCAGCGGTTGTGCGCGTCGAGGTGGACGCAGCGTTCGCCGGCGCGCTTGCCGTGCGGCATGCCGAAGAACGGCGACGCGATCGACGGCGCGATGCAGCAGGCGCCGCAGCCGGCGCGGCAGGCGAAGGGCTCGCTCACGCGCGCACGATAGCGTCCGGGAAGCGCGACGGCCCGCCGGCGCGCGGGGCGCCGACGGGCCGTCGTGCTGGCGGTCGCCGGCGCGGGGCCGGCGTCGCGCGGGCGCGGCTCAGAAGTCCATGCCGCCCATGCCGCCCATCCCGCCCATGCCACCCATGCCGCCGTGGTCGTGGTCGTGGCCGCCGCCGCCGGCCGCCTTCTTCTCGGGGACGCTGGTGATCAGCGCCTCGGTCGTCAGCAGCAGGGTCGAGACCGACGCGGCGTTCTGCAGCGCGGCGCAGGTGACCTTCGCCGGGTCGACGACGCCGGCCTTGACCATGTCCTCGTACGTGTCGGTCGCGGCGTTGTAGCCGAACGTCTCGCTCTTGTTGGCGCGGACCGTCTGGATGACGATCGAGCCGTCGACGCCGGCGTTGGCCGCGATCTGGCGCATCGGCGCCTCGACGGCGCGACGCACGATGTCGCAGCCGATGCGCTCGTCGCCCTGCAGGTCCAGGCCGTCCAGGGCCTTGGCCGCGCGCACCAGCGCGACGCCGCCGCCCGCGACGATGCCCTCGGCGACGGCCGCGCGCGTGGCGTGCAGCGCGTCCTCGACGCGGGCCTTCTTCTCCTTCATCTCGGCCTCGGTCGCAGCGCCGACCATGATCTGCGCGACGCCGCCGGCGATCTTCGCCAGCCGCTCCTGCAGCTTCTCACGGTCGTAGTCCGACGTCGTGCGCGAGATCTCGGCGCGGATCTGCTCCATGCGGGCCTGGCAGTCCTTCGCCTTGCCGGCGCCCTCGATGATGGTGCAGTCGTCCTTGCCGACGACGACCTTCTTGGCGCTGCCCAGCTCGGCCGTGGTGACCGACTCCAGGTTGATGCCGAGGTCCTCGAAGATGGCCTTGCCGCCGGTGACGATGGCGAGGTCCTCGAGCATCGCCTTGCGGCGATCGCCGAAGCCCGGCGCCTTGACGGCGCAGCACTTGAAGACGCCGCGCAGCTTGTTGACGACCAGGGTCGCCAGCGCCTCGCCCTCGATGTCCTCGGCGACGATCAGCAGCGGACGGCCGCTCTGCGCGATCTTCTCGAGCAGCGGCAGCATGTCCTTGATCGACGAGATCTTCTTCTCGTTGATCAGGATGAAGGGGTTCTCCAGCACCGCCTCCATCTTCTCCTGGTTGGTGACGAAGTGCGGCGACAGGTAGCCCTTGTCGAACTGCATGCCTTCGACCCACTTCACCTCGGTCACGAGGCTCTTGCCCTCCTCGACCGTGATGACGCCGTCCTTGCCGACGCGCTCCATCGCGTCCGCGAGGATGTTGCCGATCTCCTCGTCGTTGTTGGCCGCGATCGAGCCGACCTGGGCGATCTCCTTCTTGCCCTTGACGTCGATCTTCACCTTCTTGATCGACTCGACGATCTTGGCGACCGCCTTCTCGATGCCGCGCTTGATGGCGACCGGGTTGGCGCCCGCGGTGACGTTCTTGATGCCTTCCTCGAAGATGGCCTCGGCGAGGACCGTGGCCGTCGTCGTGCCGTCGCCGGCGACGTCGGAGGTCTTCGACGCGACTTCCTTCACCAGCTGCGCGCCGAGGTTCT
>JBKDXM010000087.1:0-2957 GCA_046306335.1 Planctomycetota bacterium
CGCGTCTACGTCGCCGAGACCTTCCGCATCAAGGACGGCGTCTTCGACGACCGCGACTACATGCAGTGGAAGGACGACGACCTCGCCTGCCGCACGGTCGCCGAGCGCCTCGCCAAGTACGAGAAGCACATCAAGGACCGCTTCCAGCGCTACGCGCAGTACAGCGAACGCGTGCGCCTGCTGGTCGACACCGACCGCAACGGCACGCTCGACAAGGCGACGGTGTTCGCCGCCGGCTTCGACCAGCTCGCCGACGGCATCGCCTCGGGTGTGCTGCCGGTCGGCCAGGACGTCTGGTTCACCAACATCCCCAAGCTCTGGCGGCTGCGCGACGCCGACGGCGACGGCACGGCCGAGGTCCGCGACGCCGTGCACGACGGCTACGGCGTGCACAGCTCGCTGATCGGCCACGACCTGCACGGCCTCGTCGTCGGCCCCGACCGGCGGCTGTACTTCTCGATCGGCGACCGCGGCTTCCACGTCGAGCACGAAGGGCGCACGCACGCCTACCCCGACGAAGGCGCGGTGCTGCGCTGCGAACTCGACGGCAGCGGCCTCGAGGTCGTGCACCGCGGCCTGCGCAACCCGCAGGAGCTGGCGTTCGACGCGCACGGCGACCTGTTCACCGGCGACAACAACAGCGACGGCGGCGACCGCGCGCGCCTCGTGCAGATCGTCGCCGGCGCCGACAGCGGCTGGCGCATCGGCTTCCAGTGGCTCGACGACCGCGGCGCCTGGAACCGCGAGCGCATGTGGCAGCCGCGCCAGCCCGGCCAGACGGCGACCACGCTGCCGCCGATCGCCAACTTCGCCGACGGCCCGTCGGGCCTCGCGTTCGATCCGGGCGTCGGTCTGCCCGAGCGCTTCCGCGGCTGCTTCTTCCTGTGCGACTTCCGCGGCGGCGCCAGCTACAGCGGCGTGCACGCGATCCGCCTGCAGCGCGCCGGCGCTGGCTACGAGCTGGCGAGCGCCGACAAGGTGGTCTGGAACGTGCTCGCGACCGACGTCGACTTCGGCCCCGACGGCGCGATGTACGTGCTCGACTGGGTCTCGGGCTGGAACAAGACCGGCAAGGGCCGCATCTACCGCGTGCGCACGCCCGGCATGGCGAACGACATGCAGCTGCGCGCGGGCGCGCAACTGCTCGCCGCCGACCTGAAGCCGAAGGGCGAAGCCGCGCTGGTGGCGCTGCTCGCGCACGCCGACCGCCGCGTCCGCCAGGAGGCGCAGTTCGCGCTCGTCGACCTCGGCGCGCGCGACGCGCTGCTCGCCGCGGCGAAGAACAAGGCGGGCCGGCAAGCGCGCCTGCACGGCCTGTTCGGGCTCGGCATCCTCGGCCGCAAGGACAAGGCGGCGCTGGAGGGCGTCGCCGCCCTGCTCGACGACGGCGACGCCGACGTGCGCGCGCTCGCCGCGCGCGTGCTCGGCGACTGCCGCCGCGCCGACGCCGTCGGCGCGCTGACAAAGCGCCTGAGCGACGGCAGCGGCCGCGTGCAGCGCGAAGCGGCGCTGGCGCTGGCGCGCCTGGGGGCAGCCGCCGAGCCGGCGGCCGGCGAGCTCGTCGAGCTGCTGCGCCGCAACGACGACCGCGACGCCGTGCTGCGCCACGCCGCCAGCTACGCGCTGGCCGAGGCCGCCAAGCCCGACGCGCTCGCCGCCGCCGCCGGCGACGGCAGCCGGGCGGTGCGCCTGGGCGCGCTGCTGGCGCTCGCTCGCCGTGGCGACGCCGAGGTCGCGCGCTTCCTCACCGACGCCGACCCCGACCTGCGCGCCGATGCCGCGCGCGTCATCCACGACACGCCGATCCCGGCCGCGATGCAGGCGCTCGCCAAGCTCGCGTACGACGACACGCCCGACCGCGAGGCCGTCGACTGGCGCGCGATCAACGCCAACCGCGCGGTCGGATTCAGCGAGAACGGCGAGGCGCTGGTGCACCTCGCCGCGCTGCCAAGCCACGCCGAACGCATGCGCGTCGAAGCGCTCGACGTCCTCGGCGAATGGCTGGCACCGCACGGCCAGTGCCGCGTCACCGGCAACTGGCGGCCGTGCCAGCACCCGGGCGGCGACGTCGTGAAGCAGTCCTTCTTCGGCTCGCTGCCGCAGTTCCTCGCCGACCCCGTCGTCGCCGCCGCCGCCTGCCGCGCCGCTGCGAAGCTCGGCCTGCAGCAAGCCGGCCCGCAGCTCGCCGCCGCCGTCGCCAGCGCGCTGCCCGCGCCGGCCCGCCTCGCCGCGCTCGACGCGCTCGCCGCCCTCGACGCGCCGCAGCTCGAAGCCGCGCTCGCCGGCATCGGCGCCGACGCGCCGGTGGCCCTGCGCCAGCGCGCCGTCGCGCTGCTGTCGAAGACCGATCCAGCCAAGGCCGTGCCGGTACTCGCGACCCTCGCGCAGAACGCGCCGATGGGCGAACGCCAAGCCGCGTTCGAAGCGCTCGGCGGCATCGCGGACGTGGCGGCCACCGCCGTGCTCGCCGGCTGGCTCGACCAGCTCGACGCCGACACCGTGCCGGCCGCGCTCCAGCTCGACGTGCTGCAGGCGGCGGGCAAGCACCCGACGCTCGCCGCGCGCGCCGCGCCGCACTTCGCCGAAGACCGCAAGGACGCGCTCGCCGGCTGGCGCACGGCGCTCGCAGGCGGCGACGCCGGCAAGGGCCGGTCGGTCTTCTACGACCACGAAGCGACGCGCTGCACGCGCTGCCACGTGCTCGGCGGCACCGGCGGCAACGCCGGCCCAGCGCTGGACGGCATCGGCAAGAAGCTGACGCGCGCGCAGCTGCTGGAGGCGCTCGTCGCGCCGAGCGCGCGCATCGCCGAGGGCTTCGGCACCACCACCGTGCGGCTGCACGACGGCACGATGCACGCCGGCGTGGTCACCAAGGACCAGGACGGCGAGGTCGTCGTCGCGCCGGCGAACGGCGACCCGGTGCGCATCCCCGCCACCGCCATCGCCTCGCGCACGCC
>JBKDXM010000088.1:0-4876 GCA_046306335.1 Planctomycetota bacterium
GTTCGGCAACATCGCGGCGGCGCGCGTCGTTCGCTCGGGCTACATCTTCCAGATGTACCTGCCGGATCCGACCTCGCAGCCGGTCGCCGAGGCCGCGACGGGCGGTGCCACCGCCGCGACGGGCGCCGGCGCGGTCGACGCGCAGCGCGCCGAGACGCTGTGGTGCTGCTACGCGTGGCCGCAGACGTTCGGCACGAGCGGCAAGCGCACGTTCTTCGTCAACCAGTCGGGTGACGTGCTTGGCACGAACCACCTGACGTCGGCCGGCGCCGCCGGCACGACCTACGACGGCACCACGACCGTCCCGGCCGGCCTCTCCGCCTACGTCAACACGCTGCCCGCGGGCGTGACGGTGCGCAGCATGGCGGTCCCGGCGGCGGCCAACACGACGGGCGCGGACAACAACCGTTGGGTCGTCGTCCAGTGATGCGCTGCGCCTGAAGCGCACGGCTGCTGCCGCGCGCCCGGCCACGACGAAGCCCGCCCCGGCAGCGATGCCGACGGCGGGCTTCGTCGTCTTGCGCGCGCGCGAACTACGGTTCTGGCCCGGTCCTGCCGATAGCACCGGCATGTCGGCCGAGCTGTTGCGTCCGGATCCCGCCCTTCGCACCGATCGGCTGCCCGCCCTCATGGCGGCGGGGGAAATGCCGCCGTCGGCGCAACCCGTCGCGGCGACACCGGTCGCGCCGCCGGTCGTCGTCGACCGCGAAGCGGGACGCCGCGTGCTCCGACTCTCGGTCGTCGTGCCCGCGCGCAACGAGGAGGTGAACCTCGAACCCCTCCTGCGGGAAGTGCACGATGCGCTCGCCGCATCCGGGGTCCCATTCCGCGAGGTGATCGTCGTCGACGACGGCTCCACCGACGCCACGCCGGCGATCGCCCAGCGGGCGGGTTGCAAGGTCGTTCGCCACGCCGAGCCGCTCGGCAACGGCGCGGCGGTCAAGCGCGGCATCCGCGAGGCCAAGGGTGATTGGATCCTGCTGCTCGACGGCGATGGCCAGCACCCGCCGCACGAACTGTCGGCGATGCTGGCGATGGCCGAGCGCTACGACATGGTCGTCGCGTCGCGCGGTGGCAAGGGCGGCAAGCTGCACCGCAACCTCGCCAACAGGACGTACAACGCGCTCGCCAGCTACGTCTCGCAACGCCGCATCCCGGACCTGACGTCCGGCTTCCGCCTCGTGCGCGCCGACGTCGTCAAGGACCTCGTCTGGCTGCTGCCCAACACCTTCAGCTACCCGACGACGATCACGATGTCGATGCTGCGCGGCGGCTGGTCCGTGGGCTTCCACCCGTTCCAGGTGCGCCAGCGCAAGGGCAAGAGCCATGTGCGCCTGTTCGCCGACGGCAGCCGGTTCTTCCTGATCATCCTGCGCATCGCGACGATGTTCGCGCCGCTGCGGGTCTTCCTGCCCGCGTCGCTGCTGACGGCGGGGCTCGGCGTCGCCTGGTATCTGCACACGTGGTGGACCGAGGGCCGGCTGACCAACATGGCTGTGCTGCTGATGACTCAGGCAGGCCTGCTGTTCGCGCTCGGCCTGATCGCCGAGCAGATCGCGGCGCTCCGCTTCCAGAACCTGTCCCGCGACCACGGCAAGGACTGAGATGCCCGACGTGCTGTTCTGCGGCGCGTGGGACGAAGGGCCCGGGTATCCGCGGACGACTTCGCTGCGGCAGGGACTGGTCGCCGCCGGTTGCGTCGTGCGCGAGTGCCGCGGCAAGGGTCTCGGGCGCGCGAAGCAGGCCTTGCTGCGGGCGCCGTGGCGCTGGCCGGCGGCGCTTTGGCAGCAGCGCGCGGAGCGCGCGCGGCTGTCTTCGCGACTCGCCGCGGAATTGGCCGTGCGACGTCCTGACTGCGTCGTCGTGCCGTATCCCGGCCACGCCCTGGCTTCGGCCGTCGCCGCGCAGGCCCATGCCGCCGGCGTGCCGGTGGTGCTCGACCTCTTCCTGTCGGGCTACGACACGATCGTCGAGGACCGCGCGCTCGCGCACCCCGGTTCGCTCGCGGCGTGGTGGTGCGCCCACGTCGACCGGCGCGCGTGCGCGGCAGCCGACCTCGTGCTCGTCGACACGCCGGCGAACGCCGCCTACGCCGCGGTCTTGACCGGCCTGCCGGCCGAGCGCTTCGTCTGGCTGCCGGTGCACGACCCCGATGCGCCCGTTCCGGCACCGTTGCCGGCGCCGGGTTCCCGCCTGCGGCTCTTGTTCTTCGGCACCGGCGTGCCGTTGCACGGCTTGCCGGCCTGGATCGAGGCCGTCGCGCAGGCGCCGGACGTCGAGCTGACCTTGGTCGGCGGCACGCCGACCGACCGCGCGCTGGCGCGCGCACGCCTTGGCGCGCGACTCGACCTCCAGCCCGAGTTCGTCGACCGCAGCCGGCTGCAGCAGGTGATCGCCGCGGCGGACGTCGTCGCCGGCGTCTTCGGTCGCAGCGGCAAGGCGCAGCGCGTCGTGCCGCTCAAGGTCGCGCACGCGCTGGCCGCGGGCCGGCCCGTCGTCACCGCCGACACGCCGGCCGTCGCGCAGTGGCTCGACGGCAGCGGCGCGGTGTTCCTCGTGCCCGTCGGCGACGTCGCGGCGCTGGCCGCGTGCCTGCAGCAGCTCGCCGCCGACCGGCGACGGGTCGCGGGTGCTGCCGCCGTGGCGCGGTCGGCGTACGAGCGGGCCTTCGGCACCGCCCGCCTGGCCGCGCGCTGGACGGAGGTCCTGCAGCGCCTCGGCGTCGGCCGGCGCGCCGCGGCGGTGGGGGCATGAACCCGCTGATGCCGCGGGCCCGCGTGCGCCGCGCCGCCGTCGCCGCGGCGACGACGGTCTTCGCGCTGGCATGGCTGGCCTATGGTGCGGCGCTCGCCGGCGACTTCGTCTTCGACGACTTCCACTCGGTCGCCAGCAACCCGGCGCTGCGCGACCTCGGCAACCTCGGCGCGTACTGGACCGATCCGACCTTGTTCAGCGCCGGCACGGGCGCGATGTACCGACCGGCGCTGCTGACCAGCTTCGCGCTCAACATGGCGCTCGATCCCGGGGCATGGAGCTTGAAGGCGGGCAACGTGCTGCTGCATGCGAGCGTCGCCGTGCTCTGGTTCCTGTGGGCGTGGCGGCTGTCGCGCCGTCTCGTCGCCAGCGCCGTGGTCGCGGGCCTGTTCGCGGTGCACCCGCTCGCCTCCGAGGCGATCAACCTCGTGTCGGCGCGCAGTGAACTGCTCGCGATGGTCGGCGCGCTGCTGGCGTTGCACGGCCATCTCGCCTGGTCGCGTGGCGCGCCCGCCGTCGTCGGCATCGCCACGACGTGCCTTGGCATCGTCATCGCGTGCGGCGCCAAGGAGACCGGCGTCGTCGTGCCGGCGCTGTGCGTGCTGCAGGGGGCGCTCGCCGGCCACGGCGGGTGGCGGCGACGGCTGCTGCCGTCGTTGGGTCGCGCCGTTCCGATGGTGCTCGTCGTCGTCGGCTACCTGCTGGTGCGGCGGGCATTGCTCGGGGAGGCCACGGTCCAACTGCTCGACCGGCCTGGCGGCGATCCGTTGACGGGCGGCGGCCGGACCTTGTTGGTGCAAGTCGCCACGATGGGCACGCTGCTGCCGGGCTGCTTGCTGCAGTCCGTGTGGCCGTGGCGTCTGTCGTTCGATCCGCACGTCGTCTACCGCACGTCCCTCGTCGAACCTGCCGTCCTCGCCGGCTGGGCGACGATGGCCGCCGTGACCCTCGCCGCCGTCTGGCCCGGTCCGACGGCGCGCTTGCGGCGGCTCGGCGCGGCCTTCGCCTGGGCCGTCGCGCTGCCGTGGGTGCTGATCCCGCTCAACATGCCGCTGGCGGAGCACCGGTTGTACGGCCCGCTGGTCGGACTCGGCCTCGTCGCGTTGGCCGCCGTGCCGCGCACGCTGCCGGCTTGGTCGCGTCGGCTGCCGCAGCCGGTCGGCTGGTCTGCGGTCGCCGTCCTCGTGTTCGCCGGCATCGGCCGGTCGACCATGCGTTCGCTGCAGTACCGCGACGAACGGCTGATCTGGCAGCAGGAACTCGCCGTGCGGCAGGACTCGTTTCGCGCGTGGTGGGGCTTCGGCACGAGCAGCTTGCGCGCGGGGGACGCGGCGGGGGCGGTCGAGGCCCTCGGCAAGGCGCATGCGATCTACCCGTCGTATGCGCCGCCGCTCGCCGACTTCGTCGACGCCCTGCTGGCGTTGCCCGACGGCAGCGCGCAGCCCGCGCGTGCCGTCGCGGCCGCGGCGGCCCTCCGCGCCGCGCGACCCGACGATCCGTGGGTGCGGACGCAGCAGGCGCAGGCGTTGCTGCAGCAGGGGCGCGTGCGCGGCGACGCCGCGGCCTTCGCCGCTGCAGAATCCGCGGCGCTGGCGTGCCTCGCGATCGCGCCGCCGAAGGCCTATGTGTTCCGGCTGGCGGCCGCGGCGCGCCGCGGCCTCGGCGATGCAACCGGGGCCCTGGCGCACCTCGACCGCAGCGTTGCGCGCGGCCTTGCGCCGGTCGACTTGCGCATCGAGCGCGCGGCGTTGCTGCAGCACCTCGGTCGCGGGGCGGAAGCCCGTCAGGAACTGCTGCGGGCCCAGCAGCAGGCGCCGGGCGATCTGGCGGTCATGCAGGCCCTGCAGTCGCTCGCCGCGCCGCCGCGCTGGGAGTCTGCGTCACGGAACGCGCGCCGATCCGGTGCGCGGATTCGCGGCCGGGGCAAGTTCCCGGCCAGGCAGGCGCGTTGGGCTCGCGGATTGCAACCCGCTGCACCGCAAACAATGAGCGCTGCGTGCGGCTGGGCTCCGGGGGCCTGCCCTCTGTGCCCCCTGTGTTCTCTGTGGTTCCTTTCGGCTGCTGCTGCTGCGGCTGCTGGAGCAGAACAACCCCAGCGAACACAGAGAGCACAGAGCAGATC
>JBKDXM010000089.1:0-65139 GCA_046306335.1 Planctomycetota bacterium
CCGCGGGAATCAGGGGCCGCGCTGCGCCAGGGCGGCCTTCTCGGCGCCGGCGAGCCCGCGGTCGCGCTCGCCGCCGGCGGCCACCCTGCCGGCGGCGCCGACGGCGTCCTCCGGCCGCCCGCCGCGCCGCGCGACGGCGACGGCGGCGACCAGCAGCCGCTCGCGCCGCGCCGGGTCGGCCAGCGGATCCCACGTCACGAGACCGGCCAGGAAGTCGTGCAGTTCCGGATCGAGGCGGCGCAACTCGAAGCGCGTGTGGCCGTGCGTCGTCTCGGCGCCCGGTCGCTTGCCGAGGCTGACGAAGGCCTCGACGCCCTGGCCGAGGTACTCGGCTTCGTTGGTCGCCGCGTAGTAGTCGAGGCACCTGCCCGCGTCGACCGCCGCGCGGTAGAGCGCGCGCAGGCGGGCGCGCTGCGTCGGTGTGAAGGCGTAGTAGTGGACCTGGTGCGCGACCTCGTGGGCGAAGGTGTCGAAGCCGAAGCTGGCCGCCTCGTCGAGCGCCTCGATGCCGGTCGCCGCGTGCACGCCGCCGACGCCGCGGACGTCGTCCCAGAACCGGCCGTCGAAGGTGCGCTTGCCGCGCAGGTTGGCGCGCGTTTCCGCATCGGTCGTGCGATCGAGTTCGACCAGCAGATCGTGGCGCGCGCCGATGGCCACGAGGTTGGGCAGCTGCCGCGCGAACAGCGCCGCCGTCCGGTCGACGACCTGCCGGCGAGCCGGCGGCAGCGCCCCGTAGCCCGGCACGAACTCGGCGACGACGTCGACGTAGACCTGCGGCAGGAACGCCGCCGCGGCCAGCGCGGCGAAGGCGGCGTCGCCGGCGGCCATCGCTGCCGCCGCCTTCTGCGCGAAGAGCGTCTCGCCGAGCAATCGGTGCGCGATCGGATGCGCCGGTTCGGCCGCCAGCACGGCGCCGAGGGCGGCGATGGCCGTTGCTCGGTCGCCGCGCGCCAAGGCGCCGACTGCGGCGAACAACCGTGGCGACCGCGGCGCCGGCGCCGGGCCGAGCAGGCCGGAGCCCAGCCGCAGGTGGGCCTCGGCGTGCATCGGATCGACGGCGAGCACCGCGCGGTACGCGCTGGCCGCCTCGTCCGTGCGCTGCACGCGGAACAGGGCCGAGGCCCGGGCCGCGCGCAGTTCCGCATCGGCCATGGGCACCACGGCGACGTAGGCCGCCGCCGTCTCGACCGCTTCGTCGAAGCGGCGGTCCCTGATGCGCGCGCGCACGGCCAGCGCCATCGCTTCCTGGCTGCGCGGATCGTCGCGCAGCGCGGCTTCCGCCCACGCCAAGGCGAACGCACTCTGGCCGAGCATCAGATGCGCCATGCCGAGCCCGATGCCGACCGCGCGCGGCTCGGCGCCCAGCGCGGCGGAACGGCGGAAGGCCTGCCATGCGGCCACCGGGTCTTCGCTGTCGAGAAACGACCGGCCCGCGCGCAGCGCCTGGTCGGCGACCTCACCGTGGATCGCCTCGCCGCCACCTGCAGCCGGGGCGGCCTGCTGCCCGCACACCGACGCCGACGCCGCGAGGCCGAGGCAGGCAGCGAGCAGGCGGCAACGGAGGACGGCGGCAGGGGACGGCACGTTGGCGGAACGGCCCCCGCAACGGCGGCGGCGCGCAGCCGTTCTTCGGCAAACGGGCGCGCCGCACTGGCGGGCGCCAGCCACGCGACGGCACCGGGGCCGTCGCGCCGTCGCCATGGCGGCCACCGGGCAGCGCCCGGCCAGCGCCTGGCTGCGGTCCACGGCCGGGCTGCGGCGGAGCGCCGATGCCGGCGCCAGCCTTCCGGTCAGCGCTTGTCGGCGACGCCGAGCACTTCGAGCCGCTCGACGTCGATCACGGTCATCGACGTCGTGACCGGGCGGCGACGGGGGCCGAGCACGGCCACTTCGCAATCGACGAAGAGACCGAGGTCGTAGCGCCCGTTCGAGCACTTGACCTCGTATTGCCGCTGGCCGCCCTTGTCGAGGTAGTAGACGCCTGGAGCCGCGATGCGGCGCTCGTACCGCAGCCAACCGATCGACTGGAAGCGTTCGAGCGGGTCCTTCTTCTCTGGCGGCGGCAAGTCGGCCGTCGGCGGCTTGACGTCGTTGACGATCGCCGAGGCTTCGGCGAACCAGCGCTGCTTCTCGATGCGCTCCTTCAACGCCGCAGCGACCGGCTTGCCGGCCGAGTCGGCGGCGAACGTCGCCTGCAGCTTGTCGAGCGCTTCGTTGATGGCCGCGTACTGCTGTGCGGCGACCGGCTTCTTCTGCTGCTCGGCGAGGAACTCGTCCTGCAGCTTCGCCACGGCGGCGACGTCGGCTTCGTCCTGCTTCTGGCGCGCGATCTGCGCGGCAATGGCGTCGAATCGCGCCTTCACCTCCGCCTCCTGCTTCTGCTGCAGCTCGGCGTAGAGCGCGGCGGGCGCCGGATCGGCGGCGTCCGCGGCCAGGACCTCGGCCTCGGCGACCCAGGCGTCGACGCCGGGCACGCGCACCCGGTACCAGTCGTCCTGTTCGCCGACGACGTGCAGCGCGACCCCGTTGTCCAACTGCGCCACCGGCGCCTCGCTCGACTTCGCGCGGTAGCGGAAGGCGACCTTGACGCCCTTGGTCTTGACCACGCCCTCTGGCGTCGATTCGCTGAACTTCTTGCTGACGAAGCCGACCGGGCCGAGCGGCAGTTGCACGCAGCGGAAGCCATTCTCGCTGCGGCCGAGCACGACGACGGTGTCCTTGGTCAGCACCTCGTCGAACACCGGCGGCTGCGCCACCGCGCCCGTCCAGCAGCGCAGTTGCGCGCGGTCGACGACGATCCGGCCGTAGGTCGTGCCGGTGGCTGCGGCAGCGGGCGCGGGCTGCTGTGCGGCAGGCGCGGGCTGCAGCGTCGCCGGCGCGGGCAGCTGCGCGGCGTGCGCGCCATCCGGCGGCGCGCCGACGGGGGATTGCGCGACGGCCGCGGCGCAGACGGCGAGCGCAGCCGCCATGCAGCGGCGCGAGAATGGAACGCAAGGTGCGGCGACGCCGCGGGCCGCGGTTTCGACCGTTCGAATGACCATGATTTCCTCTTCGGGACTGACCGGAACCAGGAGAGGCGCTGCGCAGGTGACCGCCCGCGCGACGCGAGGCCACGATGCTACCGAAGTTGCGGCGAAAGACGAGGGCCCGCTCGGCGACTTCACGCCGCGCCCGCCGCACCTCCGCAGCCCCCCGCGGCCACCCGCCGACGAGCCGGGCGTCGCCGACGGGTTTTCGACCGGACCCGCGGCGGTCGATAGCATGCCCGCATGCGCCGCCTTGCCCTCGCCCCGTTCCTGCTGGTGCTGTTGCCAGCCTGCACGTGGTGGTCGAGCCGCGAGCGGGTCCTGGTGGCGAGCGAACCGCCGGGTGCGTCGATCTGGGTCGACGGCCAGAGCACGGGCAAGACGACCCCCGCCGCCATCGACGTCGGCGGCCACTTCGGCGGCAACCACGTGATCGAACTGCGCAAACGCGGCTACCGCACCGCGACCCGGCGCGTGTTCCAGTACACGGAGGGCTACACCTCGCGCTGGATCGACGGGGCCTTCGACGAGAGCCTGCCGCCGCTGCCGATCTTCTGGACGGCGGGCGACTTGGTGCTGCCGTTCGGCGTGCGCAGCGCGATCCTGCCGGCCGAACACCTCGTCGTGCTCGAACGCGACGACGCGCCGCTGCTTGGCTTCGATCTGCTGGCGGCCCGGGCGGCGACGCCGCCCGCCGCGGCGCCCACCCCACCACCGCCGGCGACGCCCCCGACGCCGACCACACCGGCGCCGACTTCGACCCCGCCGCCCGCGACGACGAACGGCACGCCGTGAGGCCGACCGCGTTCCTCGACCGCGACGGCACGCTCAACCGGGACGTCGACTTCGTCCGCACGCCGGACCAGCTCGCCATGTTGCCCGGCGTCCGCGCGGCGGTGCAGCGGCTCTGCGACGCTGGCTGGCGCGTCGTCGTGGTCACCAACCAGAGCGGCATCGCCCGCGGCTACCTCACCGAGGCGGACCTCGCCGCGATCCACCGCAAGCTCCACGACGACCTGGCGAGCCTCCCGGCGGCCTACCTGCCCTGCCCGCACCTGCCGGAAGGCGGCCTCGGCTACGGCGGTCCATGCGCCTGCCGCAAGCCCGCCGGCGGCCGGCTGCAGCAGGCCGCGGACCTGCTCGGCGTCGATCTGCGCCACGGCGCCGTCGTCGGCGACAGCGCCCGCGACGTGCTGATGGCCGCCGGCACGTCGCTGCGCAAGGTGCTGGTGCACAGCGGCAAGCCGCCGGGCCCGCAGCGGGCGCTGCTCGCCGCCGCCGGCTGCGCGCCCGACCACGAGGCCGCCGACCTAGCTGCCGCGGTCGACTGGTTGTTGGCGGGCGCCTGAGCCGGCCGCGGGCGGTCGCCGCGCCGCCTTCAACGAGACGTAGCACGTGACGCAACTGACGCCCGAGAGGGCGACGCCGAACGCCAGCCCGGCCCCGCTGCGGAAGAACCAATGCGCCCCGAAGCCGATCGCCGCGCCGAGCGAGACGCCGGCGCAACTGAGGTAGAATCCCATCAGGCCGGGCGACCAGCGCGTGTGTTCCTTGGCGGCGGGAGGCGGCGGGGTCGGCATGGGCGGCGGAGCGGGACCGCTCACGGAATGTAGCGCGAAAGGCGGGCGCCCAGCCAGTTGCACAGGAACACGGGCAGGCGCGACCAGAGCCGGCGCGGCAAGGCGAGCTTGGGGTTGCTCGGGTGGAACTCCGGCAGCTTCGCCCCCGGACCGAGCAGCAGGTAGTCGTAGTGCAGCGGCTCGGCGACGAAGCCCATGTGCTGCTTGAACCGCGCCGGCCCCGAGTCGGCGCGGCTGCGGCCGAAGTCGAAGCGGCGGTACCCCTGCTCGACGGCCCACTCCATGATCGCGCAGTAGATCCAGTTGTTCACGCCGGTGCGCTCGACGTCGTCGCACGAACCCGAGTAGTAGGCGTACACCGTGTCCTTGAAGCAGAAGGACATGACCGCGGCGATCGTGCGTCCCGACGGTTCGACGGCGCGGTGGATGACGACCGCCTTGCCGAACTCGTCGACCAGCCCCTGGAACCAGCTACGCGGCAGCGCCGGCGAACCGAGGCGCCGCTTGTTCGCGGCGAAGAGGGTGAACAACTCGTCGACCGAACCATCGGGCGTCACTCGGATGCCGAAGGACTCCCGGCGCTTGCCCGGGACCGCCGCCGCCTTCGGCTCGCGCGCGCAGCGGACCTCGGCGCGCGCCTTCTTCGGGATGCGCGCCATCACGTCCTCGACGCGCTCGGGCAGGTCGCAGCGGAAGGTCACGTACAGCGGCGACTGCGCCCGTTCGCCCGGGCGCGCCTCGAGGTGACGCAGCTCGACGTAGCCGACGCCGAGTTCGCGGCCCATCGCCTCGGCGTGCGCCAACAGCGCGGTCTGCGCCCGTTCGTCGTCGGCGAGCACGCCGCCGTAGACTGCGTAGGGCAGGCTGACGAGGTTCTTGCCGAGGAAGGGGCTCTTGGCGAGGAACAACGGCAGCACGCCGAGCCACCGCCGGCCCTCCTCGACGACGAGGTGGTGCGGCACGTGGCGGAACCGTTCGCGGACGACGCGCGCCCAGCCGGTGCGGTGGAAGAAGGTGCCGAGCGGGTGGCGGCTGACGTAGCTGTCCCAGCGCGAGTCCTCGCCCGGCAGCAACTCGCGCACGCGCAGCGCGGGCGAGGCGACGGACGGCGCGATGGACGCGGGCGTGGCGACGGCAGCAGGCGCAGCGGCGGCTGCGGTCGCCGGCGACGCGCCCAACGCCGGCCGGTCGCCGGGCAGCGGCGGTTCCGCCGGTGGCGCGAGGAACCCGACCGGCTCGTGGTCGGGCGACTCGGAGCCGCCCTGCACGGTGTCCTCGATCTTGTAGTCGCGGAGGTTCGGCGCCTGCGTGAAGATGATGATCTCGCCGATCAGGCCGAAGCCGAGGAACTGCACGCCGAACGCCGCCAGGATCGCGCCGATGACGAACGCCGGCTTGTCGCTCAGGGACTCGCCCAGGAAGATGCGGTCGTAGAGGTACCAGGCGGCGATCGGCGCGCCGATGGCGATCGAGGCGAACGCGAGACCGCCGAAGAAGCGCAACGGCCGCTGCGTGAAGCGCGTCAGGAACGTGATCGCGAGGATGTCGAGCAACCGGCGAAGGTAGACGCCGAGTCCGTAGAAGCCGGCCCGGCCCTTCTCCTCGCGGTGGCGGACACGCACCTCGACGACGCGGAAGCCCTGGCGCCGCGCCAGCACCGGCAGGAATCGGTACAGCTCGCCGTAGACGGCGACCTCCTCGAGCACCTGCCGACGGAAGCCGCGCGTGCCGGAGTTGAGGTCGTGGAACGGCGCGCCCATGACCACCCGCAGGGCCGCGTTGAACAGCTTGGACTGCAGCTGGTTCAGCCACGGATCGATGCGCGAATGCCGCCACGTCGCGACGCAATCGGCGCCCGCTTCGAGGGCCTTCACGACCGAGACCACGTCGTCGGGCTCGATCTGGAGGTAGGAGGGCACGTTGACGACCAGGTCGCCGCGCGCCTTGGCGACGCCGGCGGACAGCGCGATCGACTCGCCGAGGCCGCCGCCCTCCAACTGCACGACGCGGACCGGCCAGCGCACGGCCACTTCGCGCAGTTCGCCGTCGAACCAGCGACCCGGGCCGTCGATGACGACGATGAACTCGCAGGCATAGCCGCCGTTGGTCAGCGACGAAGCGAGCGCGTCGACGACCTCGCGCGGCCGCCCCTCCGGGCCCGAGACGGCGACGATCACCGAGACGAGCGGGGCGGTCATCGCGCGGCCTCCCTCGCGGTCGTGGTGATGCGCTGGCGGAAGAAGCGGGAGACCTTGACCTGCAGTTCGGCGAGGAACCCGAGCAGGAAGACGTTGAACGCCGCCAGCGCCGCGACGGCGCCGGCCGCCACGGCGGCCATGTCGTGGTCGGTCAGCCACTCGATCGCGCCGGAGCCGCGCAGCTTGACGAAGCCGAGCAGGAACATCAGCTGCGACAGCAGGAACAGCGGCAGCGACAGGAGGGAGAACCAGCGGATGGGGTGCGCCGCGAACTGGATCAGCATCTTGATGCCGACCAGGTCGGCGAGCACCCGGAAGACCCGCCCGAGGCCGTACTTCGAGCGGCCCGCCCGCCGCGGATGATGCCGCACCGGCAGCTCGGAGATGCGCGCTCCGAGGCCGACGCCGAGCGCGGCCAGGAACCGGTGCATGTCCGAGTACAGGTGCAGGCTGCGGACGACCCAACCGCGATACGCCTTCAGCGAACAGCCGGTGTCGTGGATGCGGGCGCCCGTGACGCGCGAGATCAGGTAGTTGGCGACGCGACTGGGCAGCAGGCGCGTGACGGCGCGATCCTGGCGATGGCGACGCCAACCGCAGACGACGTCGAAGCCTTCGTCGAGCTTGTCGACGAGCCGGCCGATGTCGGCGGGGTCGTTCTGGAGGTCGCCGTCCATCGACACGATGGTCCGACCGCGGGCGGCGCGGAAGCCCGCCGCCATCGCCGCGGTCTGGCCGTAGTTGCGGCGAAACAGCACGAGGCGCAGGTGCGGGTCGATGGCCGCGAGTTCCCGCAGCACGTCGCGCGTGCCGTCGTTGCTGCCGTCGTCGACCAGCAGGATCTCGTAGGGCTTGCCGTAGAGCTGTAGGGCGTGCGTCAGCGCATCGTGCAGCGGCGCCATGTTGTCGCGTTCGTTGAACACCGGCACGACGACGCTGAGCGCCGGTGCCGCCGCGTCGGCGAGCTCGTCGGCGCCGCGCTCGGCGGACGTTGCTGGGGCAGTGCCGTTCACGACGTGGCCGCGCATCGTGCAGGACCGGGACGCACCACGCGAGCCCCGGGGCGCGCGACGGCAACGGCAGCGTCGGACTTCACCTGCCCCCCAGCAGCGCCGCGCCCGCCGCGACGGCCAGGACGACCACGGCGACGGCGACCAACCACCGTAGGCGGCGACGCCGCAACCGTCCGCCCGGCCCCGGCAGGATCGGCGCGAACACGCCGGGCAGCGAGGCCTCCGCCGCGGCGAACTCACCGGCCTCGATCCGCCGCAGCGCCGACCACGCGCGACCCGGCAGTTGCGCCGCGAACTCGTCGCGCAGCAGGTCGGCCACGGTCGGGCCGCGGAACTCCCGTACGAGCCGGACCGGCGGCGGCTCGCTGTCGGCGGCGCCATGGCCCGGCACGACGCGCAGCGCCGCGCCCGGCGGCGGCCCGTCGACTCCGTCGGCATCGCGCCGTTCCGTCATGGCGCGCGTATCGGAACGTCCGGCGGCGACGCCTGAGGCCGGCAACCCGGCGGCGGAATCACCGATGGCAACCACGCTTGGCGGTATGGTCTCGCCGTAGCATGGCGCGCCGGCTGCCGCCGACGCGCGCCGGTCCCGACTCGCCCCTGCATGGATCCCCGCGAACGCATCGCCGCCATCGGCGCGCTCGACGAGCGCGTGCTCGCCGCACTGCGGGCGCTGCCGACGCAGCCGGAGGTGCGCGTCTTCCGGTCGCTCGCGGACGATGGCGCCGCGCTGCTGCGGTTCGCGCCCGCCCTCGCGGTCGTGGCGCCGGCGGCGGACGCGAGCGAAGAAGCCGGCGCCTTGCGCCTGCTGCGGCAAGCTTGGCCGGGACTCGGCCTCGTGCTGGTCGGCGCCGCCGCGCGCGAGACGGCGCCGGCGGAACTCGCCCGCGGGGTCGGGGCGCTCGCGCTGCCGTGGCCTGGTTCGCCGGGCGCGCTCGCAGCGGCGCTCGAACAGGCGCGGCACGGCGGCGACCGACCGCGCGCCGAGGCCTTCGCGGAGCTGGCCCGCGGCGTCGCCGACGAGATCAACAACCCGCTGCTGTTCGTCGCCGGGCATCTGCAGTTGTTGCAGGCCTGCCTGCGCGCCGACGACGCTGACGCCCACGCGCAGGTCGCCGCCGCGCTGGCGGGCACGGCGCGCATCGCGTCATCGGTCGATCGGCTGCAGGCGCTGGCGCAAGCGGTCGCCGGCCCCCGCCACCGCGACGAAGTCGACGTCGCCGAGCTGCTGCGCGCAGCGGTCGCAGCCCGCCCGCGCTCGGCCGCGAACGCCCGGACCGACGCGCCGGCCGCCGGCCTCGTCGTCGCGGGCGACCGCGGCCAGTTGCAGACCGCGGTCACCGCGCTGCTGCAGTTCGCCGACGACCTGGCGGGGGCCGAGGCGACCGCGAGCCTCGCCGCCGCGGCACTGCCCGCGGCGGTCCGTCTGCGCCTCGTCGCGCACGGCGGCCAACTCGACCATTGGCAGTTGCCGCGCAGTTTCGAGCCGTATGCGCCGACCCGGGCGCTGCGCGGCCAGAACCCCGGCCTGGGACTCGGCCTCGTGCAGGCCGTCGTTCTCGGCCACGGCGGCGAGGCGCAAGCGCGCCGTCTCGACGACGGCGGCCTGCAGTTCGACTTCGTCCTGCCGCGGCGGTCGGCGGCCGCGCCCTGACGCACGGCGCCCGCGGCGCGGCGCCGGCGCGCGGCTTCAGATCGGCTGCGGCGCCATCGCCGCGACGTTCGGGTCCATCGGCCCGAGCACCTTCTTGACGATCGCGTTCTCGACCATCGACCACGCCATCGACGTCACCATGTAGACGAGCAGCGCGGCGGCGTACGAGTAGAGCATCACGCCGAACAGGATCGGCATGTAGCGCATCATCTGCTGCATCTGGCGCTGCTGCGGGTCGGTCGGCAGCGGCATGCGCGTCTGCAGCCACACGAACATGGCGATCCAGACCAGCGGCAGCAGGTTGAACACGTGCGGCCAGAACGACAGCTGCAGCAGCATGTCGGGCTGGCTGAGGTCCTCGATCCAGCCGACGAACGGCTGCTGGCGCACGTCGTAGGCGGTGCGCAGCGCGGTGAAGAGGCCGATGTAGATCGGCATCGTCAGGAAGATCGGCAGACAGCCGCCGAGCGGCGGCATCAGCTTGTGCTCGCGCTGGAAGGCGAGCATCGCCTGCTGGTAGGCGCGCTGGTCGTCGCCGTGCTTCTGCTTCAGCGCGTCCATCTTGGGCTTCAGCACGGCCATGCGCTTGCTGTACTCGCGCATCGACTTCTGCATGCGGAAGTTCAGCGGCAGCATCAGGCCGCGCACCAGGATCGTCAGCATGACGATCGCGAAGCCCCAGTTGCCGACGAGGTCGTGGAACCAGCCGAGCAGGGCCAGCAGCAGCTTGGCCATCGGCCGGCCGCCCGGCATCTCGAAGCCGCAGCACGGCGACTTGAGGTCGACGTCGAGGATCGGCGCGAAGCGCTCGGGCTCGGGCAGCGAGGCGAAGACGCGGTAGCTCTTGGGCCCGAGGTACAGCCCGAACGTCGCGCGCGTCTCCGCCCCGGCGGACGGGATCGGCAACCGCAGCGCGTAGTTGACGCGCGTCGTGGTGTTCGCCTTGGTCTTCGACACGCCGTCGTCCTGCAGCGGCAGCGTGTCGACGGTCATGCCGGCGAGCGCGCCGCGGGCGGCGTCGTCCTTCGGCCAGACGAAGGCGCCGAAGAAGCGGTTGGTGCTGCCGGCGAACGCGAGGGCCTTGCCGTCGAGCGGGAACGCGTGCTGCACGCCCGCCTGCGGCGGCGTCGACAGCGCGTCGCCCGCGGTCGGCGCGGCGATGGCCACGGCGAGGTTGCCGAACAGCGACGACTCGTGCGGCAGCACCGGAACCGGGCCCCCGAGCACGAATTCGAGCGTGCCCGTCGCCGTCGAGCCGGCGTTGCGCAGCGCGACCTCCAGGGTGAAGCCGCGCGACCGCGGGTCGTGGCGCAGCGTCTTCTCCAGCGTCAGCTTGTCGCCACCGTCGAGCGTGAAGGTGACGGCGCCGTCAGCGCGGGCCACGGTCCACGCCGCGGTCGCCGGATCGGCGGCGAACGCCGCCGGGGCCGCGCCGGCA
Source organism: Planctomycetota bacterium (assembly GCA_046306335.1). Classification (GTDB taxonomy): domain Bacteria; phylum Planctomycetota; class UBA1135; order UBA1135; family UBA2386; genus UBA2386. Next base: position 10,910 of record JBKDXM010000089.1, read on the forward strand.
TGGCCCAGGCGCAGCATGTGGTCGTCGCCGTTCCAGAGCAGCAGCAGCCAGTCTCCCGGCGCACGCTCGGTCTTGCGCGCTGCGGCGAGGCTGACGGTGTGGTCCGTCGCCTGCAGGTAGGTCATGCCCGCGCCGAACGGGCTGAACTCGGCGTGGAAGCCGCCGATGCTGCCCGGCGTGCCGAAGGTCTGCGCGAAGCGGGCGGTGGCGCCGTCCTGCGCGGCGGCGAGCGCGGCGAGGAACGCCAACGGAACGAAACGGAACGGCGTCTGCATGTGCGTCGTGTGGGGTTCGGCGGCCCGGCGCGGGGCCGCGCGCTCACCGGCCCTCGGCCAGGCGGTCGGCGAGGTAGTCGGGCAGTTCGGGGATGGCCCGGATCTTCTCCATCGTCGTCGCGACGTCGTACTCCAGGCGATGGAAGCGGACGGCGCCGCCCGTGCCGTCGCCGTCGTACGTGACGAACGACGAACGGCGGTCGCCGTCGCGCGGCTGGCCGACGGAGCCGATGTTGACCATCGCCTGCTCGTCGACGCGCCACTCCATGCCGATCTCCGACGGCTTGAGGAATCGGCCGGACCGCAGGTAGACGCCCGGCACGTGGCTGTGGCCGACGAAGCAGAGGTTGGCGTCGCCCATCTTGGCGAAGCACTCGTCCATCTTCTCCTTGTCGGCGACGTCGCGCGGAACGAGGTACTCGCGCACCGGATCGCGCGGCGAGCCGTGCACGAACAGCATGCGGCCCTCGCGCTTCTCCTTGGCCATGCCGTCGAGATAGGTCCAGAAGCGGATGTTCTCGTCGCGCGGGCGGTCGCGACGGCTGAGCTGGTCGCGGGTCCACTCGATGGCGGCGCGGGCCCGCGGGTTGAAGTCCGACGCGTAGAACATCGCGCCGTGTTCGTGGTTGCCGAGGATCGAGAACTCGGCCCGCTGCATGATCGTCGCCAGCGCCTCGCGCGGCTGCGGCCCGTATCCGATGACGTCGCCGAGGCAGACGATCCGCTTGCAGCCGAGGCGCTCGACCTCCTGCAGGCAGACCGACAGCGCCTCCATGTTGCTGTGGATGTCCGAGAGGAAGGCGATCATGGCTTGACGCGCGCAGGAAGGTACGTGGCGGCGAGGCGACGAGGAAGGGCGGAGCCGCTAACTTCCCCCACCGCCTTGGCCGCTGCACCGCTGACCGAACCCCTGCTCGTCGTCACCGGACCGACTGCGTCCGGCAAGACGGCGTTCGCGCTCGAGCTGGCGGCGCGCACCGGCCGGGAGATCCTGTCGATGGACTCGATGGCGGTGTACCGCCGCATGGACATCGGCACGGCGAAGCCGGCGGCCGCCGATCGCGCGCGCGTGCCGCACCACCTGATCGACCTCGTCGAACCGCACGAGGACTTCGACACCGCGCGCTGGTGCGCCGCCGCCGCCGCCGCGCTGGCCGACCTCGGCCGCCGCGGCAAGGGCGCGTTGTTCGTCGGCGGCACGCCGCTGTACCTGATGGCGTTCTTCAAGGGCATGCTGGAGTCGCCGCCGGGCGACCCCAAGCTGCGCGCCGACCTCGCCGCGCGCGAAGCCGCGCAGCCCGGCGTGCTGCACGCCGAGTTGCTGCAGCGCGACCCGGCGGCGGCCGCGCGCATCCACCCGAAGGACCTGCGCCGCCTCGTGCGCGCGCACGAAGTGCTGCAGCAGACCGGGCAGACCATCAGCAGCCAGCAGCGGCACTTCGACCGCGCCGATTGGGCGCGGCCCTGCCGCATCGCCGTGGTCGAGCGCGACCGCGACGAACTGCATGCGCGCGTCAAGGCGCGCACCGCGCAGATGCTCGCCGACGGACTGCTCGCCGAGACCGAGGCGATCGAGCGCGCCGGCGGCTTCTCGCGCACGGCCGGCGCGGCGATCGGCTACGCCGAGTGCCGCGACTTCCTGCGCGGTCGCTACAAGGACCCGCTGGAGCTGCGCAACCGCATCCGCCGCAACACGCACCAGCTGATCCGCCGCCAGACGACGTGGCTGCGCCGCCTGCCCGACGTCGCCCGCGTGCCGGCGGCGAACGGCGTCGACGCGGTCGCCGCAGCGCTGGGACTCGGCTGATCGTCGCCGCCGCGGTTGCGTGCGCACGGCGCGCCGCGAAGATGGCGTGGTGACTGCGACCGACCCAACCGCCCTCGTCGCCGCCGCCAAGGCGGTCGGCGCCGAACTCGACGAGCCGCGCGCCGCGCGCCTGCTCGCCTACCTCGACGCGATGTTGCAGGTCAACGAACACATCAACCTGACGGCGGTGCGCGACCGCGAGCAGGCGGTGGTGCTGCACGCGCTCGACGGACTGGCGTTCGCGCAGTCGGGGCTGCGGCCCCGCCACGTGCTCGACCTCGGCACCGGCAACGGCTTTCCCGGCGTCGCCGTCGCCGCGCTGCACCCTGGCGCCTCGGTCGTGCTGATGGACCGCACCGGCAAGAAGGTGCGCGCCGTCGGCACTTGCCTCGTCACGGCGAAGTTCGACGGCGTCGAGACGCTGAACCTGGACGCGCAGCAGGCGCCGTCGCTGCGGCGCGAACTGCGCCACGCCTTCGACGTCGTGACGGCGCGCGCGGTCGGCAAGCCGGAACTGCTGGCGGAACTCGCCGACCCGCTGCTGCGCCCGGGCGGCCACCTCGTGCTGTGGCTCGACGCCGGCGCCGACGCCCCCGAGCGCCTCGGCCTGTTCCGCCGCGTGGCGCTGCACCGCTACAAGCTCCCCGCTCCGGCCGAGCGCGAGCGCGTGCTCGGCTGCTGGCAGAAGAAGGGCTGAGAGCGGAGTGCTCATGGTGCAACCCGCCCACGCTCCCCTCGCCACCGCCATGGCGGCCGCGCCGCGCGCCGAGCACCGATCGGCCGGCGAGAACTGAGCGCATCCGTCCTGCCGTGCGCCGCGCGTTGATGGCCGCGACCGCAGCGGGGCTGTGGACCGTCGTCGGTTGCACCGCGACGGTGACACCGCCGCGCAACGTGGCGCGCCCGGCGACCGTGCACTTGCTGCGCGGAGCGATGCACACCGGGTTGGTGCTGCCGCCCGCGACGGATGGCGCGGGCTTCGTCGAGTTCGGCTACGGCGAGTGGGAGTGGTTCGCGCGCGGCAACGACGCGTGGTACCGCGTGTTCCCGACGGTGCTGTGGCCGACGATGGGCACGCTCGGCGCGCGCCCGTTCGCAGCGGCCGATGCGGCGGGCCTGCAGCGGGCGGCATGGTGGGCGGAACTGACGCCCCTCGTCGTCGAAGCGTCGAAGGTCGATGCACTGCGCGCACGCCTCGAAGGCTCGATGCGCGCGCGCGACGACGAAGTGATGCGGCGGCCGGACCTCGGCTGGACCTTCGTGCCCGCCGCGACCTCCTACTGGTTCCCCAACACGTGCGCCGACGTCGTCGCCGCCTGGTGCGAGGAACTCGGCTGCACCGTCAGTTGGGTGCCGATCTGCACGGCACTCGCTGGCCCGGACTGACGGGCTACGTCGGCGCGACCGCCGTTGGGCGACGGCGACCCATCGAATGCGCGACGTCACCCGTCTCGCGGCGGGCTTCGCCAGCGTTTCCTGGCGGCGGCGTCATGCAACCACGGAGTCGCCGCAGCGGGCTGGCTGCTCGCCTCGCCCGAGGTCGCCCCCCGCGTTGCGGCGGCGACCCAGCAAGTCGCCCCCCGCGTTGCGGCGGCGACGCAGCAAGACGCCCCCCGCGTTGCGGCGGCGACCCGGCAACCTGACATCGCGCCCGCTTCGCGGGCGTCGACCTCACCGCGTGACGATCTCGTCGACGCCCGGGACCGTGCTCGCCTGCATCAGGCCAAAGCGGCCGACGTGACCCAGCTTGGTCGTGTCGTTCGAGTAGTTCACGTACGGGTCGTTCTGGTTGTAGTTCCAGACGTGGCGGTCGATGAAGTCCTGGATCGCCATCAGATCGCGGCCGAACGCGTTGTTGCGGCCGTCGTTGCGCCGGCGCAGCTCGCCGAAGAACTGGTTGCGCTTGTGCGTCCGCTCGAGCGACGACACCGACTTGATCTCACGGTCGCCGCTCTCGCGGTACGAGGACTTGCCGTCGAGGCCGAACCACGAGCAGGCACCGAGTGGCAGCAGGGCGAGGACGAGGGCGAACGTGCGCATTGGTCGTGCGGAAGAGGGGTCTGGGGTTCACCGCCACCGGGAGAGGACGGCGGGAGGCGGAACCCTAGCCAGCGCGATGGCCGCCCGCAACCGGGAAGTGCGCGCGCGATCCGGCCCTGCGTTCCGCGCCGACCGGCGGCCGGCTACCGTCGCGCCATGGCAAGCGAGCACGCCGCATCCGCCCGACCCCACCAGGGGCTCGGCGTCTTCGGCGGCTCGTTCAATCCACCGCACGCGAGCCATCGCCGGCTGTGCGCCGCCGCCCTGGCGGGCCTGCCGATCGCGCGGTTGCTGGTGATGCCGAGCGGCGACCACCCGCTCAAGCGCAACCAGGACATGGCCCCGGCCGCCGACCGGCTGGCGATGTGCCGGCTCGCGTTCGGCGACCTGCCCGGCGTCGCGATCGACGATCGCGAAGTGCGCCGACCGGGGCCGTCGTTCACCGTCGACACGCTGGCGGAACTGCGCGCCGAACACCCTGGCGCGCCGCTCTACCTGCTGGTCGGCAGCGACAACCTGCGCATCCTCGGCCTGTGGCGCGAACCGGCGCGCATCCTCGAACTCGCGACGCTGGTCACCTACCCGCGGGCCGGTCATCCCGTCGACGCCGCGACGCTCGCGACGCTGCCGGTGCCGGCCGACGCCCGCGACCGCATCGCCGCCCACGTGCTCGACCTGCCCGCCGACGCCGTCGCCGCCAGCGACCTGCGCGCCCGCTGGCGCCGCGGCGAGCGCGACCTGCCCGAACTGACGCCCGCCGTGCGCGACTACATCGCCGCGCACGGACTCTACGCATGACGCCGTGGCCGGCGTGGACTGCCGCGGCGCTAGCCACCGCGCTGCTCGCCGTCGGCGTGTTGGTGAACCGCCGCGTCGTCGGCTGGCTGCCCGACGACGTCCCGGGACCCGGGCGCAAGCAGCACGGTCGCCCGATCCCCCTCGCCGGGGTGCTGCTGACCCCGCCGCTGGCGCTGTGGATGCTGTGGGACCCGCTCTGGCCCGGCGACCGCCTCGGCGTCGGCGCCGTGGCGCTGGCAGCGCTGGTCGGGTGGCTCGACGACCGCCGCAAAGAGCACGGCGGCGGCCTCGACTGGCGCCACAAGGCGCTCGGGCTCCTGGCGGTGGCGAGCCTCGCCGCGGCGTCCGTCTGCAACCCGGTGCACGCGCCCGGCCACTGGCTGCTGTTCGCGGGCTTCGTGTTCGTGTTCGTCAACGCGCTGAACTTCCTCGACAACCAGAACGGCGTCGCCGCGGCGTTGGCCGCCGTGACGCTGCTGGCGGCCGGCGGCGGCGGCCTCGACGGCTTCCTGCGCGACGATTGGCCGGCGGCGGCCGCCGCGGCGGCGTTGGCGTTCCTGCCATGGAACTGGCCGCGCGCGCGGCTGTTCCTCGGCGATGCCGGCGCGTACGCGCTCGGCGCCGCCGCGGCGATCGCCGTGTGCTGGTGGCTGCGCGCCGGCCCGTCGGGGCTCTGGCTCGCCGCCGTGCCGCTCGCCGACTTCGCACAGGTCGTCGTGGTGCGCCTGTGGCTCGGGCTGCCGCCGTGGGTCGGCGACCGCCGCCATCTCACCCACCTCGCGCTGCGCTGCGGCGCGCCGTCCTGGGCGCTGGCGCCGCTGTTCGCCGCCGCGGCGTGGGCGCTCGCCCGCCTCGCCTGAGGGCGGCCTCGGAGCCGGCAAGGCAATCGCTTCTCGCGCTCGGCGTGGCCGCGCTAGGAGTCTGCGTCACGGCAGGCCACGCCGCCCGGCGCGCACCGCAGTTGCCGTTCGTGCTGCTGCCGCACCTCCGTTTGCCCTGCCCTGCCCTGCCCTGCTCTGCGCTGCTCTCCTCTCCCCTGCTCTGCTCTGTGCTCTCTGTGTTCTATGTGGTTGTTCTGCTTCAGCAGCAGCAGCAGCAGGAGCAGAGAGGAACCACAGAGAACACAGAGGACACCGAGCCCAGACACCGAGAGCCCAGCAGCAAGCAGCGCCCAGCCGTCGCGGGGCGGCTGGTTGCAGTCCGCGAGCCGGAGCGTGCCTGCGCGACCGAACGCTCGCTGCCGAACTTCCGCGCAGCCACCGATCCGCCTGCGGTCAAAGGCTTCGCCCCCGCCGCGAATCCACGCACCGGCGCGGCGCGCGTCCCGCGACGCAGACTCCTGGGAGGCAGACTCCTGGGAGTCTGCGGCAGGATTCGTTCTCAGGCGCTCAGCGCACGTCGCGCAGGGCGCGCACCTTGGCGCGGCGGTCGTCGTCGACGCCCGGCTCGGCCAGCAGCCAATCGACCTGCGTGTCGCGGCGCGCGACCCACGCGGCGCGATCGGGCGACCCGGCAGCGAAGCCGAGCGCGCAGGCGTGGTAGGTGACCGCGGCGGCGAACCGTACGACGGCAACGCCGGGTGCGCGCGCGAGCGCTTCGCCGCAGGTCGCCGTCGCCGCGGCGAGATCGCCGAGCTGCAACTGGGCGAAGGCCAGCATGGCGCGCCCCTCGGCCGGCGGCGCGGCGAGGTCGGCGAGCGCGAGTTGCACCGGCGCGGCGCCGGCCGCCGGATCGAAGGCGACGGCGAGGGCGACGAAGCGCGCCGCAGCGGAGTCGGCGTGCTCGGCCGCCAGCGTCGCGGCGAACGCCTTCGCCCGGTCGTGTTCGCCGTTGCGCTCGCTCGCCTGCCATGCCCGCAGCAGCTCCTCCGGCGCGCGTTTCGCGGTGTGGGCGCGCTCGGCGAGGTCCGCAGCCGGCCCGAGCAGTTCCGCCGGATTCTTGCCCGACGCACTGCCGTTCTCGTGCAACCGCAACAACACTTGCGCGCCGAGCGACTGCTCGTCGGCGGTCGCGCCCGGCTGCATCGCCAGTTCGAGGGCGAGTTCGCGGGCGCGCTCGGCGCGATCGCGCGCCATCTCGATGCGCGCTTCGGCGAAGCGCAGCGCGCGGTCCGTCGCGTGGTCGGGCAGCTTGCGCAACTGCGCGATGACGCGCCCGAGCGCTTCGCCGTCGACGGGATCGGCCGCCAACGTCGCCTCGACGTCGGCGAGCGCCGCGTCGCGCCGCGCCTGCGCCTCGCGCCAGACCAACCAGCGCTGCGCGCCGACGCCGACGAGGGCCAGGACCAGCACGGCGACGGTGGCGAGCAGCGCCCGGCGGCCGCGCGGCGGCGGCGCGACGTCGACGGGCCTCACGCCAACCTCACGGCGATCATGGTGATGTCGTCCTCGCCGCCCGCGCCGCCGAGGTGCGCGCGAACGGCGGCCTCGACTTCGCGCAGCACGCCCTCCGCCGACTGGCTGCCTGCCTTGGCCAGCACCGCGGCCAACCGGTCGGCGCCGAACACGGCCCCGCCGGCGCGCTTGGCTTCGTCCACGCCGTCCGTGTGCAGGAACAGCACGTCGCCCGGCTGCAGCGCCACGGGCGCGCTCGCTTCGTAGGCCTGACCGGCGAGCACGCCGAGCACCATGCCGGTCTTCTCCAGCACGCGCACCTTGCCGCCGCGGACGAGCACGAGGCCGGGATGGCCGGCGTTGACGTAGTGCAACGTGCGCCGCTGCGGATCGACGATCGCCAGCAGCATCGACATGAACTTGCCGGCCTCGACGCTCTGCGACAGCCGCTCGTTCAGCCGCGTCACGATCACCGCCGGATCGTCGAGCATCTCCAGGTAGCTGCGCAGCGCCGCCTGCACCGAGTGGTTCAGCAGCGCCGAACCCACGCCGTGGCCGGAGACGTCGCCGATCATCACGGCGAAGCGCCCATCGCGCAGCTTCAGCAGATCGTAGCTGTCGCCCGACGCCTTCTCCGCCGCCTCGTAGCGCAGCGCCACCTGCACGCCGCGCAGGTCGTTCGGCACCGGCGGCAGCAGGTGCTGCTGGATGCGGCGGACGATCTCGACGTCCTTCTCCAGCCGCACCTTCTCCAGCGAATCGGCGTGCAGGCGCGCGTTCTCGACCGAGATCGCCAACTGCGCCGAGATCGCGCCGAACAGCGCGAGGTCGCGCGCGCTGAACTCACGGCGGACGGCGCGCGAGTCGACGTAGATGACGCCGACGGTGCGATTGCGCGACCGCATCGGCGCGCACATGACGGCGCGCAACTTGAGGTCGTAGACCGACTGGCCGAGTTCGAGGGCTTCCTGATCCGACTGCACGACCGAACGCACGGCCAGACCCTGTTCGAGGCAGCGGCGGACGAGGCTGCGGCTCCACTGCAGGTCGCCGGCAAGGGCGTTGCCCTCCCGGTCCTGGGCGACGCGGACCGCCAGCGCGTCGGGCGCGTCGCCGAGCAGCAGGATCGCGCGCTCGGCGCGGGTCACCTCCAGCGACCGGTCGACGATGTCGCGCAGCACGGTGTCGAGGTCGATGTTGGCCGTGACGGCGGCGATGGTGTCGAGCAGGATCTGGAGCGACCGCGAGTCCTCGGTCGCGTCGCCGGTCAGGATCGTCGACGGCTCCTCGACGGGACGGGCGGTCGTCCGCGCCGGCGCCGGCGGGGCGACCGCCGGCTCGCCGCGCTTCCAAGGCCAGGTCCACTTCATGGCCGCACGACTCTAGCCCCGGTCGCGCGCAGGTGCACGCCTGCGACCGGGTGAACTCGACGGCCGCGTTGCGCTCGGCGCACCGGCTCGCCAGAATCCGCAGCCGGTTCACCCCCCTCTCCGACCGCGCGCCGCGCTCCTCCCATGAAGATCGACAAGTCCCTGCACGACGACTACGCCACGCTGACCCTGAAGGGCGATTTCGACACCTTCTACTGCCCGGCGCTGATGCAGGAGGTCGACGCCCTGATCGACCGCGGGGTCAACATGCTGATCCTCGACATGCACGTCGTGAAGTTCATCAACTCGACGGCGCTGGGCGCGGTCATCAAGGCGCACAAGCGCTGCCGCGCCGAGGGCGGCGACCTCGTCGTCGCGCAGCCGTCCGCGTTCGTCAAGAACGTGATGAAGAGCGTCGGCATCGACAAGCTGATCGGCATGCACGAGACGCTCGCCGAGGCGACCAAGGCGATCGTCAAGCAGCTCAACCAGCGCGAACTGGCGGGCACCGGCACCGCCGATCACGAGAAGGTGCTGATCACGTTCCCGGACGAGGTGCGCAACCGGATGATCCCGCGCCAGCAACTGGTCCACACCGGCACCAAGTCGCTGGTCGGCCAGATGGCGAACGTCGACGGCGACCGCGTGCAGTTCGCCTGGAACTGCGAGAAGGCCGGCGTGTCGGCCGAGCAGGGCAAGGAGTTGTTCTTCAGCGGCAGCGACGTGCACCTCAAGTTCCAGGTCAAGCTGATCAAGAAGAGCTACTTCGAGGTCGACGCGGTGATCGCCACCGCCGAGGCGACCGCGGATGGCATGCGCGTGACCGCGCACTTCAAGAAGATCGCCGACGGCGATCGCGAGGCGCTGGCGCAGTTCGCCGCCGACATGGCGTTCCTCAAGCGGCAGCTGCCCGGCAAGTAGCTGGCCGGCAGGTCGCTGGCCGGCAGGTCGCTACGCAGCAGGCAGTCGGTTGCAGACTGCCTTTCCCCGACGGCGCGCTGCGTTGGCGCGGCAACCTCGATTCGCGCCACCGCCGCCGCGCGGGCACGCACTCGCCAGCGACAAGCCGGAACACGGCGCGCGCGGCACCCGCGGACGCACTCACAAGCGGGTGCGCAACAGGGAAGGCTCGCGGCGCCATGGCGCGCGGGCGCCGACGCACCGCCGCGGCGACCGGACCAGCGGCGCGGCGGAACCGCGGACTAACCGACGCGGAACTTGCCCGAGCGCTTGATCTTGCGCTTGATGACCTTGCGGCCCCCCGCCGTCTTGCTGCGGGTGCGGAAACCGACCTTCTTGAGACGCTTGACCTTGGAACGGCGGACCTTGAGCTTCATTGCTGCACGCGCGCCAGCGCTGCGGATGTCGCAGCGCGTCAACTTGGCGGGGGCGAGACGGTAGCGGCGACGAGGGAAGGGGTCAAACATCCCGTCGCGCGGTCCGCCGAGCGTTGCGGCGCGCGCGCCAGCGCGGCATCGTGCGGCGATGCGCATCCTGCTGCTGTGCCACGGCCTGCCGCCCGACAGCGTGGGCGGCGTCGAGCAGCACGTCGACGGCCTCGCCAGGGCCCTCGTGCGCCAGGGCCACGACGTCGAACTCTACGCACGCGAAGGGACGCCGGGACCGGCACAGGGCACGGTCCGGCTCGCCGCCGACGGCAATCCGCGGACGACCCGCGTCGCGTACCGGTGGGAAGGGGTGACGGATCTGGCGGCGATGTACACCGCCGCGCCGATGGCCGCAGCCCTGCGCGACTTCCTCGCCGCACGCCGCGCCGCCGGCGTCACGTTCGACGTCGCCCACGTCCACCACCTGACCGGCATGTCGGTCGACAGCCTCGACGAGCTCGCGGCCGCCGGCGTGCCGACCGTGCTGACGGTGCACGACTACTGGCTGTTCTGCCCGCGCGGCCAGATGTTCCGCGTCGACGAGGAAGCGTGCACGACGGCGAGCAGCGAGCGCTGCACGGAGTGCCTCGCGCGCACGTTCCCGTGGTGGGTCGACACCGCCACCGGGCCGGCCAAGGTCGCCGCCCTGCACGACCGTGCCCGGCGCGCCCTGGCCCTGCCGCAGCGATTGGTCGTGCCGAGCCCTCGCGCGCTGCCGCCCTTCCTCGCCCTGGGCGTGCCGGCCGAGCGCTTCACCGTGGTCGAGAACGGCGTCGACGTCGACGGCCTGCTCGACCTGCCCGACGCCCCCGCCGGCCCCGGACCGCTGCGCGTCGGCTACTTCGGCACGGTGATGCCGAGCAAGGGCTTGCACGTGCTGATCGCAGCCGTCGCCCGGCTGCCGCAGGGCGCCGTGCGCCTGGCCATCCACGGCAACGTCGTGCCCTACCACGGCGACGCGAGCTACGCGACGCGCTGCTTCCAGGGCCTGCGGCCCACGGACGATGTGCACTACCACGGCCCGTATGGCCTCGGCGGCCTGCGCGACCGCTTGGCCGACGTCGACGTGGTGGCCGCCCCCGCCTTGTGGCACGAAGCCTTCGGCCTGACGGTGCGCGAGGCGCTCGCCGCCGGCCGCCCGGTGCTGGTCAGCCGCATCGGCGGGCTGCAGGACGCCGTCGACGATGGCGAACAGGGCCTGGTCCTGCCGCCGGGCGACGTCGGGGCCTGGGCAGACGCGCTGGCCCGCCTGGCCGCCGACCGACGGGAAGTGCGCCGCCTGGGTCGCACCGCCCGGCAGCGGGCGCGCGGCTTCGACCCGATGGCCCGCGAACTGCTCGCGGTCTACGCCGACGCCTGCCGCACGGGAACCGCCCGGCAACCTTGACCCGACCGGGGGGCGGCATCTAGGCTTCTTCCCCCGATTTGCGACCAAGGCGTCGACTGCCGTCGCCGCCAACGGTCACGCTTGCACCCACGATGACCGACACGGCCCCCTTCCCCTCGCTCGATCCGACGGCCCTGCTGGCCGGCGACCTCACGCCGACCAAGCTCGACGCCTTCCGCGCGGCAGTGTTCCAGTCGGTCGACTCGCTGCAGCAGTTGCGCGACTGGCTGTCCGACCCGCGCGCCAAGGGCACGGCCCGTGGCATCGCCATGTGGGCGCTCGGCCGCCACGACGACGCGGTCGCGCTGCTCGCCGCCGACAAGCAGAACCCCGTCGTCGCCTGCTGCCTCGCCAGCAGCCTCGGCGCCCTCGGCCGCCTCGACGAAGCGTCGAAGCTGCTCGGCAAGCGCGACTCCGACGCCGCGCAGGCGCTGGTGTGGCTGCGCGCGCTCGACGCCAACAACGACGCCGAGCGCCTGGCCAAGGACGCCGAACGCCACAAGGGCCTGCTGTCGGCCGCCGACGTGAAGTACTACGCCGGCCGCGCGCTCGAACTCGCCCACGACGTCACCGGCGCGATCGCCGCGTACGACGAAGTGCTCGGCCTCGACAACAACCACAAGCAGGCGATGTTCCGCCTGGCCCTCAACGTCGACCTCCGCGGCGAGGACGAGGAAGCGCGCGAGCTCTACGAGCGCGCGCTGATGTCGCCGCCGGTCAACGTCGCCTGCGTCGTCAACCTCGGCATCCTGTACGAGGACATGGGCAACTACCGCCGCGCGATGCAGTGCTTCGACCTCGCGCTGCAGGCCAACCCGGAGAACTCGCGGGCGCGCCTCTATCGCCGCGACGCGGCGGCCGCGCTCAACATGTACTACGACGAGGACCAGGAGCGCCGCGACGACAAGCGCAACAAGCTGCTGCGCACGCCGATCAACGACTTCGAGCTGTCGGTCCGCAGCCGCAACTGCCTCGCGAAGATGAACATCCGCACGCTCGGCGACCTGGTCAAGAAGACCGAGGCCGAGTTGCTGAGCTACAAGAACTTCGGCGAGACGTCGCTGACCGAGATCAAGGAGATCCTCAAGAACAAGGGCCTGCGCCTTGGCATGACCGCCGACGAGCTGATGAGCAAGGACCTCGGCGAGATCACCGAGCCGGCGGTCCGCACCGAGGAGCAGCCGGATCCCGACAGCCCGGATCCGTCGCGCCGCCCGATCAGCGAGCTGGACCTGTCGGTCCGCAGCCGCCGCATCGTCGATCTGCTGAAGATCCGCACCATCGGCGACCTGGCGCAGAAGACCGAGGCCGAACTGCTGGCCTGCCCGAACTTCGGCCAGACGTCGCTCAACGAGATCAAGACGAAGCTCGACGAGTTCGGCCTGTCGCTGCGCGGCTAGTCCGGCCGCACCCCGCGCATGTACGACCACCTGCACGGGGACGTCGTCGAGAAGCAGACCTCGCGCGCGGTGGTGCGCTGCGGCGGCGTGGGCTACGAGGTCCGCATCAGCCTGACCTCGGCCGCCAGCCTCAAGGTCGGGCACCCGTGCCAGGTGTTCACCATCCTGCACGTCGTCGACGGCACGCCGTCGCTGCTGGGCTTCGCCAGCCGCAGCGAGCGCGAGCTGGCGCGCAAGCTGCTCGGCGTCAGCGGCGTCGGCCCGTCGATCGCGCTGGCGCTGCTCAGCGTGCTGGCCCCCGCCGACCTCGCGCGCGCCATCGCGCGCGGCGACACCGCCGCGCTCAGGGCGGTGAAGGGCGTCGGCCAGAAGACCGCCGAGCGCCTGTGCCTCGAACTGCGCGATGCGATGGCGAAGCTCGACCTCGGACCGGTGGACGCCACCGCTGCCGCGCACGAGCAGGCGACCGACGACGCCATCGCCGCATTGGTGACGCTCGGCTACAGCGAGAAGGACGCGCGCGACAAGCTCGACAAGGTGCGCCGCGGCCGCGAAGCCGGCGCGGCGGGCGACGGCGACGTCGAAGGCCTCGTCAAGGCCGTTCTGCAGATGTAGCCGGGCGACGCAACAGCACGAGCAGCAACTGCACGTCGGCCTGCCGCACGCCGGCGATGCGCGACGCCTCTCCGAGCGTGAGCGGCCGGCGCTGCAACAACCGTCCGCGCGCCTCGTTGCTCAAGCCCGGGACGGCGGCGTAGTCGAAGGCGGCCGGAATGCGCTGCTCCTCCATGCGCTTGAGTCGCGCCACCTCCATCGCCTGCCGATCGATGTAGCCGGCGTACTTCACCTCCGCCTCGACCTCGGCGAGTTCGGCCGGCGAGAGCCCCGACGCGGCGAACTGCGCATCCCAACCCAGCACGTCGGCGACGCCGACCTCGGGACGGCGCAGCCACTCGGTCAGCGTACGGCCGTCGCGCCGCGCCAGGTCGAGCCACTTGCGCGCGGCGGCGATGCGCTGCTCCTTCTGCCGCACCGCGTCGGCTTGCGCGGCGTCGACGAGGCCGAGCCGTTCGCCGAGCGGCGTCAGCCGCCGGTCGGCGTTGTCGCTGCGCAACAGCAACCGGAACTCGGCGCGGCTGGTGAACATGCGGTACGGCTCGCTCGGGTTGACGCGGCACAGGTCGTCGACCATCACGCCGAGGTACGCGGTGGCGCGGTCGAACACGACGGGCTCCTCGCCGCGCGCGAACCGGGCGGCGTTGAGGCCGGCGACGAGCCCCTGCCCGGCCGCTTCCTCGTAACCGCTGGTGCCGTTGATCTGGCCGGCGGCGAACAGGCCGCGCAGGCTGGCGATCTGCAGGTCGCCGCGGATCTGGTCGGTGAGCACGTAGTCGTACTCGACGGCGTAGCCGGGCCGCAGCACGACGACCTGCTCGAGCCCGGGGATCGTGCGCAGGAAGGCCTCCTGCGCCTCGGCCGGGAGGCTCGTGCTGACGCCGTTGGGGTACACCTCGACCGAGTCGCGGCCCTCGGGCTCCAGGAACACCGGATGCGAGTCCTGGTCGGCGAAGCGCACCACCTTGTCCTCGACGCTCGGGCAGTAGCGCGGGCCCGTGCCCTGGATGCGGCCCTGGAACATCGGCGACAGGTGCGCGTTCGCCCGGATGATGGCGTGCGTCGCCGGCGTCGTGCGCGTGAGCCAGCACGGCAGTTGCTGCACGTCGAGCCGCTGCGTGCGGAACGAGAACGGCTGCGGCGGGTCGTCGCCGGGCTGCAGTTCGAGCCGGCTCGTGTCGATCGAATCGCGGTGCAGCCGCGGCGGCGTGCCGGTCTTGTGGCGACCGAGCCGGATGCCGAGCGCGCGCAGCGACGCGCTGATCCGCGCCGCGGGCGCCTCGCCGTGGCGGCCGCCCGGGGCCTCCCACGCGCCGGCGAACAACCGGCCGCCGAGGAACGTACCGGTCGTCAGCACGACGGCCGGCGCGTGCAGGCGCGCACCGTCGGCGAGTTCGACCCCCGCGACCGCATCGACGCGCGGCCCCGGCGTGATCGCCACGGCCTCGCCGGCGACCACGGTCAGGCCGGGCCGCGCCAGCACGCGCGCGACCATCGCGCGGTTGTAGGCATCGCGATCGCACTGCGCGCGCGGCGAGCGCACGGCCGGCCCCTTGCTGGTGTTCAGCATGCGGAACTGGATGCCGGTCTGGTCGGTGACCAGCCCCATCTCGCCGCCGAGCGCGTCGACTTCGCGGACCAATTGGCCCTTGGCGAGGCCGCCGATCGCGGGATTGCACGACATGCGGCCGATGGCCGCCGGATCGAGCACGACCATGGCGGTGCGGCAGCCGAGCCGCGCGGCGGCGCTCGCTGCCTCGACGCCGGCATGGCCGCCGCCGACGACGATGACGTCGAAGTCCCTGGTCACTGTCGCAACGGCTTACCCGCGGCGCGACCGAACGGGAAGGCTCGTCACACGATGGCAGTCGACCGCGCGTAGATGGCCCGGAGCAGGACGCGGTGGCGAAGCACGTAGTTCCACATGGCGACTGGATCGGCCGGCGGGCCGGACCGACTGCAGCCGCCGACGCCAGGAATCGGCGTCGCGGGACGCGTGCCGATCCGGTGCGCGGCTTCGCGGCTGGGGCGAAGCCGGCGACCGCAGGCGAATCGGTGGATTCGCCGAGCAGTGGTCCCGCCGACGAAGGGCGGTGCCCCCCCGGACGCGACGACGCGCGCCGGGCGGCGTGGCCTTCCGTGACGCAGACTCCTAGACTCGCCGACCATGTCCGGGCGCTGCCTCCTCCGCTCCTTGCTGCCGCTGCTGCTCGCCGGCGTCGCCGCCGGCCAGATGCCGCTCGCCGAGGTCGCCAAGCTCGCCCGCGACCGCGCCGAGCGCAGCCGGCCAGCCCAACTCAAGGCGCTCGAGCCGTTCTGGCCGGACCTTGCGCTGAACTACGACGACAACCGCGACGTGCTCAACGCGCGCATCGCCGAAGTGGCCGGGCTCGGCGACAGCGTCGTGCCCGTGCTGCTCGAGAAGCTGACGCCGGCGGCCGGGGGCGGCGACGGCGCGCGCCAACTCGCCGCTAACTGCCGCCGGGTGCTGGAGCGCCTCGATCCGGCGAGCTTCGTCGACGCCCTGGCCGAACTCGCCAACGGCGCCAACGCGACGGCGCGCACCGAGGCGATCCGGCTGCTCGGTGCGGCCCAGAACGCGCAAGCGGCGGCGCTGCTCGTCGACCTGCTCGATGCGACGACCGGCGACGACCGCCGCGCGGTGCTGCGCGCCCTGCGCCCGCACCGCTCCCCCGTCGGCGCCGCCAAGGCCGCGCCGCTGCTCGGCGCCAACGACCGCGCCATGCGCGAGGACGTGCTCGGCTACCTGACCACCGCCCGCGCCGGCGGCGTCGCCGCCACCGTGATCGACGCACTGGCGAACGAGCGCGAAGCCAAGGTGCTGCCGCTGTACGTCGAGTACTTCGCCGCGACGACGAAGGCCAACGAAGCCGCCGCCCGCGCCTTGCTGCCGCTGCTCGACCGGGACCGGCTCGACTGGCAGGACACGCGCCGGCTCGTGCAGGTGCTGGCGACCGTCGCGCCAACCGGCCACGAGCCGACGATCAAGCGCCTCGGCGTCCTGCTGGAGGACGCGGAGCCGTCCTCGGTGTCGGTGCAGGCCGCCATCACGCTGCGCGCGCTCGGCGAGAAGCAGGGCGTGGCCAAGGTCCGCAAGGCTATCGACGAACAGATGCGCAAGGGCCGTCGCCGCCAGGAGGGCTCGCTGCACGAGCACCGCGGCAACCTCAACTTCGCCACCGAGGACTACGCCGAGGCCTTCACCGACTTCGAGCGGGTGCTGGAGTTCCAGGACGGCCTCGCCATGACGCGCCGTGCCTACGTCGGCATGATGCGCTGCGAGGCTCGCCGCAAGCGCACCGTCAACCTCGTCAAGCTGATGCGGGCATCCGGCATGACGGTCGCCGAGATCGAGGCGATCGGCGCCGACGACGCCGAGTTCGCCGAGACCCTGAAGCAGGACCGGGTGCGCAAGGAACTGCAGGCGCTGGCGAAGGAACAGACGCCGAAGTGACGAACCGCGCCGCGCCTTGACCGGCCCGGGGGGCGACGCCAAGATGGCCGCCCCTTTTCGCCGCCCGGCCACGGCCGCTGGCGGCGCCGTTCCTCCGCCCGCCCGAGCCCACGCCATGGAAGTCCTGGTTGCCGAGACCGGCCCCTGCAGCCGCGCCTTGACCGTCACCGTCCCCCCGACCGCCGTCCAGCAGCATCTGGACGAGATGTACGCGTCGGCGCAGCGCCAGGTCCAGATCAAGGGCTTCCGGCCCGGCAAGGTGCCGCGCGCGATCATCGAGAAGCACTACGGCGCGTCGATCCTCGCCGAAGCGAAGGAGCAGATCCTCAACCGCTTCTTCGGCGAGGCCTGCCGCAGCAAGGAGATCGACCCCGTCGGCCGCATCGCGATCGACGGCTTCGAGAAGCTGGAGGTCAAGCCGGGCGTGCCGCTGACCTTCACCGCCAAGATCGACGTGCGGCCGCGTTTCGAGCTCAAGGGCGCCAAGGGCCTGGAGGCGCCGGCCTACGAAGGCGAGGCCACCGAGGCGGACGTCGACAACGCGCTGAAGGAGATCGCGCACCAGAAGCGCACGATCCAGCCGACCAGCGAGCCGGCGCAGGACGGCGACTTCGTCAAGGCCGACTACCGCTTCCGCGACGCCGCCGGCGCCGAAGTGCTGACGCGCAAGGACGTGCAGCTGAACACCCGACTGCCGATCCACGGCGCCAAGGACGACGACTTCAAGGCCGCCGTGCTCGGCGTCGTCGCCGGCAAGACCGCGACGATCGCGCTGGAGTATCCGGCCAACTTCGAGAAGGAGAGCGTGCGCGGCCAGAAGGGCGCGGTCGAACTGACCGTCCACCAGGTCCTGCGCGTCCAGGCGCCGCCGATCGACGACGCGCTGGCGAAGACGCTGGAGTTCCCCGACCTCGCGTCGCTGCGCGCCGACCTCGCCGCCCGCATCACGAGCGAGAAGCAGCGGCTGGGCAAGCAGCGCCAGGAAGAGCACCTGCTGCAGGCCCTGGTCGCCGCCCACGACATCCCGCTGCCGCCGTCGCTCGTCGAGGAGCAGCAGCAGGGCGCCCTCGCCGCGCTCGCCGAGCGCATGAAGGAGAAGGGCGCGGGCGACGACGAGATCCGCCAGAAGATGGACGCGTCGAAGGACGAGGCCCGTCAGGAGGCGGAGCGCCGCGTGCGCCTGTTCTTCCTCATCGAGGCGGTCGCCCGCCAGCACAAGATCTTCGTGACCGAAGGCGATCTCGACGCCGAGCTGCGGCTCATCGCCCAGGCCAACAGCAACGAGACCGTCCAGTTCTCGGTCGAGCAGGCGCGCGCGTTCTTCGAGCAGCAGAACCGGCTCGGCGAGCTGCGGCTGTCGCTGCTGGAGCGCAAGGTGCGTGATTTCCTCCGGGAGAACGCGAAGATCACCGATAAGAAGTAGGCCTGCCATCGGCGTCCTGGCGCTGCGCCGGGGCGCCCTTGCGGGCTTGGCCGCGCCCCCCGCGCGGCCTAGCTAAGCAGCGACCGTCGAGCCATGACCATCGCCAACGACTACATCATCCCGTTCGTCATCGAGAAGACCGGCCGGGGCGAGCGCCAGTACGACATCTACAGTCGTCTGCTCGAGGACCGGATCGTCTTCATCGGCTCGCCCATCGACGACGGCGTCGCCAACGCGGTCATCGCGCAGCTCCTGTTCCTGCAGAAGGAGAACAAGAGCCAGGACATCAACCTGTTCCTGAACACGCCCGGCGGCAGCGTCACGGCGGGGCTCGCGATCTACGACACGATCCAGTTCGTGCAGTGCCCGGTGGCGACCTACTGCATCGGTCAGGCGGCGTCGATGGGCGCCGTGCTGCTGGCGGCGGGCTCCAAGGGCAAGCGCCACGCGCTGCCGCACTCGCGGATCATGATCCACCAGCCTTGGGGTGGCGTCGGCGGCACGGCGATGGACATCTCGATCCAGGCCGACGAGATCCTGCGCCTGAAGCAGACGCTGAGCGAGATCCTCGGCCGGCACTGCGGCAAGCCCGCGGCCGACGTCAGCCGCGACAGCGATCGCGACTTCTTCATGGGCCCCGCCGAGGCGAAGGCCTACGGGCTCATCGACGAGATCGTCCAGACCAGCAAGTGACGGACCGCCGCGGCGCCACCGGCGCCGCCGACAGGCCCGGAACCGGCGAATCCCCCGGTCGCCGGCGCGCAACGGCGCGCGTTGGCGGCTAGACTGCGCCGGCTTCCCGCACGAAGGATCCACATGGCCGCCAAGGGCAAGACCGTCGAGCGCTGCACGTTCTGCGAGAAGTCGCGCCACCACGTGCAGTCCCTGATCTCCGGACCGCCCGGGATCTACATCTGCAACGAGTGCATCGAGATCTGCAACACGATCCTCAAGGAAGAGGACCGCAAGCAGAAGGGCGGCGGCGCGCCGTCGTCGTCGCCGACGTTCCTCAAGGACCTCGTGCTGAAGGACAAGGTCCCCACGCCCGAGTTCATGATGAAGCGGCTCGGCGAGTACGTCGTCGGCCAGGAGCGCGCCAAGAAGGTGCTGTCGGTCGCCGTCTACGGCCACTACCGCCGCCTGCACGCGCGCTTCCACAACCCGGAGTTGGAGCTGGAGAAGAGCAACATCCTGCTCGTCGGCCCAACCGGCTCGGGCAAGACGCTGCTCGCGCGGACGCTGGCGAAGATCCTCGACGTGCCGTTCGCGATCGCCGACGCCACGACGCTGACCGAGGCCGGCTACGTCGGCGAGGACGTCGAGAACATCCTGCTGCGGCTGCTGCAGAACGCCAACTTCGACGTCGAGCGCGCGCAGCAAGGCATCGTCTACATCGACGAGATCGACAAGATCGGCCGCACCACGTCCAACGTCTCGATCACGCGCGACGTCAGCGGCGAAGGCGTGCAGCAGGCGCTGCTGAAGATCCTCGAAGGCACGGTCGCCAACGTGCCGCCGCAGGGCGGCCGCAAGCACCCCGAGCAGAGCTACATCCAGGTCAACACCGAGCACATCCTGTTCCTGTGCGGCGGCACCTTCACCGGCATCGAGCAGTTCATCGCCCGACGCCTCGGCCAGAAGGTCATCGGCTTCGGCCAGGGCGAGGACGCCGTGCCGAACGCGCCCGAGATGGACCTCGTCACCAGCCAGCGCGAACGCGACCGGCTGATCCCGTTCCTCGACCAGAAGGACCTGATCGACTTCGGCATGATCCCCGAGTTCGTCGGCCGCCTGCCGGTCGTCGTGCCGATGCGCTCGCTGACGCGCGAGGAGATCCTGAACGTCATGACCGCGCCGAAGAACGCGCTGGTCCGCCAATACAAGGCGCTGTTCGAACTCGACGGCTGCCAGCTCGAGTTCACCGACGAGGCGCTCGGCGTGTTCGCCGACGAGGCGATGCAGCGCGAGACCGGCGTGCGGTCGCTGCGCTCGATGTTCGAGGAGGTCCTGCTCGACCTGCGCTTCGAGATCGGCGCCCGCAAGGGCGAGCGGATCGTCATCACCGGCGACTACGTGCTGACGAAGCTGCGGCGCCGGGGCGGCGACCGCCGCCAGCGCGATTCGGCCTGACGGCCGGCGCGGCGAGCCGATGACGACGCCCCTGCGCGCGCTGACCGGGCTGAGCGACGCCGAGCTCACCGCCGCCGTCGCCGAACTCGGCGGCAAGGCCTTCCAGGCGCGCCAGGTCTCGCACTGGCTCTGGAAGCACGGCGTCGCCTCCTTCGACGCCATGCACAACGTGCCGGCGCGCCTGCGCGAGGGACTCGCCGCGCGCTTCCGCGTGCGCGCGGGCGAGCTGGCGCAGGTCGACGAGGCCGAGGACGGCACCCAGAAGCTGCTGGTGCGTTGGGCCGACGGCGAGACCGTCGAGTGCGTGATCATCCCGGACGGCGAACGCACCACGCTGTGCGTCTCGTCGCAGGTCGGCTGTCCGGTGGCGTGTGTGTTCTGCGCATCGGGCATGTTCGGCGTGCGCCGCAACCTGACGCCCGGCGAGATCGCCGAGCAGGTGCTGCTGGCCCGCTCCCGCCTGCCGGCGGACCGCGCCCTGACCAACCTCGTCGTCATGGGAATGGGCGAACCGATGCTCAACCTCGACGGCTTGCTGCCGGCGCTGCAGCGCATCCACGATCCGCAGGGCATCGGCATGGGCGCGCGCCGCATCACCGTCAGCACGTCCGGTTATCCGCGCCAGATGGAGCGCTTCGCCGCCGCCGACCCGTCGTACAACCTCGCGGTCTCGCTGCACGCGGCCGACGACGAGCTGCGCAAGCGCCTCGTGCCGACCGCGACCGCGCCCGTGCGCGAGATCGTCGCCGCCGCGCATCGCTACTTCGGCCAGAAGGGCCGCGAGGTCACCTACGAAGTCGTGCTGCTCGAAGGCGTCAACGACCGGCCGCAGGACGCGCAGGCGATGGTCGAGGCCCTCGGCGCGCTGCCGTGCACCGTCAACCTGATCCCGTGGAACCCGGTCGAGGAGATCGCCCGCGACCGCGGCCTCCGGCGCCCGTCCGTACCGCGCGTCGACGCCTTCGCCGACGCGCTGCGCCAGGGCGGCCTCAAGGTCACCGTGCGCCGCCAACGCGGCGCCGACCGCTCGGCGGCCTGCGGGCAGCTGCGCCTGCGCCACGCCGGAACCACCGCCGGTTGAGCGCCACCGGCGTCGGGAAGGTCACGCGACGCCGGGCCGCTGCGTCAGCGGATCGACTCGTCGCCGGACTTGCGGACGCGCTTCTTCAGCTGCGGCGAAGCCGGCTCGGGCGACGCCTCGGCCGCTTCGGTCTTCGGCGCCTTGGCGGTCTTCGCCGCGCCCTTTCGCACGAAGGCGACCTCCACGTCCGCGCCGTTGGCGACGCCGCCGAGCGCCTCCTGGACGTCCTGCGGCGAACCGATCGGCTTGCCGGCGATGCTGGTGACGATGTCGCCGCGCTGCAGGCCCAAGGCCTGTGCCAGGGTGCCATCCTGGACGGTCTCGACCATCAGGCCGACGCCGTCCGCCAATTCGAGGTACTCGCGCACCTGCGGCGGCACCTCGTCGCGCACGCTGACGCCGAGCCGCTTGCCGGCGGGCGGCGGCACCGGCTCGACCGGCCGGACGACGTCGAACGCGTCGAGGTCATCGACGTCGGCGTCGGGCGGCGACTGGCCGCGGCGCGGTCGCCCGGCGCCCGGCGGCTGCGGCGCGTTCGGCGTGAACGGACTGCCGAAGCCGCGGAACCAGCCCATGCCACCGCCGGGGAACTGGAAGCCGATGCCGCTGCGGCCGAGCACGCCCGGGTGCTGCTTCTGGAACGACTCCATGTCCGGCGCTTCGTAGACCTTCTTCTCGACCTTGCCGTCCTCGCCGCGCTCCTCGACCTCGACGCGCACCGCGCCATCGGGGCCGATCTGCATCGACATGCCCTGCGAGCGCGAGGCGCCGGCCTTCATCTGCTCCTGCAGGTCGCGGAAGAAGCCGTCGTCGAAGAAACGCGCGCGCGGGACGTCGATGCCGAAGTCGCGCTCGAAGCGCTCGAACAGCGACTCGAACTCGTCGCGCACCGGCTCGCGCCGCTGCCGGTCCGGCTGGCCCTGCGGCGGCACCTCGTCGCGCCCGCGCGGCGCCAGATCGGGCTCGCCCTTGCCGGCCTCGATCTGCCGGAGCAACCGGCGCGCGCGCCACTGCGCCTCGGCGTCGTCGCCCGACTCGGCGGCCTTCTTCAGCGCCGGCACGGCTGCGGCACCGAGCTCGCGCAGCGCCCGTTCGGCGTCGACGCGGTCGCGGTAGCGGTCGCTGCCGAGGCTGCGGACCAGCGCCTCGGGATCGCGCGCCGGCGACTCCGGCTTGGTCGCCGGCGGCGGCGCGGCCGGCTCCTTTGGCTGCGGTTCCTGGGCAGGCGAGGCGGCCGCGACGGCGGCGGCCGCGAGAAGGACGGCGCGGAGATCGATCATGTGGCGTTGGGCCGGCGACGCCGGCGAGTTGCCCACAACGATGGGACCGCTGGTTCCCTCCCGCCAACCGCCGTGGGTCGTACCCCGCCTCGGGCCGCTGGTCGGAGCCGGCGGTGGCGCGGAGGCGACGGGCGCGCCGGCTCAGGACGACAACGGCTGGCCCATGCGACGGAACTTCTCGTAGCGCCGCTCCAGCAGCTGCGGCACCGGGATCGCCGCGAGTTCGCCGAGCCATTCCAGGATCTGCGCCTTCACGCGGTCGACCGCGCCCTTCTGGTCGCGGTGCGCGCCGCCGAGCGGCTCGTCGATCACCTTGTCGACGAGGCCCAGGCGCAGCAGGTCCTTGCTGGTGAGCTTCAGCGAATCGGCCGCCTCCGGCGCCTTGTCGCCCGCCTTCCACAGGATCGCGGCGCAGCCTTCGGGCGAGATGACCGAGTAGTAGCTGTTCTCCAGCATGCCGACGCGGTCGCCGACGCCGATGCCGAGGGCGCCGCCGGAGCCGCCCTCGCCGATGACGATGCACACCACCGGCACCTTGAGGTCGAACATCTCCAGGATGTTGCGCGCGATCGCCGAGGCCTGCCCGCGCTCCTCGGCGCCGATGCCGGGGTAGGCGCCCGGCGTGTTGATGAAGGTCACGATCGGCAGGCCCCACTTCTCGGCCATGCGCATCTTCTGCATCGCCTTGCGGTAGCCCTCGGGATGGGCGCAGCCGAAGTTGCACGCCAGCCGGTCCTTGACCGTCTTGCCCTTGCGGTGGCCGACCAGCAGGAAGCGCGTGGCGCCCATCGTCGCCAGCCCGGTGACGATCGCGCGGTCGTCGCCGAACACGCGGTCGCCGTGCAGTTCGACGAAGTCGTCGAGCATCAGCTGGATGTAGTCCGACGTCAGCGGCCGCTCGGCGTGGCGGGCGACGTTGACGCGCTCCCACGGGCTCAGCTGGCCGTACACCTCCGCCGTCTGCTTGCGCAGCCGATCCTCGAGCAGCTCGATCTCGCCGGTCAGCTCCAGCTGCGAGCCGGTGTTGAGCTTGCGCAGTTCGTCGATCTTGCCCTGCAGCTCCATCAGCGGGCGCTCGAAGGCGAGGCCGTCTTGCATGGCGGACTTGGGGTTGGCGTCGGTCATGGGAGGGCCGGGACTGTAGTCCCCCCGCCCCTGCCGGCCAACGCTGGAGCCGCGTCGCCGCCGCCCTGCGGCGGCCGGGCGGTCAGAGTCCGTATTCCTTGATCTTGCGGTAGAGGGTCCGCTCCGACAGCCCCATCGCCTTGGCCGCCTTCAGGCGGTTGCCGCCGCACAGCTCGAGCGACACGCGGATGTGGTTGCGCTCGACGTCCTGCCACGTGCGGCCGGCGAGGAACTGCCAGCCGTCCTGATCGACCGGCAGCGGCGCCCAGATCTCCGGCGGCAGGTCGGCGCGCGTCAGGATGTTGCCCTTGGCGCGCACCACCATCGACTCGACGGCGTTGCGCAGTTCGCGCACGTTGCCCGGCCAATCGTACTGCACGAGCGCCACCAGCGCGTCGCGGTCGATGGCGTCGACGTCCTTGCCGTGCGTCTTGGTGAAGTGCTTGAGGAAGTGCTCGACCAGCAGCTTGATGTCGGAGCGGCGCTCGCGCAGCGCCGGCAGGTCGATGGTCACGACCTTGAGCCGGAAGTAGAGGTCCTGGCGGAACGTGCCGTCCTTGACCTTCTGCACGAGGTCGGCGTTGGTCGCCGCCAGCACGCGCACGTCGACCGGCCGCGTGCGGTTGTCGCCGAGCCGCGTCACGGTGCGCTCCTCCAGCACGCGCAGCAGCTTGATCTGCGTCGGCAGCGGCATCTCGCCGACCTCGTCGAGCAGCAGCGTGCCGCCGTTGGCGTACTCGAACTTGCCCTCGCGGTCGGCGACGGCGCCGGTGTAGGCGCCCTTGACGTGGCCGAACAGCTCGCTCTCGATCGTGCCCTCGCTCATGCCGCCGCAGTTGATGGCGACGAACGGCTTGCGCGCGCGCGGCGACAGGTTGTGGATCGCGCGCGCCACCAGCTCCTTGCCGGTGCCCGACGGGCCGAGGATCAGCACCGAGGCGGCGGTGCCGGCGATCTGCCGCACGAGGCCGAGCATGCGCTGCATCTTCGGGTCCTGCCCGACGATGCCCTCGATGCCGAAGGCGCGCTCGACCTGGCCCTTGAGCTCGTCGTAGGCGACGTCCTTCTGGTGGTCCTCCAGCGACTTCTTGACCTTGGCGCGCAGGTCGGCGAGGTCGACCGGCTTCTCGACGTAGTACGTCGCGCCCTTCTCCATCGCCTGCACGGCGACGTCGCGGCTGCCGTGGCCGGTCAACATGACGACGCGGCAGTTGGCGTAGTTCTGGCGCGCGGCGGCGAGCACCGCGAAGCCGTCGACGCCCTTCATCACGAGGTCGGTGACGACCACCGCGAAGCGACGTTCGCCGAGCAGCGCCACCGCGGCAGCGCCGCTCGCCGCGGTCGTGATCGCGACCGGCAGGACCTCGAGCGCCTCGACCAGCGATTCGCGCAGGGCGTCGTCGTCGTCGACGACCAGGATGGGATCCGTCATGGCTTCTGCTCCGCCTCCGGTCGCGCGCCGCGCGCCGGCAGACGCATGGTGAACTGGGTGCCCTTGCCGACCTCCGACTCCATGGTCAGCGCGCCGCCGTGCTCCTCGACGATCCGCCGGACCGTCGGCAGGCCGAGCCCGGTGCCGGCCTTCTTGGTGCTGAAGTACGGCTCGAACACGCGCGGCTGCACGTCGGCCGGGATGCCGGCGCCGGTGTCGGTGACGCGCACGAGCACGTCGTCGCCTTCGCGCACGGTCGACACCAGGATCTCGCCGCCCGCCGGGGTCGCGTCGCGGGCGTTGCGCAGCAGGTTGCCGATCGCCGCCTGCAGGTGGTCCCAGTCGACCGGCGGCGAGCCGATGCCGGCACCGGGGTAGAAGCGCAGCGACAGGCCGTGCTCCTTCATCTCCGGCTGCTGGAAGTCGACGAAGGCCTGCAGCCGGTCGTTGAGCGGCGTCGGCTGCGGCCGCGGCTCCGGCGCGCGCGCGAAGCTGAGGAACTCCTCGAGGATCTTCTGCAGCCGCCGGACCTCCGCCTCCACCGTCGACAGGCGCTTCTGCGTGCGTTTGTCGCGCGGCGTCTCCGGCTCGCGGAAGTCCTCCAGCACCAGCTGCAGGTTGAGGCCGATGGTCGACAGCGGGTTGCGCACCTCGTGCGCAAAGCCGGCCAGCAGCGTGCCCAGCTGCGCGAGGCGCTCGGTGCGGATGCGGGCCTGTCGGGATTCGCGTGCCGGCGTGGCCATCGGCGGCGGCAGGATAGGTCCCGCGCCGGCGGAATGCTCGCCTGCGGCACGGTTTCCGCGGGCGCGTCGGCTATCGTCGGCAGGAGATGTCCGTCGATCGGCTCGAACTGCGCACCGCCGACGCGGCGCGCGCGTGCGACGAAGCCGCCGCGCGGCTGCGCGCCGGCGAGCCGTGCGTGCTGCCGACCGAGACGTCGTACGTCGTCGCCGCGCTGCCGGGCCATCCGGCCGCGATCGCCGCGCTGCGACAGGCCGCGCGCCTGCCGGCCGACGCGCCGCTGACGCGCCACGCCGCCGACCGCGCCACCGCGACGGCGCTGTGGCGCAGCGTGCCGCCGCCGGTCGCTCGGCTGCTCGACCGCTACTGGCCCGGGCCGCTGACCGTCGTGCTGCCTGGGCGCAGCGGCGCCCTGGTCGGTGCACGCGTGCCGGCCCACCCGTTTACCCGCCGCGTCCTCGCCGCACTCGGCGAACCGTTGCTGACGGCGCCGGTCCCTGGCGGCGACGACCAGCCGCTGTGCGACGCGGTCGCCGTCGCCGCCCGCCTGCACGCGACGCGCGCGCTGGTCGTCGACGACGGCCCGTCGCCGCTGGCGACGCGGACGACCGTCGTGCGCCTCGACGGCCCGCGCCTCGCGGTTCCGCGCGAAGGCATCCTGACCGCCGCCGAGGTGCTGCACACCGCCGCGCGCCGCATCGTGTTCGTCTGCACCGGCAACACCTGCCGCTCCCCGCTGGCCGAGGTCATCGCCCGCGACCTCTGCGGCAAGGCGCTCGGGGTGCCGGCGGCGGACGTGCTCGCCTGCGGCCTGTCGTTCGCGAGCGCCGGCACGGGCACGATGGACGGCATGCCGGCGAGCGACGGCAGCCTCGCCGCCGCGCGCGAGATCGACCTCGACCTGTCGGAACACCAGAGCCGCATGCTCGACCGGGGGACGGTTGAACGCGCCGACCGCGTGTACTGCCTGGCGGCGAGCCACCGCCGGGCGATCCTCGCGCGCCTGCCGGCGGCCGCGGACAAGCTCGAGTTGCTGTGCCCCGACGGCGGCGACATCGCCGATCCGTACGGCGGCGACCTCGACGACTACCGGCGCACGCGCGAGGAGATCCAACGGGCGATCGAACTGCGGGTCGACGGCTGGCTCGCCGGCTGACCGCCCGCCGCCGCGCCGCTCACTCGCCGTCGCCGCGCCCGGGCACCAGGCCGCGCAGCACGCGCAGCAGCCGCAAGAAGCGCCGCTTCTCCAGCAGCGGATGCCCCATGTAGTCGCCGGGTTCGGTGACGTCCTTGAGCACGACGGTGCCGCCACCCAGGCGCACGTCGGGTCCGATGGTCAGGTGGCCGCTGATGCCGACGTTGCCGGCGATGACGCAGCGGTCGCCGACGCTGGTCGAGCCGGCGATGCCGCAGTTGGCGGCGATGGCGACGTCCTGGCCGATCGTGCAGTTGTGCGCGATGTGGCACAGGTTGTCGATCTTGGTGCGCGCGCCGATGCGCGTGACGCCCAGCGTGGCGCGGTCGATCGTCGTGCCGGCGCCGACCTCGACGTCGTCCTCGATGATCGTCGTGCCGAGTTGCGGCACCTTGATCCAGCGGCCGGCCTCGCGGGCGTAACCGAAGCCGTCGCTGCCGAGCACGGCGTTGGCGTGCACCAGCACGCGCTGGCCGAGTTGCACGCCGCCGTAGACCGTCGCGTTCGGATGGAAGAAGCAGTCGCGGCCGATGCTGCAGCCATCGCCGATCACGACGCCGGCGCCGACGACGGTGCCGGCGCCGACGCGGCTCTTGCCGACGACGGCGCGCGGCCCGATCTGCACCGGTTCCTCCAGCACGGCCGCCGGGTCGACGACCGCCGTCGCATGGACCTCGTGGCACATGGCGCGCGGCACCGGGTGGAACCGCAGCGCGACCTTGGCGTAGGCGACGTCGACGTCGTCGACGACGATCTGGCTGGCCGCGGTCGCCAGCTCGCTCTCGGTCAGCAGCGCGCCGGCGCGCGTCGCCTTGGCAGCCGCGGCGTAGCGGGCGTCGCGCACGAAGCCGATGCGGTCCGGACCGGCGGTGCGCAGGTCGCCGAGGCCGACGATGCGGCGGTCGCCGTCGCCGAGCAGGCGACCGGCCACGAGTTGCGCGAGTTCGGCGACCGAGGCTTCCGTCATGGCGCGCGATTATGCAGGGAACGCACGCGCGCCGCCGCAGCACGTCGCCCGGAAAGCGGACCCGACGGGTCGTAGGCGACGCGACCGGGGAACTGGTGCTCCAGCGCGATGGCGGCGATGCCGCGGACGTCGGCTTCGTCGGCGAGGAGCAGTTCGGCCAGAGCCAACGCGCACGTCGGCTCGCGGCGGCCGGTCAGCGCGACCGCGAGCGCGCGACGGTCGTCGCCGCTGCCATGCGCGAGCGCGACGAGTTCCGGCGGCATCGGCAGGCCGCCGCGCCAGACGCCGAGCAGTTCGCGCAGCCGGCCCGCCGGGGCGAGCGCCGCCGCCGCTTCGCGCAGCACGAACGGATCGGCGAGTTGGCGCAGCGCCTGCAGCGCCGGCGGCGGCAATGGTCCCGACACGAGCGCGGCGACGAAGGCCGCGGCACAGGCCGACGGGAAGCGGACCCGCAGGCCGACGGCGCGCGCATCGTCGCCGGCGGCGACCTCGACGAGGCGCGCCGGCGGCGGCAGCGCGGCGAGGTCTTCGAGCGCGCCCACCTCGTCGCCCGCCGCCGGCAGCCACGCCAGCACGGCCGGCGCGACGCGGCGCCAGCACGGGTCGAGCGCGGCCGCCGCGCGGGCGGCCGCCATCGGCGTCGCGAACGCCACGCCGTCGCGCCCCGAAGCCGCCAGCGCCACCTGCAGTTCGGCGCACGGCGCGCCGATCGGCAGGAAACGCGCGGCGAGCGCGCTGGCTTCGGCGCGTCCTTCGGCGTCGTCGGACAGGCCAGCAAGGCGGCGCCGGGCCGCGGCCAGAGCCGCCTGCTGCGCGGTCCACGCGGCGAACAGGCTGTCGGCGCGCGGCGTCGCCGGCGGACGCGCCACGGCGACCGTCGCCAACAGGCCGCCGGCCGTCGACGGCGCCGCTGCGAGCGCGCGCGGCAGCGCGGCGGCGTCGACCACGCCGAGGCAGGCGGCGTCGAGGTCGGCGGCGTCGCCAAGGTGTGCGGCGTGCGCGAGCCAGCGTGCTTCGGCCGGCCAATCGCGCCAGTCGGCCACTGCCCGCCACGGCCACGCGGTCGCAGCGCCGACCAGCACGGCGTCGTCGCCAACGGCGACGATCGCGAGCCACGGGAACACCGCCGCCGCCGCGGCGCACAGTTGCGCCGTCGCGACCACGTCGTCGAGGTCGCCAGCGATCGGTTGCTACACGAGGCCGCCGGCGGCGACGCGGGCCAGTACGCGCTGCACGTCGACGTGCAGATGTGCCGCGCCCGGCGTCGGCAACACGCCGACGACGATCGCCTGCCGGGATCCGGCCGGCAGCGCGCCCAGCGCCGCGGCGACGCCGAGCGCGCGGCCCGCGGGCAGGTCGCTGGCGAGCGGCGCCACCGGGCCATCGCCGGCGAACGCGGCGCGCACGACGGCGGCGTGCGGCCGGTCGTCGACGACGTCGACGACGCGGCCGCCGCCGGCCGCGCAGGCCTGCGCCTGCCGGCCGCTGCCGCCGAGCACCAGCAAGCGATCGCCGGCGCGCGTCGCCGCGCGGACGATCGTAGCGGCCACGCTGTGTGCGGCCCGCTCGGGCCCGACCGCCTCGCGCACGGCGGCGCCGATGCGCCATTGCCGCTCGTGGCGCGACCGCACGAACATGGCGGTGTCGGGGCCAGCGGCGGCGAGCACGCGCTCACCGGGCAGCATTGGAGCTGGCGGGCGGCCAACGTGTGCAACGGCCAGCGCGCAGGCGAGCGCCAGCACGCCCGGCAACGGCCGCCCGGCGGCGGCCGCCGCCGTCGCACTCGCGAACGCGGCACTGGCGGATGCGGCGACCAGGGCGCCAAGGCCGTCGAACCACGGCCCAAGCCACGCCGCACCGGCGACCAGGGCACTCGCCGCGCCCGCGACGACCGTGCCTTGGCGCCATGTCGGCCGCGGACCGGCAGTGCACCCCCGCACCCGCGCGCACGCCGCCGCGGCGAGCAGGGCGGTGACGACGCCGACGCCGAGCAGCGCTTCCTCGCCGGGACGGCTGGCGTTGGCGCTCGCCGCCGCCGCGAGCGCGCCGACGGCGACCGCGGTGTGCGTGCGCGCCGGCGCGGACGCCGGGGCCATGGCCGCCGCCGCTGCGCCACCGAGCGCCAGCAGCCCGACGGCGATGGCAACCGCCGCGGGGGCCCCGGCCAGCGCCTGCCCCAACGCCGCCGCGGCGCCCCCGGTTGCCAGCAGTGCCGCCGCCCCACCGGAACGTCGCGCTGGCGGCAGCGCCCGGACCATGCCACCGCCGACCAGCGCCGCCGCCGCGCCCGCGGCCCAGGCGAGGCCCGGCGCAACCGGCGCGACCGACGCCGCCCGCGCCAGGGTCGCCGCGCCCAAGGCCAGGACGCCGCCCGCCAACGCCGCGCCCAGGCCAACCGCCAGACCGTCGGCGCGACGCCGGGGTTCGTCCGCCTGTTCGGCGCGCGGGGCCAAGGCGGTCGCCGTCAGGCCTGCAGTTCGGCCAGCGCCCGCACGGCCTCGGCCGGACTGGCACAGCGCAACAGCCGTTCGCGCACATCGGCGCGCGACAACAAGCGCGCGATCTCGGCCAGGGTCTTGATGTGCTGCAGCTTCTTGCTGCGCGGGATCACCAAGCCGACGACGATCCGCGCGGGTTGGCCGTCGAGGGTCTGGAACGGCACGCCGAGCGGGCTCAGCCCGAGGATCGGGATGAGTTCGTCGATGCCGTCGACCGCCGCGTGCGGGATGGCGATGCCGTGCTCCATGCCGGTGGTCATGCTCTGCTCCCGCAGCACGAGCGCCTGCTCGACGGCGGTAGCGAACGCGGCGGGATAGCGACCCGCCCGCACCGGCACGCGGGCCAGGACGCGCAGCGCCTCCCACTTGTCCGCGGCTTGCAGCGGCAGTTCCACCAGTTCGGGCGAGATCAGGTCGGCGAGCTTCATGCCGTGGCGCCGGCGCCTGTGCCGACGTGGTTTCGTCGCGCTGATGCAACCGACGCTCGCCAACGCGCGCAAACGGAAAGTCGGAAACACCCACTCCGCGCTTCCTTGCGTCGGCGGACGGAAATAAAAACGGCGCTACGCCGGTCCCATGCCGGTCACGCACCTCCCCGCGCGGGAGCGAGCTCCGACGAACCCCTCCGATGGCCCGAATCGCTTCCGACCGAGTTCCCTGCGCCCCGACGTCACGCCAACCGGCCACCGCGATCGCGGACCTGCTGCGGCGGGCCTGCCTCGGCGCCGCCCTGAGCGCCCTGCTCGGTTTCGCCACCGCGCAAGGCGATCCGCAGCAGCCGCCGCCCGGCGCCGGCACGCAGGGCCAGAACCCGCAGGGGCCGGCCCCGCGCATGGTGGTCGACACCGCGACCGACACCATCGCCTTCTCGATGAACGAGGCGAACGGCATGGAAGTCGTCGAGTTCATCAAGTGGGCGCAGGAAGTCACCGGCAAGCGCTTCGTCTTCAACACGACGGACGTGCAGTCCGCGGGTGGGGGTGCGGCCCCCCAGGGCGGCAACACGGTCAGCTTCCTCGGCACCTTCCGCATCAAGCGCAGCCGCTTCCAGGAGGACTTCTTCGCCTTCTTCCAGACGATGCTCTACATCAAGAGCCTCGCGCTGGTGCCGCGCGGCGAAGGCGACCTCGAGCTGCTCGAGATCGTCAGCATGGGCGGCACGCGCGGTCGCGAGGTCACCGCCGGCGCCCGCTATGTGCCGCTCGACGACATCGCCACGTACCGCTACCAGGCGGGCGTGCCGATCCTGACGACGTACCAGCTCAAGCACATCAACGCCCAGGTCGTGACGACGGCGCTGCGGCCGTTCTACGCCGCGGCCGGCTCGCCGCAGGGCGGCGGCACGCTCAACGTCAATCCGATCGGCAACAGCTCGGCGATGTTGATGCAGGGCTACGGCCCGCAGGTCTACGCGCTGGTCGAGATCCTGAAGCTCGTCGACGTGCCGACCGAGCAGCCGAACATCGTCGTGCAGGTGATCCCGCTGGAGTTCCAGGCGCCCGAGGAGCTGGAGCCGATCCTGACCGAGGTCCTGGAGAGCCGCAATCGCATCCGCCAGCAGGTCCTGCAGGAGCAGGGCGCCGGCCAGCCCGGCGCGGTGGCCGGCGGCTCCGGCCAGAACCAGCTCAAGGTCGTCGTGCACAGCTCGCAGAAGGCCGTCGTGCTGAGCGGCACCGCCGAGCAGGTGCGCGACGCACAGGAACTGATCGCGCGGCTCGACGTGCCGAGCCAGCCGGTCGACGGCGCCGCGAGCGTCATCCAACTGAAGAACGTGCTCGCCGAGGACCTCGCCGACACGCTGCGCAACTTCCTGCAGGAGGACAACCAGGCCGAGCAGCAGGCGCAGACGCCGTCGGGCGCCGGCGCCGCCGCGCAGCGCCGGACGCGCCGCACGGTCATCCGCCCGCACACGGAGAGCAACTCGCTGCTGGTCTCGGCCGCCGGCACCAAGTGGACGCAGATCCAGGAGCTGATCGCGAAGATCGACCAGCGGCAACGGCAGGTGCTCATCGAGGCCGCGATCGTCGAACTGACCACCGGCGACCTCGACCGCCTCGGCGTCGAACTCGGCCTGTTCGACCTGAAGGAGAACGGCGACTTCACCCGCGGCTTCGGCTACACGAGCTTCGGCCAGTCGCAGTTCGAGGACACCGACGACGACGGCATCCCCGACACGCGCCTGCCCGACTTCGACAACCCGCTGCAGGGCGTCACCGGCGGCATCATCAGCGGCGGCGACTTCGCCGTGCCGATGTTGGTGAACGCGCTGTCGACCGACGACCGCGCCAACATCCTGTCGCTGCCGAGCGTGCTGGTGAACAACAACGAGTCGGCGACGGTGAAGACGGGCGAGGAGCGCCCGACGCAGCAGCAGAACCAGGGCAACGCCACCACGCAGACCGGCATCGGCCAACCCCGCAACGCCGGCATCACGCTGGAGATCTCGCCGACGATCTCGCCGAACAACTACCTGCGGCTCAACGTCAACCTCGAGGTCTCGCGCTTCGTCGGCGCCTTCGACCCCGCCTCGGTCACGGGCGGCGGCGTGGCGTTGCGCCGCCAGATCAAGACCCAGGTGACCATGCCGAGCGACAGCACGATGGTCATCGGCGGCGTCATCGAGGACCAGGAGTCGGAACAGAGCGGCGGCATCCCGCTGCTGAAGGACATCCCGATCCTCGGCTACCTGTTCAGCAAGAGCGAGAGCACGAAGAACAAGACCAACCTCTACTTCTTCGTGACGCCGACGATCCTCGACGAGCCGGACTTCCAGGACCTCTACAAGCTGAGCCTCGACCGCAAGCTGGAGGCCGAGGAGTACATCGGCGAGCGCCGCCTGCGCGTGATCGACCGCAAGTGGAAGGCGGATCCGTTCGCCGAGTCGCGGCGCCTGGAGGACACCGGCGCCACCATCGAGGACCTCGACGCGCAGGGCGAGAACGAGACGCCGACGTACCGCCGCACGCGACCGCAGCCGACGGCGCCGAGCGCGCCCTCGACGCCAGGGCAGCCGGACGGAGCCAAGGGCCGATGAGCACGACGGGATCGACACCGCCCGCGGCGCGGCAGGACCGCGTGCGCGAGGGCCTGCTGCGCAAGGCCGGACTCAACGCGGCCCAGATCGAGGACGTGGTCAAGGCCGAGCGCGAGAGCGGCCAGCAGCTCGACCAGATCCTGGTCGGCAAGAACCTGCTGTCGGAGAGCAAGTGCCTCACCTTCTTCGCCGACCTGCTCGGCCTGGAGTTCAAGGCGAGCCTCGACGGCGTGAACGTGCCGCCGGCGTTCATCCACAACATCCCGGTGCAGTTCGCCCGCACGCACGGGCTCGTCGCCATCGAGGACACCGGCGACCTGCTGCGCGTCGCCACGCACAAGCCGCTCGACGTCCAGCCGATGGACGACCTGGCGACGCTGCTCGGCCGCGAGATCGAGGCCGTGCTCAGCACGCGCGGCGAGGTCGCAAACCTGATCAACCGCGCCTACCGCCACAAGGCGGACGGCGTCGATGAGGCGCTGCAGGACGTCAAGGACACGGACATCGTGTCCATCGCCGAGAACATCCAGGAGTCGGAGGACCTGCTCGACGCCAACAAGGCGCCGGTCATCAAGCTGGTCAACATGCTGCTGTTCCAGGCGCTGAAGCTGCGCGCCTCGGACATCCACCTGCAGCCGTACGCCGACCGCTTCCAGGTGCGCATGCGCATCGACGGCGTGCTGTACGACATGGAGTCGATCCCCAAGCGCGCGCAGGAGGCGATCATCTCGCGCGTCAAGGTCATGGGGAAGATGGACATCGCCGAGCGCCGGCTGCCGCAGGACGGCCGCGCGTCGATCCGCGTCGGCGACGGCGACGTCGACGTGCGCATCAGCACGGTGCCGGTCGCGGGCGGCGAGCGCGTCGTCTTCCG
Source organism: Planctomycetota bacterium (assembly GCA_046306335.1). Classification (GTDB taxonomy): domain Bacteria; phylum Planctomycetota; class UBA1135; order UBA1135; family UBA2386; genus UBA2386. The sequence goes on from JBKDXM010000089.1 coordinate 45,578, forward strand.
CATCCTCGACAAGACGACCAAGATCTACTCGCTCGACCAGATCGGCCTGGAGCAGGACGCCGAGCGCACGATCCGTCGCTACATCAACTACAGCCACGGCGTCATCTTCGTGACCGGCCCCACCGGCTCCGGCAAGACGACGACGCTGTACGCCTGCCTCGACGCCATCAACGCGCCGGACCTCAACATCCTGACCATCGAGGACCCCGTCGAGTACAACCTCGACGGCATCAGCCAGGTTCAGGTCAACGTCAAGAAGGGCCTCACCTTCGCCAGCGGCCTGCGCAGCTTCCTGCGCCAGGACCCGGACGTGATGATGGTCGGCGAGGTGCGCGACAACGAGACCGCCGACATCGCCATCCGCGCGGCGCTGACGGGACACCTCGTGTTCTCGACGGTGCACACCAACGACTCGGCGTCGACGGTCACGCGCCTGATCGACATCGGCGTCGAGCCCTACCTCGTGTCGTCGTCGCTGCTGCTCGTCATCGCCCAGCGCCTGCTGCGCACGGTTTGCCTGAACTGCCGCGAACCGGTCACGCCGACGCAGGAGATGCTCTACCACCTGGAGGACCTCAAGCTGTCCCCCGACCAGTTCGCCGGCGGCAAGCTGTTCGTAGGCAAGGGCTGCGACGAGTGCTTCCGCTCGGGCTACTCGGGCCGCACGGCGATCTACGAGGTCATGCCGATCGACTCGCACATCCAGGAGCAGATCGTCAACAAGGCGACCGCCAGCCAGATCAAGCGCGGCGCGCTCGAGCGCGGGCTCAAGACCCTGCGCATGTCCGGCGTGCAGAAGCTGCTCAACGGCCTGACGACGCCGGACGAGGTTCTGCGCGTGACCCAACTCGACGTGACGTGAGGCGACAGGTCCTGCCGTGCCCATCTTCGAATACAAGGCGATCGACGGCGAGAACAAGGTCAAGAAGGGCATCATCGATGCCGACACGCCGCGCGACGCCCGGCTGAAGCTCAAGAAGGAGCGCCTGTTCGTCACCGACATCCAGGAGTCGGGCGGCAAGCGCAAGGCGACGCTACGCATCCGCGGCGTCACCGGCGTCGACGCGCCCAACAAGCAGCGCAACGAGCAGATCGCCGCGGTCACGCGCCAGATGGCCTCGCTGCTGCAGGCAGGCATCCCGCTGGCGGAGGCCCTGCGCATGATCATCGAGCAGGCGCCCGACAAGAAGATCGAGTCCGCCTTCCGCGACATCCGCGAGAAGGTCACGCAGGGCATGCCGCTAGGCGACGCGGTGCTGCAGCACCCCGGCTACTTCACCGACCTCTACTCCAACATGGTCAAGGCCGGCGAGTCGTCCGGCGCGCTCGACAAGGTGCTCGTGCGGCTGGCCGGCTTCCTGCAGGCGCAGACCCGGCTGAAGAACAAGGTCGGCGCCGCGCTGATCTACCCGATGGTCATGGCCTGCGTCGGCGTGCTCGTCGTCGCGATCCTGATGACGATGGTCGTGCCGAAGGTCACGCAGCTGCTGAAGGGCCGCGGCGAGGAACTGCCGCTGCCGACGCACCTGCTGATCACCGCCTCGGACTTCCTGGTCAACTACTGGCTGCTCGTGATGGTCGGCCTGATCGGCCTCGTCCTCGCCTTCCAGCTGTTCGTCAACAGCGACAAGGGACGGCTCGCCTTCGACCGCTTCAAGCTGAACCTGCCGGTGTTCGGCGACCTGATGCGCAAGCAGGCGATGGCCCGCTTCTCGATCACGCTGTCGACGCTGCTGCGCTCGGGCGTGCCGGCGCTGCAGGCGCTGCAGGTGACCAAGGCGGTGCTCGACAACCGCGTCCTGCAGGACGCGCTGATGAACGTGCACGACCGCGTGCTCGAAGGCGCCGACCTCGCCACGCCGATGAAGCAGACCGGCGTGTTCCCGCCGACCGTCGCCTACATGGTCGGCGTCGGCGAACAGGCCGGCAACCTCGAGGAGATGCTCGAGCGCGTCGCGGCGACGTACGACGAGGAGGTCGACCTCGCGACGCAGAAGCTGACCAGCATGCTGGAGCCGATCATCATCGTCGTGCTCGCCGCGATCGTCGGCTGCATCGTCATCGCCATCGTGATGCCCCTGCTGCAGTTGCAGAAGACGCAAGGCGCCTGAAGGCCCCACCCTCCGGGGCGGCCGTCACGCCATGCCGCGGTCGGCCGCGATCCGGCGCGCCAACGCGAGCAGCGCCGCCGGCTCGTTCCGCGCCGGATCCTCGGTGACGAGCTCCAGGAGCTCGCCGAGCAGGATCCCGATGCCCTTGCCCGGCGGCAGGCCGAGCTCGCGCATCAGGTCGGCGCCGTCGACCGCGAGATCGCGCACCGTCAAGGCGTCGCCCGCTGCCAGCACGCGGGCGACGTGCTCCTTCATGCGCAGCAACGGCGCCATGTCGCCGGCGTCGATCGCGTCGCCCTTGCCACGCAGGTCCGCCTCGTTGAGCGCCCAGAGGTCGGCGATGCGCTCGCGTCCGACCCGGCGGATCCAGCGCCGGACGGCCGCGTCGGTCCATTCGTCGTAGTGGAACAGGTGATGGCGGACGAGGTCGACGACGCGGCGGCGCTCGTCGTTGGAGAAGCGCAGCCGCTCACAGATCGGCCCGGCCATGACCGCCCCCACCCGGTCGTGGTCGTAGAAGGTCCAGTCCCTGGTCTTGTCGCTGAAGGCGCGGGTGCGCGGCTTGCCGACGTCGTGCAGCAACGCCGCGACGCGCAGCACCGCGTCGCCGACGCAGTGGTCCATGCAGGCCATGCCGTGGCGCCAGACGTCGAAGGCATGCCACCTGTTCTGCGCCATGCCGACGCCTTCCAGCAGTTCCGGGCAGGTGATCGCCAGCATGCCGGTCGCCCGCATGACCTCGAACGCGCGCGACGGGCGGCGCGCCTTCATCGTCTTCAGCCACTCGTCGCGCACGCGCTCCGGGCTGACCTTGCGGAACGTGCCGAGCGTCGGCGCGATCGCCGCCGCCGTCGCCGGGTCGAGCTCGAACTCCAACGTGGCGACGAAGCGCGCGGCGCGCAGCACCCGCAGGCCGTCCTCGGCGAAGCGTTCGCGCGGCTCGCCGACGGCGCGCAACACGCGCGCCGCCAGATCGCGACCGCCGCCGAACGGATCGATCACCGCGCCGGTCGCCGGATCGACGGCGATGGCGTTGACGGTGAAGTCGCGGCGCGCGAGGTCGGCGGTGACGTCGTCGACGAAGCGCACCGCGTCGGGGTGGCGGCCGTCGGAGTACGCCGACTCCCCGCGCAACGTCGTCACTTCGTAGTGCTCCCCGTCCTCGACCACCGTGACGGTGCCGTGCTGCAGTCCGGTCGGCACCGCCTTGGGGAACGCTCGCAGCAGATCGTCCGGCCGCGCGTCGGTGGCGACGTCCCAATCGGCCGGCGGAACGCCCCGCAACGCGTCGCGCACGCCGCCGCCGACGAGCCACGACCGGAATCCCATTTCACGCAACCGCGCGACGATGCCGTGCACGGCGGCCGGAGCGAGGCGGAGGTCGAAGGCGTCGGTCACGGGCGAAGACGGCGACCGGCGGCGCGATGCCGCCGGCTGCGGCTCACTGCAGGAACAGGATCTCGCGGTACTTCGGCAACGGCCACTCGGCGTCGTCAACCATCGTCTCCAACTGGTCGGCGAGCACGCGCAGCTTGCCCATCGCCGGCACGACCTTGTCGCGGTAGGTCTTGGCGTGCTTGTCGGGCGCGGCGTCGTGCGCCTCGGCGTGCTCGAACTCGGCCTTCAGGTCGTCGATCGCCTCGACGAACCCGTCGACCAGCCCGCACAGTTCCTTGAGCCGTTTCTCCTGCGCCTTGATCTTCATGCCCGCGGACTTGGCCGCCGCGACGCTCTGCGCCACGGTCAGCTGCGAGCGCTGCGCCGCCGGCAGGATCATCGTCCGCGCGATCGACAGGGCGCTCTGGCCCTCGATCGCGATCGCCTTGCAGTAGGCCTCGAACATGATGTGCATGCGCGACTCGACCTCCTTGGCCGACAGCACGCGGAAGCGCTCGAACAGCTCGGCGTTCTTCTTGCTACCGAAGTTGCCGATCGCGTCGACCGCGTTGCGGAAGTTCGGCAGGCCGCGCTTCTGCGCCTCGGCGTGCCACTGCGACGAGTAGCCGTTGCCGTTGAACAGGATGCGCTTGTGCTTCTTGAACAGCTCGACGACGACGTCGTTGACCGCGGCCTCCAGGCCCTTCTTGGCCTTCGCGCCCTCGATCGCGTCGCTGATGAAGCTCATCGCGTCGGCGACGATCGTGTTGAGCACGGCGTTGGGCTTGCCGCACGCCTGGCTGGAGCCGACGGCGCGGAACTCGAACTTGTTGCCGGTGAAGGCGAACGGCGACGTGCGGTTGCGGTCGGTGGCGTCGCGCGGCAACGGCGGCAGCACCGAGACGCCAAGGCGCATGGTCTCGCGCTTGCGTTCGCTGCCGCGGCCAGTGCCGGCGATCATCGCGTCGACGACGTCGGTCAGCTGCTCGCCGAGGTAGATCGACAGGATCGCCGGCGGCGCCTCGTTGGCGCCGAGGCGGTGGTCGTTGCCGGCGTGGGCGATGGTCGTGCGCAGCAGGTCGGCGTGCACGTCGACGGCGCGCATCACCGCCGCGAGCATCACCATGAAGCGCATGTTCTGCTCCGGGCTCTTGCCCGGTTCGAGCAGGTTCTCGCCGGTGTCGGTCGCGACCGACCAGTTGTTGTGCTTGCCGGAGCCGTTGATGCCGGCGTACGGCTTCTCGTGCAGCAGGCACTGGAAGCCGTGCTTCTGCGCCACCTGCTTGAGCACCTCCATGCACAGCATGTTGTGGTCGACGGCGATCGTCGAACGCTCGAAGATCGGCGCCAACTCGTACTGGCTCGGAGCGACCTCGTTGTGGCGCGTCTTGACCGGCACGCCGAGCTTCCACAGCTCCGACTCGACCTCCTGCATGAAGGCGAGCACGCGCGGCGCGATCGAGCCGAAGTAGTGGTCCTCCAGCTCCTGGCCCTTCGGCGGCTTGGCGCCGAACAGCGTGCGCCCGGTGGCGACGAGGTCCGGCCGCAGCATGTACAGGTCGCGGTCGACGAGGAAGTACTCCTGCTCGCAGCCGAGCGTGGGATAGACGTACTGCACCTTGTCGTCGCCGAGCAGGCGCAGCAGCCGCACGGCCTCGCGGTTCAGCGCCTCGGAGCTGCGCAGCAGCGGCGTCTTCTCGTCGAGCGCCTCGCCGGTCCAGCTGCAGAACGCCGTCGGGATGCACAGCGTCGAGCCGTTGGTCGTCTCGCGCAGGAACGCCGGCGACGTCGGGTCCCACGCCGTGTAGCCGCGCGCCTCGAACGTGGCGCGCAGGCCGCCGCTCGGGAACGAACTGGCGTCCGGCTCGCCCTTGATCAGCGCCTTGCCGGAGAACTCCATGATCAGCTTGCCGTCCTCGATCGAGGCGAAGCTGTCGTGCTTCTCGGCGGTGCTGCCGGTCATCGGCTGGAACCAGTGCGTGAAGTGCGTGGCGCCGCGCTCGACGGCCCACTCCTTCATCGCGTTCGCGACCTGGTCGGCGAGCGCGTGGTCGAGCTCGCTGCCGTGCTCCATGCACGAGCGCAGCGCCTTGTAGGCGCTCTCGGACAGCCGCGCGCGCATCTGTTCGAGCCCGAAGACGTTGGCGCCGAACATCTGCGGCACGTTCGCCGACTTCGGCGCGGCGACGGGCGACTTGCGGGCGATCAACTGGATGGCGGCGGTGCGCGCAACGGCTGACACGGATCGTGCTCCTCGTGGGCTCTTGGTTCCGACGGTGCGAACGTGGATGCGAAGCTGCGCAAGCTAGCGTCGCCGCGCGACGGTTCCACGCTGCTGCGGAAGTTGCAGCCGGTGCGCGCAGCAGTAGCGTTGCGCGCGTGCGCCTGCTCGGCTCTTCACCCCTCGTCGCCAGCGTCTTCGCGTGCGCCTGCGCGAGCGCGCCCGCGCCGCTGCCGTCGACGCCGATCGCGCTGCACGTCGCGTACGCGCAACGCAACGCCGTGGAGAGTCGGGATAGTTCTCCACAAGGCGTGTGCGTGTCCCTGTACGCGCTGGGCACGGCGTTGCGTGGGCCGTCGGTCGACGCCGCCGCCGCCGTGATCGCAGCGCGGCAAGGCGCGCCGTTTCGCGGTGCCAGCGGCCTGCCCGCCGGCTCGGCCTGGCTGCGCGACGACGCGGCGCGGGCGGCGATCGATGCGCTCGAACACGACGACCTGCGCGCGCTGCGCCTCGCGTCGGTCGTCGCCGTGCCCGCCACGGACTTGCTCGCCAGTGCGCGCCCGGACGACCTTCGCCTGCCGTGCATCGACCTGCAGGTCGGAGCCGACGGCGGCGTCTACGTGCAGATCGGCGCCGTGCGCGCGATCGACGGCAGCCCGACCATCACCGCCCACCTCGCCGAGCCCCTGGCCGGCACGGCCAACGCGGTGCTGTTCGTGCCGTCGGCGGACCGCGCCGACGTCGGCCACGCCATCGTGCTGACGCCGACCACGGTCGACGCGGATGCCATCGCGCGCGCGCGGGCCACCGCGGCAGCGCCGCCGCCGTCGCACGCCGGCTGGCCGCGCCGGTGGCGCATCGCCTTCCAGTCCATCGGCCAGCACAACCGCCGGCCGCCGCTGCTGGAGATCGCGCGCACGCTCGGCGCCGGCCGCTGCCGCGACGCGCTGCTCGTGGCCGACGAAGCGCTGCTGATCGCGTTCAGCGAACGGCTGGCGACCGAACTCACGCCCGCCGACGCCGACGCGCCGTGGCCGTTCGAACGCGCGCTGTGGCGCGCCCTGCTGCCGCGGCTCGAACGCGACGAACTGCCCGACGCGCTGCACGCGCACTGCCTGCGCCAGCTCGGCGCCATGGCCGACGACACCGCGGCGCTGCGTAGCGCGCTCGACGCGAGCGCCGACGGCGACGCCTTCGCGCGCGCGCTGCGCGCGGACACCGTCGGCGCGCTCGCCGACCACGACGCAGCGTGGCGCGCGCGCGGTCGCGACTGGTTGCGCCGGCAAGGCGTCGAGGTCCCGGGCTTCGATCCGCTCGGCGACGACGCTGCCCGCCGCGACGCGCTGCGCGCCTTCCACGCCGTCGAAGCGGCGGCGGAGAGCGGGCGATGACCCCGCGCCCGCTGTGGCGCCGCCTGCTGCGCTGGGCCTTGCGCCTCGTGCTCGTCGCCGTCGGCGTCCGCCTGCTGCTGGCGCTGTTCCTGACGCAGCTGATCGCGCTCGCCGCGCCGTGGCTCGGCCTGCGCGTCGACGTCCGCAGCGCGTGGCTGTCGCTGAGCGGCATGTCGCTGCGGCTGCAGGACGTCGTCGTCGCCGACGCCGATCGACCCGGCGCACCGCCGCTGTTCCGCGCCGGCGAGGTCGCTCTCGACCTGTCGGTGGCAGCGTTGCTGCGCGGCCATCTGGTGGTCGACGTCGGCGCCGTGGCCCAGGCGCACGTCCACCTCGAACGCGGCGCCGACGGGCGCGTGCTGCTGCCCGCCGCCTGGACGGCGGATTCGCCGGTCGTCGTGCAGGCGCCGGCCACCGCCGCGCCGATCACGACGCTGCGCCTGCCGCTGCAGGTCCGGGCGCTGCGCCTGCACGACCTGGCGCTGACGTTCGTCGACTATGCCGCGACGCCGGCGCGCACCGACCAGCTCGTCGTCGACGTCGCCGTGCGCGACCTCGGCGACCCGCACGCCGACGGCAACGTCGCCGTCCGCATCCACGCGCCGGACGCGCTGGACGCCGGCTGGTTGCGGGCGACGCTGCTCAACGACGGGCGCACCGTGCGCGCGCAGTGGCACGCCGACCTGCGCGACGTGCGCACCGCGCGCCTGGCCGCCGCGGTCGCGCTGCCGCCGGCACTGGCGCGGCTGCAGGCGCTCGGCGCCGAAGTGCGCGGCGAATTGCGCCTCGAACTGCGCGCGCCCGGCGAACTCGCGGCCGCCGGCAACGCGACTGCGCTGTTGTTCGCCGACGGCGTCGAACGCGCCGCCGTCACCGCCGACTTCGGCCCGGTGCTGCTCGCCGCGACGGCGCGCACCGTGCCGTTCCAGGCGCGCGTCCGCGCCGCGGGCATCGCCGACGAGGTCGCGCTCGTCGACGCCGAGCTCGACCACCGCGACGCCGAGTTGAGCTTCCGCGGCCGCTTGCGCGCCGAGGGCGTGACGCTCGCCGCGGTGCAGCCGGGGCTGGCGGCGCGCGGCGTCGACTGGCCCACCGAGCCGATGTCGGCCACCGCCGCCATCGACGCCAGCTTCGGCGCCGCGTTGTCGCTGGCGCTGCGCGACTTCGCCGTGCGCAACGGCGCCGCTGCAGTCACCGCCCCGCTGGTTGCGGTGCAGGACCTGCGCTTCGACGACGAGGGCCTCGTCATCGAAGCGATCGACGTCGTCGGCCCGACCGGGGACGTCGCCCGGCGCGCCGATGGCCGCTGGTCGGCGCTGGGCGTGGCCTTCGCGCCGCCACAGCCCGCCGCCGCGGCGGACGCGGGCGCCCCACCACCGCAGCCAGCCACGTGGTCCCTGCCGGCGGCGCGCTTGGGCGCGCTGCGCTGGCGCGGCGCCAAGGTCGCCGTGGCCATCGCCGACGCCGCCGGCGACGTCACCGTGGAACTCGCCGACGTCACGCTGCGGGGCAGCGGCCTTGCGCTCGGCGTGCACGCGCCGCCGGGGCAACTCGACCTGCAGGCGGTCCTGCCGGGGATGGCCGCCAACGTGTCCCTCGCCGCGAAGCTGACGACGACGCCGACGGACTGCGGCCTCGCCGGGGAGTTCGCGGTCGACGGCCTGACGCTGCTGGCACTGCGGCCCTGGCTGCTCGCAGCGGGCGTGGCGCCGACGTGGCGCGACGCCGCGCTGCGCGCCGAGTTCCTGGCCAGCGCCCGCCGCACCGGCGACGCCATGGCCTGGGACGCGACGGTGACTGGCCTGCGCCTCGCCGACGGCGACGAGACGCTGCTGCAGTGCGACCGCGCGGCGATGGCCGGCTTCGTGACCGGCGCGAACGGCGCGGCCGGCACGTGGACCATCGACGGGCCGGAGGTCGTCGTCGATGCGGACGCCGACGGCGCCGTGCGCGCGGTCGCCGGCGTGCCGCTGCCGCGGCGGCCCGCGCCAGCGGCGCCACCGGCCGCTCGGACCGTCGATGCAGCCGCGGCGCTGCCCATCTTGCCCGTCGTCGCGCAGCAGAACGGCGTCGCCGTTTGGCGGCGCGCGGGCGCGCCGCCGCGGCGCATCGAGGGCCAGGCCGACCTTGCGCGCGCGCCGGACGCCGCGACGCAGAAGCTGCTCCTGACGGCGAACAGCCCGGGCGCCGTCGACGCGTTGCGCCTGACCGGCGAGTTCGAACCCGACGGCAGCAACGCCCTCGTGCAACTGCGCGCCCGCGGCGTGCGCGGCGCCGGCCTCGCGTCGTTCCTGCCGCCAGGCGCGAACTGCCTGCTCACCGACGGCGCCATCGAGCTCGCCGGGCGCTTCCGCCGCGACGGCGCGAGCGGCTTCGTCGCCGACGCGCTCGGGCTCAGGGTCCGCGACGGCGACCGCGAGTGGTTCCAACTCGACGACGCGCGCCTCGACGTCGCCGCCGCGACGGCCGACGCCGTGCACGTGCGCGAACTCAAGGTCGCCGGCCTGCGCGGCGTCGCCGCGGTCGGCGCCAGCGGTGCAGAAGCGTTTGGCTGGCGCTTCGTGCCAGCGCCGGTCGCGCCGGGCGGGGCTGCGGACGCCGACCCCAGGACCGCCGTCGGCGGTGTACGCCTGCCGCGTCTGCGGATCGACGCCGCGACGGTCGACGTCGCGCGCTTCGAAGTCCGCCGCGAGGCGTCGCCGCCGGTCGTCGTCGCCGGCAAGGCGACGCTGGCGCCCTGGGACGCCTCGACCCCCGAGCGCCTGGCGACGCCGGCGCAGTGGACCATCGCGCTGCAGGCGCCGCCGCTGCTGCGGCAGGCCGCGCTCACGGCGACGGTGACGCCGTTCGCGCTGCAGCCGGAGATCGACGCGACGGTGCGTGCGGAAGGCATCGACCTGACGCAGGCCGTGCCGGGCGGCGTGCTCACCGACGCCGAGTTCACGACCGAACTGCACGCGCGACTCAACCTGCGCCGGCGCGATCCGCAGCGCTTCGACCTCGGCCGGCCCTTCGGCGGCGAACTCGCGCTCGACGACGTCCGGCTGCGCGACGCGGCGACCGGCGCCGAGGTCGCGTCGGCGACCTCGATCGAGGCCGTCGCCCGCGCGATCGATCCGACGACCGGCGCCGTGCTGCTGCGCTCGTTGACGGCGACCGACGCGGTGTTCGACGTCACGCGCGCGGCCGACGGCTTGCGCCTGCCGGGCGTGACGATCCCGACGCCGGTGGCCAAGGCCGCGACGGACGCCGACGCCGCGTTCGCGGCCGTCGCCGACGGCGTGCGCGTGCCGGACCTGGTCTTCGCGCCGCCGGCCGCCGACCGCGAGGTCGCCGTCGAGCACCTGATCGTGCAGGGCCTGCGCACGACGCTGCGCGACGAGACGACGAAGCCGCCGACGGTCGTGCCCATCGCCGACGCCGAGATCGACGTGCACGGCTTGAGCACGCTCGCCTTCACCGAAGCGCGCCCCATCGCATTCGACGTGTCGCTGCGCGGTGGCGACGTGCCGCTCGAACGCCGCGAGCACGCCGGCAACCTGCTGGCCGGAGTGGTCGGCTCGGCGGCGCGCGCCGTCACCTTGCAGGGCGATCAGCACGCGCTCGAACCGCGGCCGCTGTTCGACGAGATCGCCGTCGCCGGGCGGCTTGCGTTCGCGCCGTTCCTGCAGGGCGAAGCGCGCGCCAACGTCACCGCCTTCGAACTGACCGGCCTGCGCGGGCTGGCCAAGGCCAGCTCGATCGAGATCGCCGACGGCGTGCTCGACCAGCGGGTGGAAGTGGACCTGCGCGGGCCCGACGGCATCGACGTGCGCAGCCTGCAGGTCTTCCGCTGGTTGTCGCTGACCGAGCCGCCGGGCGGCCCGATCTCGACGTACCTGAGGCTGCCGATGCCGCTGCCGTCGGTGTTGTTCCTGCTGCGCAACGACGAGGACGAGCAGCGCGTGCCGATCGCCATCCACCTGCCGGCCCGCGGCGTGAAGACCAGCGACGTCGTCGACGCCATCGCCGAGGCCTTCGCCAAGGTCGTCGCCGACGCGGTCGCCGGCGCGGCGACGCGCGCCGCGGGTGTCGTCACCGGTTTCTTCGACTTCCTGTGGCCAAAGCGCGCGCTGCCGACGGCGGCGCTCGACTTCGCCGGCGGCGAACCGGCGCTCGGCGCGGGCGACCTGACGGCGATCGCCGCCGCCCTCGCGCGCGACCCGCAACTGGAAGCCGTGCTGACGCACGAACTCGTCCCCGACGACCTCGTGCGCGCGGCGGCGCTCGCGACCCCGCCGCCCGCGGTCGTGGCGGCGCAGGTCGCCGACTTGCAGGCCCGCCGCGCCGAACTGGAACGGCAGCGGCCAGACCTCGTCGCCGACCTGGACGCGCTCTACGCCGCCGCCCGCCTGCCGGAAGCCCGCCGCGGCCAGGAGGCGCTGCTGGCCCACGACAACCAACTCGGCGCGCTGGAGCGGACCCTCGACGAGGCGCTGGCGCTGCTCGGCGGCGACACGCCGCGGGCGGCCCGCCGCCGGACCGACGCCGCCGCCCGCGCCCTCGGCCAGGCCCTCCTGGCCGCGGTCGCCGCCGCCCTGCGCGCGGCCGTCCCGGAACTGGCCGCCGACCGGCTCGTGCTGCGCACGCCGCGCGGCGCGGCAAGCGCCGCCGCCACGGGCGGCGGCAGGGTCGCCGTGGCACTGCGCCGCCGGACGGTGCGTTGACGCAAGATTGTCGCCAGGGCGCGGTGGCCGCTGGCCGATTTTTCCGTTGAATGAGGCCTGCGGGCAGCGCGCCCGCGCGACCGAACATGAACCGAACCATCCGCGCCCTCGCGTTGCCGTTCGCGTGCGCCGCCCTCGTGGGCGGCGCCTTCGTCCGCGGCGCCGTCGGCCAGACCGCCGTGCAGAGCCCGCAGCGCCCCGCGCGCAGCGTGACCTCGGTGCGACCGCTGGAACAGGCGATGGCCGACGCCGCCCGGCTGGACGAGTTGCTCGCCCGCGGCCTGCAGCGCCGCGGCGAGGAGCCGCTGCCGATCGTCGACGACGCCACGTTCGTGCGCCGCGCCTACCTGTCGATCGCCGGCCGCATCCCGACGCTACCGGAGACCGAGCGTTTCCTGGCCGACGCCGCCGCCGACAAGCGTCATGCGCTCGTCGACGCCCTGCTCGACGGGGCAGGCCGCACCAGCCACTTCGCCAACTTCTGGTTCGACCTGCTGCGCGTGAAGTCGCGCCAGCAGAACCTCAGCGGCGAGCCGTTCGCGCACTTCGTCCGGCAGTCGATCCAGGCGGACAAGCCCTTCGACGCGTTCGTCCGCGAGATGCTGACGGCCGAGGGCCCCGCGCACCAGGACGGCAATGGCGCCACCGGCATGCTGCTGCGCGACAGCAACATGCCGCACGACGCGATGGCCAACTCGCTGCGGCTGTTCCTCGGCACGCGGCTCGAGTGCGCGCAGTGCCACAACCACCCGTTCGACCACTGGACGCAGAAGGAGTTCTTCGAGATGGCCGCCTTCTTCGGCGGCATCCGCTACCGCGACGAGAACGCCCTGCCCAACCTCGTCGGCCTGCGGACCGAGCTGGCCCAGGCGCCGGAGCGCCAGCGCCAGCAGGTGCAGAACCTGCTGCGCCGCATGAACCAGGGCCTCGACGGCAGCGGCAGCGGCGTCGAGCGCCTGCCGCCGGACTACAAGTACGACGACCTGAAGCCCGGCGCGCCGGTGCTGGCCAACACGCTGTTCGGCGCCGACGTCAAGCTGAAGTACCCGGAACAGAAGAAGGGCCAGTCGCAGACGCGCGCGGCGCAGCAAGCGCGCGCCCGCCAGCGCGACACGTCGCCGGAGATCGACTCGCGCGCCGCGCTCGCCGAGTGGATGACGAGCAAGAAGAACCCGCAATTCGCGCGCGTCATCGCCAACCGCATGTGGGCGCGCACGTTCGGCGCCGGCGTCGTCGAGCCGGTCGACGACTGGAAGAAGGACACCGTGGGCGTGCATCCCGAGCTGCTGGCCCAGCTCGAGAAGCTGATGAAGGACCTCGACTACGACCTGCGGCAGTTCGAGCGCGTGCTCGCGCACACGCAGCTGTTCCAGCGCGCGAGCCCGGCGGTCGATCCGACGCCCGGCCAGCCGATCACGTTCCGCGGCCCGGTGCTGCGCCGCATGAGCGCCGAGCAGATGTGGGACTCGCTGCTCACGCTGGTGTTCGCCGACGTCGACGAGCGCCTGCGCGGCATGGACGAGCGCGCCAAGCCCGTCTACGAGCAGTTCGCCGAGCTCAGCAAGGCCGACGCCAAGGAGTTGCTGGCGATGACCCAGGACGGCCGCGCCAACCCGATGGCGCGCATGGAGCAGCAGCGCCAGGAGGAGGCGCGGCGGCAGCTCGCCGCCGACAAGGAGCTGCAGCAGCGCGCCGCGCCGCTGATCCGCCAGCTCGCCGCCGCCCGCCGCGAGGGCGACCAGCGCAAGGTCGCGGAGCTGGCGCAGGAACTGCAGAACATCGGCCTGCCGCTCGGCCAGCGCGCCGGCCGCGGGCGCGAGGGCGACATGCTGCGCGCGTCCGACCTCGCACAGCCAGCGCCGCCCAACCACCTGCTGCGCCAGTTCGGCCAGTCGGACCGCGAGACCGTCGACGCCGCCAGCCACGTGGCGACCGTGCCGCAGGTGCTGACGCTGCTGAACGGCTTCCTCGACCAGCGCGTGCTCGAAGGCGCGTCGCCGCTGCGCGCCGCGCTGGAGACGGCGCCGAACGGCGAGCGCCGCGTGCGCATCGCCTTCCTGACCACGCTGAACCGCGAGCCGACCGCCGACGAGGCGCGCGATTGGCGCAAGCAGATCGCCATCCACGGCGAGGCCGTGGTCAAGGACCTCGTCTGGGTCCTCTGCAACAGCAACGAGTTCCGCTTCGTCCGCTGATCCGGGAGCACGCACCATGACCTTCCACGACCTGATCCGCGGCACGGACCTCGCGACGCGCCGCCACTTCCTGTCGCGCATGGCCGGCTCGCTGCTCGGCGTCGGCGCGGCCGGCGCATTCGGCCCGCGCGCCCTCGCGCAGGCGCTCGCCCAGGACCCGCAGGGCCCCAAGACCGGCCCGCTGGTGCTCGGCCGCGCCACCGCCAAGCACGTGATCTACCTGTTCATGCGCGGCGGCATGAGCCACATCGACACCTTCGACCCGAAGCCCGGCAAGGAGACCGGCGGGCCGACGGCGGCGATCCCGACGCGCGCCGACGGCGTGCTGGTCGGCCAGTACTTCCCCAAGCTCGCCGAGCAGATGGACAAGGTCTGCCTCGTCAGTTCGATGTCGAGCAAGCAGGGCGCGCACAGCCAGGCGCAGTACCTGATGCGCACGAGCTACGAGCAGCGCGGCACGATCCAGCACCCGAGCCTCGGCGCGTGGTGCCACCACCTCGCCGGCCGCCACAACCCGACGTTGCCCGGCCACGTGATCGTCGGCGGCGGCGCCGACGTCGCCGGCGCGGGCTTCTTCCCGCCGGAGTTCCAGCCGCTACCGATCGGCAGCGCCGAGGACGGCCTGCAGAACGCCGCGCTGCCGCGCGGCGTCGACGAGGAGCGCTTCCAGCGGCGCCTGCAGCGGCTGGGTGAACTCGACGCCGCGTTCGCGCAGCGCCACCAGCAGCGGGGCGTGCAGGCGTACAGCAAGGCCTACCAGGAGGCGGTCGCGCTGATGCGCAGCAGCGACCTCGCCGCATTCGATCTCGACCTGGAGTCCAAGGCGATGCAGGCGGCGTACGGCGAGACGCCGTTCGGCGCCGGTTGCCTGCTGGCCCGCCGCCTCGTCGAGCACGGCGTGCGCTACGTCGAGGTGATGAGCGACGGCTGGGACACGCACGCCGACAACTTCGACCGCCTCGGCGACCTGACGCCGGCGATCGACCAGGGCCTGTCCGCGCTGCTCGCCGACCTCGACGGCCGCGGCCTGCTGCACAAGACCATGGTCGTGCTGGTCAGCGAGTTCGGTCGCACGCCCGACATCGACCAGGACCAGGGCCGCAACCACTACCCGCAGGCCTTCACCGCGCTGCTGGCCGGCGGCGGCGTCCGCGGCGGCTGGCGCTACGGCGCGACCGACCCGGAGGGCCGCCAGGTCGTCACCGAGCCGACGTCGATCCAGGACCTCAACGCGACGATCGCGTACGCGTGCGGCCTGCCGGTCGACCACGTGCTGCACTCGCCGTCCGGCCGGCCGTTCAAGGTCGCCGACAAGGGCATCCCGGTGACCTCGTTGTTCGCCTGACCAAGGCGCGCCCAGTCTCCCCCACCCCCGTCCGACCCCGCTACCGAACCCGCAACCGCAACCGCGCATGAATCGCCCGCTGCTCGCGTTCGTCACCCTGTTGTCCCTCTCCGCCGCAGCCATCGCCCAGGACGCGGGTGGCAAGCCGGCGCAGGAACCGAAGAAGGCCGAGGCCGTCGACTTCGAGAAGCAGGTCTGGCCGATCCTGGAGAAGAACTGCCTGGAGTGCCACAGCAAGGCCGCGCCCGGGCCCGACGGCAAGGTGAAGAAGCCCAAGGGCGGCGTCGTGCTCGACAGCAAGGACGCCATCTCCGGCGGCAAGAAGGGCAAGCTGCTGGTCGCCAAGAAGTCGGGCGAGTCGCTGCTGTACACGTCGATCTCGCTCGCCGCCGACCACGAGGACCGCATGCCGCCGGCGAAGAAGGGCGACCCGCTGCCGAAGGAGCAGCAGGACCTGATCAAGCAGTGGATCGACGAGGGCGCGGACTTCGGCAAGTGGACGGCGAAGAAGGACGACAAGAAGGGCGACAAGCCGGCCGAGAAGAAGGACGGCGACGCGCCCGCCGAGAAGGGCGACAAGGCCGAGAAGAAGGAGAAGGGCGGCCTCTGAGCCGCGCCCGCCGATGACCAAGCGCGCCCTCGCCGTCGTGCCGCTGTTCGCCGCCGCGCTCGCGGCGCAGGGCAAGGTCGACTTCCAAAAGCAGGTCTGGCCGATCCTGCAGGCGCGCTGCGTCGAGTGCCACGCCGCGCCGCACACCGGCGACGACGGCAAGGTCAAGAAGCCCAAGGGCGGCGTCGTGCTCGACAGCAAGGACGGCATGCTCGGCAGCGATGGCCTGATCGTCGCCAAGGACGCGGCGCGCAGTGCGCTGTACGCGGTCGTGGCGCTGCCCGCCGACGACGAGGACCGCATGCCACCGGCGAAGAAGGGCAAGCCGCTGAGCGACGAGCAGCAGGCCGTCATCAAGCAATGGCTCGACGAGGGCGCGGCGTTCGGCGGCTGGACCGGCAAGAAGGACAAGGAACCGGCGGGCGCGGCGGCGACCGGACCGACGGCGAGCGGCGCCAAGACGACGGGCAAGGGCAAGGTCCACCCCGCCGTGGCGCTGGCCGAAGGACTCAAGCCGCTGCCGGCAGCGACGCTGGCGAAGTTCGCCGACGGGCCGTTCGCGGTGCACAGCCTCGGCGACGGCAGCCCGCTGCTCGCCGTCGGCTGCCGCGGCAACGCCGACACCGTCGACGACGCAGCGCTGGCGCTGCTCGCGCCGATCGCGAGCCACGTCGCCGAGCTCGACCTCGCGCGCACGCGCGTCGGCGACGAGGGCTGCAAGGTCGTCGCGGCGATGCCGCGGCTCTACGACCTCGACCTGCGCCAGACGCTGGTCGGCAACGCCGGCACGGCCGCGCTCGCCGCCTGCAAGGAACTGCGCACCCTCAACCTGTTCGGCACCAAGGCCGGCGACTACGGCGTCACCGCGCTGACGCCGCTCAAGAAGCTCGAACAGCTCTACCTCTGGCAGACCGACGCCAGCGCCGCCGCGATCGTGCGCGTGCGCGACAGCATCCCCGGCCTGCGCGTCGTCATGGGGCCGGAGTTCCCCGAGGCGATGGAGCCTGGGGCCGCCGGCGGGCGGCGGCGGCGCTGAGCGAGGCGGACGCCGGCCGTGGCGTCGACGGCCGGCGTCACCAGCCGACCGTGGCCGTGACCGCGTTGCTGACGGCGACGCCGCCCGCGTGGTACAGCACCAACGCCTGCGCGTGGATCGACCAGCCGGCGAGCGGCGGCTGGAACGGCACCTGCAAGGTGTGCTGCGCGGACCCGGTCGTCGTGATGGCGAACGCCGTGAGGTCCAGCGACACCAGCTGCTGGCAGCCCGGCCAGCCGAACAGCCCGAGGTCGAACGGCAGCGGGTACGAGCCGCCCGAGCCGTGGTTCATGGCGTTGTCGAAGCCGAACACGAACACCGGCACGGCGACCAGGCCGCCGGGCAAGGCGCCGACGACGAACGTGCACGGCTGGCCGAGGCGCGGCAGCGAGCCCGGTGCGGCGGCGAGCGTCGGGGTCTGGCCGTAGGGGCCGAGGCAGCCCTGGCCGAACGGCGTGATCGACGCCGCCGGCATGGCCTCGACGACGACGTCGTCGAGCCAGCAGAGGTGCGTGCCCATCGTGGCTTCGCGGTTGTGGACGACGAGACGGCGGTGCGGCGAGGTCGACGCCGTCACGGCGCGTTCGAACTCCCACCACTGTCCGCCGGGCCCTTCGATGCGGGCCCGAATGCCCCAGCCGAGATCCACCAACTCGGCGGTGTAGACGATGCCGACGGCGAACTGCACGCCCGGGCCAGCGATCGACTCCGCGCCGAGCGCAACCAGTCCGCCGGCAATCCGTATCCCTGCGCTCGAGCCGCCCTCCATGCCGGCGGCAAGGAAGACGGCGTGCTCGGTTCCACCCCACGGCGGCGTCGGCACCCCGTTGCTTCGGATGGCGAGCACAAACGTGTCGTAAGCATCCGTCCACTGCCACGTGCACCTCACGCGGTACGGCCCGTTCGCTGCGACGTCGAACGGCTGCTGCGACACCAGATGCCCGCGGTTCTGCAGCGCGCAGCGACCGCCCTGCACGGACACCGACGCGCCGCCCTGCGGGATGCCGGACGTCACCACGCTCCACTTCGCCGGGTCGATCGCGCCGGACTGGAAGTCGTCGGCCAGCAGCACTTGGCCGGGCAAGGCGGCCGCCGCGAGCCGTCCCAGCCAACCTAGAGCGCGCCGACCTGGACGCGCAGGGCCCCCGAAGTGGCGAGCCCGAGCGCGTTCGGCGCCAGCAGCGAGCCGCCCTGCAGTTCCAGCCGGACGCCGACGAGCACGACGGTCGGCGGCACGCCAAGCGGCGTCGCCGCGACGTTGGCGGCGTCCTTCGGCGCGAGCAGCAGCGCCTCGGCCGAGCCGTACACCGAACAGCCGGGCGCGCCGGCGGCGTCGAGCGGCACGGCGAGGGCCGTGAAGCCGATCGCGACGAGGCCGAGCGGGCTGGCGACGTTGGTCACTTCGACGACGGCGGCGTCGCCGACGCGCACGCGGTCCTCGCCGGCGCGGAACCGGGCCGTCAACACGCCGACGCTGCTGCTGCAGCCAACCCCGGCGGCGAAGTACCCGCCGAGCAGCGGCCGGTGCACGATGCCGAGCGACGGCACCGACGCGTTGGCGGTGCCGCGCACGCCGACGATCTCGGCACCGGCGGGTGCGTCGAAGGCGGTGAAGACGCCGACCTGCTGGCCGAAGACCTGCCGCTGGCCGCCGCGCGCCTGCAGCGCGAGGCCGCGCAGGCGCGCATTGGCGACGTCGTGCCAGACCTCGACGCGCGCGAGGTGGTCGCCGGCCGGCACCGCGAACGTGCTCGGACCGGCCCCCGGCGTGCCGGCCCAGGCGGTCGCAGCCGTCGCCGCGCCGCTGCGCGCCGCGCACCGCAAGCGCAGGCCGTCGAGCCCGGTCGTCACGTTGACGTCGACCGCCGCGACGCGCTGCGCCGCCGGCGCGCGCAGATCGAACGGCGCGCCGACCGCGCTGCCGACGGCCGGCAGGCTGACGTCGCGCGAGTCGGTGAGGATCCCGATCGTGTAGGTCAGCTTGTTGGCCGTGTAGATGCGTTCGTTGATCGGGTTGTAGCAGATGTCGACCGGCTGCACCGGCGGCGCGCCGAGCGGGATCACCTGCAGCGTCGTGTCCGTGGCGGCGTCGACGACGGCGACCGAGTGGCTCCACTCGTTGATCCAGTAGACCTTCTGGTTGTTGCTGCTGAAGCAGAACGCCGTCGGCTCGTCGCCCGCGGGCAGGGTGGCGATCACCGCGTTGCTCGCGCCGCCGATCACCGAGACCGTGCACGCCGCGGGCGTGTTCGGCCCCGGCGAGCCGACGTTCGAGCAGTAGACCTTGTTGCCGACCGGGTTGTGGAACAACGCCGTCGGGCCGTCGCCGACCGGCACGGTCGCCACCACGGCGTTCGTCACGCCGTCGACGACGGTCACCGTGTCGGAGCCGTAGTTCGAGCAGTAGACGCGGTTGTTCTGCGGGTTGAACAGGATGCCGCGCCGCTCGGTGCCGCCCGGCAGCGTGGCGACGACCGTGGGCGTCGCGCCCGTGTTGAACCAGATGTTCAGGATGACCGGCGTGGCGCGCAGCTGGCAGCCCGCACGGCCCAAGCCGAACAGGCTGAGGT
>JBKDXM010000090.1:0-38064 GCA_046306335.1 Planctomycetota bacterium
GCCGCGTACGTCGTTGCCGGCCTCCGCATCCTTGAGGGGTGCGTGCCGCTTGGGTTCGGGCCGGCGGCGATCGCCGTCCGGGAGGTTGGGCTCGCCGCGAGCGCGCCGAAGCTCGGGACCATCGCGACGCTGACGACGAACAACCTGCCGGTGGGCGCCTTCGGCGTCGTGCAGGTGCTCGGCCTCACGCGCTTCGATCCGGGCATCGACCTCGCGGCCGTCGGCATGCCCGGCTGCCTGCAGTCGACCGACCTGACGGTCGTCGCGGTGGCGACGGCGAGCGGCGGCGCGGCGACGTACGCGCTGCCGGTGCCGTACGACCCGGCGCTGATGGGCTTCGCGGTGCACGCCCAGAGCGCGGCCTTCGCGCCGGGCGCCAACGCGGCGGGCCTCGTCACGTCCAACGGCGTCACGTTGACGGTGGGCATCTGAGGCGGGGTGGCGCCGCACGCGCGGCGCCCCGAGTGTGCATGCGACGTCGTTCGCGAGCTGCAGCAGGAGATCCACCATGAGCAACATGACGAACCCCAGCGAGCGCGCGACGGTGCGCCGGCCGAACGCGCGCGCCGCGTTGGCAGCGCTCACCCTTGCCCTCGCCGTCGCCACCGGCGGCCGCGCACAGACGCCGCCGCCAGCATCGCCCTCGTCGCCCGCGCCGAAGCCGGCGGCCGACAACCCGCTGCTGCGCAAGCTCGACGCCAACGGCGACGGCGTCATCGACGACGCCGAACGCCGCGCCATGCGCGAGAAACTGCGCGCGCGCGGCGCGCAACCGGGCGCGCGGGC
The DNA here is from genome assembly GCA_046306335.1 of Planctomycetota bacterium. Lineage (GTDB taxonomy): Bacteria > Planctomycetota > UBA1135 > UBA1135 > UBA2386 > UBA2386. The sequence goes on from JBKDXM010000090.1 coordinate 787, forward strand.
GCCGTCGGCCGCGGTCGAGCAGGTCGGCGACCGCGCGATCACCGAAGGCACGTACCCGTCGAGCGACGGCCGCGCGATCCCGTACGTGCTGTCGCTGCCCGCGGGCGACGGGCCGTTCCCGGTCGTGGTGACGATCCACGGCGGGCAGGGCGACCGCGACCTGACCTACCTGCGCACGATGGCCGTGCCGGGGCCGGCGTCGGCGACGGTGCAGGCGCTCAACGAACGGCCGTGGGCCGTGCTCGCCATCAGCTACCGCGCCGGCGACGGCGCGTTGTTCGGCAAGGAGCACGACGACGTCATCGCCGGCATCCGCTTCGCCAAGACGCTGCCCAAGGCCGATCCCGCGCGCGTCGCCGTCGTCGGCGGCAGCCACGGCGGCCACCTCGCGCTCGTCGCCGCCGAGGCGATGGGCGACGAACTGTGCGGCGTCGCCACAGGTTCGCCGTGGCTGACCGACCCGCTCGTCTACCTGCGCGGCGACGCCGCGGCCGCGCCGATGGCACAGGCGCCGGCGTCGGCGCGCGCCGACTTCGAGCGCTTCAGCAAGATGGTGCGGATGGTCTGCGCCAACCGCGGACTCGCCGGGGCCGCAGCGGAGGCGTTCCTGCGCGAGCACTCGGTCGAAGCGAACAGCCACACGATCGCCGTGCCGACGCTGTTCGTCACCAGCCGCGGCGACGACCAGGTGCCGCACGTGCTGGTCGAACCGATGATCCGGCGCATGCAGGCGGCGGGTCAGGACGTCAGCGTCTACACCGCCGAGGAGAGCCCGCACGGCTTCTACTGGGGCCGCGCGGCGGGCGCGGCGCGGGCGCTGCGCGGCCCGCAGACGGACGTCGAAGCGGCCGAGGAAGCGGCCGCGCGGCAGGCGATCCTCGACTTCCTGGCGGCGCGCTTCGCGGCGAGCGCGGGCGCCGCGGCGCCGAGCAAGCCGACGACGCCAAAGACGCCAACGACAGCCACGCCGTCGCAACCAAAGACCGACGCCACCTCGCCCGCGCCGGTAGCGCCGGACCGCTCCGCGCCCGCGGCGCCCAAGGTCGGTGGCGACCCGAAGCGCACGCCACCGGTGCGCCTGACCACGGGCCAGATCGTCGGCGAGCGCGCCGGCGACGTGCACGTGTTCCGCGGCATCCCGTACGCAGCGCCTCCCGTCGGCGACCTGCGCTGGCAGCCGCCGCAACCGCCGCAGCCGTGGACCGGCGTGCGCGAGGCGGTCGCGTTCGGCGCGCCGGCGCCGCAGAACTCCGTCTACCACGCGCGCGACACGCAGTCCGAGGACTGCCTGTTCCTCAACGTCTGGACGCCCGCGCAGCCGCCGGCCGGCGGCTCGATGCCGGTGCTGGTGTGGTTCCATGGCGGCGCCTTCCAGCAGAACTCCGGCGCGCAGCCGCGCTACGACGGCACGGAGCTGGCGCGCCGCGGCGTCGTCGTGGTGACGATCAACTACCGCCTCGGGCCGCTCGGCCTGTTCGCGCATCCGCTGCTGACCGCGGGCGCGGCGCCGGACGCGCCGCTCGGCAACTACTGCCTGCTCGACATGATCGCGGCGCTGCAGTGGACGCGCGACCACATCGCCGCGTTCGGCGGCGATCCGGACAACGTCGCCATCTCCGGTTCCTCGGCCGGCGGCACCAGCTGCCTGTTCCTGATGGGCATCCCGTCGGCGCACGGGCTGTTCCACAAGGCCGTGATCCACAGCAGCGGCGGCATCCGCAACATCCAGGACCTGCGCACGGCGGAGGCCGCCGGCCTGCGGCTCGCCGAGCACCTCGGCTTCGGCGAGGACGTGACCATCGCGCAGCTGCGCGCGGTCGCCGCCGACCGCGTCGCCGGCGACCTCGCGCTGGTGCGGCGGCTCGAACTGCCGGTCAAGCCGCTGGTCGACGGCCGCCTCGTCACGCAGGTGCCGGAGGCGACGTTCGCACAGGGCAAGCAGGCGCGCATCCCGGTGCTGATGGGCGCGGCGAACGGCGAGTCCGGTGCGCGCGCGTTCGGCGACGACATCGCGCCGGGCGGCGCGTTCGGCTTCCAGCGGGGTCTGGCCGACGACATGGTCCGCGCCGGCCAGCGCGTGCACCTGTTCCAGCTGACGTTCGTGCCGCCGGAGGCGCGCGGCAACCGCTTCGCGGCGCAGCACGGCGAGTCGGTGGCGTACGCGTTCGGAACGATCGGGCGGCCGGTCGCGGCGCAGCACGGCTTCCGCGATGCGGCGCAGGCCGAACGCGCGGCGCGCAATCGGCGCGGCGGCGGCGGCGGCGGGCGCGGCGCGGCCGCGCGCGGCGGCAGGGACGACGACGACGCGCCGGTCGAGGACTCGCAGCAGGGCCGCGCGCTCAGCGACGCGATGATGCGGTACCTCGTCGCCTTCCTGCGCACGGGCAATCCCGCCGTCGACGGTTTGCCGCCGTGGCCGGCGTACACGCCGGCGGATCCGCAGGCGCTGGTGTTCGGCAACCATGCGATCGCGGCGAAGGCGGCGGCGAAGTAGCGAGGAGTCTGCGTCGCGGCAGACCACGCCGCCCGCCTCGCACCGCACACCGCAGCTGCCGGTCGCCCTGCTGCCTCTCCTCCGTTTGCTCGGCTCTGTGGTCTCGGTGTTCTCCGTGGTTGTCGTGCTTCTGCAGCAGCAGCAGAGAGGAACCACAGAGAACACAGAGGCCACAGAGGCCAACCACCAAGAGTCCAGCAGCAAGCAGCACCCAGCCGTTGCGGGGCAGCGGCTTGCAGTCCGCACGCAGAAAGCGCGCCTGCGCGGCCGGGAGCTCGCCGCCGAGCTTTGGCGCATCCACCGATTCGCCTGCGGTCGTCGGCTCCGCCCCAGCCGCCGATCCATGCACCCGTTCGGCGCGCGTCCCGTGACGCAGACTTCTCCGGGGCGGCGCCGCGTCGATTCCGTGTCGATCCATGGTCGAATCGCGGTCGAGCCGCGACGGGACCGCGCGCGCGGCGGCGGCGCGGATGTTCTCGCCGCCGCGCCCCGCGGTACCTTTCCGCCGTGCGGATCCTCCTGATCGAAGACCATGCGGCCGTGCGTGCGAACATCAGCGAGCAGCTCGAGCTCGCAGGCCACGAAGTCGACGTCGCCGTCGACGGCCGCAGCGGCTTGCTGCTGTCGCTCGCGGGCGACTACGACGTGTTGATCCTCGACCTCGGCCTGCCGCACCTAGACGGGCTGGAGCTGTGCCGGCGGCTGCGCGCGCAGCGCGGCGCCGGGCCGCTGGTGCTGATGCTGACCGCGCGCGACACGCTCGACGACAAGCTGGAGGGCTTCGCCGCGGGCGCCGACGACTACCTCGTCAAGCCGTTCGAGGCCGCCGAGCTGCGCGTCCGGTTGCAGGCGCTCTCCCGGCGCTCGCCGCGGGCGGAATCCGAGACCCTGGTGGTCGACGACCTGCGCTACGACCTCGGCGCGCTGCGCGTCGAACGCGCCGGCCGGCCGCTGACGCTCAACCGCGTCGGCCTGCGCATCCTGCGCGAACTGATGACCACGTCGCCGCGCGTGGTGACACGCGAACAACTCGAGCGCGTCTTGTGGGACGGCTTCTCGCCGGACAGCAGCGTGCTGCGCTCGCACATCTACGCGCTGCGCAAGGCCATCGACGGCGACGGTCTCGCGCCGTTGGTGCACACCGTGCGCGGCATCGGCTACCGGCTGGCGCGCGAGGGCGAGGCGTGAATCCGCCGCCGCGGCTGCGGCGCGGGCTGATCCTGTTGATCGCCGCCTTCGGCGCGGCCTTGGCGCTGACGTATGTCCTGGTCGTGCCGCGCCTCGTGCTCGACACCGAGGACACGATCTTCGCACGCCAGATGGAGAAGCTGCGCGAACAGGCCGCGCGACCGGACGCCATCGGGCCGACGCTCGCCGCGCCGGGCGTGCGGGTCGTGCGCGACCTCGCCGGCGAGCCGCCCGAACTCGCCGCGTTCCTGCGCACCCTGCCGCCGGGCGTGCACGACCTCTACGACGAGCCGCTGCCCGGCCTGTCGACGACCGAACTGCTGGTCGCCGTCGAGCCCGACGCGCACGGCGTGCCGGCGGTGTGGATCCTCTTCGACGTGGCCGGCGTCGAGGCGCTGGAAGGTCCGTGGAGCGCGCGCTACCTCGGTGCGGTCGGCGGTGGCTTCGTGCTCGCGCTGCTGGCGACGCTGGTCGGCCTGATGGCTGCCCGCCGTCTGTTCGGCGCGCTCGACGACCTCGCGCGCCTCGTCGGCAGCGAGCCGCCGGAGCACGCGTCGGCCGCCGAGCAACGCGACGACGAGATCGGCCGCATCGCGCGCCTCTGGCGCGATGCGGACGCGCGCTTGCGCCAGGCGCTCGCGCGCGAGCGGCGCTTCACCCGCGACGCCAGCCACGAACTGCGCACGCCGATCGCCGCCGCGCGCGGGGCGCTAGAACTGCTGCGCGCCGAACCGGACGCCGGCGCCGAACGACGCGCCGAGCTGCACCGCCGCGTCGACGCCGCGCTGGTCGAGATGGGGGATCTCGTGCACGCATTCCTGTGGCTCGCCCGCGAGCCGTCGCCGGCGCCGCCGGGCCTCGATCGCGAGGTGTTCGCGCTCGGCGACCTGGTGGGGCGGCTCGTCGACGAACGCGGCGTGCTCGCCGGCGAGGGCGCGGCGATCGCGTGGCGGCGCGGGGCCGATGCGCTGGTCGAAGGCAGCGCGCGGCTGGCGAGCGTCGTCGTCGGCAACGTGCTCGGCAACGCGCTGAACCACGGCGATGGCGCCGTCGACGTCGCCGTCGACGGCGCGCAGGTGACCGTGCGCAACGCGGCGCCACGGCGCGCGGGCCGCAGCGCCGTCGAGGGCTTCGGCTTCGGCCTCGCGATCGCCGGCGACCTGTGCGCGCGCTTCGGCTGGCGGTTGGAGACGCGCGAGGACGACGGCGCCTTCACCGTCGTGCTCGACTTCGCGGGCCGGGCGGACGCTGCAGCGGGGTGATGCGGGCGGCGGCGCGGGGCCCGCGCCGCGCGCCGGTAGCCGGCGAGGGCCGGCTCAGAAGGTCCAGCGCACGCCGAGCAGCGCACCGACGTGGTCGTAGTCGGCGTCGTAGGTCTGGCCATCGCCGCGCAGCTCGACGCCGCTGGCGCCGAGGTAGCGGCCTTCGAGCGTCACTTCGACGGCGTTGCAGACGCGGTAGCCCACGCCCGCCAGGAACTGGTAGGCGAGCGCGCCGCGGTCGCTGACCTCGGCGCCGGCGGGTTCGAGGTCGGCGTCGATCTCCTGCAGGAAGCCGAGGCCGGCGCCGACGTACGGCCGCCACGGCCCGTCGGTCGCGAAGCTGTAGATCACGTTGCCGGTGATGGCGACCGAGGCGTAGTCGCCGCCGTTCGCGATCGCGCCGCCGGCGCCGATCGAGTCGATGTCGCCGGAGCGGTAGGTGTAGTCGACCTCGAAGGCCCAGGACTTGTTCAGGTCGTAGCCGATGGCCGCGCCGCTGGCCAAGCCGGGGGAGTACTGGCCATCGGCGCGCGCGCCGCTGGGATCGAAGGCACCGTCGAGCGCCTGCCCGTAGCCGAGGTTGGCGCGGGCGTAGAGGCCGGACGGACCGCGGGGCGTCTCGGTCGAGGCGCACGCGGCCAGGGGAAGGACGAGGAGGGCGAGTTGGAAGCCTTGGCGTTGCATGGCCGCACCTTCGTACCCGGTGCGCGTCCGGATTGTCGAAAGCGCGTCGACGGAGCGTCGAATGCCGTCCGGCACGCGTCGCCGCGTCCGGGAGCTCGCCGCCCAGCTGTGGCGAAGCCACGGCTTCGCCCGCGGTCGGAGGCTTTGCCCCAGCCGCCAATCCGGGCCCGGATCGGCGCGCGTCACGTGACGCCGACTTCGAGCGGGCAGTTGGTGGCGGCAGGTCACCGCCAGCGTCGCCACGCGCCTGCGCTGCGGATCGCCTTGCGGGGGGGCAAGCTGCTGGGGAGTGCCAACCGTCCTCCACGCCTTACCTAGTCGTCCCCCAGAAAGTATTGTCATGTTGTAGATGACAAACAGACGAAGATGACAAAGTTGTGGACCTCCTCGATCAAGTTGCCTTAACGTTTTCTGAGACAGGGTTTTCCGTCGCAATCGACGGCCCCGCCGGGCTCTCGGAGTTAGCGGATGCCAAGCTCGGGCAGGTGGCGCGCCCGGGCGGACATCGTCACCGCGTGCTGCTGGTTCCCGTGCAAGGGGCTGTCGGCAGTGCCGCAGTGGAACGCATCGCCGCCGCCGTCAGAGGTGCGCCGGCGTCGGTCGTGGTCGTCGCCGCCGCCATCGGCCCCAGTGTGCGCGCAACGCTCTGCCAGCGCGGACTCGGCTACCTGGACCTGGCCGGCAATTGCCACCTGGAGTTCGACGGTGGCGCCGTGGCGCTGCACGTCGAGGGACGGCGCCGCGTCGACCGGCCGGTTGGGGGCGGGACCCTGCGCGCCGCCGGGTACCAAGCCCTCTTCGGCCTGCTCGCGGGGGACGCACTGCCCGGGCGCACGGTCCGCGACCTTGCTGCCGTCGCCAACGTCAGTCGTCACGCGGCACACAGCCTGCTCGCGCGGTTGCGCGAGGAGGGGTTGCTGGTGCGAACGGGGCGAAGCGCGCATGGCTTCGTTCCCGGTAGCCGCGAGGCCTGCATCGATCGCCTTGCCGTCGGCTGGGCGGACGTGCTGCGCAGTCGGCTGTTGGTCGGGCGCTTCCGGCTGCGGGAGAGCGATCCGGACGCCGCGGCGGCGCGCGTCGAGCAGGCGTTGCGCGTGGCACGTGTGCCATTCGGCTTCGGCGGCGCGCGCGGTTCGGCCCGCTGGCTGCAGTACCTGCAAGGCAACGAGACCATCGTGCACGCCGCCAGCTTCGGTCCCGACATCGTGCGGGGCCTCGGCGCGGTGCCTGATCGCAACGGGCCGCTGACCGTGGTGCGAACGATGTCGCAACTCGACCTCGCAACCGACGTCGCCGAGACGGCGCATCCGCTGCTCGTGTACGCGGAGCTCGCGCGGTCGGCCGACGCGCGGAGTCGCGAGGCTGCAGCCTTGTTCCTCAACGAAGTCCTGCTGGGGTCGGGGCGATGACCAGCGGGCAGGACGCGGCACTGACGGCGTTGGCGCAGGCCTTCCCGGACCGCGCCATCGTGGTGATCGGCGCGACTGCGCTGGCGTGGCACTACCCGGACTTCCGCGGAACGCTCGACCTCGACGTCTGTGTCGCGATCGATGCCGACGAACATGCGCGCGCCGACTTCATGCCGAAAACGTGGCGACGACAGCGAAGCATGCCGCACCGCTGGCGCACGGACGCAGGCCTGCTGATCGACGTGCTGCCGGCCTGCGACTGGTTGCTCGCCGACTACGTCGCGGAGGACGACCCGCGGCGATTCGACGAACCGGAGTTGGGCGATCGCGAATGGAGCGACCGCCCGGCGTTCCTGCTGGGCATCGATCTGCGCGCCGTCGCTTCCGAGCGCCATCGCGGACGCATCCGCGACTTCGTCCGACGCACGGGCGGTCCGGCGCGGCACGACCGGCAGGCGATGTGGAAGGATGCGCCATCGGCGTGGCGCATCGAGGAGTACGTGCCGCAACGGCGTCTCCGGTCCTTGTGCGACGGACTCGGGTTGCCGTGACCCGCGTGGCGCGGGGCGCCTGACGCCGCGGGCGCCCCGCATCGCGCGTCGCGTCCATTCATGCAGCGTGACGCTCGCACGCCGCGCCGCCCCCGCCTCACGTCACCCGCAGCCCCTCGATGCCCGGCTCGCCGTCCGGCAGCTTCAGATCCATCGCCGCCAGCGTGCCGACGAGCACCTCGCTGACCGCCAGATCGCGGTACCAGTTGCGGTCCGCCGGCACGACGTACCACGGCGCCTGCTCGGTGCTGGTCGCCGCCAGCGCGTCCTCGTAGGCCTGCTGGTAGTCGTCCCAGCGCTTGCGCTCGTCGAGGTCGCGCGAGCTCCACTTCCAGCGCTTCTTCGGGTCGTCGATGCGCTCCTGCAGGCGCTCGCGCTGCTCGTCCTTGCTGATGTGCAGGAAGAACTTGCGGATCGTCGTGCCCTCGTCGACGAGCATGCGCTCGAACGCGGCGATGTGCTCGTAGCGCCGGCGCCACTGCGTCTCGGTGCACAGGTCGTGCACGCGCGCGACCAGCACGTCCTCGTAGTGGCTGCGGTTCCAGATGGCGATCTCGCCGCACGCCGGCGCGTGCGGGTGGACGCGCCACAGGAAGTCGTGCGCCAGCTCGATCGGCGTCGGCTGCTTGAAGCACGCGACCTTGACGCCCTGCGGGTTCACGCCGTCGAAGACGCTGCGGATCGTGCCGTCCTTGCCGCCGGCGTCGAGCGCCTGGAGCACGACGAGCAGGCGGTGCTTGCCCTGCGCGTACAGGGCTTCCTGCAGTTCCTCCAGCTGCGCGTTGAGCTGGCGCTGCCGCGCCCTGCCGGCCTCCTTGTCGCCGTCGAAGCCCGGCGTGCCGCGCGGGTCGCGGTCGGCGAGCTGCAGTTTCTTCCCGGGCGGCACGAACAGCCGGTCGGCGAACGTCGTCATGCGCGCAGGCTAGCGGGCGCTCGCGCCGCGTCGCCGTGCCGCCTTGTGCGTAGCGGGCGGCGGGGGTGGGGCACGTCCGTGCGCGCCATCGCACGGCGCGTCCGAAGCGGTCGACGCAGCGGGCGGAGCGCTGGCCGGCCAGCCGCGAGTCTTTGTATAGACAGCGAGCAGAATTACCGTCAAAATGCTCGATGTGTATACACGCCACCTGCGGCCACCCGCCGAGTCGTTCTTCCTGTTCGGGCCGCGCGGCACCGGCAAGAGCACGTGGTTGCGGCAGCAGTTGCCGGCCGCCACGTGGTTCGACCTGCTGCGCCTGCCGCTCGTGCTCGAACTGACGCGCCGTCCGGAGACGTTCCGGGCGCGGATCGAAGCCTTGCCGAAGGGGTCCTGGGTGGTCGTCGACGAGGTTCAGCGCATGCCGTCGTTGCTCGACGAGGTCCATGCGCTGATGGCCGAGCGCGGCAAGGCCTACCGCTTCGCGCTCAGCGGCTCCAGCGCGCGCAAGCTGCGGCGCCTCGACGTCAACCTGCTGGCCGGACGCGCGATCACGCGGCAGTTCTTCCCGCTGACGGCCGCCGAGTTGGACTTTGACTGCGACCTCGACGGACTCCTCGCGACGGGATGCCTGCCGATGGTGCGCAGCGACCCCGGGGCCGCGATCGACGTCCTGGACGCCTACGTCACCACGTACCTGCGCGAAGAGGTGCAGCAGGAAGCGTTGACCAAGGACATCGGCGGCTTCGCGCGCTTCCTGGAAGTCGCGGCCCTGTGCAATGGACAGGTCGTCAACGTGAGCAACATCGCGCGCGACGCCGGCGTCGCGCGACCGACGGTGGCGCGACACTTCGAGGTGCTCGTCGACACGCTGCTGGGGACGTGGCTGCCGGCGTGGCGGCCGCGCGCGCGCATCAAGGAGGTCGGGCACCCGAAGTTCTTCCTGTTCGATCCGGGGGTGGCTCGCGCGCTCGCCGGCCGGACCCGGGAGCCGCTGTCCGACATGGAGCGAGGGCCGCTTCTGGAGACGCTGGTCCTGCACGAGCTGCGCGCCGCCATCGCCTACCAGAACCTCGGCGGCACGTTGTCGTACTGGCGCACCCCGAGCGGCTCGGAGATCGACTTCGTCTGGGAGCGAGGCGACAAACGGATCGGCATCGAGGTCAAGGCGAGCAAACGCTGGCGGACCGAGTTCGGCAGCGCGCTCGCCGGGCTGCGGCAGGAGGGCCGCCTGACCGCCGCGTTCGGCGTCTACACCGGCGCCGATCGACAGAAGGAGCGCGATCTGACGGTCCTGCCGTTCGTCGAGTTCACGCGCGCGCTGACGGCCGGCAAGGTGCTCGCGTAGCTGAGGGCGTCACGCGACTCGCCGCGATCGACTCAACGCATCAACTCGCCCTGCCACAGCCGCCGCAGCAACTGGCGCCAGGGCAGCACCAGCACGTCGTCGGCCTGCAGCGCCCGCTCGCCGAGGAACACGCCGTATGCGGCGCGCAGGCCGCCCGGGGCGCGCTCGCGCAAGGCGGCGAGGCCGCGGTTCCAGCGCGGGTCCCAGCGCTCGGCCGACTTCACCTCGATGCCGACGAGGCCCTTGCCCGTCTCGATCACGAAGTCGACTTCGTGGCCGTCGTACGTCTTCCAGTACGCGAGCGGATCGTCGCGGTCGTGGTAGTGCAGCCACGCGCGCAGCTCGTGCAGCAGGTACGTCTCGAACAGGAAGCCGCGTTCCTCCGAGCCGAGCGGCAGGTGCGACTGGCCGGCCAGCTGTCGCGCGACGCCGCTGTCGAACAGGTAGAACCTCGGGTGCGCGACCTGCTTGATCGCCTTCTCGAGCTTCCAAGCCGGCAGCCAGTTGGCGAGCAAGGTGTCGACGAGGATCTGGAAGAACTCGTTGGCCGTCTGCCGCGCGATGCCGGTGTCGCGCGCGATGTTGCTGACGTTGACGGTCTGGCCGTTGGCGCGCGCGGCGACCTCGAGGAAGCGCGCGAACGGGCCGATCTGGCGGACCAGCGCCTCGGCCTGCACTTCCTCGCGCAGGTAGACGTCGCAGTAGGACTTCAGGAAGGCGCGCGGCCGCTTGCCCGTCACCGCGAGCGGCAGCATGCCTTGGGTCAGCACGTCGTCGAGCGGTCGCTGATCGCCGACCTCGTCAGCGACCAGCGGGAACATCGCGCGCACTTCGGCGCGGCCGGCCAGCAGGTTGGCGCCGCTGCGGCGCAGCTTGCGCGCGCTCGATCCCGACAGCACGAAGCGCTGGCGCTTCTTCGCCATCAGGTGCTGCACTTCGTCGAGCAGCGCCGGCACGCGCTGGATCTCGTCGACGACGACCCAGGCGCCATCGGGCAGGGCGAGGCACTCCTGGCGGAACAGCGCCGGGTCGCGCGCCAGCCGCAGGCTCTCGCTGGCGAGCAGCAGGTCGTACTGGGCAGCTGCCGCGAAGTGCTGCTGGATCCAGGTCGTCTTGCCGGTGCCACGGGCGCCTAGCAGGAAGAACGAGGCGTCGGGCGGGGGCAGTCTGCGTGCCAGCATCGTCGGCATACTTGCCAGAAATCCGCTGAAGAGGTTTACAAAAGTACCAACTGGCTGCAGGCCGGACCGGTGGCCGCTGGCCGTCCGCCGCCGTCACTTCCCGCCGGCCTTGCCGCCGTCGCCCGCACCCGACTCCGCGCCCGCGGCGCCGTCCTTCGGCGCGACGGTGATCCACGTGCGCAGGATCGCGACCTTCTCCGGCAGCGGGTCGCCGTCCTTGTCGGCGCCCTTCTCCTCCAGCTTCTTCAACGTCGTCTCCAGGCCTTCGGTGACGAAGCCGTGCACGGTGTGCTTGCCGTCGAGGTGCGGCGTCGGCACGAACGTGAGGAAGAACTGCGAGCCCTCGTTGTCCGGGTTGCCGTCGTTGGCCGAGCTCAGCGCGCCCGGCTTGTCGTGCTTCTGGCCGCTCTTCAGCTCGCCGTCGAGCTTGTAGCCGGCGTCGCCGGCCTGCGTGCTGTCGGGGCTGCCGCCCTGCGCCATGAAGCCCTTGAGCACGCGCGGGAACTGCAGGCCGTCGTAGAAGCCGCAGCGCGACAGGTACACGACGCTGCTGCAGTGCATCGGCGCGGCTTCGGGCAGCAGCGTGACGACGAGCGGGCCGACGCTGGTCTCCAGGTGCCAGCGGTACGCGCGGCCGGCGTCGAACGGCAGCTGCGGGGGCTTCGGCAGCGCCTTCTTCCAGTCGGCCGACTTCGTGCTGACCTTGGCCTTGCGGAACTTGTCGATCGCGACGATCGCCGGGTCCTTGGCGGTCAGCGCGTCGTCCTTCGGCGCCGCGGCGACGGCCTTGTCCTTCTCCTTGCCGGCCTTGTCCTTGCCGGGCTTGCCCTGCGCGGGCAACGCCAGCGGGGCGGCGAGCAGGGCGGCGGCGGCGAGCAGCGCGGACGGCGGCGGCGGGCGGCGGAGGTGGGCCATCGCCGCACGATAGCGGCGGCGGCGCGGCCGGCGGCGCGGCCCGGGCCGGATCCCCTGCAGCCGGCGGCGCGGAACGGTCGATGCCACCGGGCATGAACGTCCATGTGCCCGCCGTCGGCCCCGACCTCTCCGTGCTGGTGCCGACCTACGGCCGCGCCGAGACCGTTCTGCGGCTGCTCGACCGGCTCGACCAGCAGACGCTGCCGCACGACCGCTTCGAAGTGGTGGTCGTCGACGACGGTTCGCCCGTGCCGATCGCGCTCCCGACGGGTCGCTTCCGCATGCGCGTGACCCTGCTGCGGCAGGACAACGCCGGGCCGGGCGCGGCGCGCAACCGCGGCGCGCGGGCCTGCCGCGCGCCGTGGACGCTGATCCTCAACGACGACGCCGTGCCGGCGCCCGACCTGCTGGCGCGCCACCTCGCGCGCGCGGCGACGCTGCCGCCGCAGACGGCGTTGCTCGGCACGTTCGACTTCACGCCCGAGGCGCTGCGGAGCCCGTTCACGCAGGTGCTGCAGGCGACCGACCTGCTGTTCGACTTCCCCAACCTGCGCGACGGCGAACGGCATCCGTGGTCGTTCTTCTGGACGTGCAACCTCGGCCTGCCGACGGCGACGCTGCGGGCCAACCCGTTCGACGCCGAGCGCTTCCGCGAGGCGATCGTCGAGGACGTCGAGCTGGGCTACCGGCTGCAGCAGCAGGGCTGGGCCGTGCTGTTCGACCGCTCGCTCGTCTGCCTGCACGACCACGTGCAGCAGCCGGCGAGCTACTTCCAGCGCATGGTGCGACTGGGCGTCAACCTCGCGCGCATGGCCGAGAAGCACGGCGATCCGACGCTGCTCTACCACTACGAGAAGGCGGCCGCCGAAGTCACCTACGCCGGCGCGCTGCAGCAACACTGCGAAGCGTTCCACGAGGTGTTCGTCCGCGCGCTCGCGCGGCTGCAGGCGCTCGAACGCCTGGAGCACGGTCGGATCCTGCCGTCCTCGACCGTCGCCCAGATCGGCAAGCTGGTGCGGCAACTGGGCACCGTCTGCTGCTTCCGCGGCATGCTGTTGGCGCGCGAAGGCCACGACCCCTTCGCCGTGCTCGACGGCGGCGTGCGCGAGGGCGAACTGACGTCGGTCGTCGTCGTCTCCCACGACGCGCTGGCGAAGACGCAGCAGTGCCTCGCGGCGCTGCGCGCGGCCGCAGATCCGGCGCTGCCGACGGAGTTCGTCGTCGTCGACAACGGTTCGACCGACGGCAGCGCCGAGTGGCTCGCCGCGCAGCCGGACGTGCGCCTGATCCGCAACGCCGACAACGCCGGCGCGCCGCGCGCCCGCAACCAGGGCCTCGCCGTCGCGCACGGCCGCTGGCTCGTGTGCATGGACAACGACGCCGTGGTCACGGCGGGCTGGCTGCGCCGGCTGCTGCACCACGCGCAGGTCGACGGCAGATCGGGTTGTGTCGGCCCGGTCAGCAACCGCGCCGCGCACGGTCAGCAGATCCCGTTCGCCGGCGGCACGGACCCCGAGGCGCTGCGGCGCTTCGCCGACGGCGTGCACGCCGCGCACGCGAAGCAGGGCCAGCCGCACAACATCCTGACGTCGTTCTGCCTGCTGTTCCGCCGCGAGGTGCTCGACGCGATCGGCGGCTTCGACGAGCGCTTCTCGCCGTGGGGCTGGGAGGACGACGACTTCACGCTGCGCGCGACGCTCGCCGGTTTCCGCAACCGCATCGCCCGCGACGTGTTCGTCCGCCACGACCACTACGAGCAGCCCGAGAAGGCCGCGCGCCACGCCGAGCTGCTGCTGACCAACTGGCGGCGCTTCGCCGACAAGTGGGCGGGCGGGCACGACGTGCCGTACGCCGACTCGGCCGCGGTCGAGGCGCGCATGCGCGCGCGCAGCGACCTGCCGCCGTTGCGCATCCCGCTGCCGGCGGGGGCGCCGAGCGCGCTCGCGCTGGCCTGAGCCGCCGGCGCGCGCGGCGGAACGCCGGGCCGCCGATCCGCAGCCGCGGCCGGTCCGGGCGGTAGATTGCGCCGCATGAACAGCCCGACCCGGCTGGCCGTCGTCGCCTTCCTGCTCCTCGGCACGGCGCACGCGACGGCGCAGGACCCGCCGCCGGCCGGCGACGGCGAGGACATCCTCAAGGCGGCCAAGAAGGACCCGTTCACCGGCGCCGAGCCGAAGGCGATGGCCGCGGCCGGCGTGACCGCGTACGGGTCGATGATGTGGGCCGGCGGCTTCCGCACCGACGACGTCGACAAGGTGCTCGGGCCCGGCCGCGTGATGTGGCTGGAGACCGCGCACTTCCGCATCGGCTACAACCTCGCAACCGCCGCGCCGCCCGAGGATCCCGAGGCGCGCAAGGGGCTCGGCGTCGACCTCGGCCGCATGAAGAAGCGCCATCCGCGCTTCCCCGAGCGCGCCGGCAAGCTGGAGCCGTGGCTGCGGCCGCACCTCTACGCGCACCGCGCCGAGGAGATGTACGCCGAGGTCGCCGCGCTCGTCGGTCACGACGACAAGTCGGGCACGTTCCTCGGCCAGCAGGACAAGTTCGCGCTCGCCCTGTTCCAGAAGAAGTCGGACCTCGCGCGCTACCTCGACCGCTTCTGCGGCCAGAAGGGCGACGACGGCCGCCGCGTGCACTTCGCGTCGACGGGCCAGCACGGCATCGCGATGGCGGCCGAAGGCGACGAGCCGCGCGACGAGGCGCAGGTGCACTCGCTGTTCCGCAACCTGCTCGCCGGCGCGCTGCTCGACGCCGGCGGCGACACGCCGTACTGGCTCAAGTGCGGCTACGCGCACGTCGAGGACCGCAAGTCGCCGTCGCGCTTCCTGGTCGTCGCGATCAAGGACGACGACCACGTCGACGCCGAGACGCAGCACAAGTGGCACGCCAAGATGAAGGGCCGCGTCCGCCACGCCGAGCTGCTGACGCCGATCGCCGAGCTCGCCACGATGTACGACTTCGGCTACTGGCACCACCTGCAGGCGTGGTCGCGCGTCGACTACCTGCTGACCACCGACCGCGCGAAGTTCGGCGAGCTGCTGCGCGCCCTGCGCGGCGGCAACAGCTTCAACGCCACTGCGCAGTTCGAGGCGTTGCGCACGACGTACGGCATGGAGCCCGCCGACTTCGACGCGCGCTGGCGCGAGTGGGTCGCGAAGACCTACAAGTGAGCCGCGGGCGCGCGGCGCGGCGCCGTCACAGCACGCGGTACTCGATCGCGCGCAGCTCGCCGCCGACCAGCAGCTCGACCATCAGAACGCGCGGCGGTTTGCCGGCGGTCAGCTGTTCGGCCAACGTCGCGAGCAGCGACGCCGCGTCGCGCACGGCGACGCCGTTGACCGACGTGATCACCGCGCCCGCCGGGATCGCCAGCGCCCGCAGCGGCTCGGGCACGGTGACGATGCGGTAGCCGGCCGCGAACGCGCCGGCCTTGTCCTTGCCGCGCCACGGATCGCCGATGGAGCCCCCGGCCAGCGCCGTGCGGCCGGCGGCGGCCAGCGCGTCGCGCTCGGGGCCGTCGTGCAGTTGCACGATCGCGTCGTTGAGGTTGCGGATGGTGGGGAACAGCGTCCGGCCCGCCGTCACCGCCCATGCGGCCAGCGCGGCCGGGTCGTCGGGCGGTGCTGGCAGGTCCGTGCCGCCGATCGCCCGGAAGACGCCGATCGCCTCCTGCCGCACGGCCGCGGTCGGCGCGGCGAGCAGCTCGCGGACGCGCGGCAGCGACGGCTCCAGCCAGAGGAGCGCGAGGTCGGGCCGCACGGCGACGGTCTCCTTCACGAACCACAGCGCCTGCGCCTGGTCGATCGGCTCGTCGAGGTCGAGCATCTGCAGGAACGGCACGAGCCGCAGCTTGTGCAGGAAGTCCTCGGCGATCGGACCGCGCACGATGCCGGCGGCCACCGCCGCCGGGCTGCCGGGCGCCGGCAGGCCGGCGCGCAGTTCGTCCTGCTTCTCGGGCGCGAGGTCGCCGAAGCGCCGGCCGCCGTTGGCGCGCACGAACGCGACGGCGCGCGGCAGCGCGCGCTCGCGGATCGCGCGCAGCGGCTCGCCCGGGACGTGTGCGATCAGCTCGAAGACGTCGTCGACCTTGGCGACGTGGAAGGCGCCGTAGAAGGCGGTCGCGCGGTCGGCGGGGTTCTTGTTGAGCCGCATGATCCCGGCGAGGTAGCCGGCGTCGAGGCCCTTCTGCAGCACGTCGGCGCGCGCCTGCCGCCACTGCGCGTCGTCGACGACCTCGCGGCCGTCGATGTCGAAGCGGCGCGGCGACGACGGCGCGTCGGCGAGCGACTGCATGACGCGCAGCAGGCGGAAGACCTCGTCGGGCGGCGCGTACACGTCCGTCGGTTGCCGGAACGGCGACAGCGCGTCCCGCTCCGGGTAGGCGACGGGAGCCTGGCGGCGCGGCTCGCCTTGCGCGGCGGCGGCGCCGGCGAGCAGCAACAGCGTGGCGAGCGGGCGGGCCTTCATGGTGGATGCGGCGGGCGGGTCTAGTCGCGGCGGGCGGCCGGCGTAACCGGTCAGGCGGCTTGCCCGTGCCAGAGCAGGAAGCCGACCTGCGCCAGGCCGATCAGGACGCCGAGCACGCCGCCGAGCACCTCGATGGCGCGCAGCTCGCGGCTGGCGACCTCCAGGATCAGCGTCTCGAGCTTCGCGACCGAGAACGCGGCGACCTTCTTCTCGACCAGCGACGGCACGTCGAGGCCCTTCGACAGGCCCTTCTCGACCTCGTCGAGCACGGTCTCCTTGTGCTCCATGATGCTGGCGACGATCGAGTCGCGGATGCCGGCGACGCGTTCCTCGGTCAGGAAGCCGCCGATCAGCGGCAGGCCGCGCAGTTCCTGGACCTTGGGCGCGAGGCCCTTGTCGAGCACGCCGGCGAGCACGCCGCCGAAGTCGAGCTTGTTGAGGCTGCGCACGACGTCGCGGTGCTCGACGAGGTGGCTGCCGACGACGCGGCCGATCGCCTTGGCGAGGTCCTGCTGGCGGCGGCCGACGAGGCCCTGCACCTTGAAGAACAGGATCCGCCGCGGCTGCAGCGGGCGGAAGATCATCTTCACGGCGAGCCAGTTGGTGCTCCAACCGATCAGCCCGCCGATCGCGGGGATGGTGATCCAGGTCCAGAGGTCGGGCGCGGCCATCGTGGGGGCGGGGAGTATCGCGGCGGCGGCCGCCCCTTTCCACGCCGGCAACGCTCCGCCCCGGAACGAGCGTGGCCGCGTCGCCCGGGCGGGCGACGCGGCCACGCGGAGCGCCGGCAGCGCCGACGCTGCGAGCATCCGCGGCTCAGATGCTGCCGAGCAGGCCGGCGACGCCGTTGCTGGTGATCGCGCCGAACGCGTTCGCCGCCGGCACCTGGAACGCCGCCGACTGCGTGAACAACTGCACGCCGATCAGCGCCGGGTTGTTCGGGATCGGCAGGCTGTAGGCGTGGGTCGCGCCGCTCGGGAACCACGCGTTGAGGACGTCCAGCGACGCACGCAGGCCGCAGCCCGGCGCACCGAGGAAGGTCAGGTCGTTGATGCCCGGGTCCGCGGTGCCGAAGATGTCGACGCCGACAAGCGTGTTGGCGGGGACGTTCGACGTGGTCAGGTTCCACGTCGTGTTGACGACCGGGCGGTTGCTGAAGCCGAGCGCCAGCGCCGGCGTGTCGCCGCCGTCCAGCAGCAGGCTGGTCGTGGCCGACAGGTCGGTGCTGCCGGGGTCGATGCTCGGGCCGCCCGGCGAGTAGCCGACCATCAGGCCGCCGTTGTTGCTGGCGGCGCCCATCGACTGCCACGCGATGGTCACCTGACCGCTCGCGTACAGCTGGAACTGGAAGGTGTTCGGCGCGAACGTGTGCGTCGCGACCGTCGGATCCGCCCAGTTGCAGACGCCGTCCCACGTGATGGTGGTGACCGTCGCCGATTCCTCGACGTAGACGCCGGCGCTGGCCGCGTTGTTCGGGCTGGCCGGGTCGAAGTCCGCCTGGCAGTAGAAGCCGGTGTTCGCCGCGCCCAGCAGCGTGATCGGGCTCGGGGCGGCGATGATCGTCGTGCCCGTCGTCGTGTTGCCGGGGCCGGCGGCGACGAAGCCGTTCGAGCAGATCGTCAGGCTGGGGAAGCCCGGGAACGAACCGCCGTTGACGAACGCGTAGTTGACCTCGGAGTCATCGGTCAGCGACAGCAGCGTCGCCGACGCGCCACGCGGAATGAACGAGCCCGACTGGATCACCAGGTAGCCGCTGCCGTTCGGCAGCAGCGTGATCGCCTGGTTGTTCAGGTCGAAGGCCGCCGGCGTGGCGAACAGCTCGTAGAACGAGGAGTAGCGGTTGATGCAGCCAGCGCCCGTGGTCTGCGCGACGGCCGCGCCCGGCACCGGCGAGTGGGTGAAGCGGGCCACCGGGCAGAACGCCGAGGCCTGGCCCGCGGTCGCGGCCGTCGAGCCGACCGACCGGATGGAGTTGCAGAAGTGCGTCGCGGCCGTGAAGCCGGTGCTGATCGTGCTGCCGGTCACCGGGACCGGCGCTGCCGCGATCTCGATCTCCATCAGCAGGTCGACGCCGATGGACGGGTCGTAGTCGAACGGCGTCGCCAGCGGGATGCTGATGAACCAGTCGTTCGGGGTCGTGCCGGTGGCCAGGGTGGTCGTGACGCTGCCCGTGAAGTTGGCCGTCGGCAGCGGATTGACCGTGCGGTTGGTCGCGAACGTCGTCGACGGCGTCAGGAAGTCGACCGCGGCGTTCTGCAGGTAGATGCTGACGTTCGGGTAGTTGACGACGGCGCCCGTCAGGCCGCCGGCGAGGCGGAACTCGACGTTGGTGATGCGAATCGGCGCGACGACGCCTTGCGTCAGGAAGTTCGTCGAGTCGTAGAAGCACTGGACGCGGTTGATGCCGGCGCGCCAGATGTTGCCGGAGGTGCCGCCTTCGGCGTTCGCGAAGATGGCGGGGACGCCGGTCAGCGTCTGGGCTGCGGCGGTCGAAGCGAGCGCGAGGGCGCCCACGAGGAGGGGGATGGTTCGCATTGGAAGGGTCCGGGGAAGCGAAGTGGAGGGAGCGTGGCGTCGAGTCCGCAGGAAACGGACGCCGCAACAGGTCACCACCGGAGCGAACGAAGGGTTCTTGTCCGGCACGCGTCTGCCAACCCGGTCTGACGGTCCGCGCCGCGCGCAAGTTTCGCGGTCCGTCGACGATTGCGTCGTCGACGAGCCCTTCCCGGGTGCGCCGCGAGGCATCGTTCCCGACCCTGGGCTGCGGCGTCGACGCTGCGTTCACTCGCCGGCGGCGTCCGGGCCCA
Source organism: Planctomycetota bacterium (assembly GCA_046306335.1). Lineage (GTDB taxonomy): Bacteria > Planctomycetota > UBA1135 > UBA1135 > UBA2386 > UBA2386. The sequence continues at coordinate 20,003 of JBKDXM010000090.1, forward strand.
GGTAGTCGCGGCAGACGTAGATGTCGGCCTCCATGAGGTCGATGCCCATGCACTCGACCTGCACGTGCTCCGCCAGTTCGACGATGGCGAAGACCTTGCGCGCGCGATCCACCATCTCGCCGCGGCGCGCCGGCCGCGGCAGCACGAACACCGCGTCCTGGCCGATGCGCGACCGCGGCGGCGTCCAGTGGTCGAACTGCAGGGCGCGCATGCCGAGCACGTTCTGCGCCAGCGTCGGCTCGCCCGGGTCCTCGGCCGTCCCGGCGTGGTGGCCGTCGGCCTGCCGCAGCAGGTGCAGGTTGCGGTACAGCTGCGCGGCGTCGCGGTAGTCGGCGGCGAAGAAGAAGACGTTGCTGTCGACGTCGTCCTGCTGGTCGAGCCGTTCTTGCCACTTCTCGGCGCGCTGCGCGAGTTCGTCCCAGCCCGACCACGACGTGCCGCGGCCGGCCGGCACGAGGCGCAGCAGCGGCGCGAACGGCGCGAGCGCCGGAACGAGAAGCAGGGCGATGGCCGCCCCCTGTGCCAGTCGCGGCCGCAGCGCCGCCAGCACGGTGGGGTGCTCGCGCCACCACACCACGAGGCCGAGCACCAGCGGCACGCAGGCCGACGCCAGCCAGTTCAGCTTGACCTCGATCCAGAACGAGCTACCCAGCATCCACAGCGGCAGCGGCAGGCCGAACGCCAGCAGCCAGAGCGCGCGCGGGTCGCGGTGGACGCGGCGAAGCAGCCAGCCGACGCCGGCCGGCAGCGCCAGCATCAACACGGGATGCAGCACGACGAACTGACCGAGTGCGAACTCGCCGAACCTGCGCAGGCCCAGCGCCGCCTTGCCGTAGCGCTCGCCGGTCTGGAAGCGGAACGACTCGAAGTCGTTGCCGAGGTTCCAGACGACGACCGGCAGGAACACGAGGCCGGCGACGGCGACCGCGAGCCATGGTCCCGGCCGCCGCAGCTGCCGGCGCAGCGGCGGGTCGGCGAGCAGCAGCAGCGCGCCGGAGAGTCCGAGGAACGCCGCCGAGTACTTGCTCAGCAGCGCGACGCCGGCGGCGACGCCGGCAACGAGCCACCAGCGCAGGCCGCCGGCGCGCGCGCGCCACAGCGCGTACATCACGACCGTGCTGCCGCAGGCCAGCCCGGGGTCCGGGTTGGCCAGGAAGTGCGTCATCAGCAGGATCGGCGACAGGAAACTGAGCGCGATCCACGCCGACTGCCCGACGCGGTCGACGCCGAAGGCGCGCAGCAGCGCCGTGCCGACCGCCGTCGTCGCGAGGCCGCAGAGCCACGTGCCGAAGCGGATGCCGAAGGCGCCGTCGCCGAAGCACGCGGTGCCGAGCCAGATCAGCCACGCGACCAGCGGCGGATGGTCGAAGTACGACAAGTCGGGGTGGCGGGCGTAGCACCAGTAGTACGCCTCCTGAGCGAATACGGGGACGCTGACGCAAAGCCATGCCGTCCCGACGGCGAGCAGGAGCATGACCCGGTCGGGCCGAAGGGAGAGCGCCCTTGCCGATGCGATCCACTGCCAATGCATGGCGACAGGTTCGCGCGCCGTGGTCCGACGGCGTGTCGATTGCTCGTCGACGGCAGGTCGAATATCCGTGGCGTCGATGGGCTCGGCGAGCTCGCGGACCGGCCGCCGCCGACCCCGCGCGGGATCGCGCGCGCGATCGGCGCCGCGTCCGGCATGATGCGGCGATGCTGCAGTTCTCGCAGGTGCTCCAGGGCGTCGACTCGCACACCGCCGGCGAGCCGACGCGCATCGTGACGGGCGGACTGCCGCCGATCCCGGGCGCGACGATGGCCGAGAAGCGCGCCGCGCTGCAGCGCGACTGCGACCACCTGCGGCGCGCGCTCGTGCTGGAGCCGCGCGGCCACGACGCGATCGTGCTGGCCTACCTGTTGCCGCCGTGCGCGCCGGGGGCGCACCTCGGCGTGGTGTTCGCCAACGACGCCGGCTACCTCGGCATGTGCGGCCACGGCGCGATCGGCGTCGCCACCGTGGCGGTCGCGATGGGCATGGTCGCTGCGGTCGAGCCGGTGACCGAGATCCGGCTCGACACGCCCGCCGGCGTGGTGTCCTGCAAGGTCGCCGTGCAGGGCGGCAAGCCGGTGAGCGTGACGATCACCAACGTGCCGTCGTTCCTGTTCCGCCAGCGCGTCGTCGTGCCGGTGCACGGCTTCGGCAAGGTCGCGGCCGACATCGCCTACGGCGGCAACTGGTTCGCGTTCGTCGAGGCCGACCAGCTGGGCCTGACGGTCGAGAAGGCCGCGCTGCCGGTGTTGATGCAGGCGGCGACGGCGGTGCGCGAGGCGCTCGTGCGCGAGGGCGTGCGCGGCCGCCACCCCGAGCGCGACGAGGACGAGGTCGTCGACCACGTCAAGCTGTTCGAGGCGATCGACGGCGTCGAGCCCGGCAGCCGCGCGCTGACGCTGTGCCCCGGCGCGGCCTACGACCGCTCGCCGTGCGGCACCGGCACGTCGGCCAAGCTCGCCGTGCTGCACGGCAAGGGCGAGATCGAGGCGGGCCAGTGGTTCCGCAGCGAGAGCGTGCTGAAGACGGCGTTCCGCGCGCGCATCGTCGGCGAGACCAAGGTCGGGCCGTTCGCGGCGATCGTGCCGGAGATCGAGGGCTCGGCCTGGATCACCGGCTTCCCGGCGTTCGTGCTCGACCCGAGCGACCCCTGCTGCTTCGGCATCTGACCGCGCGCTGGCGGACCGTGCGCCGGCGGGTCGCGCCCCGCGGCGGCGTGACCTGCGTCCGCGCCCGGCCGGAGGCCATGCCGGCGGCGCGCCTTGGATGCTGTGCGGCCCCAGCCGACGAATGTGGTCGCCGGGCGCATTCGCTATGGTGCCGCGCATGCGGGCGGTCGCCATCTACCTCGTCGCGTTGGCCAGTTGCGTCAGCGGCCATCCGGGCGGCATCGGCAAGGCAGCGCGCGGCAAGCCGGTCGACGCCGCGGCGACGGCGGACTCCAGCGCGTTGCCACCGCCGTGGCAGACGGTCGGCGCGAGCGTCGATGGCCGGCCGCTGCGCGTCATGCGCCTGGGATCGGGGCCGCGGCGCGCGCTGTGGGTCGGCGGCATCCACGGCGACGAGCGCGAGGGCGCGATCGCGACGGCGGAACTGCCGCGGGCCTTCCTCGGCACGCCGGGAGCGGCAGCGAAGGTCACGTTGTGGATCCTGGAGGACGCCAATCCCGATGGCTCGGCGCGCAACACCCGCGGCAACCGCAACGGCGTCGACCTCAATCGCAACTACCCGGCGAGGAACTACCTGCCGGGCGACAGCCGCGGCGAGCGCCCGCTCGACCAGCCCGAAGCCAAGGCGCTGCACGACCTCGTCCTGGCGGTGAAGCCCGACGTGATGATCGTCGCGCACGCGTGGCGCGGCGACACGTTCATCAACTTCGACGGTCCGGCCGAGGGCCTCGCGGCGCGCTTCGGCCGTGAATCCGGCATGCGCGTCAAGCCGTCGGATCGGATCGCGCCGACGCCGGGCTCGCTCGGCTCGTGGGTCGGCCACACGCTCCGCTGGCCGATCCTGACGCTCGAGTACCTGCGCGGCTCCGATCCGCGCGCCAACTGGCAGAAGACGCGTTCGGCGATCCTCGCCGTGATCCTCGGGGACTAGCCGATGCGGACCCTGCTGCGACGCCTCGTCTGGCTGGTCGCGATGCTGCTCGGCATCACCTTCGCGACCTTCGCGGTCATCGACCTGGCGCCCGTCGACCGCGCCGAGCTGGCGGTCGCGCGCGCCGCCGGCGACCGGGCCTTCGCCGATCTCGACGAGCGCGAACGGGCGGTAGTGACGCTGCGTGTACAGCACGGCATGCTCGATCCGGACACCCTGGCGCCGACGCCGCTGTGGCGCCGCTACACGCGCTGGCTCGGCAACGCCGCGCAGTTGCGCTTCGCCGGCCCCGGCGGCGACCACGAGGCGATGTGGCGGCGGCTCGCCGAGGCGTGGCCGACGACGGCGCTGCTCGGCGGGCTGGCGCTGCTGCTCGCGTTCGGCGTCGGCGTGCCGCTGGGAGTGCGGCTCGGCTGCCGTGCCGGCACCCGCACCGAGGGTCTCGCCTCGGCGGCGCTGCTCGGCCTCGGCGCGCTGCCCGAGTTCCTGCTCGCCACCGTGTTGCTGACGGTCTTCGGCGCGGCGTGGCTGCACTGGTTTCCGGTCTCCGGCCTGCGCACCGCGGGCGCGGACGGCTGGCCGGTCTGGCGGCAGTTCGTCGACCTCGGCCACCACCTCGCGCTGCCGGTCGCGGTCATGGGCGCCGGGCCGCTGGCGCTGGTGGCGCGGTTCGTGCGGGACGCCGTCGCGCGCGCCGACCGCCAGCCATGGGCCGATGCGCTGCGCGCGCTCGGCGCCGAGCCCGCGCTGCTGCGCGCGCGGCTGCGCCGCCACGGCCTCGCGCCGGCGGCGACGCTCGCCGGCAGCCTGCTGCCGATGCTGGTCGGGGGGTCCGTCGTCGTCGAGAACGCGTTCGCGCTGGACGGCCTCGGACATCTCGCGTTCACCGCCGCCGCCGAGCGCGATCTGCCGCTGCTGCTGGCGCTCGTCGTGCTCGGGTCGCTCGCGACGCTGCTGGCGTACGCCTTCTCCGACTGGCTGCACGCGCGCCTCGACCGCCGCGTGAGGTTGCCGTGAACGCCGCGCCACCCTCGCTGCGCCGCCGCCTGCTGCGTTCGCCGGCCTTCTGGTTGGTGTGCGCCATCCTGTTCGCCGGCGTGTTCGCGCCGGCGCTCGCCAACGGCGTGCCGCTGGCGGTGCGCGACCGCGGCGCGGGGACGTTTCCCGCGCTCGCCGAGGCGTTCGGACGGTCGAGCGCGTCGCCCGATGGCGGCATTTGGCGGCGCTGGCTGCAGTCGTCGCGCGCAGCCGAAGCGACGGTGTGGATGCCGCCGATCCCGCACGATCCGCTCGCGACCGACCTCACCGCCGCCGATGCCGCGCCGTCGGCCGCGCACTGGCTCGGCTGCGACGCCACCGGCCGCGACCTGCTCGCCCGCGTCGTCCACGGGGCGCGCGGCGTCGTCGCCGTCGCCGCGCCCGCCGTCTTGCTCGCTGCGCTGCTCGGCGTCTGGCTCGGCGCGCTCGCCGGCCTGCGCCGCGGGGTCGTCGAAGCGCTCGTCCTGCGGCTCGTCGAGCTGATCGCGTGCCTGCCGCTGCTGTTGTTCCTGCTGTTCGCCGCCGCCTGGTGCGGGGGGTCCGCGGCCGCCCTGCGCGTGACGTTGGTGGCGCTGTTGTGGCCGAGCTTCGCGCGCGTCGTGCGCGGCGAACTGCTGGCGCTCGCCGAGCAGGAGTTCGTGCACACCGCCCGCGGCCTCGGCCTGTCCGACGGCCGCATCCTCCGCCGGCACGTCCTGCCCCAGCTCGCGGGCCAGGTCGCCACCACGGCTGCGTTCTGTCTCGCCGGCGCGGTCGTCGCCGAATCGACGCTGTCGTTCCTCGGCCTGGGTCCCGGCGCGGCATCGCCGACGTGGGGCGGCTTGCTTCGGGAGGGCGCCGCCAGCGCTCCGCTCGGCGCCTGGCGTCCGCTGCTGGCGCCGGCCGCCGCGTTGCTCGCGCTGGTGATCGCCTGCCACCGCGTGGCCGAGCGCTGTCAGTCCGGCCCGGTCGCCGCGGCCGAGCGAACGTAGGAGACGGCGCCACGGCGGGAGGCGGCGCGCACGGCCGGCGGCGCCGGCTCGTCGGCACGCGCTCCCGACGACAACCAAGCCAGCCGTCGGGTTCAGCCCCCGCGCGTGTGCATCTCCAGGTGCGGCTGCTGCCGCAGCGTCGCCGCGGCCGCCAGCGGCGCCCGGTCGGGCAGTCCCGCGCGCACCTCCGCGCCCCGGTCGCTGCGCGCCTGCCAGGTCGCTGCGATCGCGGTGCGGAGCGTCGCGTCGTCGGCGCCGCCGCGCACCAGCCGCCGCAGGTCGGCGCCGGTCGCCGCATACAGGCACGTGAACCACGTGCCGTCGGCGGTCAGCCGCGCGCGGTCGCACGTGGCGCAGAACGGTTGCGTGACCGACGCGATGACACCGAACGTCGTGCCATCGCCGAGTTCGAAGCGCTCGGCCGGGGCGCTGTCGGCGCGCGGGACGGCGCGGATCGGCCCGAAGGCGCGCTGCAGCCGGTCGAGCATCTGTGCGCGCGAGACGACGCGGTCGAGCCGCCAGCGCGTCGCGCCGCCGACGTCCATGTACTCGATGAAGCGGACCTCGGCGCCGACGCCGCGGGCGAAGTCGACGAGCGCGGGCAGTTCGCCGTCGTTGACGCCGGCGATGACGACGGTGTCGAGCTTGCGGCCCGCGAAGCCGACGGCGCGCGCCGCCTCGATGCCGTCGAGCACGCGCGGCAGGTCGTCGCGCCGCGACAGCAGGCGGAAGGTCTCGCGGTCCAGCGTGTCGAGGCTGACCGTCACGCGCTTCATGCCGGCGTCCTTCAGCGCCTGCGCGTGCTCGCGCAGCAGCACGCCGTTGGTGGTGATCGCGAGGTCGCGCAGGGCCGGCCGCGCCGCCAGTTCGCGCACCAGCGCCGGCAGGCCCTGGCGCAGCAGCGGCTCGCCGCCGGTCACGCGCACTTCGTCGACGCCGAGCGACGTGAACACGTCGACCAGCCGCAGGATCTCCTCGAACGTCAGCACGTCGGACTTGGGCAGCCAGACGTACTCCTCCTCCGGCATGCAGTACTGGCAGCGCAGGTTGCAGCGGTCGGTCACCGACAGGCGCAGGTTGCGCAGCGGGCGGCCGAAGCGATCGGGGAGCGCGGGCATGTCGGGGGGGGCAGACGATAGCGCGCGCCGGCGGGCAGGGAACGCCGCGCGGCGATCCGGGGCCGGACGCCGTCGGGCCGCTCCGGGGCGGCCATGCCGTTGCCAAGCTGCCGCCGCGCGGCGAGCATCCGCGGCGTGAGCCTCAAGATCATCGGCGGCGAGTACGGCGGGCGGGTGCTGAAGGCCGTGCGCGGGCTCGGCACCCGGCCCTTGCTCGGGCAGGTCCGCGGCGCGCTGTTCAACATCCTGCAGGACCGCGTCGACGGCGCGTACGTGTGGGACCTGTTCGCCGGCACCGGCGCGTCGGGCATCGAGGCGCTGTCGCGCGGCGCTTCGCGGGTGCTCTTCGTCGAGAAGAACGGCAAGGCGCTCGAAACGCTGCGCGACAACCTGCGCACGCTCGGCGAACACGCCGAGGACCGCGCCTGCCTAGTGCGCGGCGACGCGTGGGAGCCGCCGGCGATGACGCCGGCCGTGTTCGGCGCGCCGGCGCGCGACGACGCCGCGGCGCCCGACGCCGAGGTCGGGCCCGACCTCGTGTTCCTCGATCCGCCGTACGCGCTGGTCAGCGAGGACCCGGTGAAGTGCCTCGCCAAGGCCCGGCGGCTGTTGGAGCGGACCGCGCCGCACGGCTGCGTGCTCTTCCACTTCGCCGCGGGCGTGCTCGACGACGACGACTTCGGCGACGAGCTCGACGTCGACCTGCGCGAGTGGGGCACGACGGCGATCGCGCTGATGTGGCGCGGCGGCGAGGCGCCGGAGCGCGTGCGCCGGCGCTGGGCGCGCGAGCAGGAGCGCGACGACTGAGAGCCCGAGAAGAGCCGGCCTCGCCGGCTACGCGGCCGCGCGAGCCCGCCGCCCGCGCGTGCGATCAGAACGTCAGTCCGAGCTGCGCGAACGCGCCGAAGCTGTTCCGGTCGACGTAGGCGCCGGCGAGGTCGAAGCGCAGCGGTCCGAGCGGCACGAAGCCGAGGCCGGCGGTGAAGGCGTCCTCGAAGGTGTCCTCCAGGTCGGTCTGGTAGCCGGCGCGCAGCTGCAGCCACCCGGCGACGTCGAACTCGCCGCCGAGCCGCGCCAGGCGCACGTCGTCGTCACCCAGTCCGTTGCCGCTCGCGAAGCGGTCGGTGGTCAGCAGGTCGAGGTCGACGGCGAGGGTCAGGCCGCCCGTCGTCCAAGCCACCCCGGCGACGGCGGTCGGGTCGACGCGATAGACGTAGCTGCGCGCCAGCGTGTCGACGGTGGCGTAGCTCCGGCCGATCAGGTTGCGGCCGGTGACGCCGAGGGTGAAGCCCGCGCCGGGCGTCCAGGCGACGCCGACGTCGACGTTGAACGCCGCGTCGTCGTTGCGGTACCGGCGATCGTCGAAGTCGCCGGCTTCGAAGTCGTTGGCCACGACGCCGTAGTTGCACGTGTCCACGCGTTGGTACTTCGGGGTGACGCCGATCGACACGGCCTCGTCGTCCGCGCCCAGTTCGGTGGCCAGCGACACGCCGACTTCGGTGATCGCGGCCCCGACGACGCGGGCCTGGGACTGCAGGGACGGCAGCAGGCCGGGGTTGCGCAGGGCGGCGACGTCCGCCGCGTCGATGTCGACGAACGCCTGCAGGTCGGCGTAGGTCTTGGCGTGCAGCGCGACGCCGAGGCTGCGCGACGGCAGCGCCAGCATCGCGCCGAGGCCGGCGTTGGCGGTGACCTGGCGGCCGTCCAGCGCCTCCAGCTGGTCGGCGAGCTGGTTGCGCTCGGCGGCGGTGCCGCCGCCGGCGAGGGCGAGGCGGTCGTACGCGTCGGCGAAGTCCTTGATGTCGTCGACGAGGCCGTCGCGGTCGTAGGCCGCGGCCCCGACCGTCGGCAACAGCAGTCCGAAGGTGTCCGCCGGGCGGCAGCGCGTCAGCAGCGCCGGATTGGCCCAGCCGGCGGCGAGGTAGTCGGACGACGCGGCGCCGACGCCGCCCATGCCGGCGTTGCGGGCTTCGACGTACTGGGCGGTGGCGGCGCCGGCGAACAGCAGGGGCGCGATCGGTAGCCAGCGGGCGGCAGGTAGCATGGTGAGGTCGGGCACGAAGCCGCCGTTGCTATCGGCGCGTCGCCGGCGTGGCCCGCACGGCATCTTGACCGGCCGGCTGTCGCCGGACCATCGCGATCCGCCGCCGCCAGCAGTCGGCGCGTTCCGGGTCAAGGCCGGGCCCGTGCGCCGCCGATACGACGGTGCGCGCCGGGCAACCGTGCGCGCGCAACCTGACGGCAACGTGTCGGAGACGGCTTCGCCCGTCGCCGCGCGCGCAGCGGCCGGTTGCCGCCGACGGCTCCGTGAGGAGTCGGCGAGGCGGCGCCGCCGCAGCGGCGCGGCGGGCGATGGCGCTCCCGACACGCTGCTGACCAGGAACTGCGTCGAACGACTGCGGCAGCGACTGGCGACAGGCGCTGCCGGCCCGCGCCACCTGAACCATCGGAACCGCCATGAGAATCGCGTTGCTCTTCTCCTTCCTGTTCGGCGTTCTTGCGCTGCCGGCCCAGACCGATCTGCAGCGCGACAGCGTGCCGGCCTCGCTCGACCAGATCCGCAAGGTGCCGGATGCGTTCAAGAACGTGAAGGTCGAACTCAAGCTGCAGTTCGCCTCGCTCGGCCGGCTGTCGAACCCGTTCTTCACCCAGTTCACGCCGCAGGAGTTCGCCAACTTCCACGCTTGGTCGAGCGAGCAGCCGATCTGGCGGGAGCAGGCCTACCAGGACGTCTTCGGCATGCTCTTCATGTCGAAGTCCAGCCCGCAGATCGGCGAGCTGTACAAGCTCGAGATCTACCAGTGCCTGCGGGTCACCGCCGTCGTCCGCAACGTCTTCCAGGGCGCGCCGTGGATCGAGGTCCTCGACTTCACGGCGATCGACGGTCAGCTCGACACGCCGACGCTGACGCACCTCTACCGCGGCGAGAAGTTCATGGAGCAGCGGCAGTGGCAGCGCGCCGTCGCCGAGCTGTCGAGCGCCAACGTCGACACCCTGCCGGAACACGCGGCGCGCACCACGCTGAAGAACCTCGGCATGTGCAACCTGCGCATGGGCTCGACGGAGCGCGCCGTCGCGTTGCTCGAGGCCGCCAGCGAACTCGGCAAGGATGCCGAGGTGGCCGCGCTGCTGCAGATGGCCAAGCGCGACCCGGGCCTCGGTCTCGACCGCGTGACCGACGCGCCGAAGCTTAAGGACAGCGAGCGTCCGATCTGGGAGGCGTTCGGCGACGCCGAGAAGACGCCGGCCCGCCCGGCGCGCTGAGCGGCGCCGGCGTGCATCCGGCGTGCGAAGGGGGGCGCGGCGCCGCCGCGGCCCGCCGATCGCCATCAGGCCGCGGCTGAAAATCCCGGGCGCGGGGGGCATTCTCATGACCCCTCCGGCCCATGACGACCGCGCCTGCTGCTTTGTCGCCGCTCTCGGGCTCCCGCCGGGGGCCATTCCGGCTGTGCCTCGCGCTGCTCGCGACGGCCGCCGTCACCGTGCTCAAGGGCGCGCTGACCACCAGTACCGGTTCCGGCATGGCGTATCCCGACTGGCCGCTGTCCGACGGCCAGGTGATGCCGGAGTCGAGCTACACGACGCTGGCCGGCTTCTTCGAACACTTCCACCGGGTCGCCGCGTCGGCGACCGGCCTGCTGGCGTTGGCGCTGGCGCTGTGGCTGCACTTCGGCCGCGTCGGCTCGCCGCGCGCGCGCGCGACCGCCTGGCTCGGCGGCTGCCTCGTGCTGACCCAGGGGGTCGTCGGCGGGCTTGGCGTGCTGAAGAACCTGCCGGCGATCACGTCGGTGACGCACGGCACGCTGGCGCAGCTGACGTTCGCGACGTTCGCGTGGCTCGCCTACCAGCTGTCGGACCGGTACCGCGCCACCGCGCCGGTCGCGACCGTGCCGCCGGGCAGCGGCCGCGCGCTGGCGCTGTTCGCGCTGCTGACGCTGGTCGCGCAGACGGTCGTCGGCGCGGTCGCGCGCCACACCAACAGCCCGCACGCGTTGTGGACGCACGTCGGCAACGCGCTGGTGGTGTTCCTGGTGGCGACGATCGCGACGGCGTTCGCCGTCGGCCGGCTCGGCGAGGCGCCGGGCGTCAAGGGCCTCGCGCGCGCCATCATCGGGCTGATGATCGCGCAGATCGCGCTCGGCTTCGTCGCGCTCGCCGTGCGCAACCCCGACGGCAAGCGCCCCGAGAACGTCGAGCAGCTCGGAGCGGCGACCGTGATCTCGATCCACGTGCTGATCGGCGCGTTGCTGACCGTGCTGGTCGCCACGCTCGCCGCGCACGTCTTCCGCGCCACGCGCCGGCCCGGCGCGGACGGCGACGGCGACACGGATGGCGATGGCGCCGCGCCGCAGGCCGTCGCATGAGCGCGGCGGCAGCAGGCGGCGTGCGCGCGGGCGGCAAGCTCGCCGCGTTCTGGGAGCTCGGCAAGCCGCGGCTGTCGGCGCTCGCCGTCTTCGCGGTCGTCGCCGGCGCCTACATGGGCTGGCCGGCCAAGGGCAGCCATCCGCCGCTCGACCTGCTGCTCGCGACGACCGTCGGCACGTTCCTCGCCGCCGTCGGCGCCGCCGCGCTGAACATGCACCGCGAACGGCACCTCGACCCGCTGATGCAGCGCACGCAGAAGCGGCCGCTGCCGACGGGCCGCCTGTCGCCGGGCGAGGTGCTCGCGTTCGGGCTCGCCACGTCGATCGCCGGCGTGCTGCTGGTGCTGGTGTTCGCCGCGCCGCTGGCCGCCGACGGCTCGCGCCCGCTCGGGCACTGGAACTGGACCGCCGGCAGCCTGTGCGCCGCCATCGTCGTCAGCTACGTGCTGGTCTACACGCCGATGAAGACGCGCACGTCGCTGAACACGCTCGTCGGCGCGATCCCCGGCGCGTTGCCGCCGGTCGTCGGCCACGCCGCCGTCGTCGGCGAGCTGGCGATGCCGCAGGCGGTGCTGTTCGCGATCCTGTTCTGCTGGCAGATCCCGCACTTCCTGTCGATCGCGTGGCGCTACCGCGAGGACTACGCGCGCGCCGGCATGCAGATGCTGCCGGTGCTCGACCCGACCGGCTACCGCACCGCGCTGACGATGCTGCTCTACGTCGCCGGCCTCGGCATCGCCAGCTTCGTGCCGTACTACACGCGCATGGTCGACGGCCGCTACGCCGCGGTGACGATCTGGCTCGACCTGCTGTTCTTCGTCCCGACCGCGTTCGCGGCGCTGACGCGGCGCGACGCGGCGATGCGCATGACGTTCGTCACCTCGATCGTCTACCTGCCGCTGCTGTTCACGACGATGGTGCTGACGCGCCAGTGACCCCATGCTCGCCGCCTTCGACACCGCCGTCCTGGTCCACGTCGACGCCGTCCTCAACGCCTGCGCGTTCGTGTTCCTCGTCGCTGCGCTCGTCGCGATCAAGCGCGGCGCCGTCGAACTGCACAAGAAGCTGATCTTCGTCGCGCTCGGCTTCTCGGCGGCGTTCCTCGCCTGCTACCTCGTCTACCACTTCTCGGGCAACGAGAAGAAGTTCCCGCACCAGGGCTGGATCCGGCCGGTGTACTTCACGCTGCTGATCTCGCACATCGTGCTCGCGGTCGTGCAGGTGCCGCTGATCCTGCGCACGGTGTACCTGGGCCTGAAGGACCGCCGCGCCCAGCACCGCAAGTGGGCGAAGGTGACGACGCCGATCTGGCTGTACGTGTCGGTGACCGGCGTGGTGGTGTACTGGCTGCTGTACCACTACTGAGCCGCGTGGGGCGGCGGTGCGCCGTGCATCAGAATCGCCACGACAGGCCGGCGCCGACGAACCACTGATCGGGCGAACCCTCGACGTCGACGATCGGCGAATCGGCGGCGTCGCCGATCAGCCGCCTGTAGCTGAGGCGCGCGAAGACGCCAAGGTTCTGGCCGAGGGCGTACGAGACGATGGCGGCGGGCCCGAAGTCCTTGACGCCGGCTTCGGGCGCGAACGCAGCGAGCCCGGAGGCGGCCGCGCCGGCGCTGCTGACGCCGAAGAACGCGTCCATGTAGTTGTCGCTGGCGTAGGTCGTCGCGAACTCCAGGACGAAGAAGAGCCGCTGGGTCATCGGGAAGGCGAACTCCGCTTCGGCGGCGGCCAATAGTCCGTCGTGCGCGTCGAGCACGTCGTGGCGGACCGAGACGTCGGCCGTGAAGAAGCCATCGGGGAGGATTGGCGGCGACAGCGGCATGGACACGCCGACGAACGCGCCAACCTCCAGCGCGTCGTCGACGTCGTCGAGCGCGCGCAAGGCGGCGGAGCCGACGTTGTCGTCGTTGCGTCCGAACGTCAGGTTGACGATCGGACCCCATCGCCAGAACGAGTCGGCGAGCAGATCCAGCCGCGATGTGATGCCCTCGACCTCGAGCGACATGCCGTTGCGGAACTTCACGTTGCTGACGATCAGGGGCACGCCCTGCAGTTCGTCAGAGCCTTCGAACTCCGGCAACGCGGCCACGCCCAGCGAGAAGAAGCCGGATTGGATGAGTCCGTCGCTTGCCGCCGCTTCCTGCCCCTGGGTCGCGGTGCCGCGACGTGAGGTGGTTCCCGTTGCTGCAGGGTCCGATGCGCTTGGCACCGCCGCTGGACGACCGCTGGCAACAGCCGCCGGCACACCCTGCGCCGGAACGCTGGTCGCCGGCTCCTGCGCCGGCGCGGGTGCGGCGGTCGGCTTCGGGTCGAAGCGGACCGGCGTGGCGCAGCCTGCCGCCAGGAGCAGCCATGGCGCGGCGGACGAGGCCCAGGATCGCACGGGGAGGGTCCCTGGAGTGCCGAAGCCGACGACTTCGCGTGTTGTGTGGCCTGGCTGCCTGATCGCAGGGGTGGATTGGCAGCCGACTAGGCAGCGTCGCGAATTCAAATCCCGGTCAACGAATGATCGACGATAAGTAAACATTGTTCACCAGATAACCAAAGGTTGAAGTCTGTGTCAAGCGAAGCGGGCCCTCTGGTTCTGCTCCGCGCGTCGTCCGCGCGCGATCGTGGCGCTGGTCGATGGCGGTTGCCGCCCGCTGCGCAGTCCCTTGGTTCGCGGGGACTCGATGCGGCGGTCCTCGCAGCCGTGCTTCCATGGCGGTGGGCCGCGTCAGGCGGCCGCGACGCCGTGCGCATGCCCGAGTCACAGGTTCTCGCACGCGCGCGGGTCACCTCGGGCACCCCCGTGCATCGATCCGCGGCGACCGGGGAGTTGGCGGCGCTCAGTGCGAACGGCAGGCGTCGGTCCCGCAGCCGCCGGCGCCGGCGGGTGCTGCGGCCGGGAAGTCGACGACCGTGCGTGCGACGTGGTTGACGTAGTTGGTCAGGATGTTGAGCGCGACGTTGGCGACCACCTCGACGACTTCGCCGTCGGTGACGCCTTGCGCGCGCGCCGCCGCGAGTTCGTGGTCGGTGACCGTGCCGCGGTGGACGACGACGCTGCGCGCGAGCTTGAGCAGGGCGGCGGCCTTCGGTTGGTCGCTGCGGGCGTCGCGGGCCTTGCCGATCTCGTCGGCGGTCAGTCCGACCATGCCGCCGATCGCGGTGTGCGCGGCGAGGCAGTAGTCGCACACGTTCGCCTCCGCGACGGCGAGGGCGATCTGCTCGCGGACCTTGGCGTCGAGCGCGCCGGTGGCGAGGGCGCCGCTGAAGCCCAGGTAGGCTTCGAGGGCGGCGGGTGCGTTGGCCAGGGTGCGCATCAGGTTCGGCGTGCGTCCGAGCTTCGACTGCACGGCGTCGAGCAGGGTCTTGGACTTGCCGGTGGCGGTGGCGGGATCGAGGGCGGGAAGGCGGTTCATGTTGGGTTCGTCTCCGGGGAGGGTCTGCCGCGATGCTGCGGCGGTAGGGCCATCCAATTGGCGTGCCGCAGCCGCGCAGGTCGACGGATGGTCGTAACCTGTTTCTTAGAAGGCTGTTGTGTCGAACTGATGTGGGCCAACTGTCTACGAATTGTCGTAGCGAACGAAATCTCGTAATCTGCGCAACGAACTCTCGTAGTCTTCCGGCGTGAACGCACCAGCCCTGCCGCGGGTGATGGTCGCCGTGGCGCAGAACCTCGCGCTGCCCGAGGTGCTGCGCACGGTCGTCGCCGGCATCGCCGAGTGCCCGCACGTCGTGCTCGCCCGCCTGTGGCTGTTCGGCCCCGGGGACCTCTGCGCCAGCTGCCGCTTCGCCGACGAGTGCGCGGACCGCTCGCGCTGCCTGCACCTCGAAGCCAGCGCCGGCAACGCGACGACCGCGGGGGCCGACGCCGGCAACCTGCACGGCGCCTTCCGCCGCTTCCCGAGCGGCCAGCGCACCATCGGCCGCGTCGCCGCGTCCGGCGAGGCGATGCTGCTTCGCGACCTGACCGGCGACGAGCCGTGGATCGTCGATCGCGATTGGTTCCGCGCCGAGGGCGTGCGTTCGTTCGCGGCGCAGCCGCTGATCTGCCGCGGCGAGACGCTCGGCGTGCTCGCGGTGTTCGACCGCCAGGCGCTCAGCGACGAGGAGTTCGCCTGGCTGCGCGTCGTCGCCGACCACGCCGCCGTCAGCATCGCGCACGCGCGCGGCTTCGCGGAACTCGAACGGTTGCGCGCGCGGCTCGCGGCGGAGAACGAGTACCTGTGCGAGGAGGTCGAACGCAGCCATGGCGCGCCGACGATGGTCGCCGAGAGCGACGCGATGCGCCGGGTCGCGCAGCAGGTGCGCATCGTGGCGCCGACCGACGCGACGGTGCTGATCACCGGCGAGAGCGGGGCCGGCAAGGAGGTCGTCGCCCGTGCGATCCACGACCAGGGTCCGCGGCGCGCCCGGCCGATGATCCGCGTCAACTGCGGCGCCGTGCCGGAGGCGTTGTTCGAGAGCGAGTTCTTCGGGCACGTCCGCGGCGCGTTCACCGGCGCGGCGAGGGACCGTGTTGGCCGCTTCGAGCTGGCCGATGGCGGCACGCTGTTCCTCGACGAGGTCGGCGAGCTGCCGCTCGCGCTCCAGGCGAAGCTGCTGCGCGTCGTGCAGGAGCGCGAGTTCGAACGCGTCGGCGACGGCCGGACGCGGCGCGTCGACGTGCGCATCGTGGCGGCGACCAACCGCGACCTGCAGGCCGAAGTCGCCGCCGGCCGGTTCCGTCAGGACCTCTACTACCGGCTCGGTGTCTTTCCGATCGAGGTGCCGCCGCTGCGCGACCGCGTCGCCGACATCGCGCCGCTGGCCGAGCGCTTCCTGCGCAGCTCCGCGCGTCGCGGCGCGACGATGCGTCTCGACCGCCAGGCGCTGCGGCAGCTCGAAGCGCACGCCTGGCCCGGCAACGTGCGCGAACTGCACAACGCCTTGGAGCGGGCGGCGATCGTCGCCGTGGACGGCGCGTTGCGCTTCGACGACCTCGGCGGCGCCGGCGATCGTGCGGGCGCTCCGGTGCGTCGTCGCGGCGCGGCGGCCGACGTCGCGCCTGCAGCCGTCAAGACGCGCGAACAACTGCGCGACGAGGAGCGCCGCAACCTCGAAGCCGCGCTGCAGCAGTGCGGCGGCAAGGTGTTCGGCCCCGGCGGCGCGGCGAAGTTGCTCGGCATGAAGCCGACGACGCTCGCGTCCCGCCTGCGCGCGCTGGGCCTCCGGCGCGCGCGCCGTGGTCCGTGATCCCGCGCCTTGGGCACGGGCGGGCGCGGACGGCGCGCGCGCCGCCGGCGAGCGGGCGCAGCGCCGGTGGCGGGTGACGTTGCGTTCGCATCGGCAACGGCGCGCTGCCACAGCGCGGTCGGCTGTACCACCTCTGCCGCACCGCGTCCGCGCGCTTGCCGCGGGCCCGCGCGGCCGCGACCGTGCGGCGATGCCTCGCCCGTCGCGCCGTGACTTCGTCCGCACCGTCGCCGTCGCCGCCGCCGGCAGCGCCGCCCTCGCGTCCTGCGCCACGGCGCCCGGGCCGCTGCCGCGCGACCTGCCGCCGCGCGCGCCCGGCGACGGCTCGCTCCGCGTCGGCATCGTCGGCTTCGGCGTGCGTTCGCGGCAGTTGCTCGGCGAGGTCCTCGCCGACCCGAAGTGCGCGATCGTCGCCGTCGCCGACGTGGTCGCGGCGCGCGCGCAGGAGGGCGCGCGGCTCGCCGACGAGGGGCGCAAGCGCCACGTCTGCCGCGTCGCCGCCGACTGGCGCGACGTGATCGCGGACCGCGAGGTCGACGCCGTGCTCGTCGGCACGCCCGACCACTGGCACGCCGAGCCGGCGATCGCCGCCGCGCTCGCCGGCAAGCACGTGTACTGCGAGAAGCCGCTGACGCTGTCGATCGCCGAGGGCCGCGCCATCGCCGCCGCGGTCGCCGCGACCGGCGTGCGCTTCCAGACCGGCTCGCAGCAGCGCAGCGAGTTCGGCCACCACTTCGTGCGCGCCGCCGAAGCGGTGCGCAACGGCCGCATCGGCAAGGTGCGCCGCATCACCATCCACACTGGCGATCCGGCGATCGCGTGCGACCTGCCGGCGCAGCCGCTGCCCGAGGGCATCGACTGGGACGGCTGGCTCGGGCAGGCGCCGAAACGGCCGTTCCACGCCGAGCTGTGCCCGATCGGCATGCACGGCCACTTCCCGGCGTGGCGCAAGTACCGCGAGTACGCCAACGGCGGCCTCGCCGACATGGGCGCGCACCACTTCGACATCGCGCAGTGGGCGCTCGGCATGGACCACAGCGGCCCGGTGCGCGTGCTGCCGCCGGCGGACCGCGCGGCCAAGCGCGGCCTCGTGCTGGTCTACGCCGACGGTTGCGAGATGGTCCACGGCGGCCCGACCGACTGCACGTTCGAGGGCGAACTCGGCACGATCGAGTGCTCGCGCGGCCACAGCCGCGCGTACCGCGGGACGGACCGCAGCGCGCCGGACGCGCCGGAGCTGCTGGCCGAGCCGAAGGACGGCGAACTGCGCTTCCCGCGCAACGACGGCCACGTCGCCGACTTCCTCGCCGCGATCCGCGAGGGCCGCGATCCGATCTGCACCGCCGAGATCGGCCACCGCACCGCGACCGTCTGCCACCTCGCGTCGATCGGCTACCGCCTCGGCCTGCCGCTGCACTGGGACCCGGTCGCCGAGCGCTTCGTCGGCGACCACGCCGCCGCCGGCAACGCGCTGCTCGGCGCGCCGGTGCGGCCGCACGGCTGAGCGGCTGCGCCGCGGCAGTGGACCGCCGCGCGCCGGCGCGGCAGCATGCGCGGC
Organism: Planctomycetota bacterium; assembly: GCA_046306335.1. Classification (GTDB taxonomy): domain Bacteria; phylum Planctomycetota; class UBA1135; order UBA1135; family UBA2386; genus UBA2386. The sequence continues at coordinate 37,909 of JBKDXM010000090.1, forward strand.
CCCGCCCGCCGCCATCCCGTCCCCGTGGCCGACAAACGCCGCTTCTCGCTGTTCGCCGACCTCGTCGAGCGCCACTTCCCCGGCTGTCGGCGCGCGTACGACATCGCCGGCGGCATGGGCAAGCTCAACGTCGAGCTCAGCGCCAGCGGCCTCGAC
>JBKDXM010000091.1:0-4599 GCA_046306335.1 Planctomycetota bacterium
CTTGGTAGACTACGTCTACGCGACGTCCGGGCTGCCGCTGCCGGTCGTGCAACGCCAGTTGACCCTTCGCTTCCGAGATCCCGCCATGAAGAGCAAGTTCGTGTCGACCGCGCAGCAACTCCGCAACGAAGGCCGCGCCGAAGGCAAGGCGGAGGGCAAGGCGGAGGGCAAGGTCGCCACCCTGCTGCGCCAGATCACCCGGCGCTTTGGTGCCCCCGCCGCGGCCGTCGTCGCCCGCCTGCATGGCGCCACCGCCGACGAACTCGACCGCTGGACCGATCGCATCCTCGACGCCACCTCGCTGGCCGACCTGTTCGCCGACTGAGCGTCGCGACGGCCGGTCGCCCGGCCGACGCGATGCGGCCGGCGCGCGTCACTGGACCGCGGTCGGCATCGCGAGGCTGGCACCAGCCAGTCGCACGGTGCCCGCGAGTGCGGACATCCCTGGGAAGGCGCGGTAGCCCGGCAACGATGCACCGGTGACCACGAGGCCAGGCGCGCTGCCGGCGTCGAAGGCGTAGGCCAGCGGGGCGAAGCTGACGTCGTAGCTGCCCGGACCAGACAGCGTGACGATCGCCTCGCGCAGCACGCGCACCTCGCCGTTGGCGCGGCGGTCGACGAGCTTCACCACCAGGTCGCCAACGCCGGCTTCGAGCACGGTCAACTCCGCCTCGGCCGCGCCGAGCAGCAGCGCGGTCGCGGGCAGCGTCGGGCCCGCAAGCTCCGCCACGTCGGGACGGGCGAGCAGCGGCGTCTGGTCCTCCATGCCGGCGCTGATCGTGAGGTGGCTGCCGCCGAGCGTGGGAACCGGCACCGCCGGGTCGATCGCCAGCACGCGCGTCGGCGTCGACAGCGTGAACTCCTGACGCGTCGTCCCCGCCGGCGGCCACACCGGCGAGGCCACCAGTCCGCTGCCCGGCACGCCGGACAGCGTGTACTGCACCGTCGGCCAGGCAGGCACGCCGTTGGCCTCGCCCTTCAGCCAGTGGTCGAACCACGGGAACATCGGCTGCGACGGCCACAGCTCGGGGTCGTCGGCGTCGTAGTGCGTGCCGTCCAGCACGATCAGCTTCTGGTCGCCGCGCACGGCCTGCAACCGCTCGAACGACCGGAAGGCGCTGGCCTGGAAGAAGTCGTGCCACAGCGAGACGTGCAGCATCGGCGCGCGGATGCGGTCGGTCGTGTCCAGCGCCGCGAGCGCGGCCGGGTTCTGGCCGGCGGCCAGCATGTCGGCCCAACGCGGCTGCAACTGGCTGACGACCGGCAGGTCGGCCGTGATGGGCCGCGTCCACCAGTCGGACTGCGTCGGGTCACCGGCTTCGATCGCCGCGAACATCTCCCCCAAGGCCGAGCCGGCCTCGGCCTTCAGCGCGTCGACCTGCTCCGGTGCGAGGCCCAGGCTGGCGTCGTGGGCGTCGCTGTTGTCGAAGGACTGGCTCAACATGAACGGCAGCAGCGCCTCCCACTTGACGCGGCCCTCGGGGAAGATCACGCCGCCGAGGAAGTCCGGCGACGTGACCTGCGCGTACACCGCCTTGATCGACTCGCGCCCCGAAGCCGCCGCCTGCAGCGAGACGACGCCGCTGGCCGAGTCGCCGAAGACGCCGATGCGCCCGTTCGACCACGGCTGCCGTTCGACCCAGCGGATCAGCGCGTCCCCGTCGGCCTCTTCGCTGCCGAGGAACAGGCTGAAGACTCCCTCGGACTCCAGGCGTCCGCGCACCAACTGCACCACCAGCGCGTACCCGCGGTCGGTGGCCTCGGTCCAGCCGACGTCCTCGACGCGCGCCTCGATCTTGGCGTTGGCGTGCTCTTCGGGGTAGCCGCTCACGGGCGTGATCGGCAGGTCGTAGGGCGTGCGCATCACGAGCGTCGGGAACGGACCGTTGCCGGCGGCCGGCAGGTACACGTACGTCGTCAGGCGCGCGCCGTCGGCGCAGCGCACCGCGGCGTCGGCGACGCGGTGGCCGGCCGCCGCGGTGCGGAACTCGCCGAGCGCGACGACGTCGTCGTCGGCAGCGGCCGTGGAGTTGCGGCGACTGCCGCTGTCACAAGACGTCGACAACGAGGCGCCGACAAAGAGGAACAACAGGGGAAGTGTCTTCATGTTTGGCATGCCCCAACCTTCGCACTTCCACCGCGGATCGGATGGTCGAAAGCCCGTCGAAGGCGCGTCGAACTCGCGCCGCGCGCAGCGGACGTCGGACATCGCCGTGCGGCCGGCACGACGACCGCGTTGCGCACGGATCGCCGCCCGCCGGTCGATACGACGGCGATCGGGCGCGCGCAGCGGCCGTGCCGCGGCGTGCCCTGCCCGGCGTCACCCGCGGCGGATCGCAGCTTCGAGGTTGAGCAACGTGCAGCCGATCTGCGCCCAGGCGGCGGCCTCGGCGGGATCCAGCTTGGGATCGAGCGCTTCGCGCGGCTTGGCCGTCGCAGCGGTCGACGGTGCGGTCGCTGCATTGCCACCGGCCGGCACGGGGGCGCTCGGCGGCGCGTCCGCCGCAGCACCCGCCGAGCCGGCGGTCGCCGCGAGCGGCGGCGCGACGGCGTTGTTCCCCGCCGGTTCCCCGGCGCCGGCGGCCGGAGCGGCCGGTGCACCGGCAGCGACCGCGTCGCCGGCCTTCGCCGGCGCGTCGCCGCCCTTGCCGGCCTTGCCCTTGCCCTTCGGCTCGACGATGCCGAGCAGCGCCTTGGCGAGGTCCGGCTTGGCGGCGTAGTGCTTGCGCTGGTCGGCGAGCAGACCGCGCAGGATCGACAACTCCTCGGCGTCCGGCGCGCGCGAGGCGACGAGACGGAAGCCGTGCGTCAGCCGCGCGTCGTCGTCCGCGCCGCCCTCCTTGCGCAGGCGCTGGCCGAGCGCGCGGCCGGCCTCGACGAACACCGGGTCGTTGAGCGTGACCAGCGCCTGCAGCGGCGTCGTCGTGCGCGTGCGCGTGACGGCGCAGGTCTCGCGCTTGCTGGCGTCGTAGACCATCGCCGACGGGTACGGCACGCCGCGCTTCCAGTACGTGTAGAGCGCGCGCCGGTGCGTCGCGTCGCCGCTGTCGTTGCGCCAGTCGCTGCCGCCGAGCATCGCGCGCCACAGCCCCGCCGGCTGGAACGGCTTGACGCTCGGGCCGCCGACCTTCGGCACCAGGATGCCGGCCGCCGCGAGCGCCTGGTCGCGCAGCATCTCCGCCGACAGGCGCTGGCGCGGGCCGCGCGCCAGCAGCACGTTGTCGGGGTCCTTCGCCAGCAGTTCCGGCGCGAGCGCGCTCGCCTGCCGGTACGTCGCCGACAGCACGATCGCCTTGTGCAGCCGCTTGACGTCCCAGCCCGTGCGCACGAACTCGGTGGCGAGCCAGTCGAGCAGTTCGGGATGGCTCGGCGGCGCGCCGCGCACGCCGAAGTCGTCGGCGGTGCGCACGAGGCCGAGGCCGAAGAACTGCTGCCACGCGCGGTTGACGGCGACGCGCGCCGTCAGCGGATGGTCGGGCGACACCAGCCAGCGGGCGAGGCCGAGCCGGTTCTTCGGCAGGTCGGCCGTCATCGGCGGCAGCGCCGCCGGCGTGCCGGCGGTGACGACGTCGCCCTTCTTGCGGTAGTCGCCGCGCACGAACACGTGCGTGGTGCGCGGCGTCTTCAGTTCCTCCATCACCGGCGCCGACGGCAGCGTCGCCTCGAAGCGGCGCTGCTCGCGCAGCAGGCGGACGAGTTCGTCGAACAGCACGCGGCCGACGACGTCGATGCGCGTGCGGTACCAACGGCGCACGGCGGCCGTCCGCCGCTCGGCCGGGGTCTTCGGCGCCGTCGCGGCCGGGGTCGCCCCGGCCGCCGGTTGCGGCCCGCACGCCTCGGCGGCGGCGACGCCTTCCGCAGCGGCCGCGGCCGGCGCGGCGCGCAGCGCCTGCATCGTCGCATAGTCGAGCAGGTCGTCGCCCTCGGCGCGGAAGCGGCAGGTGAACGACAGGCCGCCGCCACCGCCGCGGCCGCCCATCCCGCCGAAGGACGGCATGCCGTCGGCGAAGCCGTCCGCGCCGTCGTCGTCCGCGTCGCCGTCATCGCCGCCCGCCCCCATCGCCGCCATGGCGAACGCGGCCTCGGGCGGCACGTCGTCGCTACCGGGGCCGGGCTTGCCCGCCTTGCCGCCGGCGCGGCCCTTGCCGACGAGCTTGATCACGACGTAGTTGTCGCCAGCGCGCAGGCCAAGGCGCAGGCGGCGCGGCTCGCGCTCGTCCTCGCCAAACCGCATGGCGAAGAAGTCGCCGTCGGCGGCCGCCGCCTTCTGCTTCGCCTGCATCGCCTTCTGCTTGGCGGCCGCCGCCTCGGGCGTCGGTTCGGCCGGCGCTTCGTACTCGGCGGCGATGCTGCCGTTGAGCCAGACCTTGGCGGCCGCACCGCCGTCGAGTTCGAGCACCATCGTGCGCGCCGTCTCGCAGCGGACCTTGCGCGCGACGTACCACGCGCTCGCCGGGCCATCGACCGGCAGGCGCGCGGCGCGGCCGTCGCGCCAGTCGCGATGCTCCTGCCACTGCAGACGCTTCTGCTTCGGCGACGGCTTGGTCGCGCCGTCGCCCGCATCGGCCGCGTCGCCTCCCGCCGCGTCGCCTCCCGCCG
>JBKDXM010000092.1:0-9676 GCA_046306335.1 Planctomycetota bacterium
GTGGTCGTTGAGGATGGCGAAGTGCAGCAGCCGGAAGCCGAACCGGTCCTTGCCGCGCGCGAAGTGGGTGAGCAGCGCCGCGCGCTCCTTGCGGTTGCGCAACCGCGGCAGGTGCTGCCGCAACTTCACGGTGACCAGCGCGGGGTGGTAGGCGGCGTGCGAGGGCCGCGTCGTGCGCGCCATCAACGGCGCAGCGCCGTTGGGCTTGCGCCCAGCCCCTGGCCGCGCCCCGCCGCGCTGGCGGAAGGGAAGAACCGCCTGCACGGGGCGGCGCTTGGCCGGTCGCTGCCGCCCATTCCTCCGCTTGCCCGCCTTGCTCGGTGTGCGCTCCGCCCTCGCTGCCATTACGCGCGTTCCTCCGGTATTTGAATTCGCATATATACGCCCAACGAAGCCGCGACGCAAGCCCGCGTTCGGGAAGTGTTCGCGCTGATGGGGTGGCAGGGTGGCGGGCTGTTGGGCGTGCCGGCTGGCTGCCGGTCTGTCGGGCTGCCGGTCTGGTGCGCCGCAGACTCTTCGCGTGCCGGCGGTGTGTGCTGGTCACGCGCTGCGGCGCCGGTTCGGCCGGGCCGGCTGCGCAGCGGGAGCGTCAGCGTGCGCGCTCGCCGGATCCTGGCTGTGTCCGCGCACGCTCCCCGCGCGCCGGCGACGCAGCATGGATCCCGCGCCGTGTTGCCGGGTGGTTCGCCGCGGTTGCGCACCCATCCCTTCCCAGGCCTTCAACGCCCGGGCCGTCGCGGTTGGTTGCCTGCGTGTGCCCGCCGCGTTTCTGGCGGGGGAGGCTGTGGGGCGCGCAGACGGGAGGTCCGGCGGCGCGGGGCCGGGCCGACGCGGAACGCCGACCCGCCGACGGGCCGGGCCAAGACGGAGCGGCACGGGGCCGGGCCAAGACGGAGCGGCGCGGGGCCGACTCGCTCCGCCAACCGGGGCGGGCGACCTACCGCAACGGGAACTGCGCGCACAGCTCGCGCACGACCGCCTGCGACTTCGCCGGGTCCTCGCCGCGCACCAGCCCGACGATCACCGCCGCGATGCGCGCGATCTCCGCCTTGCCGAACCCGCGCGTCGTCACCGCCGCCGTGCCCAGCCGCAGGCCCGACGTGACCATCGGCGGCCGCGGATCGCCCGGCACGGCGTTCTTGTTGACCGAAAGGCCAACCGCGAGCGCGCGCGCCTCGGCGTCGGCGCCGGTGACGTCGGTCTTGCGCAGGTCGACCATCACGATGTGGTTGTCGGTGCCGCCGGTGACGATGTCCAGTCCGGCTTCCAGCAGGCAGCCGGCGAGGTGCGCGGCGTTCTCCTTCACGCGCTGCTGGTACTGGCGGAACGAGGGCTGCAGCGCTTCGCCGAAGGCGACCGCCTTGGCGGCGATCTGCTGCACCAGCGGGCCGCCCTGCGAGCCTGGGAACACGGCGCTGTTCAGCTGCTTGGCGATCTCCTTCTTGGCCAGGATCATGCCGCCGCGCGGGCCACGCAGCGTCTTGTGCGTGGTCATCGTGACGACGTCGGCGTGGCCGACCGGGCTCGGCACGACGCCGCCGGCGACGAGGCCGGCCGGGTGCGCGATGTCGGCCAGCAGCAGCGCGCCGACCTCCTTGGCGATCGCCGCGAACGCCGCGTAGTCGATGTTGCGCGCGTAGCTGCTGCCGCCGGCGATCAGCACCTTCGGCTGGTGTTCCTTGCAGACGCGGCGCACCTCGTCGAGGTCGATCAGGCCCTTGCCATCGACGCCGTACTGCTTGGGCTGGAAGACGACGCCGGTGTGGCTCTTGTCGTGGCCGTGGCTGAGGTGGCCGCCGGCCTTCAGCGCCATGCCGACGATGCGGCCGTTGGGGCCGGCGAGCGCCAGCAGCGCGGCCAGATTGGCCGTGGTGCCCGAGTGCGGCTGCACGTTGGCCTCCTCGGCGCCGGCGAACAGCTGCAGTGCGCGCTTGCGGGCGAGGTCTTCGACCGCGTCGGCGACCTCGCAGCCGCCGTAGTAGCGCTTGCCGGGGTAGCCCTCGGCGTACTTGTCGGTGATGCGGCTGGCGCTGGCCTCGCGCACCGCCGCCGAGCAGTGGTTCTCCGACGCGATCAGCGTCAACGTCGTGTTCTGGCGCGCGTCTTCGCGTTGCAGCAGGTCGGCGACTTCGGCGTCTTGGCGGCGGAGGATGCTCATCGGGAGGTCGGCGGTGGTCACGGCGCGCGCACGGTACGCGGCGCGCGCGCGGCGGACCAGGGGTGCGCGCGTCGCCGCGCGCCGTCGGCTCGCCCCAAAAAAGTCGCGGCCACCCCCTCTCACTCGGCGCGGGCTTGGTGTTGAATCCCGCGCTCGCGCCCACGGCGCGCAGGCGGTCCACGCGGTGTGGTCGTCGCGCGTCGCCGCGACCTGGAGTCTCCCGCCTTGAGCAGTCAGCCTAAGGATCTCCGCGCCTGGACGATCCGCGACAGTGTCGAGCTCTACCAACTCGCGGCCTGGGGTGGCGATTCGTACGCCATCGCCGACAACGGCGACCTCGTCGTGCAGCCGCGCGGCAAGGGCGGCCCCAAGTTCTCGCTGCCGGACCTCGTCGAAGACCTGCGCAACCGCGGCATCGAGCTGCCGGTGCTGCTGCGCATCTCCGACATCCTGCAGATGCGCGTGCAGGCGCTGGGCGGCGCGTTCAAGAAGGCGATCGAGGACTGCGGCTACAAGTCGCGCTATCGCCCGGTGTTCCCGATCAAGGTGAACCAGCAGCGCGACGTCGTCGAGGAGCTCGTCGAGTTCGGCAAGGACTACGCGCTCGGCCTCGAGGCCGGCAGCAAGCCCGAGCTGCTCGTCGTGCTCGCGCACATGACCAACAGCGACGGCCTGGTCATCTGCAACGGCTACAAGGACGTCAGCTTCATCGAGACGGCGATGCTGGCCCAGAAGATGGGCCTGTACACGATCATCGTCGTCGACCGCTTCGAGGAATTGGAGACGGTGCTCGAGGTCAGCAAGCGTTTCGACCTGCGCCCGCACATCGGCGTCCGCGCCAAGCTCGCCAGCAAGGGCGCCGGCAAGTGGCAGGAGTCCGGCGGCGAGAAGTCGAAGTTCGGCCTCACCGCCGGCGAGATCGTGCAGGTCGTCGAGCGGCTCAAGGAGGTCAACATGCTCGACTGCCTGGAGCTGCTGCACTTCCACATCGGCAGCCAGATCACCGCCATCCGCGCCATCAAGGACGCGCTCAAGGAGGCGACGCGCTTCTACACCGAGCTGCACGACCTCGGCGCCGGCCTGAAGTTCCTCGACGTCGGCGGCGGCCTCGCGGTCGACTACGACGGCTCGCAGACCAACTTCCACAGCTCGGCCAACTACTCGCTGCAGGAGTACGCCAACGACGTCGTGTTCGCCGTGCAGCAGGCGTGCGACGAGAAGGGTATCGCGCACCCCGACCTGATCAGCGAGTCGGGCCGCGCGCTGACCGCGCACCACGCGATCCTCGTCTACGACGTGCTCGGCGTCAGCAAGCAGAACGTCGACGTGCCGCCAGGCGCCGAGAAGCACGAGGACAGCACCATCGCCAACATGGTGCAGATCCTGAAGGAAGTGAGCCTCAAGAACTTCCAGGAGAGCTACCACGACGCGCTGCAGCTGAAGGAGGAGGCGATCAGCCTCTTCAACCTCGGTTACCTCGACCTCAAGGGCCGCGCGATCGCCGAGAACCTCTTCTGGTGCATCTGCGACAAGATCCGGCTGATCGTCAACACGCTCGACTACGTGCCCGACGAACTGCAGGGCCTCGAGCGCGCGCTCGCCGACACGTACTACTGCAACTTCTCGGTGTTCCAGAGCGCGCCCGACCACTGGGCGGTCAAGCAGCTGTTCCCGACGATGCCGATCCACCGGCTCAACGAGCGGCCGACGCGTCGCGCGGTGCTGGCGGACCTGACGTGCGACAGCGACGGCAAGGTCGACAAGTTCATCGACCTGCGCGACGTCAAGAACGTGCTGGAAGTGCATCCGGTCAAGCCGGGCGAGCCCTACTACATCGCGATGTTCCTCGTCGGCGCCTACCAGGAGATCCTGGGCGACCTGCACAACCTGTTCGGCGACACCAACGCGATCCACATCTCGATGGACGAGCAGCACGGTTACCGCATCGAGCGCGTGATCGAGGGCGACTCGATCACCGAGGTGCTCAGCTACGTGCAGTACGACAAGCAGGAACTGATCCGCCGCATGCGCGGCCGCCTGGAGCAGGCGGTGCGCGCCGGCAAGGTCAACCTCAAGGAATCGGCCCTGCTGATGCGCCGCTACGAGGAAGGCCTCGCGGCGTACACGTACCTCGCCGACGACGACGCCGTGCTCGGCAACGGCGACACCTACGGCGCGGCCGCCGCGGCGGCCAACCCGTTCACGCTGCCGTTGCCGGCCGTCGTCGAACCGGCGAACGCGCCCGCGCCCGCGCCCGCGCCGGCGGCGCAGGGCTGAGCGCCTGACGACGACGGCGCGTCAGGACTGCGGATTGCCGCCGGTGGCCGGCGGCGTCCATGGGCGCCGGCGACGGTCGACCGGTCGGCGCGTTGCACTGTGGCGACCTGCGTCGCCCGCCATGCCAGGACTTTCCAGGACTTTGCGATCACCATGCACGCCGCCGTCTTCGTCGACTTCGAGAACCTCTTCCACAGCCTCAAGAACCGCGAGGAACTGAGCGGCCAGCGCATCCGCGACCTCTGCCTCGGCATCCTCGAGCACCTCAAGGCGCGACTGCAGGCCGAGAAGGCCCCGATGGTGCTCGGGCGCTCGTACGCGGCGTTCGACACCTACCCCGGCATGGAGGTCGCCCACGAGCTCGCGCTGATGGGCTTCGATCCGCAGTACGTCCTGACCGGCCACGGCGGCAAGAACTCGGCCGACGTGCAGCTGGCCTGCGACGTGTGCCGCGTGCTCTACCGCCGGCCCGACATCGACGCGGTGGTGATCGTCAGCGGCGATCGCGACTTCATCCCGATCGCCCGCCAGGTGTTGGAGGAGAACCGCGAGCTGCGCGTGGTCGCGATCCCGGACAACACCAGCGGCGACCTGCGCATGCGCGTGGGCGGCGAGCGCTTCTGGAACGCGCTCGAGCTGATCGGCCAAGACACCCGCGACAAGGGCAAGGCGGCGGCGGCGCCGGCGGCGGAGGCAGCGCCGGCCGCGCCCGCCGACCCGGCGGACGAACCAGCGGCCGAGCCGCCGATCGGACCGCCCGCGCCGGGCGTGGCGAGCCAAGGCGCTGCGGCTGCCGGCCCGGCCGTCGCCGGTAACGTCGCGGCGGCGAACGGCCACGGCCACGGCCACGGCCATGCGGGCGCACCGCCCGTCGCCGGCCAGCCGCACAAGCGCGCCGCCATCGTCGGCCACATCCCCGTGACGTGGCGCACGGCCGACGAACTGCCGCAGGACGGCGAACTCGGCGAGCGCCTGACGCAGTGCGTCGAGCTGCTGCTGCGCGCGCAGTCCCGGCACGGCAGCGAGGAGGTCTGGCTGTCGCCGTTCCTGAAGGGGCCGATGAGCCAGCACTTCAGCGGCCTCGTGCACCCCGAGCGGCGCGCGCTCGTCAACGAACTGCGCCACCGTGGCGTCATCCGCATCGAGGAGCGCGCCAACCAGTACGCCGACCACCCGTACTCGGTCGTCGTGCTCGACGCCGCGCATCCGATGGTGGCCGTCGCGCGCGAGCGCGTGCGCCGCCGCGAGGAAGCGAAGTAGGCGGACGACAGCGCGCCCGAGCGCCCGCGCAACCGAGCACCAGAGCAACCGAACAGCCACGCCGTAGGATCCCCGCCGATGCACGCCGCCATCTCCCGTTGCCTGTGCGCCGGCCTGCTCGCCGCGCCGCTCTTCGCCCAGTCGTACGTCGACCTGACCGAGTCGCGCGCCAACCGGACCGCCTACCGCAGCGTCCTGCAGGTCGAGGGCGGCGCGATCGGCGCCCAGGCCGACCAGCGCGACGCCGGTCTCGGCCTCGACGACGACATCAGCTGGGACGGCCGCGCCTTCTGGCGCAACGGCAACGTCGGCAGCCGCCGCGGCGTGATCGAGGCCTACGGCGGCCGCGACGGCTTCGTTGGCAGCTGGCAGGACGCCAAGTTCGTCGGCGACGAGACGATCACCCGGATCGAGCTGCGCGCGCGGCCGTGGATGTTCTACCGCGACGGCTTCTACGACCGCTCCGACCGCCTGCGCCCGAACGGCTTCTACGAGGGCAGCGACTACGAGGCGTACCTCGGCTTCGGCAAGGACCTGCGCGACGGCCTGTTCGTCGAGTTCGGGCCGTACTACCGCAGCCTCGACTTCGCCCGCCGTTCGTACACGCCCGGCACGTTCGACACGTTCCGCACCCCCGACGACCACTCGGCGTACGGCGGCCGGCTCTACGTCGAGAGTTCCGACCTGCAGTTCGACCGCCGGCGTTTCCTGCCGCGCGCAGGCCACGCGCTCAGCTTCGTCGGCGAGCGCGAGTGGAACGACAGCGACGCCGAGTTCGGCACCGACCTGTACGCGACGCGCCTCGCGTCGGCGTACTGGCGCGTGCGCGCCCGGCTCGAGTGGTACATCCCGGCGTCCGACCAGGTCTGCTGGGAGGTGTTCGTCCACGGCGGTTGGCAGGACGACAAGGACCGGCTGCAGAACACCGAGGGCCAGCGCCCGCTCGGCAGCCAGTGGGGCGACGGCCGCGTGCGTTTGCGGCTGCACCTCAGCGACAACTTCTCGATCTCCCCGTTCGGCCAGTTGCAGTACTCGCGCACGCTGACCGAGGACGGCTTCGGCTCCGACAAGGAGTTCTTCTTCGGCGGCGGCGTGGAGTCGCTGCTGCACTTCAGCGAGGCCGTGGCGCTGCGCGGCTACTGGTCCTACCTCGACAACGACAACCGGCCGTCGATCCGCATCGACCGCGACGTGCACGGCCAGCAGATGTTCTACCTGGGCATGATGGTGCGCCTGGGCGCCGTCCGCAGGTGAGCCGTCCGCAAGTGAGCCGGGCGCAGGTGAGCCGGGCGGCCGCCCGCCGTCACTTCGGCGCGTCGGCGAACACCGGCTGCCACTCCGACCACGAGGTCGCGGTGCGATCCGCGTTGTCGTCCTGGGTGGTCAGCCGGTGGAACGGCGCCCGCAGGACGCCGACCGCGCGGTAGTCTTGCCACGCTTCGTGCAGGTGCACGACGCTGCCGTCCGGCATCGTCGCCCAGGACTCCACGGCGCGCACCAGGTGCGACTCGACGTCGATGTGGAGCCGCAGCCGTTCGAAACCGCCATCGGCCGTCTCCAGCACCGCCAGCTTGCGGTCGCCGGCGTCGCGCGTCGACACGGTGCGGAACGTCATCTCGCCGCGCACGTGCGCCGCCAGCAGCGCGAGCGGATGACGGCGCATCTCGTGCCGCGCCGCCGCGATCGCCGCGGCGTCGAGTTCCTTCACCGTCTCGCCCAGTCGCTCCGTGCCGGCGTCACCGACGATCGTCGTGACCAGATCCTGGCCGAGCACCGTTCGGGTGCGGGTCAAGGCGCCGTCGCCGCGCCACCGCTGGTCGTCGAGCAGTTCGGGCGATCGACCGTGGCGGCTCACCGCGCGGCTGTGCCAGCCTTGCAGGCGGCGCAGCGCCGCCGGCCCGCCGGCTGCCGTCGCCGCCTGGTCGAGCCAGGGCTGCGTGCGCGCCGGCGCTTCACCGCCAGCCGGCAGGGTGTTGGGGGCCGCGACCGGCGTCGCGCCGGCGGCCGTCGTGCCGGCCGCGTTGTCCGGCGCGATCGGCGGCGGCGCGATCGGCGCGATCGGCGCGACCGGCAGCGTCGGCAGGGCGAGCGGCGATCCGGCGGGTGCTTCGGCCGTCGACGGCAGTGCGCGGAAGGCGAGCACGCCGGGCACGTCGCTGGCGATCGCGCCGCCGACGACGACGCACGCGAACGGGCGCGCCAACAGCCGATCGACGCCCTGGCGCAGCATGTCGGGCCCGGCGTCGGCGAGGCCGCCGAGTTCGGCGAGCCGCACGTCGATCGCGTTGATGCCGGCGGTGTCGCCGCGCAGGCGGCGGGCGCGGTCGCCGTCGTCGAGCAGCGGCAGGCGCGCCAGCACGGGCGCGTGCGTCTGCGCCTGCGCGATCTCGGCGGGGCTCGGAGGCACGGACTGCAGCGACGTCCGCGCGGCGGTCAGGGCCCGCCAGATCGCCCCGACCTGGTCGCTCGCAGCCTCGGTGCGCAGCACCAGCGCCGTGGCGTCGGCCGTCGCGGTCGTCGTCGCCCGCCATTCGACGCGTTCGAGGCCGCGGTCGGCGAAGACGCGCGCCATGCGGCCGCCGAGGCCTTCGAGCGTGAGGCAACCGAGCGCCAGCAGTTCGTCGGCGGCGGTCGGCTCGCCGCTGGCGGGCAGCGGGATCACGACGGCCAGCCGGCAGGGTGCGGCCGCGGCCGCGGCGTCCGACGCCGGCGACCACCAGAGCCCGCTGTCGAATCGGCGGTCGAGCACGGGCAGCGGCGAGGGTTCGGACGACGACCGCCACGAGCCGACGCTGGCCCGGTCCGCCGCGTCCAGCGCGGCGAGGGCCGCCGCCGGCTCGGCCGGGCCGACGAGCACGACGGTGGTCAGCTCGGGGCGCCAGCCGCGCGCCAGGAAGTTCGCCGCATCGCTGGCGTCGCGGTCGACGAGCGCGCGCAGGTACGCGTCGACATCGCGCTCGCCGAGCAGCAGCAGGCGCGCCATGGCGCCCGCCGGGTCGTTGCCCAGCGCCGCGGTGCGCGCCGCGACCAGTTCGCGGCGCACATGCTCGAACTCGGCCCGCGTCGGCGGTGGCGCGGCCAGTGCCGCGGCAACGGCCTGCACGGCCTCCGGCCAGCGGTCGGCTTCGACGCGGACGTCGAGCCAGCTGGACAGCGGGCCGACGTGCGTCTGCAGCACGCCGCCGAGTTGTTCGATCTGGCGCCGCAGCGATGCGCGGCCGTTGGCGGCGTCGCCGGCTTCGGCGACCACGTGCAACGCCAGCTCGGCGGCGCCCGGCGCGAGCAGCAACGTGCCGGCGGCGACGCCGAGTTGCAGCAGCGCCGCGGGACCGCCCGGGGCCTGCTGCACGACGGCCGTGGCGCCGTTGCGCAGCCTGGCGGTCGAGCGGGACGGTGCGCTGCGCGCACCGGTGGCCGCGGCCACCGGCCCGGACGGGTCCGCCCCCGCGCCGGCGCCGGTGGCCGGTTCGGGCGCGACGGCCGGCGGGCTGCTGCAGGCGGCCAGCAGGCACACGGCGGCCAAGCGCCGCATGGGCTTCATGGGGCGCCCTCCACGACCGCCGCGGGCCGCGTCAGTGCGGCGCGCAGCAGCGTGTGCACCGCCGCCGGCGGCGGCGCGACGGGCGCGCCGAGGCGGGCGGTCTGCCGTGGCCCAGCCCGCGCGTGCGCCGCGAGCTCGATCGCCTGGTCGCGCGGGTCGCGATCGCGTTCCAGCCAGCGGTGCACGCGTTCGCGCTGCACGTCGTCCAGCTCGGCCGACGGCGGCGCTGCGTCGACGGCGGCACGGCACGCGGTCAGGAGGTCGTCGGCGAGGCCGGTCAGGCTGCGCGGATCGGTGACGACGACGACCAGCAGCGTCGGCTCGCCGACCAGCGCCGGCCACGGCGCGGTGACACGGATGCGGCAACCGTCGCCGCGCGTCTGCCGCAGCCGGCGAACGAGGAAGCCGTCGGCGCCGAGCCCCCGCCAGGCGCACGCGGC
>JBKDXM010000093.1:0-35526 GCA_046306335.1 Planctomycetota bacterium
ACCCTCGCCTTCGGCGCGAACTGGACCGTCGTCGACCTCGTCGCCGAGACCGGCGACGGACGCACCGTCGTCGACCCGGGCTTCGGCTGGGAGCGCCTCGCGCCGGCGACGGCGCGGGTTCGCGTCGGCGCGCTGCCGCCCGGCGCGTACCGGCTGGTCGCGAGCCTGCGGGAAGGCGATGCCGAGGACGCGCTGCGGGCGCGGGCGACCGCGCCGATGCGCGTGCTGCCCGAGCGCCTCGTCGTGCGCGCGCCCGCGGCGGCGCGGCCGTTCCTGCCGGCATTGCTCGCCGCCGGCGTGCTGGCGCCGCTGTCCGCGAACGGGGCCGCGGCGGCGACGCACGTCGCCGGCTCGGCTTGGCGCGTCGAGGCGGACGCGCGGCCCTACCTGCGCGGTCGTGCCACGCTGGCCCTCGGCGACACGGGCGACACGATCGTCCCCGCCGGCAGGTTGCCCGTCGCCCTCGAACCGGTCGATGGCGCCGTGCCGCTGTTTCCCGCCTTCCGGCCGCTGCCGGGACGCAACGTCGTCGCCGTCGCGTACGAGGTCGTGCTCGGTCGGCCGGCCGCGCTGTTCGTCGGCGGCGCGGCGGCGCTGGCGTCCGCACCGACGACCGTCGTCGACTTCTGGTGGAGCGATGCGCCGCCGCAGCCGGTCGGCGAAGAGCTGTTCGTCGAGCACGGGCAGCCCGCCCGCGTGCGGCTGCGCAGCCCGCTGCCATTCGAGGCGGTCGACGCCGACGCCCTGCGGCTGGCGGTCGCCGACCTCGAGGTGCCGGCAGCCGCCGTGCGACCGCTCGCAGGCGGCCGCGCCGAGGTCGAATTCCAGGTGCCGTTCGCCACCTGGCGCACCGCCGCCCGGCTCGACGACGTGCCGCGCGCGGCCTTCGCCGACGGCATCGAGCGGCTGCTCGACATCGGGGTCGCGACGCCGGCGGGCCGCCACTCGCTGGCGCTGCGCTTGCGCACCGTGCGCAGCACGCTGCAGCCGCTCGCACTCGGCGAATTCGCCGCGTTGCCGCCCGCCCTCGCCGCCATCCGCTTGCTGCCGGTGCTCGCGCCGGCGACGCCCTTCGTCGAACCGCTGCCGACGGCGGGCCCGCCGCGGGCGGCGTACCGTCCGCAGCCGGCGGTGCAGGTGCGCAACCTCGAGGACATCCTGCTGCAGGCCGACGAGTTCCGCTGCGGCGCGGCGCGCGCGCTCGCCGCGCAACTGGCCGCGATCGAGCCGCAGCTCGCCGCCCGCTGCGTCCGCGCCGACGACCCGCGCGGGGCGGCGCGCATGACGCCGTCGGCGCTGTTGCCGGCGGCTGCCGCCGGGCTGCCGGACGATGCGCCGCTCGCCGGCGTCGACTTCCATCAGGCTTGCGCCCTCGCGCGCCTGCTCGGACTCGTCGTCGCCGGCGATCCGGAAGCCGCCCGCCTGCCGCTCGGCTGCGAACTGGAACTGGCGGCGTTCGCGGGCGCGACGGCGAGCGCTGGCCACGGTGCCGGCGCCCACGGCGGCGTGGTCGCGGCGTGGCCGTTCCGGCGCGATGCCGGCGTCGCCGACGCCGGCGCCTGCGGCGATCGGGTGCCGACCGCGTACGGCGTCGACTTCGTCGGCCTCGACTTCGGCCTGCGCGAGTGGGTCCTCGACCTGCCGACGACCGCCGACGCGGTCGCGCTGCTCGCCGAGTGGATGGCGGATCGCGCCGTGCACCTCGATCGCGCCGAGGCCCTCGCCAGCGGCCGCGACCCGCGCATCGTCGCCGCGCTCGGTCCGGCGCGTCGGCTCGCGGTCGTGCGCGGCCTCGGCTTCCGCGAAGGTGGCGCCCTGCTCGGGCGCGGCGGCGCGCCGATCGATCCCGAGCGCGTGGCCGCGCTGCCGCCGGAGGCGCCGGGCGTGCTGCGCACCGACCAACTGCGTCGCGACGGCGGCGACCTGATGTCGGCGGGGCCCGACCCGCGGCTGCAACACGTCGGCTTCCGCGTCGTCTTCGACCCGGCGCGGCTGCGCGCCCTGGAGGCGCTGCGATGAACCGGCGCCTGGGCTGGTCCGCTCCCGCGGCACTGTGGTTGCTCGGCGCGTGCGCGACGCCGACGGCGGACGTGCGCGACTTCGCCGGCCAGCCACCGCTCGACTGCGCCGTGCTCGTCGTCGGCGGCGCCTTCGTCTCCGGCGGGGCGGAGCCGGGTGGCACCTTCGTCGCCGCCGCGGGTACGGACGCCGCGCCACGGGGCGCCGCAGAACAGGGCGCAGTGGCGCGGGACGAAGCGCCACCGGACGACGCCCCGGCGGCGTTGCCGATCGAGGACATCGTCGGCGCGTTGGCCAAGGGCTCCGTGTTCCAGCGCGTCGTGCTCGAACCGGACGCCGCGCGCCGCGCCGCCATCGGCCGCCGGCTGCGCGCTGGCGCGGTCGACGACGAGGTGTTTGCCTACCTGCAGCAGGCCCGCCGCGATGGCCACGACTACGTGCTGGTCGTCGAACGCCTGCAGGACGGGCCGATCGAGGGCCAGGGCACCAACGGCCGGTGGCCGGTCACGTTCGCGACCTGGATCCTGCTCGGCGTCGGCATGTTCATCCCCGACCGGACCTTCGAGTCGCGCGCGACGCTGCGGGTCACCCTGCGCGACCTCGAATCGGGCCGCACGCTGCACGATCCGCTGCTGTTCGCCGGTCCGGTCGATCTGTCGTTGGTCGAGCGCACCGACCTCGTCGGCTTGCTGACCTCGATCGTCGTGCCGCCGTTCTTCGTCGGCGACGACGAGGCGGCCGTGCGCGCGGCCGTGCGCACGACGACCGAGCGCCGGCTGCTGTCGTCGCTGGTGCGCGAACTGAAGAGCGGCGCCCTGCGCCAGCGACTGCGCGAGCGCGCACCCGCCGAGATCACCGTCGCCACGGAAGCCGACGGCTTCCGCGTCGTCGTGCGCGCCGCCGAGTCGCTCGGCTCGGTGCGATTGCGCGGCGACGGGGTGCTGACCGCCGCCGCGGCGGGGTGGGAACGCGACCAGCTCGCCGCCGTGCGCCCGGACGGCCGCGGCTTCCGCTACGAAGCGATGCTGCCGCTGGCGCTGGCCGGCAACCGCGTGCAGGTGCTGGCGGCGACGCTGCGCGGCGACGTCGCCTCGGCGACCTTCGCGCTGGAGCAGCGGCCATGAAGGTCCCGGCCCGGTTCCGCGTCGGCGTCTGCTCGCACGCCGGTCTCGTCCGCAGCGCCAACGAGGACGACTACCTGCTCGCCAGCGCCGCGGCGCCGGACTTCCTGTTCGCGGCCGTCGCCGACGGCATGGGCGGACTGGCCGGCGGCGCCGAGGCGAGTCGCACGGCGCTGCGGGCCATCGCGGCCGTCGCGCTGGAGGCCGCCGGCGGCGGTGACGTCGCGGCCGCGCTGCGCGCGGGCTTCGCGGCGGCGGCGCGGCGCGTCGCCGAGACCGGGGCCACGATGCCGGCCCTGCACGCCATGGGCACGACGGCGTCGGTCCTCCGCCTCGCCGCCGACGGCGCCCACCTCGGGCACGTCGGCCACACCCGCCTCTACCGCGTCCGCGACGGCGCGCTCGCACGCCTGACGCAGGACCACGCGGTGCGCGCGCCGGACAATCGCCTGACGCGCTGCCTCGGCGGCGGCAAGGCCGACGTGACGATCGACGAGCAGTCGACCCCGACCGCCGCCGGCGATCGCTTCGTGCTGCTGAGCGACGGCGCCTGGAACGCGTTGCCCGACGGCGTGCTGCTGCGCCTCGCGGGCCGCGGCGAGGCCGCTGCGGTGGCGGAGGCGCTGGTGGCGCACGCGCTGGCGGCGGGCTCCGCCGACAACGCCACCGCGGTGGTCGTCGACGTCGCCGAACCGGCCGCCAGCGGCTTCCGCGACGCCGAACTGCCGCGCGACGAGCGCCCCGACGACCGCAGCCTGTGGCCGCGCGCGGGACGGCTGCCCGGCACGGCGTCGGCGTGGGCGCTGCTCGTCGCCGGCGCGCTGCTGCTGGCGCTCGCCGCGCTGCGCGCCGCCGGCGTCGCCGGCGGTCTGCCCGGCTGGCTGTCGGTCTGGCTCGGCGTCTGATGGCGGCGACTTCCTCGTCGCGGCGGTTGCCCGTCGTCCGGTGATGCGCGACGATCCCGCGACCCTTCGATTCCGATGCCCAAGAAGCTGCAGCGCAAGATCCCCGCTCCCACGGCGGCCGTCCCGGCGGCGGCAGGCGCTGGCGTCGCCAAGGGCGGCGTGTCCCTGTTCGCCAGCAAGCGCGTCACCCCGCGCGTGCTCGCCGAGTTCACCAGCCAGCTCGCCGTGCTGCTCAACGCCGGCATCCCGATCACCAAGAGCCTGCGCATCCTCGAGGGCCAGCTCAAGCCCGGGCCGATGAAGCGCGTCGCCGCCAGCCTCGTCGAGGACGTCGAGGGCGGCACGGCGCTGTCGGAGGCGATGACCAAGCACGACGCCGTCTTCGACCCGCTCTACACCAACATGGTGCGCGCCGGCGAGGCCGGCGGCGTGCAGGAGGAGATCCTCAACCGGCTCGCGGGCTTCCTGACCGCGAGCGAGGCGATCAAGTCGCGCGTCAAGGGCGCGCTCGCCTATCCGGTCGCGATCGTCTTCGTCGCCGCGATCGTGCTGCTGCTGGTGTTCGCCTTCGTCATCCCGCGCTTCAAGCAGGTGTTCGCGACGCTCGGCAAGGGCGCCATGCACTGGACCACGCAGACGGTGATCGACATCGGCGAGCACCTGCAGGCCTGGTGGTGGATCTACCTGATCGCGGCCGCGCTGCTGGTGGTGCTGCATCGCGTGTTGATGCTGAAGGCCGCCGGTTACCGCTCGTTCATGCACCGCCGGAGCCTGCAGATGCCGCTGTTCGGCACCCTGGTGCACAAGAGCCTCGTCGCCCGCTTCGCCCGCACCTTCGGCACGCTGATCCAGAGCGGCGTGCCGCACCTCGACGCGCTGGACATCCTGTCCGCGTCGACCGCCAACGTGCACATGAAGGCGGCCGTCGGCGGCGTGCAGGCCTCGATCCGCGAGGGCGCGGGGTTCGCCGTCCCGATGGGCGAGAGCGGCATGTTCGACGACATCGTCGTCAACATGGTCGACGTCGGCGAGCAGACCGGCGAACTCGACCGCATGCTGACGAAGATCGCCGACCGCTACGAGGTCGAGGTCGATCGCACCATCGAGACCACGTTCAAGATGATCGAGCCGATCCTGCTGGTCTTCCTGGCGGTGATCGTCGGCTTCATCGTCTTCGCGCTGTTCATGCCCTTGCTGCAGATGATGCAGAACCTCAGCAAGAGATGACCGCGTGTCGCTGGCGTGGCGCATCCTGCTGCTGGCGTTGCTGCTGAACGTCGCCACCGTCGGCAGCGTGCAGTTCGCGGTGTACCTGGCGCAGCGGTCCTGGCTGCGCGACCGCGACGCGGCCGTGCGCGATCGCGTGCAGGGCTCCTTCGCGGAACTCGGCCGCGTGTACACGCCCGGCGCGCTGCGCAACGTCGCGACCGACGCGGCGGTCGTGCGCCGCCTGCTGACCGCGGCGACGACGCGCGAACTCTACGACGACATCGTCGTCACCACCGGCCGGCCACCGTACGAGGGCGTCTACCTGAACCCGCTCGGCGCCCTGCACCGGGATCCCGACCAGTTCCCCAGCGCGGTGATCACCGCCGGCATCGTGCAGGCGCGTCAGGCCGACGGCATGCTGTCGATCGCGGACGGCTACGCCTACGCCCTGCGCCAGGCCGACGACGTCGTCGGCTACCTGTGGTTCCGCCCGCGGTTGCCGACGACGCTGCCAGCGGCGCTGCCGCTGTGGACCTCGATCGCCGGCATCCTGGCCGCGACGGTGCTGTTCGGCGTGTGCCTCTACGCCATCACCCGGCGCACCGTCGAACGGCCGCTGCGCGCCATCGGCGCGGCGGCGCAGGCGATCGGCAGCGGCCGCTTCGACGTGCGGCTGCCCGAGCGCCAGGGCGTGCCCGAGCTCGACCCGCTGATCAGCGCGTTCCGCGCGATGGCGGCGCAGGTGCGCGACCAGACCGGGGCGCTCGAGAGCGCGGTGCGCGCGGCGGTCGAGGAGACCAAGCAGAAGGAGCGCGCGCTCGTGCTCAGCTCGCGGCTGGCGAGCATCGGCACGCTCGCCGCCGGCGTCGCGCACGAGATCAACAACCCGATCGGCGGCATGCAGAACGCGGTCCATCGGCTGCTGCAGTCGCCCGCGCTCGACGACCGCCAGCGCAAGTACCTGCAACTCGTGCAGGACGGCCTGCAGCGCATCGCCCGCACGGCCCGGCGGCTGCTCGACTTCTCGCCGCGCAGCGCGCAGCCCGGGCGCTTCTCGGTCGCCAGCGCGGTCGACGGCGCGCGCGCGCTGGTCGAGCACCGGGCGCTGCAGGCGAACGTCCGCTTCGAGGTCGGGCTGGCCGCCGACCTGCCGCCCGTGCACGGCGACCAGCACGAGATCCAGCAGGTCATGCTCAACCTGTTCCTCAACTCGCTCGACGCGATCGAGGGCCGGCCGTCGGGCGTGATCCGCGTCGCCGCGGCGCGCGCCGGCGAGCGCGTCCGCATCGACGTCGACGACGACGGACCGGGCATGGATCCGGCGCTGCTCGGCCGCGTGTTCGATCCGTTCTTCAGCCGCAAGGACCGTCCCGACGCCAGCGGCCTCGGCATGTTCATCTGCTACTCGATCGTCCACAACCACGGCGGCGACATCGCCGTCGACTCGCGGCCGGGCGCTGGCTTCCACGTCCGCATCGAACTGCCGGCGGCGTGATGGCCCGCGGCGGGCGCGGGCGCGGCGGCGGTCACGCCGGGCGTTCGGCCGGCGTGTGCAGCCAGACCTGGTTCTTGCCGCGGCGCTTGGCTTCCTGCAGCGCGACGTTGGCGTTGCGCCGCAGGGCCTCGACGCTCGCCGCGCTGCGTCCGTCGTAGCTGTCGACGCCGATCGAGACCGTGATGTCGCGGCGGAAGGCGCCCCGGCTCACGGTCGTGCCGGCGATGCGCTGGCGGATGCGCAGGGCCGTCTGCACGGCCTCGGCCGGCGTCGTCTGCGGCAACAGCACGCAGAACTCGTCGCCGCCGAAGCGGGCGGCGAAGTCGGTCTCGCGCACCGTGCCCTTGAGGCCGTCGGCGACGCGGCGGAGCACTTCGTCGCCGAAGGCGTAGTCGGTCGCGTCGTTGACGCCCTTGAAGTCGTCGATGTCGATCAGCAGCAGCGACAGCGGGTTCTGATGGCGCTGCGCGCGCTTCCACTCGCGCTCGATCAGCGTGCGCATGTGGCGCTCCGAGGTCAGCCCGGTCTTGAAGTCGATGCTGACCTGCTGCTCGAGCAGGTTGGCGCGGCCGTGCAGGTCGCGGACGTTGGCGCGCGCCTCCAGCGCCAAGGCGATGCGGCCGACGCACTCGTCCGCGCGCGCCGGCGTGAGCACGAAGTCGCGCAGCGGCAGGGCGAGGCGGCGGACGTCGGCGAGCGCGGCGACGTCGGGGACGAGGACCACGACCGGGATCGGGTCGTCGGGCACCTGCAGGCTCTCGACGAACTCGAGTTCGACGCTGCCGTCGCACAGTGCGAGCGGATCCAGCAGCACGGCGTCGGGGCGCGCCGCGGCGGCGAGCCGATGGCTCTGGGCGAGCGACTCGCCGACCTGCACGGCGTGGCCGGCGGCGGTCAACTGCGCGACCAGGTCGCCCAGCGGCGCGCCGCCGTGGTGCATCACGAGCACGAGCCGCTGGCTGCCGCGTTGCGGCGCGGGCGGGTGGGCCTCGGGTTCGGGCGCAGTCGGGGGGCGGAGCGGGGTCTCCACGGGGGCGTGGGGGCGATCGCGGTGCGGGTCCAGGGTGCGGCGGCGCGACGGGAGGCGTCGCGCCGGCGGGGGAGTCTACCCGCTGCCCGCGCCGTCGGCGGCCGGTCGCCGGGCGCGGGCCGGCAACCGCCGATCGGACCGGCCGGATTCTCGCCTTGACGCGCCGCCGGTCGTCCCTAAGATCCTCGCCCCTCATTCCCGCCGTCCGCCGGAACGCCTGCGGACGACGCCCAACTTCCCTTCGCGCAGAACGCCTTCCAGGCATACCCCAGCAGGCAAGGAGCCGTTTCCAACGTGCCGCTCGTAACCGCCCAAGAGTTGATCGACGCCGGCGTCCACTATGGCCACCAAGCCAGCCGGTGGAACCCGAAGATGAGGCCGTTCATCCACGGCAAACGGCACAAGATCCACGTGATCAACCTGGAGGAGACGATCCGCGGCCTGTACCGCGCGACGCACTTCCTGCGCCACCTCGCCGCGACCGGCGCGCAGATCATGTTCCTCGGCACGAAGAAGCAGATCCGCCCCGTGGTGGACGCCGAGGCGAAGAAGTGCAGCATGCCGTCGGTGACCGAGCGTTGGATCGGCGGCACGCTGACCAATTTCGCCACCGTGCGCGATCGCCTCGGCCGCCTGATCGACCTCGAGCAGCTCGAGACGACGGGCGGCATCGAGAAGTACAAGAAGAAGGACCAGTCGACGATGCGCCGCGAGATGAAGCGCATCCGCCGCAACCTGGAAGGCGTGCGCGAGCTGCACGGCCTGCCGGGCGCACTGGTCGTCGTCGATCCGCGCCGCGAGGACAACGCCATGCGCGAGGCCAAGCGCATGAACGTGCCGGTCGTCTGCGTGCTCGACACCGACTGCGATCCGTCGCTCGCCGACATCGTCATCCCGGCCAACGACGACGCCATGAGCTCCGTCCAGCTGATCCTCGGCAAGCTGTCCGAGGCGGTGATGGAAGGCCGCAAGCAGTGCGACGAGATGACGCTGCGCGATGCGCAGCGCACCGCTTCGGACGACGTCCGCAACCGGCAGGCGCCTGGTCGCCGCAGCACGGAAGGTCGCGACGGCGGCGGGCGCGGTGGTCGCGACGGCGGTCGCCGCGGCGGCCCCGGTGGCGGTCCGGGCGGCGGTGGCCGTCGCGGCGGTCCGGGTGGCGGCGGCGGTCGCTTCCAGTCGGGCGGTCACGCCGGCTCGGTGTCGATCGGCTCGGAGCGCCCGGAAGTCGGCGCTGCGCCGGCATCGCCGGCTGCACCGGCAGCGCCGGCCGCACCGGCAGCGCCGCAGGGCTGATCCCCGCGGCTGGACACCATGCTGCCGCCGGCTCCGGTTGCTGCCGAGTCGCAAGGTGGCCTGCAGCCGTCCGCGCGCGATCGCAACGGGGCCGGATCGTCCGGCCCCGCGTCGTTCCGGCGGCCCCACGTTTCCTGAACCTCCCCGCGTGCTTCGTCACGCCGTTCCATTGCGAGTGAATCCATGACCGAGATCGATGCCAAGACCGTGATGCGCCTGCGCGAGATGACGGGCGCCCCGATGATGGACTGCAAGGCCGCGCTCAAGGAGACCGGCGGCGACATGGAGAAGGCCAAGGACGTGCTGCGCAAGAAGGGCAAGCAGCTCGCCGACAAGGCCGCCGGCCGCGAGGTCAAGGAAGGCCTCGTCTACGCCTACCAGCACCACAACGGCAAGTTGGGCGTCCTGGTCGAGGTCGCGTGCGAGACCGACTTCGTCGCCAAGAACGAGGACTTCAAGGCCTTCTGCCGCGGCGTCGCGCTGACGGTGGCTGCGTACAGCCCCGCGTTCCTCAACCGCGAGTCGGTGCCGGCCGACGCGATCGCCAAGGAGAAGCAGATCGTCGCCGAGATGGCGGCCGAGTCGATGAAGGGCAAGCCGCAGGCGGTGATCGACAAGGCGGTCGAGGGTCGCCTCGACAAGTTCTACGCCGAGAAGTGCCTGATGGAGAAGCAGTACGTGCCCGACGACACCAAGACCGTCGAGCAGATGCGCACGGAACTGGTCGGCAAGATCGGCGAGAACATCCTGGTGCGCCGCTTCGTCCGCCTCGAGCTGGGTGGTTGAAGCTTGGGTGGTGGGAGCTGGGCTGGTTGAAGTCTGGCTGGCGGCAGATCGGGCGGTTGCAGCCTGGGCGACTGAAGGTCGCCGCGGCTGGCCGCTCGCGCCGCGGGTCGGCGCGGGCCGCGGCGGCGTCCGTCGCGCTGGCGGCGCTGGCGGGCGACTGGCGCCTGCGCCCTCGCGGCGCGCTGCAGCTTGCCCTAGGCTTGCGGCGAGCCCCTCGCCATGACCGACACGAAGCACCGCGCCGTCAGCGAACCCCCGCGCCAGATCAAGCGCATCCTCCTGAAGATCAGCGGTGAGAGCCTCGGCGACGACGGCGTCGGCGTGTCGCCGCAGGTCGTCGCCGCGGTCGCGCGGCAGATCGCGCGCGTGCAGCGGCTGGGCGTCGAGGTGGCGGTGGTGGTCGGCGGCGGCAACCTGCTGCGCGGCGCCGAGTTCGCCAAGATGGGCACCAACCGAGCGACCGCCGACCACATGGGCATGCTGGGTACGGCGATCAACGCGCTGGCGCTGCAGGACGGGCTCGAACGCGCCGGCGTCGAGACGCGCGCGGCGTGCGCCGTCGAGATCAAGACGATGATGGAGCCCTACATCCGCCGGCGCATCATCCGCCACCTGGAGAAGGGCCGCGTCGTCGTGCTCGCCGGCGGCACCGGCAACCCCTACTTCACCACCGACACGGCAGCCGCGCTGCGCGCGACCGAACTCGGCGTCGACGCGATCTTCAAGGCGACCAAGGTCGACGGCGTCTACACCGCCGACCCCAATCGCGATCCGACGGCGCGCAAGTTCGACCGGCTGTCGTTCGCCGAGGCGCTCGACCGCGACCTGCGCGTCATGGATCGCACGGCCTTCACGCTGTGCATGGAGAACCGCATGCCGATCATGGTCTTCGACACCTTCGTCGAGGGCAACATGGAGCGCGCGGTGCGCGGCGAGGACATCGGCACCTGGGTCTGTTGACGACCCGGGGCCGCGCCGGCCGCCGCAAAGCGGCCGCCGCCGCGCCGGCGCCGGGCTGGCCGTCGCAACCGCATGGAACGCCCGCCATGGGCAAGGAACCTGAATGGAACCCTACGCTGCGCTGATCAACGAACTGAAGCTGAAGACCGACAAGACCCTCAAGCACCTGAAGGAGCAGCTCGGCAGCATCCGCACCGGCCGCGCCTCGCCGACGCTCGTCGACACGATCCGCGTCGAGTACTACGGCACGCCGACGCCGCTGAGCCAGATCGCGCACATCTCCGTGCCCGAGGCGCGGCAGTTGCTGATCAAGCCGTTCGACGGCTCGCCGCAGGTCACCAAGGACATCGAGAAGGCGATCCAGAAGTCGGACCTCGGCCTCAATCCGCAGTCCGACGGCAAGACGCTGCGCCTGACGATGCCGCCGCTCTCCGGCGAACAGCGCCACAAGCTCGTCGCCAAGGTGAAGGACCTCATCGAGCAGAACCGCGTCGCGCTGCGCAACGAGCGCCGCGACGCCAACAAGCTCGCCGACCAGATGAAGAAGGACGGCAAGCTGACCGAGGACCAGTGCAAGAAGGCCCACGACGCCATCGACAAGGAGCTCAAGGGCGTCGAGGCGAAGCTGGACGAGTCGTTCCGCGCGAAGTCGAAGGAGATCCTCGAGGAATGACCGGTCCGGCCGCGCCAGGACGGGGCGCGGGCCTTGCTTCGGCCGCGGGCGCGGGGTCTCATCCTTCCCCCCGCTCGGGGGCGTAGCTCAGCCGGTAGAGCAGCGGCCTTTTAAGCCGTAGGTCGCAGGTTCGAGCCCTGCCGCCCTCACCAGCCACCGCACGGCGCCGGAGTCCCACGATGATCGACAAGGAGTTCCTCGGCCTGCTCGTCTGCCCGTCGACCCGCAAACCGCTGCGGGAGGCGACCGCCGCCGAACTCGCCGCCGTCAATGCCGCCATCCAGCGCAGCGCCGCCCGCAACCGCGGTGGCGCGGTCGTCGCGGTGCCATGGCCGGCAGCGCTGGCCACCCAGGACGGCGCGTGGCTCTATCCGATCCAGGACGGCATCCCCATCCTGCTGACCGCCGAGGCCGTCCCGGCCGCCGGCTGAAACCCCTTCCCGATTCGCCGGCCGCCGGTCGCAACCCCGGTCGCCGCTCCGGTATCCTGTCCGACCCGCCATGGCGACGAATCCCGTCCAGACGCCCTCCGATTCCAAGTCCCCGCCGGAAGCCCAGTACGACGAGCACAGCGGCGTATACGGCTTCTTCCGCCGCAACCAGAAGCGCGTGCTCTACACGGCTGGCCTGTTCACGCTGCTGACGTTCTCGATCACGGGGCCGATGACGGCGCTGATCACGGACGCGTTCCGCGACGAGGGCTCGAAGTCGACCATCCTGGTGAACGGCAAGCGCGAGGCGCTGACCGCCGAGGACATCACGTACGGCCGCGAGCTGGCCGGCATGGTCTTCGGGCGGCTGCCCTTCGGCGTGCTGCCGCCACTCGACGCCGGCAAGGAGCACCAGGGCGAACTCGGCACCGTCTACGCCATCCTGCGCCGCGCCGCGATCGCCGAGGGCCTGGGGGCCTCGTTCGCGGAGGTCGACCGCGCCATCGAGGCGATGCGCGAGCAGATGAAGTCGCCGTCGGTCGGCAAGCTGGTGTCCGACCTGCGCTTTGCGTCGATCGCGCAGTACCGCGACTACGTCGCCGAGGCGATGCGCATCGGCGCCTACGTGCGCCTGCAGACGCTCGCCCTCGACAGCACCGAGGCGCGCGTGCTGGCGCAGACGCTCAGCGACCGCGAGAAGATCACCCTGCGCGTGGCGTCCTTCGAGGAGAAGAAGGTCGAGGAGGACCTGAAGAAGGCCTCGCCGCTGTCGGAGGACGACCTCAAGAAGTGGCTCGACGGCAAGGACGAGCGCGAGAAGCGCATGATGCAGGCGTACGACGCGCCGCGCGCCGAACTGCGCTTCGGCGGCTTCCTGACGGCCGAGGGTCAGTTCGACCCCGAGCAGTGGAAGGACGCCGAGCTGAAGGACTTCACCATCAGCGACGACCAGCTCAAGAGCGCCTACGAGCAGGAGAAGGAGGCGCGCTTCAAGCTCGAAGGTGATGGCCAGTTCAAGCCGGCCGACGACCCGGCGGTCAAGGCGGAGCTGACGCGCGTGCTGCAGGCCGAGCAGGTGCTGAACAAGCTCCTCGCCGCGCTGCGCGAGAAGCAGGACGAGGCCGCCAAGGCGCAGAACGACGCCGTCGCCGCGGCCCAGGCCGACGTCAACACCGCCAACTACCGGTTCGAGGAGGCGACCTTGCGCCTCGACCCGGCCAAGAAGGACCTCGAGAGCAAGCTCGCCGAGCTGAAGCAGAAGCCGGACGACGCGGCGCTCAAGGACGCCGCCGCCAAGCTGCAGGCCGAGGTCGACGCGATGTTGGCGATCGTCAACGGCCACGACGCGGCGATGGTCGCGCTCAAGGCCGCCGTAACCGCCGCGGAGAAGGCGGTCGAGGGCGCGCGCGCCACGTTCGACTTCCCGGCGGCGTTCGCCGCGCTGACCGGCGACAAGAAGGGCGTCGTCGCCAAGGCGATGCAGGGCCGCAAGTCCGGCGACGAGATGAAGGACCTCGACGCGCTCGGCCTCGACCTCGG
The DNA here is from genome assembly GCA_046306335.1 of Planctomycetota bacterium. Lineage (GTDB taxonomy): Bacteria > Planctomycetota > UBA1135 > UBA1135 > UBA2386 > UBA2386. The sequence continues at coordinate 13,465 of JBKDXM010000093.1, forward strand.
CAAGTGGCCGACGTCCAGCCAGGGTGCTGGCCTGCGCACCAAGGGCGACATCGCCTTCGCCGCCGGCCGCACCACGAAGGCGGTCGTGCTGTACCAGGCCGCCGACGTCGAGCCGATGCCGCTCAAGGCCTGGGACGCGCTGAAGCCGCTCGCCGAAGGCGCCTACTGGACGGAGCAGGCCAAGCAGCGGGGCGAGTCCAGCCGCAAGAAGATGGAGGAAGCGCTGCTGCGCCTCGCCAAGGAGAAGATCCCCGCCCGCGTCGCCGAGCTCGAAGGCGAGCGGCAGAAGCGCATCGACGACAAGGTCGCCGGTTGGGAGAAGAAGACGAACGACGCGATCGCGCAGGCCGAGAAGGAGCTGGCGCGCCTGCAGTCCGGCACGCGCATGCACGCCGGCTGGCAGCAGGAACTCGACGGCAAGCGCGCCGAACTGGCGCAGCGCGAGGCGCGCAGGACGGCGTTCACCAGCGAGGTCGAGGCCGCCATCAAGGCCGAGATCGCGACCGAGGCGCAGAAGCACTACAAGGACGTGCTCGACGCCGCGGCCGCCGAGGCAGGCTTCGCGGTCGCCGACCTCGGGCCGCTGCCGCGCGACCTGCAGGAGCGCGACCCGCGCTTCGAGAAGGGCAACCCGCCGGCCGTCGTCTACCTGTGGCGCAACCACGCCAAGCTGAAGGAAGGCGAGGCGACCGGCCTGATCCAGGACTTCGCCGGCCGCGCGTGCTACGTCGCCGTCTGCGCCAAGGTCGAGCCGCTGACCGCCGCCGACGTCTCGCGTCGCGACTTCGAGTCGCTGCGCACGGGCGACGGCTTCGCCGACTACGCCGCGACGCAGGCAGGCCTCGCCTACCGGCAGGCGTTCACGATCGACGCGCTGGAAGCCCGGTACGACCTGCAGCGCGAGGTCGGCGAACTCGAGGTGCAGACGCCGCCGGCGAAGTGAGCCGCGGCGCGGGCGGCCGGCGACAGGCCGCAGCCGGACAGGCCGCAGCCGGACAGGCCGCAGCCGGACAGGCCGCAGCCGGACAGGCCGCAACCGTCAGCGCGGCCGGGCGACGACGATCAGTTCGTCGTGCGGGTTGACGTAGAGGCTGAGCCCGCGCAGTAGCGACAGCGGGCTCGCGAGCCAACCAGCGACGCGCCCCAGCCGGCCGGCGCGCTCGGCCAGGAAGCCGAACGAGACGTACTTGCCGGCGTAGGCCGCGCCGACTTCGAGCGTCTCGAAGCCGCAGTCGGCGAGCAACCGCCGGATCGTCGCCGGGGTGAAGTGGTAGAGGTGCTCGTCGTGCTTGAAGTGGTGCCAGCGCCGTCCGAGCAGGCGGGCCCAGCGCGACGCGATGTTCTGCGTCTCCAGCAGCAGCTTGCCGCCGGGCCGGATCAGGCCGCGGATCGTGCGCAGCAGCGCCTGCGGATCGGGCACGTGTTCGATCACGTCCCACAGCGTCACGAGGTCGAAGGACTCCGGCCGATGGCCCTTGGCCGCGATCGCTTCGTCGAGGGAGCCGACGTGCACCCGGTCGACGCCGAGCGCCTGTTGCGCCGCGACGGCGATCGCCGCCGACATCTCGACGCCGTGCACGTCGTGGCCTTCCCGTTGCGCCACGCGCAGGAAGTAGCCGGCGGCGCAGCCGACGTCGAGGATGCTCGCCCTGGCCGGCAGGTGCCGGCGCACGAGCCGCATGCGCCTGCCGAAGGTCTTCAGGTAGAGCGCCGATTCGCTGGCGTAGTCGGCGTAGCCGCGCTGCTTGGGGTCGGAGCTCTTCCAGTAGCCCTCGTCGTACACGGCGCGCAGCGCCTCGCCCTGCAGGCGCGGCGTGACGTAGACGAGCCCGCAGCCGCGGCACTCGACGACGCGATACGGACCGTCCTGGAAGCGGAGCGTGCGCTCGCCGCCGCCGCACAGTTGGCAGCGTTCGATCTCGGCGACGTCGGCGGCGCGCGGCGAGTCTGCCATGGGCTCAGCGACCGCCCTGCGCCGGCAGCGGGGCCCCGCGTTCGAGGAACCGCTTGCGGCAGATGGTGCGGAACATCTTCCACGCGGTCTTCGCCTGCCGCGCGAACGTGTCCGAGTGCTTGCTCTCGCCGCCCATGCGCTGCGAGTAGGTCACCGGCACCTCGATGATGCGGCAGCGTTCCATCAGCGCGGCGCACATCATCTCGGGCGAGAACGCCGGCCCGGTCTGGGCCAGGCGATGGCGGATCTTCTCGAACGTCGCCCTCGACAGCGCGCGGAAGGTGCAGCCGACGTCGGTGAAGCGCGGCTCGCTGGGTCGCAGCCAGCACAACTGCAGGAACTTGGCCATGAACACGTTGCCCCAGCGCAGCAGGAACCGCATGTTCGCGCCCTGCTCGACCATCTGCTTGGTGGTCCGCGTGCCCATCACCATGCCGGCGTCGTCGAGGTACACCAGCAGCTTGACGACGTCACGGGCACGGAAGCTGCCGTCGGCCTCGACCAGCACCAGGATGTCGCCCTTGGCGGCCGACATGCCTGCCATCAGCGCCGCGCCGTAGCCCGGCTTCGCTTCCGCGACCACGCGTGCGCCGGCGGCTGCCGCCAGCGCGGCGGTGCGGTCCTTGCAGTTGTTGTCGACGACGAGGATCTCGTCGAGATGCGGCTCGCCGCGGAACTCCTCGACCACCTGCCGGATCGTCGCTTCCTCGTTGTACGCGGGGATGACGAGCGAGACGGTCCGGTCGCGGAACATGGCGCAGCAGGATAGCGCGCGACCGCGGCACGGAGGACCGTAGACGCCTGCGGTTGCCCTGCTTGAGACGGCGCCGCCGGCCGCCCGATTCCGCCCGCGTCGGAGTCCGCGATGGCGCCGGGGGAACGGCGACGGCCATGAACCCCGTCCGCGCCGCGCCGTTCCTCGCCCTCTCCCGCCGCCCTGCGTATCGTGGGGCCACGTGCGCATGTCCCCAAGCCGCCTCGCCGCCTTCGTCCCCGCCATCGTCGTCCTTGCCGCCTCCGGCTTCGCCACCGGCGCGGCTGCGCAAGGCGCGCCCGCGCCGACGCGCAAGCCGGGCGTGGTGTTCAAGGAGGAGGTCGACGGGTTGGTCGGCGCCCTGACGGCGGACGCCAAGCAGCACGGTTGGCCGCTGGGCGGCGGCAACGGCGAGGCGCGCGCGAAGATCCTCGCTGCCATGGCGCGCTGCCATCGCCGCTACTACTACCCGGGCGACGTGCCGGCGGTCACGCAGGCCGTGCAGGCGTTGATCGCCGAACGCCGCAGCGACGGCAGCTTCGGGGACGCCGCCACCACGGCGTGGGCGATCGAGGCGCTGGCCAACCTGCCGCTCGAACCGCGGTTCGGCGACGAACTGGCCGCGGCGCGGGCTTGGCTCGCGCAGGCCAAGGCCGCCGCGAGCGGCTTCGAGTCCGCGGTCACCGCCGTGCTCGACGGCGTGCGCGCGGACGTGTTCCCGCAGCACCTCGGCGCCGACGCCGCGGCCAAGGCCAAGGCCTGGCGCCAGTCGCACGAGGGCATGAACCACGCCGAGGCCGCCGAGGCGCTGGTCCGACTGGTCGCCTGCCAGGTCGCCAACAAGCGACTCGACGGTGCGGCGGCGCCGACGGCCGACGCGACGTGGTCGCCGGCCCAGGACAAGGCGGCCCAGTGGCTGATGGCGCGCCAGAAGGACGGCGTGTTCGAGGCCAGCTACGGCGGCAAGACCTTCCCCGACGCGGCGATGACCGGCTTCGGCCTCTACGCGCTGCAGACGAAGCCCAAGGCCCGCCGATCCGCCGCCGAACAGGCCGCGATCGACAAGGGCATGCAGTGGCTGCTCGCCGGCCAGAACGCCGACGGCACGTTCGGGCAGAGCGTGCCGAACTACACCACCTGCCTGGTCGTCGGCGCGCTGCACCGCTGGGGCGGCGCCGGCGTCGCGCCGGCGCTGGCCAAGGCGCAGCAGGCGATCCTCGGCTTCCAGAACGCCGAGGCCGGCGGCTACGCCCGCAGCGACCGCGACTATGGCTCGATCGGCTACGGCAGCAGCCAGCGCGGCGACCTCAGCAACCTGCACTTCTCGCTGCAGGCGCTGCGCGAGACCGGTCTGCCGGCCGACCACGAGGCCTTCCAGAAGGCGCTGACCTTCCTGCAACGGACGCAGAACCTGAAGTCGACGAACGACTTCCAGGGCAAGGTCCCCGATCCCGATCGCGAAGGCGTCGTGCTCGACTCCACCAGCGGCGACGACGGCGGTGCCGGCTACTACCCGGGCAACAGCAACGCCGGCTACATCGTGCACCCCGACGGCAAGACCTCGCCGCGGAGCTATGGCTCGATGACCTATGCGCTGCTGAAGAGCTACACGCTCGCCGGCGTGCCCGGCGACGACGCTCGCGTGCAGGCGGCGGTGAAGTGGATCCAGGAGAACTGGACGCTCGCGGTCAACCCGGGCGCCGATCCGGCGATGGGCGAGAAGGTCCGCTACCAGGGGCTCTTCTACTACTACATGGTGCTCGCCCAGGCGCTCGACGCGGCCAAGGTGCAGACCGTCCGCGTGGCGCAGCCTGCCGTCGACGGCAAGAGCCCGCCGCCGGTCGCGGAGGTCGACTGGCGCAAGGCGCTGCGCGCGCAACTGGAAGGCATGCAGGCCGCCGACGGCACGTGGCGCAACGGCAAGAACGACCGCTGGATGGAGGGCCAGGAGATGCTCTGCACGTGCTACGCGATGACGGCCCTGGAGCTGTGCCGGTGACCGCGTCGCCGCTGGTCTTGCCCGCGGCGTCGGCCTGGTGCCGGTACGTCGGTCCGGACGGCGGCCCGCGCGTCGGCGCCGTCGATCCCGCCGCCGGCCGCTTCGTCGACCTCGGCCCGCTCGACGTCGGCGTGCTGCTCGCCGCCGGCGCGTTGCGCGCGGCCGACCTCGCCGCCCGCATCGCCAAGGCGCCGACGATCGCGGCGCCCGCGCGCTTCCTGCCGCCGGTGCCGCGCGGCGGCAAGATCCTCTGCCTCGCCAAGAACTACGTCGCGCACGCGAAGGAGTTCGGCGCCGAGGCGCCGGCCGAGCCGATCTTCTTCGCCAAGTTGCCGGACACCCTCGTGGCGCACGGCGACGACGTGGTCGTGCCGCATTGGCTCGACACCCGGGTCGACCACGAAGCCGAACTCGCCCTGGTGCTCGGCTTCCACGATCCGGCGGGCGTGGGCGCCAAGCGCTTCGACGCCGCGGCGGCGCCGTCGCTCGTCGCCGGCTACACCGTGCTCAACGACGTCACGGCGCGCAAGCTGCAGGGCCAGGACCGCGACCAGAAGTACCCGTGGCTGCGCAGCAAGTCGTTCGACACGTCGTGTCCGGTCGGCCCCTTCGTCGTGCCGGCCGATGCGGTCGACGCCCGCGACCTGCGCATCACCATGCGCGTCAACGGCGCGCTGCGACAGGACGCGCGCACCAGCGCGATGGTGTTCGGCATCGCGCCGGCCTTGTTGGCGATGGCGCGCGTGACGACCCTCCGGCCGGGGGACCTGATCGCGATGGGCACGCCCGAGGGCGTCGGGCCGGTCGTTCCCGGCGACGTCATGGAGGTCGAGGTCGAGCAGCTCGGCGTGCTGCGCAACCGGGTGGTCAAGGAACCGGCGCCCTGAGCGCCGGCGCGGGCTCAGAAGCGGATCGTCTCGACCGTCGTCACCGCGCCGCTGCCGGACTGGCCGCCGAACAGCACCAGCGTGCCGTCGGGCATCAGCTCGGCGCAGTGTCCGGCGCGGGGCGTCGTCAGCGGCGGCGTGCTCGTCCAGGTGTTGGTCGCCGGATTGAACACGTCGACGTCGTCGATCGGCAGCGTCGCGGACAGCGTGCCCCGCGAGCCGCCCGCGACGACGATGCGGCCGTCGCCGAGGCGCGTCGTCGTGTGCAGCACGCGCGCCGTCGGCATCGGCGTGGTCGTCCAGGTGTTGGTCCCGGGGGAGAACAACTCGGCGCCATTGCCCGGCGTCGCCGTGGCGGCGGTGGCGATGCTGGCGATGTTGTAGCTGCCGGTGAACAGCACGCGGCCGTCGGCGAGCAGCGCCTGGCTGGTGTGATGGCCGCAACGCGGCTGGTTCATGTTCGGGCCGTTGCTCCACGCCGAGGTGGCGGGATTCCAGCGCTGCACCGTCGCGACGGTCGCCGCGTTGGGCACGCCGAAGACGGGCGCGAACTCGATGCCGCCGCTGGCCATGATCTGGCCGTCGGGCAGCCGGGTCAGCGCCGGGGCGATGCGCCGGCCGCCGAGCGGATTCGCCGCGGTCCACGCGCCGGTCGTCGGATTCCAGATCTCGACGCTCGCCAACGCGCCGGCGAGCGCGCTCGGCACGTCGGGCAGCAGCGTGTTGGTGCCGCCGGCGACCATCACGCGCCCGTCGGCGAGCCGGCAGGCGGCGTGCAGCACGCGCGGCGAGGCCATCGCCCCGGTCGCCGTGAACGAGTTGGTCACCGGATTGTAGATCTCGCAGGCGGCGAGCGCCGCCCCGGCGGCATTGGCTCCGCCGATCAGCAGCGTGCGGCCGTCGGCGAGTTGCACGCCGACGTGCAGCGAGCGCGCGGCGGTCATGGCCGGACCGGCGACCATGCGCATGCGGCGGTAGTCCCAGAGTTCGGTCGAGACGAGGCCGCTGGCGGACGTCAGCGAGCCGGTGCCGCCGCCGGCGAACACCACGTCGTAGGTGCCCGAATTGTTGTCGCGGTCGACGATCGTCACACCCATCGAGCGCGGCTGCGCCATCGCGGTCGGGGCCAGCACGCCCTGGTCCGGCGAGCCGGTCAGCGTGACGACGTCGTTGGTGATCGCGCCGAACAGCGGTCCGAAGAAGCTGATCGTGAGTGCCTGCCAGTGGAAGGCGAAGCCGTGCAGCGCAGGATTGTTCGGCACGAAGCACGAGAACAGCGCGCCGCCGCTCGGCGACGTCAGCATCACCACCGCCTGTCCCGCCAGTTCGCTGCCGACCTGCAGCGAGCGTGTGTCGGTCGGGTCGACCGCGGACAGCGGCGTCGGGCCGGCGTTCTGCGATGCGAACAGCAGCAGGATGTTGTTGGCTGGCGCCTGGCTGATCTGCATGGCGATCGTGCTGCCGAGGCGGCCGGCCGTCAGCTTGTTCAACTGGCTCTGCGCCGGCGCGACGGCCGCGAGCGCCAGCAAGGGCGCGAGGATGCGTGCGTTCATGGTGTCGATCTCTAGGTGCGGGGCTTCGCGGCGGGCATCGGCGCAAAGCCGGCGGGGCCGTAGCCCGACGGGTGGCGCCGGCGCCATGGGGCCGTCCACGCGACTCAAGCCGGCTCCGAAAACGCCGATGATCGTCCGGGAGACCGCCATGTCCGACCCCGTGCGCAACGCCGGTCCGATCGACGCGGCGGGCGGTTTCGCCGGCCGTGCCGGCGGCTTCGTCGGCGGGCGACGGCCTACGCCGTCGCCCGCGGGCAGCCCGGGCGTTGGTCGCGACGACGACGTCGTCCTCGCCGCGATCGCCGTGCGCGCCCGGCGGCTGCTGCGCGAGCGCGTGCTCACGGCGACGCGTCGCCTGCTGCAACTCGCCGATGGCGACGGCGACGCGCAGCCGAGCTTCGCCGAGGCGGTCGACGACGAGTCGATCGGAGAGTTCGTCGGCCGGCTGCTCTCGGCCCAGAACCAGCTTGTGGCGCGCCGCTCCGGCGCGCTCGGCGCCGTGCGCACGCGGGCTTGCCTCGACGCCGCGCTGCGCGACGGCGCCGGCGAGGCCGCCGACATGCTGGCCCACGACGCGGCGTCCGGCGGGGCTGGCGTCGCGGTGGTCGCCGCAGCGCTGGCGGAGTACGCCCGCCGGCTCGCCGCCCTCGTCGACGGCCGTAGCTAGGAGTCTGCGTCACGAAAGGCTGCGCCGCCCAGTACGCGTCTTCCCGTCCGGGAGCTCGCCGCCGATCCTCGGCGAATCTACCGATTCGCCTGCGGTCGTCGGCTTCGCCCCGACCGCGAATTCGCGCACTGGATCGGCGCGCGGACTGCAACCCGCTGCCCCGCGACTGCTGGGTGCGGCTTGCCGCTGGGCTCTTGGTGTCTCTGCTCTGTGTCCTCTGTGCTCTCTGTGGTTCCTTTCTGCTGCTGCTGCTGCTGCTGCTGTTGCCGCTGCGGAAGCAGAACAACCACAGAGGACACAGCGACCACCGAGCCGAACAAACGGAGGGACGGCAGCGAATCGACCGGCAGCTGCGGTGCGCGGCGGGCGGCGTTGCCTGCCGTGACGCGCTAGCCGCCGTCCATCTCGGCCGGATCCTCGACCTGCAGGTCCTCGTCGCGCGCGGTCAGGAAACCCTCCGGCAGCGACACCGTCTGCGTGCTGCCGTCCTTGCACCGGCGGGCGCGCAGGCCGATCTCCGGGAACGGCACGTCGCGCGGCAGTTCGGCCAGCAGCGCCTCGAACTCGGCGACGGTCTTCACCATGTGCAGCGCCGGCAGCAGCCGCTTGGTGCTCGGGAAGCCCTTCAGGTACCAGCCCGTGAACTTGCGCACCTGCTGCATGCCGTTCTTCTCGCCGAAGAACGTCGCCAGCAGCCGGCCGTGCTCGCGCATGGCGTCGACGACGCCGCCGAGGTCCGGCGGCGGCGGCGGCTCCGCGCCGGTCAGCGCCGCGCACAGTTCGCCGAACAACCACGGCCGGCCGAGGCAGCCGCGGCCGACGACGACGCCGTCGCAACCGGTCTGGCGCAGCATGCGCAGGGCATCCCAGGCCTCGAACACATCGCCGTTGCCGAGCACCGGGATGGTGCGCACGTGCTGCTTCAGCGTGGCGATCGCGTGCCAGTCGGCTTCGCCGGAGTAGAGCTGTGCGGCCGTGCGCGCGTGCAGCGCGACGGCGCGCGCGCCCTCGCCTTCGCCGATGCGGCCGGCGTCGAGGTAGGTCAACAGTCCGTCGTCGATGCCCTTGCGGAACTTGATCGTCACCGGCACGGCGCCGGCGCTGGCGACCACGCTCCGGACGATCCGTTGCAGCAACTTCGGTCGCACGGGGATCGCCGCGCCGCCACCGGCGGCGGTGACCTTGCGCACCGGGCAGCCGAAGTTCATGTCGATGTGGTGCACGCCCCATTCCTCGACCAGGATGCGCGTCGCCTGCGCCAGCGTGTCGGGGTTGGTGCCGTAGAGCTGGATGCTCTTGCGCGTCGTCTCGTCCGGACCGAACGACGCCAGCTGCAGCGTGCGCGCGTGGCCCTCGACGAACGCGCGCGCGGTGATCATCTCGCTGACGTAGAGGCAGCGGTCCTGCGAGTACCGCCGGCACAGCGTGCGGAACGGCGCGTTGGTGATGCCTGCCATCGGCGCCAGCACGACCGGCGGGTCGACCACGAGCGGGCCGATGCGCAGCGGAGCGAACTCGCCGGGGCGGGCGACCGGGACGTCGCGGTTGATGGCGCTGCGCAGGCTCACGATGGTTGCAGTGTGCACGCGGACGGCTTCGCCGCCAGTCGCGGGTCAGGCAGCCGTCGCGCTGCCAGCTGCGTTGCCGCCCCGTCCCGCCCGCGTTGTGGCGGCGCGGCGGTGGCGGCTCGTAGTCGCCGGGCGCAAGCGACCGGTTGCCCGCGCCTGCAACGGGCACCACACGCTGCCGTGGGTTGGCCTAACCGTCGGGCGGCCTGAAACGGTCAGGGCGCGATCCGTGGCCGCAGCCGTGCTGCCGACCAGATCGGGCGGAGCAGATCGAACGACCAGTCTGATCGAACGACCAGCCCGATCGAGCGACCGGCGGCCACGAGCGGTACGCCCGACCTGCCCGCCGAACCCGTCGACTCCGCCGCGCTGCGAGGCGAGCGAAGTGGTGCCCAGGAGAGGACTTGAACCTCCATGGGATGTTACTCCCGCTAGGACCTGAACCTAGTGCGTCTGCCAATTCCGCCACCTGGGCAACAAGTGGGGGCTGCGGAAGCTAGCGACTGCGCTGAGCGATGCAAGCGGCTGCCGCCGGTTTCCCGCCGCGTGCCGCGCTTGCGCCCATCGTGCCGATGCCGTAGCGAAGATCCCTGCCGATGCAGAAAGCGGCCGACAAGAAGTCCGGTGACAAGCAGCCCGCCGCCACCGAGACGCTGGTCGGCGAGAACAAGAAGGCCCGCTTCCACTACGAGATCCTCGAGCGCTACGAGGCCGGACTCGTGCTGCAGGGCACCGAGGTGAAGTCGCTGCGGCGCGGGCAGATCAGCCTCGACGAGTCGTTCGCGCGCTTCGACGGTGACGAACTCTGGCTGCTCGGCGCGACGATCCCCGAGTATTCGCACGGCAACCTCCAGAACCACGACCCCAAGCGCAAGCGCAAGTGCCTGCTGCACGCGCGCGAACTGCGCAAGCTGAAGGCGAAGGCCCAGGTCAAGGGACTCACCATCGTGCCGCTGCGCGTCTACTTCGGCGGCCGCGGCTTCGCCAAGGTCACGCTCGGTGTCGGCAAGGGCCGCAAGCTGCACGACAAACGCGAGCACCTCAAGGCGAAGGAAGCGCGCAAGGAGATGCGGCAGCCGTGAGTGCGCCGGCGTCCAGCGCCGCGGCGCTGCCGCGACCGACGACCGAGCGCATCTGGTGCGCGTACCTCGCCTGCATCGGCGTGGTGACCGTCCTCGCCCCGGGCGGCGGCGCCGACGGCCATGCGCCGTGGTCGTGCGCCGCGGTGCACGCCGTCGTGCTCGCCGCGGTCTTGGCCTGCGGTCGGCTGGCGACCCGCCGGTCGCCGGCGGCGGCCCGCGTGCCGCGCGCGGCCCTGGCGATCATCGGCTTGCCGACGGTCTTCTCGGCGCTCTGCTGGCTGTTGCCGGCGGTGCACCCCGAACCTTACGAGTGGTGGTTCCTCGCCGTCGACCGTGCCATCTGCGGCGCCGACCCCGGCGCCTTCGTGCGCTGCCTGCCCGCGTGGCTGGTCGAGGCCATGCAGATCTCGTACGGCGCGTTCTACGGCATCTGCGCGCTGTCGGCGATCGCGGCGGGCCTGGGCGCGGGCGCCGCCGCGTTCGATCGCGCCGTGCTGCTCCTGGTCGGCGGCTTCCTGGCGAGCTACCTCGGGTACCTGCTGGTGCCGACCCTCGGTCCCAACCGCGTGCTGGCCTTCGACCACGAGGTCGTCGGCGCATGGATCGCCGCGCCGCTGCGCGCCTCGATCGACGCCGGCGAGGCCAATCCGTGGGACTGCTTTCCCAGCGGCCACACGATGATGACGTTGACGAGCCTGCTGATCCTCTGGCGGTGGAACCGCCGCTGGTTCCGCTGGCTGCTGCTGCCGTGCGCCCTGTTGCTCGCGAGCACCGTGGTGCTGCGCTACCACTGGCTCGTCGACGTCGCGGCGGGCGCGCTGCTGGCGTGGCCGGTGGCGCGCGGCTGCGACCGGCTGGCCGACCGCGATGGCTGGCAGCCTGCGCCGACGATCGCCGCGCTCAGTCGATCGTGAAGCGGACGTCGTCGTCCGAGCGGATCATCGGATCGCTGCGCAGCATTCCGGCCAGCGTCGAAGCGAACGGCGCCAGGTCGGGTCGTTGCTGCAGGATCTCGTCGACGGTGAGCGTCGTGCCGGCCCCGCGCAGCGTGGTGCGCAGGGTCCGGCGCACGAAGCCGATGAGGTCCAGTTCGATGCGGCCGACGATGCCGCCGGGCAGGACGTCGAAGGGGCCGTTGCGCCGCAGCACGTCCTCCAGCAGCGGCAGGGTCAGCCAGGGCCCGCCGAGGTCGGTCAGGTCGAGGGCGGCCTTGATCGCCGAGGTGTGCGAATAGCCGGCGCGCCGCTGCAGTTGTTCCTCCACCATGGCGAGCAACCGCTGCATGCGCTCGTCGTTGAACGGCCAATTGGACAGCACGTCGACGCGGTCGTCGCCGAACTGCACGAACATGCGATTGCGCTGCAGCAGCCGTTCGGTCAGCCGGCGGTGCGATTCGGGCTGGTTGGCGAGGAATCGGTCCAGCACGACGTCGCCGCCGGCGCGACGGAACGCCTCCAGCAGCTTCGTCATCACCAGCGACTGCCGGTGGGTCGCCGGGCAGGCGTCGCCGCGGCCGAGCAGGCGCACGCGCGGGTCGTCGGCGAGCCCGTCGAGCACGTAGTACTGCGTGCGCTCGTCCGTCTCGCCGTCCTCGATCAGTTCGGACACGCGTTGCCGGCCACCGATGGCGCACAGCCGGCGGGCCACCCGGTCGACGAGCGTCGCGGCTGCCGCCAGCGCGGCCTCGTGGTCGCGCCGCAGGGCCCAAAGGTCCTCGCCGATGCGGAGGAAGAGGCCGCGCTCGCGCAGCAGCCGGCGAACCAGCTTGGTCGAGCCCGCCCGGTAGCGCTCGCGGTAGGCGCTCGCGAGATCGGCGGCCGGTCTGGGGCCGCGGGCATCCGCCAGCAGCTCGGCGAGGCGGGCGGTCGGCGTGCGCGGGTCCGCGACGGCGACCTCGCCGACCTCGGCGTCGAGTTCGATCGCGACGCGCATGTTGGCGCGCAGCACGTGCACCAGCACGCCGCGCGTCGTGGGCAGATCGAGGGCGCGCAACTCCTCCAGCAGTTCGTCGAGCGGCTTCGGCAGCCGACGCGGCGGCACGAGCCCCGGCAGCAGTCGCAGCAGGCGTCGGTGCCGGCGTGGCGTCATGGCGAACAGGGCGCCGTGCGACTGGCAGCATTCCTGCGGGAACAGGAAGGCGACGAGTCGCAGGCCGAATCCCGGCTCGGGCGCGCTGCGGGCGAGGCGGTGCACGATGCTGTCGACGGCGGCGTGCACGACCTGCATGACCCCGTCGTTCGCGCGCAGGTCCATGGACGCCTCGTGGTGCAGGCGTTCGACCAGGTCCGGCGCGAGCGCGCTGAAGGCCGCGCGCAAGCGGTCGGCGCGCTCGTTCAACGTCGCCACCGTGATGCCGAGCTGCCGCGCCAGCGTCGCCGCGTTCGGTGGTTCCCCGACCAGGCCGACGATCTCCTCGAACCAGCGTCGCTCCAACTCGCCGAGCGGCGCCAGCAGCTGCGTGCGCAGGGTCGGCCAGTCCGATGCGGTGAGCTGCCGCGGGGCCAGTCCTTCGGCCAGCGCCCGCTGCAGCGCGAGGGCGACGTCCTGGGCGCGGCCCTGCGCCAGCGGACCCCTGCCGGCGAGCGCTTCGACGGGCGCGGCCAGCACGTCCGCCACGGTCTGCATGCCGGCGCCCGCCAAGGCCACGACCGTGGCCAGCGGCAACTCGAGCGCGCCGAGCTGCAGCGACAGCAGCGGCTCCGGCAGCACGGCCGTCCAGGCCTGCGATTGCGTCGGCATCGTGGTCGTCATCGCGTCTCCTTGGTCGTTCGCACGGCGGATCGCGCGGCGACGCGCTTCTGCGCGGTCTCGACGATCGGCGCCGGCGCGGCCCGCAGTTGCGCGGCCGGCACGCCGCGGTCCAGCAGTTCCTCGCACAGCCGCAGTTGCACGCGCGGTGACGGCGCCCGGGGCAGCATGCGGAAGCAGGCGGCGATCGCGGCGTCGGTCTCCAGGCCGGCGGCCAGCGCCGCGGCGCGCAGCCCGCTGCGTTCGTCGCGAGCCCCGGCCATGGCCAGTTCGACGGTGCCGGCGACCGGCGTGCGCAGCAGGCTGTTGGCCAGCAGCGCCGCTTCGTCGTCGTGCGGGCTGGCTAGGTATCTGGCGAGCAGCGCGTCGCGCAATCCGGCGTCGGCCACGCGCGCCGTGATCTCGAGCAGCGGGGCGGCGCGCGCCGAGCGGCGGGCGAGCTCGCGGTCGAGCGACTCGCCGACCCGCGCGCGCCCGGCCGCATCGAGCGCCAGTTCCGGCTGCCCGGCGAGCGCCCATGCGGCGTCGTCGGCGATGCGCGGCTCCGCCGCCGTGAGTGCTTCGAGCAGCACCGTGGTGCGCGCGGGGCCGGAACGGTGCGTCGCCAGCCTCCGCACGTGCGCGACGATGGCGTCGGTCGACGGCAGCAGCCCGCGCGGTCCGCCGACGACGTGCCAGGTCGCGCCCTGCCGCCGCAGGAAGGCGAGGCGCGTGTCGCCCGGCTGCAGCGCGAACAGGCTGCGACCGCAGCACGCGCCGGCGGGTTCGACGAGCGTGAAGGCGGCGGGGGCCCCTGCGGTCAACGTCGCCGCGACGACCATGCGGACGCGCAGCAGGCCTTCCGGCGAGACGGCGTGCTCGGCCACGTTCGCGACCACCACGGCGTCGGCGGCGTCGAGGTTGGCGGCCAGCGTCGAGGCGCCGTCCTGGGCGCGGACGGGGGCCGCTGCCAGCGACGCCAGCAGGAGCCGTGACAGCAGGACGGCGAGCGGGCGCGGCGTCGTCATCGCACCAGCACCCGTTGCCTCAGGTACGCCATGTCGATGTCGCGGAAGGCGTACGGCATCGTCACCATCGTCTCGTAGCCGATGTTCGCGGTCATGACCTCGGTGGCGCCCGCGAACGAGTTGTGGAGCGAGGCGTCGCCGAACAGTCCGCTCGGCGCCGCGCCCGGCGCGACGAGGCCGACCGAATGGCCGATCTCGTGCGCCAGCACGATGGCCACGACCTTCGACCAGTCGGCCACCGCGGCCAGCGCCGTCTCCCGGCGCGCGCGTTCGGAACTGGTGGCGGCAGCGGGGTCGAAGTCGTCGCGCAGCACGGCGGCATCGTGCGGATGGGAGCCGACCGGCGTGCCGCCCATCGGCGGGCACAGCGGCCGGAAGCGCTGCGCGAAGGTCGTCGCGTACGACGGAAACACCTGCAGGTGCAGCTTCGCCTGGTAGAGGAACATCTCCGCCGGGAACACGCCGAGCGCCTGGCCGCCGCCGAGGTTGCGTTCCGTAGGATTGCCGTTGCGCATGTCGAACACGGCGCGACCGAGCACGCCCGTGCTGTCGCTGCCGTACGCGCGGCCGGGCGGGCCGCTCGGATCGAAGCCGCCGACGCTGATCTGCATGTGCATCGCCTGGCCGGGCGAGCGCGTGGTGAAGCGCATCGCCACCGACTCCGGGCCGATCGGCTCCCCGCGGGGACCCCGGCCGTACAGCCGGCTGGTCTCGGCCAGGATGGCGTCGAGCAGCGCGCGGCGGACGAAGGCCTGGCTGCCGGCGTGGCCGCCATCGACGGCGAAGCCGAGGCGCAGCAGGTCGTCGTCGAAGTCGCCGCGGCCGTTGCCGTCGAGATCGACGTCGGTCCGGATCCAGACGACCTGGGTCCTCTCGAACGGCAGCATCGTCGTCGTCGTCTCGACGACGTCGAAGGCCAGCGCCGCCGACGTCGCCGCGTTGCCGCACAGGTCGGGCACGCGCAGGCGCAGCGTCCACGAGCCGGGAGCGAGCGCGGTGTCGAGCGGCACCGTCATGCGCGCGAAGCCGTTGCCGAGCGTCGCCGGGGCGAGCAGCGTCGCGGTCGCCGGCGCGGCGGACGGGCCGTCGAGCAGCACCTCGCAGCGGGCGACGTCGACGTGGCCGGCGCCATCGTTCGCTTCGAGGTCGATGGTGAAGCCGGCAGGCGGCATCGTCAGACCCTGCTGCCGCGCGGCCGCGATGCCGTTCAGCGTGCAGGTGACGCTCGGCGCCAGCAGGTCGTTCGCCGCGCCGGTGCGGAACCGGGTCTCGAGCGGGGCGGGCAGCCAATTGCCGGTGGCGCGCCGGACGCCGGCGGCGCCGCCGCGCACGCGCAGGCGATGGAAGCTGTTGGCCGCCAGCGGTTGCCGTGGCCGCAGCAGCACGCGGCGCCCGCTGCCGGCGACCTCGAGGTCGCACGGGATCGCCCCGCCGGCGTCGGTCGTCAGTTCGACCGCGCCCGTCACCAGCGTCGCCGGATCCATGACGGCGTCGAAGGTGACGCTCGCCCCGGTGTTGCAGCCGAGCCCGACGGCGCCCTCCGGCGGCAGCAACAGCGCCGATGGCGTGCCTTCGTCGACGGACGTGCGGAACGCGATCGTCAGGTCGCCACCCAGGGTGTTGCCATTCACGTCGCGCAGACCCTCCGGACCGCCGCGCACGCGCAGCGTGCAGTCTGCCCCCGGCGGCAGGGGCACGAGCGGCGTGACCCGCACGACGTTGCCGGCGCCCAGCTCGGTCAGCGTCGCCGCCGCGGCGCCTGCGGCCTCGATGGCCACGGTGGCGTCGCCGACCCACGCGGGGTCGAGCGCTTCGTCGAACTGCAGCTCCGCGACGAGGTCGCCTGGCACGCGCGTCGCGCCGGCCGCCGGCACGCTCGCCACCAGTTGCGGCGCCGCCGCGTCCGTCCCGGTGCGGAACGAGCGCGTCAGCGTGCTCGTCAGCGCATTGCCGGTGACGTCGCGCACGGCGGTTGCGCCGACGGTGAAGGTCAGCACGTAGTTGCGGCCGGGTGCGAGCGGTGTCGTCGGGATCACCCGCAGCGACCGCAGGTCGCCGCTCGCGGTGACCGTGTAGGCGAGCGGATTGCCCGCTTCGTCGCGGAAGCGCAGCGAGTTCGGCGCGACGGTCGCGAGGTCCATCGATTCGGTGAACTGGAACCGCGGGTGCGCGAGCGGCGACACGCCGGTGCTGTTCGCCGGCGGCCACGCCGTGAGGACCGTCGGCGGCGTGGTGTCGACGGCGGTCCGGAACGAGCGCTGCACCGCGGCAAGAAGAGGGTTGCCGGCGACGTCGCGCAGCGCCGTCGTCACGGTCAGCACGTGCTGCCGGTCGCCGCGCAGGTCCGCCAGCGGATCGACGACGACGTCGGCGCCATCGACCGCGACCGCGGCCGCCACCGGATTGCCGTCGACGTCGCGCAGCGACACGGTTGCCGTCGTCGCCGCGGCAGGATCGAGACGCTCGTCGAAGGTCAGGCGGAAGGCGCGGTCCCTGACGACGTCCGTGGCGCCAGCCGCGACGTCGGCGTCGACGAAGCGGGGGGGCGAGGTGTCGACGGTCCGGAAGCGGAACGCGCATTCGACGTCGAGGATGCGGCCGTCCTGGTCGCACGTGAGCGGCGACAACCGGAACACGTAGTCGGTCTCGACGGCGAGCGGCGTCGTCGGGCGGAAGTGCACGCGGCGCGAGGTGACCAGCCGGAAGGCCCCCGGCACGGCCACGCCGTCGGCCTCGACGGCCAACTGCGTGTCGACGTCGCCGAAGCTGTCGAGAGCCATCGCAGCGTCGAACTCCAGTTCGATCTCGGCCGCGACGGCGAACTGCGTGGCGCCGTCGGCCGGCGTGTGGGCGAGCAACTGCACCGCGCCGAGCGCCGTGAACACGGCGGACGACGGCGCCGAGTCGTCACCGCCGCCGCCGCCGCACGCGGCCAGCAATGCCAGGACGCCCAGCCAGGTCGGCCGCGTCGTTCTCCTCGCTGCGTCGAGCAAGACCGGTGATTCCTGCCCGACTCATCGGCCAGATCGCCTCCGGCAGTGGAGTCGCCGAGGCGACGGCCGCGCGCCGCCGGCCGGAACGGCGGGTCGCAGCGCCAACCGCCCATGGCGTCGCACCGAGGTCGTCGACCGTCGCTGCGGTCGGCCGTCCCGTCACGCGGACGGGGCCGCGGCCAGGATGCGAAGGTCGCGCAAGTTGGTGCCGGTCGGCCCGGTCGGGATCGCGTCGCCGAGCGCGGCGAACAGCGGATGCGCGGCGCAACCGCGCAGTGCCGCAGCGACGTCGTGTCCGGCTGCGTGCGCGCGCGCGCAGGTCGCGCCGTCGACGATGGCGCCGGCGGCCGGGGAGTTGCCGTCGACGCCGTCGGTGCCGGCGCTGAGCACGGCGACCGGTTGGCCGGCGATGCGGCGGGCGCAGGCGAGCGCGAACTGCTGGTTGCGGCCGCCGATGCCCGGCGACGGCGGCAGCGCGACCGACAGTTCGCCGGTGGTGACCACGGCCACCTTGCGGCCGGGGTGCGCGGCGCGCAGCGCCGTCAGCCGCTGCAGCAGCGCGTCGGCGGCGGCGTCCACGGGCAGGTCGTCGGAGTCCGCCTCGGAGTCGACGACGTAGCCGGCCGCCGCCATCGCGCGGGCCGCGAAGGCGCGCGCGTGCTCCTCGCCCAGCAGCGTCAGCCACGCGCACTTCGAATGCAGCCGGTCGGGGACGTGCGGGCGCGGCGGCAACGCGCCGGCCGCGAGGTCGGCGGCGACCTGGGGCGGCAGCGCCGCGCGCAGGCCGAGCGCGTCGAGATCGCGCGCCAGCGCGGCGTCGTCGAGCCAAGGCGAGGCGTCGTCGGGATCGGCGTCGTCGCTGGCGGCGTCCGCGCCGTCGAGCCACGTCGGCCCCGAGGCGATGTCGCCCCAACTGCCCGGCACGTCGCGCACGAGCACGGTGGTCTGGCCGGCGGCCGCCGCGGCGGCCAGCGCGAGGCGGCCGCCCTTGACCGCCGAGACGCGGCGGCGGATCGCGTTGACGCGCTCGATGCCAGCGCCGCAGCCGACGAGCGCCCGGTAGAACGCGCGCCACGACGCGACGTCGATGCGGTCGTCGTACGGCAGTTCGAGCAGCGCCGAACCGCCGCCGGAGACGAGGAACACGACGTGCTCGGTCGGCCGGACGCTGTGGCACAGCGCGAGCGCCGCGCGCGCCGCGGCGAAGCTGCCGGCGTCGGGCAGCGGGTGGCCGGCGGCGATCGTCTGCAGCGGCGGCAGCGGCGCGTCGTCGGGTGCTGGCGTCACCAGCAGGCCGCGGACGCGGTGGGCGGGCAGCACGGCGAGGGCGGACGTCGCCATGCTGCGCGCCGCCTTGCCGAACGCAATCAGGACGACCGGCCCACCGCGGGCCACGTGGTCGCGCGCCATGCCGAGGCAGCGCGGTGTCCATTCTTCCTGCCGAGCGCGCACGACCGCGAGCGTCGTCGCGAACGCCGCGCGCAGGTCGTCCTTCACCCCTGCCCCCGCAGCCCGCGATCCTGCGGCCCAGGGGCCTGCGGCTCGTGCCCCTGCGGGCCGTGCGCGCGTGGCCTGAGCACTTCGGCGTTGACCGGGTGCTTGGGTTGCTCGCCGGTCAGCAGCGCGACGCAGTCGTTGGCGGCGAGCGCGCACATCAGGCTGCGGACGCTGGTCACCGCGCTGCCGACGTGCGGCAGCAGCACGACGTTGGGCAACCGCAGCAGGCCGGGGCTCACCGTCGGTTCGGCTTCGAAGACGTCGAGGCCGGCGCCCGCGATCAGGTTCTCCTCCAGCGCCGCGACCAGCGCCCGCTCGTCGACGACCGGGCCGCGGGCCGTGTTGATCAGGAACGCCGTGCGCTTCATCTGGCACAGCTGCTCGACGCCGATCAGGTGGCGCGTCTCGTCGCGCAGCGGCACGTGCAGCGACACGAAGTCGCTCTGCCTGAGCAGCAGATCGAGCGGCACCCGCTGGGCGCGCAGTTCCTGCTCGACCGCCGCCGGCGCTTCGCTGCGGCTCGCGTACAGCACGCGCATGCCGAACCCGAGCGCGCGGCGCGCGACCGCCTGCCCGATGCGGCCGAAGCCGACGAGGCCGAGCGTGCGGCCGCTGACGTCGGCGCCGCACAGCAGGTCGACGTCCCAGCGCTGCCACTTGCCGTCGCGCAGGAAGCGCTCGGCCTCGGGCACGCGGCGGGCGGCGGCGAGCAGCAACGCCCAGGTCAGGTCGGCGGTCGCCTCGGTCAGCACGCCGGGAGTGTTGGTCACCAGGATGCCGCGCGCGGTCGCGGCGGCGACGTCGATGTTGTCGTGGCCGACGGCGATCTGGTGGATGCCGCGCAGCTTCGGCGCGGCGGCGAGGACGGCGGCCGTCAGCGGATCGGTCAGCTGGCAGACGACCGCGTCGGCGTGTTGCAGGCGGCGGCTCAGCCGCGCCTCGTCGAGCACGTCGTGGCTGTCCTGGTAGTCGACGACGCAGTGCTCCTGCAGGATCGCGATGGCCGCCGGATAGACGCGGCGGGTCACGAACACGCGCGGCTTCATGGCGCGCAACGTAGCGGGTGGCAGTTGCCGGTTCGACCGGTCGCCGGTCGGCGGCGCACGCGCTGGACACCGGCGGGGACCGGCGCAACGCTGGCGCCATGACGTTCCGCTACCAGCCGATCTTCGAGCTCGGCGACGATCCGACGCCGTACCGCCTGCTGACCAAGGACCACGTGCGGGCCGTGCCGGCCGGCGGCAGGACGATCCTGCAGGTCGAGCCGGCGGCGCTGGAGCAGCTGGCGTTCGCGGCGATCCGCGACATCAGCCACCTGTTCCGGCCCGGACACCTGGCGCAGTTGCGCGCGATCTTCGACGACCCGGAGGCTTCGGCCAACGACCGCTTCGTCGCGTTGCAGCTGCTGCGCAACGCCAACGTCTCGGCCGGCATGGTGCTGCCGAGCTGCCAGGACACCGGCACGGCGATCGTGATCGGCAAGAAGGGCCAGGAGGTCCGGACGTTCGGCGACGACGCCGAGGCGCTGAGCAAGGGCATCCACCGCACCTACGTCGAGACCAACCTGCGCTACTCGCAGATGAGCCCGCTCTCGATGTACGAGGAGCGCAACACCGGCGACAACCTGCCGGCGCAGATCGAGCTCTACGCCGACGAGGGCGACGAGTACCACTTCCTGTTCCTGACCAAGGGCGGCGGCTCGGCCAACAAGACGTTCCTGTATCAGGAGACGAAGGCGCTGCTGAACCCGAAGACGCTGCTGGCCTGGATCGACAAGGAGACGCGCAAGCTCGGCACCGCGGCCTGTCCGCCGTACCACCTCGCCATCGTCATCGGCGGCATGTCGGCGGAGTTCACGCTCAAGACCGTGAAGCTCGCGAGTGCGCGCTACCTGGACTCGCTGCCGACGACCGGCAATGCGCAGGGCCGCGCCTTCCGCGACGTCGAACTCGAGCAGCAGGTGCTCGAGCTGACGCGCAAGAACGGCATCGGCGCGCAGTTCGGCGGCAAGTACTTCTGCCACGACGTGCGCGTCATCCGCCTGCCGCGCCACGGCGCCTCGTGCCCGGTCGGCATCGGCGTGTCGTGCAGCGCCGACCGGCAGGCGCTCGGCAAGATCACGCGCGACGGCGTGTTCGTGGAGCAGTTGGAGACCAACCCGGCGCGCTTCCTGCCGGAGGTCGAGGACGGCCACCTCGGCGGCGACGTCGTGCGCATCGACCTGCGCCGGCCGATGGCCGAGATCCGCGCCACGCTCGCCAAGCACCCGATCAAGACGCGCTTCGCGCTCACCGGCCCAATGGTCGTCGCGCGCGACATCGCGCACGCGCGCATGATGGAGCGGCTGGCCGCCGGCCAGGGTCTGCCCCAGTACATGAAGGACCACGTCGTCTACTACGCCGGCCCGGCGAAGACACCGACCGGCATGGCGTCGGGTTCGTTCGGGCCGACGACCGCCGGCCGCATGGACAGCTACGTCGACGCCTTCCAGGCGTCGGGCGGCAGCTTCGTGATGCTCGCCAAGGGCAACCGCAGCAAGGCGGTGACCGAGGCGTGCAAGAAGCACGGCGGCTTCTACCTCGGCTCGATCGGCGGCCCGGCGGCCATCCTGGCGCAGGAGTCGATCACGAAGGTCGAGGTGCTCGACTACGCCGACCTCGGCATGGAGTCGGTGTGGAGGATCGAGGTGAAGGACTTCCCGGCGTTCCTCGTCGTCGACGACAAGGGCAACGACTTCTTCGCCTGATGGGGTGTCCACCGCGGCGCGCCGTGGCATCGATGGGCAGGTCGGCGGGGCGGTTCGACGGGCATGGGTTGAGGAGGGTTGAGGAGGAACGGGGGATGCGGCAGGGGCGGGCAAGTTGGAGCGCTTTGGGCACGCGGCCAGAGGCGCAGCGGGCGCAACGGCGCAGCCAACCGCAGTGGGGGCCACTGCGAGGTCCTGGGAGGGGATGAGTAGCGGGGGACGCGGCGGGGGGCGGGCCAAGTTGGAGCGGTTTGGGCACGCCCGCGCCCGGCGTGCGGCCCTCTTCCCAGGTCGTCGCAGCGGCGGCGCGGCGGTTGGTCGTGTTGGTTCGTCTGCAACGTCTCTGGCCGGCTTGGCCGGCTCAGCTGCGCACCACGCGCGTCAGCCGACCTTCGGCTGCTCCTCCAGCCCGATCCTCCCCAGCCTTCGCCAGCCGTCGTTCGCCAACCACGTGCGTGCCCGCGCCACCGGCAGCGGGATGCCGTCGATGCCGCGCACCTCGATCGCTGCGACGAAGCCATCGAACCACGGCGCCGAGGTGAACATGTCGGGCCCGTCGAACGCCGCGATCATGCGACCCTGTGCGGCGTGCTTGCGGCCGTTCCCC
>JBKDXM010000094.1:0-7612 GCA_046306335.1 Planctomycetota bacterium
TGCGGCAGCACCTGCCGCGGTTGCGCAACCGCAAGGAGCGCGCGGCGCTGCTCACCCACTTCGCGCGCGGCAAGGACCGGTTCGGCTTCCGGCTGCTGCACTTCGCCATCCTCAACGACCACCTGCACTTCGTCGTCGAGGCCAAGGACCGCACCGCGCTCAGCCGCGGCCTGCAGGGGCTGCTCATCCGGCTAGCGCGCGGACTCAACAAGCTCTGGGGCCGCAAGGGCAAGGTCTTCGCCGACCGCTACCACGATCGCGCGCTCAAGAGCCCGCGTGAGGTGCGCAACGCGCTGGTCTACGTGCTGGGGAACGGCCGCAAGCACGCCGCACAGGGCCGCATGATCGCGCACTTCGACGGGCCGGACATGTTCACTTCGGCGCCGTGGTTCGACGGCTTCGTCGAGACGATCGAAGTGCGCGGCATCGACGGCATCCCGCTGCCGGTCGCGCGCGCACGCACGTGGCTGGCGAACGACGGCTGGCGACGGCTCGGCAAGATCGGCCTCGAGGAGCAGCCGAAGATCGGTTGAGGCGCGCGCTGCGCGGCCGAGCCGGCCAGAGACGTTGCGGGCGAACCGAGAACACCGACCGCCGCGCCGCCACGGCGACGGCCTGGGAAGAGGGCCGCACGGCGGGCTAGGGCGTGCCCACAGCGCTCCAACTTGGCCCGCCCAGCGCCGCGTCTCCGTTCCTCATCCCTCCCAGGCCTTCGCAGCCCCACCCGCCGCGGTTGGCGTCGCCGTTGCGCCCGCGACGCCTCTGGCCGCGTCCCCTGCCGCTTCCACGCCACCCGCCGGCCTTCACTGCACCGCGAAGGCCACCGGTGCGCCGAGCGCCAGCGCGACACCGTCCCACACGACGGCCTGCGCAGCGAAGCCTTGTCCGCGCAGCAGCCCGGCCGGCAGCGCGATCGAAGTCCCGACCTGACCACCCGCCGGCACGACGACGGCGGGGACGATCGCCGCGCTCCCCGCGTCCACCCCAAGCGTGCCGAGCGCCGTGCTGATCAGCGCCGTCGGCAAGCTGATGGCCAGCCACACCGAGGCCCCCGCCGGGGCGGCCGTCCTCACGTCGAGCGGCTGGCCGGCGACCGCGGGCGTCGCGCACCACGACACGGGCACGGCTGCCGCTGCGAACGCGGCCGTGCCCGCAGTCGTTGGCTGGCCGATGCCTGCGGCGAGCACGACCGCCGGGTCGATGCGCACCGACCCGCCGTTGGCGACGATCGCCGTGCCGCCCGTCGCGCTGCTCGGCGGTCCGGCCGACACGATCGCGCCCGCGCCGCCGCCGATGCGCACCACGCTGTTGGTCGCCGCGATCGCAGCCCACGGCGCGTTGGGGCCGGCGCCGAGTCCGCCGGTGCGGAACACCGGCTGCACGACGTCGACCTCCGCGTTGGTCGCTTCCACGCACGGCCCCCCGCCGACGCGGATCCGGGTCAGGCCCAGCCAGCAAGACGACAGCACCACGCGACTGCTGTCGACGCGCACCGCCGGCGTGCCGAAGTCGACGACGTCGCGCAACACGACGGACGCGCACTGGTCGACGACGATCGCCGGCCCGCTCGGAAAGAAGAAGTCCGGCGAACGCGCCTGCAGGTTGTCGAGTTCGACGCGACCGGCGCAGTTCTGCAGCACGATGCGGAGCTCGCCGTCCTGGATCGACTGGAACCCCGCCATGCGGAACGTGCTGCCCGCGGGCAGGCCGACGACCTGGATGGGCGTCGCCAGCGTCGTCAGCGGCACGCCATTGGCATCGCCGACGATCGTCAGCCCTTTGTTGGTGGTGAAGCCGCCGAGCGACTCGCCGAACGTCGGCTGCTGGCAGACGATCACGTCGCCATCGGCCGCCGTCGCGACCGCTGCCGCGAGGCTCTGGAACTGCGCGCCTGCGCCGGGGGTGGCGTTGACCGTCCACGTCGTCTGCGCCGCGAGCGCAGCGCAGCACCCGTACGCGACCCACCAACCCCGAACGCACGACGATGGAACGACCATGCGGACGCGGATCGTACCGCAGGGCATCGCCGCCCGAGCGACGGCGGAGCGCCGGCGAACGGCCGGACGACCACGCACCATGGCGACCCACCACCCCCCGCGCCATCGCACCCCGCCACCCCCACGGCTAGATTGGCCCACCGCCATGACCGCCGCCCCAGCCACGTCCAACGATCTCACCCTCGTCGCCAACGTCCTCCGCGGCCTCGCGATGGACGCCGTGCAGAAGGCCGACTCCGGCCACCCGGGCATGCCGATGGGCATGGCGGACGTCGCCGCCGTGCTGTGGCTGGAGTTCCTGCGCTGGAGCCCGAGCGAGCCGCAGTGGGCCGGCCGCGACCGCTTCGTGCTGTCGGGCGGGCACGGCTCGATGCTGCTGTACTCGCTGCTGCACCTCGGCGGTTACCCGCTGCCGATGGACGAGCTCAAGCGCTTCCGCCAGTTGCACAGCAAGACGCCGGGCCACCCCGAGTTCGGCGAGACGGTCGGCGTCGAGACCACCACCGGCCCGCTCGGCCAGGGCTTCGCCAACGCCGTCGGCCTCGCCATCGCCGCCCAGATGGAAGCCGCGCGCTTCCAGAACCCGCTGCTGGCGACGCGCGTCTTCGTCACCGCCGGCGACGGCGACCTGATGGAGGGCCTCAGCTACGAAGCCGCGTCCCTCGCCGGCCACCTGCGGCTCGGCAACCTCGTCTGCCTGTTCGACGACAACGGCATCACCATCGAAGGCCACACCGACCTCGCCACCAGCGAGGACATCGGCAAGCGCTTCGAAGCACAGGGCTGGGCGGTGCAGCACTGCGACGGCCACGATGCGGCGGCGATCCGCAAGGCGCTCGCCTGCGCGACCGCCGCCACCGACCGGCCGCAGCTGATCTGCTGCCGCACGACGATCGGCAAGGGCAGCCCCAACAAGGCCAACACGCACGAAGTGCACGGCGCGCCGCTCGGCAAGGACGAGATCGCGCTGACCAAGAAGGCGCTCGGCCTGCCGGCCGACGACTTCTGGGTGCCGGACGCCGCGCGCGCCGCGTTCGCCGCCGCCGCCGCCAGGAACGACGCCCTGCGCGCGCAGTGGCACGCCGGCATGCAGGCCTACGCCCACCAGCACCCGGACCTCCACCGGCAGTGGCAGGCCTTCCGCGACCGCGCCGTGCCGGCCGACCTGCTCGAACAACTCGTCGCCGCCGCCGGTGCTGAGCCCGCGGCGACGCGCGCGCTGTCGGGCAACGTGCTCAACAAGGCCGCCGAGTTGGTGCCAGGATTCGTCAGCGGCAGCGCCGACCTCGACCCGTCGACGAAGACCCGCATCAAGAAGTCGGGCTCGTTCACGCCGAAGGACCGCGCCGGCCGCACGCTGCACTACGGCATCCGCGAGCACGCCATGGGTGCCGTGCTCAACGGCATCGCGCTGCACAGCGGCTTCCTGCCGGCGGGCAGCACGTTCCTGGTGTTCGCCGACTACATGCGCACGCCGATCCGGCTGGCGTCGCTGATGCGTATCCCGACGACGTTCGTGTTCACGCACGACAGCCTGATGGTCGGCGAGGACGGCCCGACCCACCAACCCGTCGAGCAGCTCGCGACGCTGCGCGTGATCCCCAACCTGCACGTCTTCCGTCCGGCGGACGGCGCGGAGACCGCGGCGGCGTGGACGCACGCGCTGTCGCGCCGCGACGGCCCGGTGGCGCTGGCGCTCACGCGGCAGAACCTGCCGAAGCTGCCACACGCCGCCGGCTGGACCGCGCGCGACGCCCTGCGCGGCGGCTACGTGCTCGTCGACGCGCCGGGTGCCGTGGCGACGATCGTCGCCACCGGCGCCGAGGTCGGCCTCGCCGTCGACGCCGCCGCGCTGCTCGGCCAGCAGGGCGTGCCGACGCGCGTCGTGTCGATGCCGTGCGTCGAACTCTTCCTGCACCAGGACGCCGCCTTCCGCGCCGCCGTGCTCGGCACGGCCGCCGTGTTCACGCTGGAGATGGGCCGCCCCGAGCTGTGGTGCCAGTTCACCGGCCGCCTCGACCGCTGCATCGGCCAGACGACCTTCGGCGCCAGCGCGCCGGCCAAGCACGTCGCCGAGCACTTCGGCTTCGCGCCGGCGAAGGTCGCCGAACGGGTGCGCGCGGCGCTGTGACCGGCGCGCGCGCATGCGGTGGCGAGCGGCCTGCTTGCCGCCGCGCTTGACCGCGCATGCGGCGACGACGACGCAGCTCGGCCGTGGTTCGACGCCGGCGAGCGCTACGGCCCGCGGGTCAGCGTCCGCCTCGGCGTCGAACTCGCGCGGGCGCCCGACCTGTCCAGGACAGGTCACGCAGCCGGATGCGGTCGTTCTCGATCACGGCGAACACGCCGTGCCAATGTTCCCGCGCAGCCAGAGCAGCAAGGCAGCGCACCGCCAACGCTGCGGCGGAACGATCCACGATGCGAAGCAGCACGCGCCCGCGCCAACCTCGACGCCCCGCGCAACGTCGTGGCCCGCAGCGCGCAACGCGACGACGATCCGCTTCGGCACATCGAGTCAGCCTGCCCGTCCGACCGCGATCGACAACCACCCCATCGCCCTACAACCCCACGCGCTCGCCCTGCGCCGCGATCGCGAAGCCGCGCGCTTTGAGCTGGCGCCGCAGCGCCGCGTCATGCAGCGCCGGGTTGGTGTGGTTGAGGTGCACGAAGCGGATCGTCCCCGGCCGCGCCTTGGCGACGTCGGCGAGGCGGTCCATCGTGCGCGTCATCAGCGGGTGCGGGATCTCGGCGAGCAGGCGATCCGGCAGTTCGCGGCCGTCGTAGAACGTGCCGTCGACGTACGCGACGTCGACGTCCTCCAGCAGCCGTTCGAGCAGGCCCGGCGCCTTCTCCCACGCGTCGACGTCGGGCACGAACAGCAGCTTGCGGCGTGGGCCCTGCAGCACGAACGCCATCGTGTCGGAGAACTCGTCGCGGTGCGGCACCGCGATCGGCGTGACCAGCAGACCCGGCCACGGCGCAACCGCCTCGCCGACGACGAACGGCCGCACGTCGAGCTGCCGCAGCGCGACCAACTGCTTCCACGGCGCGTTGGTGCGCACGAACTCGCCAAACCGCGGCGAGCAGTGCAGCGGCACCTCCTTGCTGCCGGCGACCTCGCGGCCGAACCACGCCAGCCCGAGGTAGTGGCCGAGGTGCGCGTGCGTCGTCAGCACCGCGTCGACCGGCTGCCTGCCGCGGCCCGCGACGCCCGCCGCGGCGTGCAGCAGATCGACCTGCGCCTCGATCGCCGGCGTCGCCTCGACCAGCAGCAGCTTCCCGGCGCGCCGGTCGACGACGCCGAGCGCTGCCGGATGCAGCGCGCGGCCGTCGAGGCGCGCGCCTTCGCAGCACGGCTGCTCGCAACCGAAGTGCGGCACGCCGCCGTCCTGGGCGACGCCGAGCACCACCACCTCGACGTCGCTGGCGCCGAACAGCGCTTCGTCTGCGGGCCGCGGGAACGCACCGAGCGCACGCGCCGGCGGCGCGGCGCAGGCAGCGAGCAGTGCGGAGGCCAGACCAACGCCGAGTGCAACCGCGCGACGAACCCCCGACCCACTGCGGCGACCCAGGCGTGATCGAACGGGCATCCGGAGCACTCTACGGCGGGCCCGCGTCCCTCACGAGTTCCGCACGCCCCACGGCAACGCGTGCGTGCCTGCTGCCACGCTGCGCAAGCCGTGCCGCACGTTGCGAGCAACGACGCACGCGCATCGACTGCGGGAAGGCAGCGAACACGCGGACTCGACGTGCGGCGACGCGCGAAGCGCTTCCAACCGCACGCGCGTGCGCGACAAGGGCACGGAGCGCTCCATGAAGATTCGGTACACCCCTACCGATTTTTCATGGAAGGCATCCTTCCCGGCCCGCGCCGCCGTCGGCGGCTCACCGCCACCGGCTCACCGCCCGCGGCTCACAGCATGCCGACGACGTTGCCGTCCTGGTCGATGTCCATGCGCGCGCCGCCCGGGACCTTGCCGAGGCCCGGCATGGTCATGATCTCGCCGGCCAGCGGGTAGACGAAGCCAGCGCCCACCGCGACGCGCGCGTCGCGCACCTTGAAGCGGAAGCCGGTCGGCCGGCCCTTGAGGTTCGGGTCGTGGCTGAGCGAGTACTGCGTCTTCGCCATGCAGATCGGGAAGCGCCCGTAGCCGCAGGCCTCGAACTTGGCGAGCTGCTGCTCGGCCAGCGGCTCGTAGTCGACGCCGTCGGCGCCGTAGACCTTGGTCGCCAGCGTCTCGATCTTCTCCTTCAGGCTCGCCTCGTCCGGGTACAGCAGGCGGAACGAGTTGGGCTCGTCGGCCGCCTTGACCAGCGCGTGCGCGAGGTCCTCGCCGCCCTTGCCGCCGTCGGCGAACAGCGTCGAGACGTGCGCCGCCGACGCGCCGGCTTCGATCGCCGCCGTGCGCACGAACTCGATCTCGGCGTCGGTGTCGCCGGGGAAGCGGTTGACCGCGACGACCACCGGGATGCCGAACAGGCGGACGTTCTCGATCTGCTTCTGCAGGTTGCCGATGCCGGCCTGCAGCGCGTCGAGGTCCTCCTGCTTGAGGCCTTCCGGCAGCGGCTTGCCGGCGACGATGGTGAAGCGCCCGCTGTGCATCTTGAGCGCGCGCACCGTCGCGACCAGCAGCGCTGCGTCCGGCTTGAGGCCCGACGCGCGGCACTTGATGTTGAAGAACTTCTCCGCGCCCATGTCGGCGCCGAAGCCGGCCTCGGTGACGACGAAGTCGAGGCTGCGCAGCGCGATGTAGTCGGCGACGATCGAGCTGTTGCCGTGCGCGATGTTGGCGAACGGGCCGGTGTGCACCAGGGCCGGCGTGCCTTCGAGCGTCTGCATCAGCGTCGGCTTGAGGGCGTCCTTGAGGATCGCCGTCATCGCGCCGGCGGCCTTGAGGTCCTCGGCGGTGACCGGCTTGCCGTCGGTCGTGTAGCCGACCACCATCGCGCCGAGGCGCTTGCGCAGGTCGTGGATGTCCTTGCTCAGGCCGAGGATCGCCATGATCTCGCTGGCCGAGGTGATGTCGAAGCCGGTGCGGCGCGGCGTGCCGTTCTTGTCGCCGCCGTGCGCGACCTCGATCTCGCGCAGCGCGCGGTCGTTCATGTCGAGCACGCGGCGCCACGTGATCTGGTCGCGGTCGAGGCCGAGCTCGTTGCCGTGGAACAGGTGCGCGTCGAGGAACGCCGCGCACAGGTTGTGCGCCGCGGTGACGGCGTGGAAGTCGCCGGTCAGGTGCAGGTTGAGCTCCTCGGGCGGGACGACCTGCGAGTAGCCGCCGCCGGCAGCGCCGCCCTTGATGCCGAACACCGGGCCCATCGACGGCTGGCGGATGACGCACGCCGTGCGCTTGCCGATGCGGTTGAGCGCCTGGCTGATGCCGACCGTGTGCACCGTCTTGCCCTCGCCGAGCGGCGTCGGCGTGATCGCCGTGACGACCACGTACTTGGCCGGCTTGCGCGTGGACGGTTGCTTCAGCAGGTCCAGCTTCACCTTCGCCTTGGCGTTGCCGTACATCTCCAGGTCGTCGGCGCCGAGGCCCATGATGCGGGCGACCTCGGACAGCGGCCGGAGCGGGATGGAACGAGCGATGTTCAGGTCGTTGAGCGACATCGGA
>JBKDXM010000095.1:0-19395 GCA_046306335.1 Planctomycetota bacterium
CTCCTCGAAGACCGACTCGCCGATCTTGCGGAGCGGCTTGCCGGTCACCGGGTCGACGCGCTCGGCCTCGGCGACGTCGTGCACACGGTCTTCGCTGGGCAGGCCGACGAGGTCGAGCTTGCGGGGCGTGCGCGGCGTGCCTTTCTTGCCAGCGGCGGCGGTGGTCGTGCGGCCGGCGTCGCTGGAGCCGTCATCTGCTTCGGCATCGGCCGATGCAGCGGCCTCGGCGATCGCCGGCGGCGGCGTTTCGACGTTGGGGAACAGCAGTCCTTGGCCGGCAGGGACAACGACGCCGCGACGGCGCGTCGCCAGCATGCCTTTCACGACATCGTGCAGCATCGCGACCTGCCGGCCGAGCCGATCGATCTCACCCTTCTGGTCGACGAGGATCGCGTCGCGCTCAGCGAGTTGCTGGCGCAGCGCTTGGATCACGTCGTTGGGGAGTGCCGCAGTCATGGCGAAGACAACGCAGCGAGCGCCGACTCCATTCACGCACGCCAAAGAAATCTCCGCCGCCATGGCCGAGCGCGCAGCTGCTGCGCATCGAAGCCCTGCAGCAGGAACGCGAGCTGCTCGGCGCAGTAACCGACGCGCATCGCTGCGCCGTCTGCTGCAGGCCATGCGAACGTGCCGCGGTCGAGCCGCTTGCTCAGCACCCACATGCCCGACGCGTCGGCAACCAGCACCTTCAGCCGGTTGCGGAGGCGATTGCAGAAGCAGAACAGATGGCGCGACCTCGGGTCCGCCGGCAGCGTCTCGCGGACGATGCCGGACAGCCCGTGGAACGACTTCCGCATGTCGGTCGCGCCGGCGACGAGGAACATGCGGCCGCCGCCGAACGTCAGCACGACTCGATCGCCTCGATCACGGGCCGCAACTCACCCGCGTCGAGTCCCGGCGGCACTTCGATGGTGCGCCGATCGGCGCAGAGGCGCACGACCAGGACAGGCAGCGATGAGGGCGGCATCGGCGTCGACGGCGTCGCCTTCGCGACTTCGAGGAACTGCGGGCCGCTGCGGCCGACGCGGATGCGGCTGTCGTGAAGGCGTCGGCGCCATTGGTAGAGCGTCGAGACCGCGACGCCGATTCGGCTGGCGAACGCCGCCACGCTCATGCCGCTGCTGGCCTGCTCGGCCAAGGCGGTCTCGTACCAGGCCTTCAACTCGCTGCGGCCCGCAGGCCGCGCACCCGTGGTGGTCCTTCGCATGCCGACAGGGTGACCGGCGTGGGCCTGGTTGCCATGGGCGGGTCAGGGTGTCGTCGGACGCTTACGACGCAGCAGGCAACCAGCAACGCGCTCGAATGGACGGTCGCCAGCGCGGCCCCGAGCCTCGGTATGGCGCTGCTCGAAGGCCAAACGCAGAAAACCACCGGCACGCTGTCCGTGCACCTCGCGCACGTGCGGCGCTTCGAAGCGCAGTAACGCGCCGCCGCCCGCGCGCGCCAGCCACCACCGCGCGCGGCGGCCTCAGCCCTTCAGCGCCGCGAGGTTCGCCGTCGCGTCCTGCTGCGCCTTCTGCGCGCGCTCGCGCGCCGGACCGACCACGCGCGGGTCGGCGAGCTGGCGCGCGGCGAGCTGCAGGGCCTTGTCGTACATGCTGCGCGCCTTGGCGAGGTTGCCTTCGGTCGGCAGGTGGTACTGCAGCACAACGCCGAGGTCGTTGCACAGCTGCGGCGAGTCGGGCTCCTTCTCCAGCGCGTGCTGGTACGAGCTGACGGCGTCGTCGAAGCGGCCGGTCTCGCGGCACAGGAAGGCGTGGTTGTTCCACGCGTCGGCGCTGTCCTTGTAGCAGGCGAGCACGTGGTTGAGGTCGCGGCTCTGCGGCACGCGGCCCTTCTGGAAGGCGCGGTCGGCGAGGTACTGCAGGGCGGCGGCGAGCTCGACGCGCTGGTCGCCGACGAGCGCGCGCAGGACGTCGGCGAAGGCCGGGCCGCCGGCGGCGGCGTAGGCGGCGGCGTCCGCCTCGGCGGCGTCGTGGTCGTCGAGCCGCCAGGCGCAGAGGAACAGGTAGTAGTGGTTGTTGGTCGCCGCCGGGTCGGCGGCGAGCGCGGCCGCGAAGTGCGCGCGTGCGCCCGTCCAGTCGCCGCCGTCGCAGCGGGCGCGCCCTTCGTGGAAGCGCAGCGTCGCGGCCTTGGCCGGGTTGGCGGCCGTGGCGGCTTCGTAACGACTGCGCGCCGCCGCGTAGAAGTCGGCGCGCTGCTGCCACGTCAGGTCGCGGCCGAGCGCATCGTGATCGAGCGCGACCCCGGGATCGCGGGCCAGCGCGTCGGCGAAGTGCGCGCGCGCGGCGTCCGGCTTGCGGTCGAGCCACGCCAGTTCGCCGAGTGCCACGTGCGGGTGGGCGCGGCTCGGGTCGAGTTCGGCGGCGCGGCGGTAGCTGCGCAGCGCCGCCTGCCGCGCGGCGTCGATCTGGCCGACGAGGTCGGCGGCTTCCTGGCCCTCGGGCTGCTGCCGGTCGTAGCGCCCCGACAGCGCGCGCATGCGGTCGGCGGCGATGCGGCCGAGCAGCACGTGCGCGCCGGCGCGGGTCGGGTGGCGGCGGGCGACCTCCTCGGCCTGCGCGACGGCGGCCTTGCTGTCGCCGAGCAGGTAGCGCGCCTGCGCCAGCACGAGCCGGCTGTCCTCGTCGGCCGGATCGGCGGCGAGCGCTGCCTCGGCGAGGTCGGCGGCGTCGGCCCACAGCACCTCGGGCGCCAGCACGCTGCGGTCGGTCTCGGCCTGCAGCAGGTAGGTGCGCGCCAGCATGGCGTCGATCGCCGGCACGCCGGGTCGGCGCTTGCGCGCCTCGTCGAGCAGCGTCACCGCCTCGCGGAAGCGCCCGCTGCGGCCAAGGCACCGGCCCGCCGCGACGATCCACTCGACGCGCTCGGGTTCGCCGCGGTGCAGTTGCAGGAAGGCGTCCGCCGCCGCGCCGAAGCGCTGGCCGTTCTCGGCGGCGAAGGCCTGCTGCCGCAGCGCGTTCTCGTCCGCCGGCGGCGGGTCCTGCCCGCACAGGCAGGCGGCGAGCAGCAGGGCGAGGAACGGCGCGCGGCGGAGCGTCATGGTCACTTGCCCTGCAACAGCCGTTCCGCGGCCTGTAGGTGCCGGCGCGCGCCCGGGCGGCGCTGGCCGGGGTAGTACTTCGCGCTGGCCTGCGCGGCGGCCTTGGCGGCGGCGCCGTCCTTGCTCTTCTTCAGGTGCCAGAGCGCGAGGTTCTCGTAGCAGTCGCCGACCGCCTCTTCGAGCTTCTGCTTCTCGTCGGCGTCGCCCGGCGGCGTCTCCTTGAGGATCTTGTCGCCGTCGGCGATCGCGGCGTCGAGCAGCTCCTTGCTGAGCTCCCAGTCGCGGTCGAGGTGGTAGATGGCGATCAGCGCGCAGTCGTTGCGCAGGCGCACGTTCTGCGGGTCGATCAGCTGGGCGCGGCGGTAGGCCTTGTAGCTCTGCTCGTACATGCCCATCGCCTCGGCCTTCTTGCCGTCCTGCTCCAGCTGGTTGCCCCAGTCGCGCGCGAACAGGCCCGAGTTGTTGAGCAGGTCGGGGTCGCTGTTGGCCGCGTCCGAAGCGGCGCGGTAGATGCGCTCGACCTTGGCGAGGTCGTTCTTCTTGAAGTGCGCGTCGGCGACGCGCATCAGGCCCTGCTTGGTCGTCTCGGCCATGCCGAGGTCGGTCGTCGCCTGGTCGGGCCGCGCCTTGATCGACTCCAGCAGCCACGTCTCGGCGTTGGCGAGGTCCTCGCTCCAGAAGGCGATGTTGCCCTTCTTGCCGAGCACCATCGCCAGCCACTGCTCGCAGCTCTCGCGGAACTGCGGGTTCTTCTGCATCGACGCCTTGAAGGCGTCGCGCGCGCCGTCGAGGGCCTTCTGCGCCTCGGCGTTGCGGTTGGCGCCGCGCTCGACGTCGGCGAGCCAGAAGCGCGCCTTGCCGAGGTACCACAGGCCGGTGGCGTCCTCGCGCTTGCCGAGGACCTCGATCGCGACCGGCACCTGGTTCGTGGCGCCGGCGGTGTTGAGCAGCGCCTCCAGCAGCGCGCCGTCGTCCGGGGTGCGCGCGAGCGCGCGGCCGTAGACGTTGACCGCCTCGGCGCCAGCACCGGCCCACTGCTCGGTCGTCGTCCACAGCGTCAGCAGCACGCCGTCGAGCTTGCCCTTCTCCTCCAGCAGGCGGAACGACGCGCGCACCGCGGTCAGCAGTTCCTTGTCGTCCTGGTTGGCCTGCTTCTTGGTCGCGTACGTGCGCGCGCCGGCGTTGGCGCGCAGCGAGTGCAGGGCGAGCAGCTCCTCGGGCTTGCCGCCGCCCTGCGACTGCAGGTGCAGCAGCAGCGCCGTCAGCGTGCGCGTGGCCGACTCGGTGTCGCCGGAGTCGAACTGCGCCTGCGCCAGCAGCTGGCGCGGCGCGACGGGCTCGCTGTCGAGTTCGACCGCGCGCTTGAGCGCGAGGACGGCGTCCTGGAACAGCAGGTCGACGCCCTTGCGGCCGTTGTCGCGCGCCTGCGCGGCGAGCTGCATGGTGATCTCGCCCTTGCGGAACTGGTAGGGCGCGTGGTCCTTGCAGTCCTTGGCCAGCTCGTCGAGCACGGCCAGGGCGCCGTCGAAGTCCTCGGCGGCGACCTTCTTGTCGATGTCGGCCTTGCGCTTGGCGAAGGCCTCGGCCGCGCCGCCCTGCTGGCCGGCGAGCCGCGCCGCCGTCTGCGCGCGCGCCGTCGAGCCGAGGTCGCCAGCGCCCTCGGTGCGCAGCAGCGCCGCGGCCTCGCGCCGCTGGTAGGGGAAGAACTTGACCGCTTCGGCGCAGAACTCGCGGTACTCGGCGAACGGCTTGCGCAGCTGCTCCTTCAGCAGCACGGCGATGTTCTGGTAGGCGTCGCCGACGGCTTCCTCCAGCCGCTCGCGCTCGCGCGGATCGGCGTCCGCAGGCAGCGCGGCGAGCTGGCCCTTGCCCAGCTCGATCGCGCGCTCGAACAGCGCGCGGGCGCGGTCGAGGTCGCGGTCGAGGTGGTAGATCAGCATCAGGCCGGTGTCGTTGACGATGCGCGCGTCGTCGGGCGACAGCGCGACGGCCTTCTCGTAGAAGCCGTAGCTGCGCTCCCAGAGGTCCTTGGCGGCGGCGGCGTCGCCCTGCTGGCTCTTCTGCACGCCGAGGTCGCGCGCGGCCAGCGCGGCGTTGTTGTAGAGGAAGCCCCAGCGGTCGGGGAACCGCGCCAGCACGCGCTCGTTGAACGCGAGCGCCTTGGCCAGCGCGTCGTCGCCGCTCTCGGCGCACGCGGCGTGGATCGCGAACGCCGCGCCGGCGAAGTGGTTGCCGAAGCTGTCGACGAGCTGCGGCGCGCCGTCGGGGTAGTTCGTCGTCGCCGGCGAGGCGTCGGCGGCCGCGAACAGCCGCTTCTCCGCCGTCGCGAGGTCGCCCATGTCGACGGCGCAGCGGCACGCCGACAGGTCGCACAGGGCCAGCCACTGGCGCGCGCTGTCGGCGTGGCCCGGCACCATCGCGAGGTAGTCGCCGAAGGCCGCGGCGGCCTTGTCGTAGGCGGCGACGCCGCCCTGGAAGTTGCCGTCCTGGCGCAGCGTGTCGGCGCGCGCGAACAGCGCGCGGCCCTGGTGCCAGCGCAGGATCGTCGTCGTCGGGTTGGCGCGCACGAGCTGCGCGTACGTGCCGAGCATCGCCTCGTGCTGGCCGGTCTCCTGCATCCACGCCAGGAAGGCGTCGTGGATGGCGGTCTCCTGCGGCGTCTCGCGCAGGCCGCGTTCCAGCGTCTGCAGCACGGCGTTGCTGTTCTCCAACCAGCGGTAGAGCAGGGCCAGGCTGGTCGTGGCGTCCGCCGGCAGTTCGGCGCGCGCGGCCTCGAAGTGCGACGCGGCGGCGCTGCCGAGCCGCAGGGTGTCCTTGCCGAACGCGACCTTGCCGCGGCTGTCGCGGTCGCTGCCGTCGAGTTCCTGCTGGCGCAGCGCGACCATCTGCTGGAGGTCGGCGCGTCCGGCCAGCAGGAAGCAGTTGGCGGCGGCGGTGCGGCGCTCGGGCAGGTCGACCGCGGCGTAGGCGCGGGCGGCGCGCAATGCCGCCGCTTCGCAGGCCTCGAACTCGCCGAGCTGGAAGCGGCACTCGGCCAGCAACTGCACGGCCAGCGGCTGGTCGGCGTCGTCGCCGTCGGCGAGCGCCTTCTCGAACTGCGCGGCGGCGTCGACGTAGTGCAGCTGTGCCGGGCCCGCGCCGCTCTGCGCGAGCCGCATCGAGCCCTCGGCGGCGACGAGGCGGGCAGCGCGCAGTCCAGGGGCTTCGCGCAGCAGCGACTCGGCGGCGTCGAGCGCGCGCATCGGGTCGTCGGTCAGTAGGGCGCGGGCGGCGTCGAGGCGCGTTTCCTGGTCCTTGGTGGGGGTGGTGACGTTGGCGCAGGCCGCGACGACGGCGGCGCACCAGAGCAGGGTCGAGGTCTTCATGTCGGGATCGGGACGCGGCGGCTAGGCCGTGGCCACCGGCGGACGCAGGTGGCCTGTTCGAGGTTGGCGACGGCGGGCGATTGTGGCCCCCGGCGCGCCGAACCGGAAGCC
Organism: Planctomycetota bacterium; assembly: GCA_046306335.1. Taxonomy (GTDB): domain Bacteria; phylum Planctomycetota; class UBA1135; order UBA1135; family UBA2386; genus UBA2386. The sequence continues at coordinate 6,520 of JBKDXM010000095.1, forward strand.
TCGGTCGGACGGCGCGGGCGGTGGGCGTCGTCCCGAAGCGGGGCCGCGTGCGCAGCGGCCTCGCTTGCCGCCGGCCCCGCGACGATGGGCGGCGCGTGGCAATCCGCCTTGCCAGCTTCGCGCTCGCCAGCCTCGGTGGCGCGGCGATCGCGTGCGCCCAAGTGGCACCCGGCGACACCCTGCCGCGGCCCGACGGTGCGGCGGCCGTGCTCGCCGGTCGCGCCGGCGTGCGCTGCGTCGTCTGGCGCGATGCCACCGGCGAACGGGCGGTGCGCGCGCGCCGCGACGACGCGTGGTTCCGGGCCTTGTGCGAACGTGCGCCGGCGGAGTTGCTCGTGCTGACCGTGGTCGATGGCCCGGCCGCGGCCGCGGGCGGCGCCGAAGCTGCCGGCGGCCAAGGCGTGGCCGTCGCCGGGGCGGCGGGCCCGGCGTGGTTCGTCGACGCGCTCGACGGCGTCGTGGTGACCGACGGCGCCGGCGCGGTGCAATTCGTCGGCGCGGTCGGCAGCGGCCTCACCGACGCCATCGCCGGCGCGCTCGGTGGCGGCGTCGACCTCGCCGCGGCGCGCGCGGCCTATTCCTGCCGTCTGCGCTTCGCCGGTTGGCTCGACGGCCCCGACGGTCTGGTCGCGGGGGCGCTGCCGGGGGCGCTCGCGCACGCGCCGCACGACGGCCTGCTGCACGCCCTGCGCTGGTTGCTGGCTGCCGCCAACGAGCCGACGCCGGCGGCTGCGGCGCTGGCGCACGCCTCGCTGCGCCAGTTGGCGGACCAGCCGCGCGCGCTGGCGGCGTTCAGCGACCACGCGTTGCGCGGCGCGCTCGCGCCGAGCGAGCTCGCGGCGCTGGTGGCGCCGGCGCTGGCGCGCGCCGCGGCGGCGGCGCCCGAGGACTTCGCCGTGCAGCTCGCGGCCGTGCGCGCGCTCGGCGGCGCGGGCCAGGCGCGGTCGGTCGGCCGGCTGGCCGCGCACGCGCGACGGCTCGCCAACGACGACGCGATGGCCTGCCTCGAACTCGCGGCGGCGCTGGTCGCCCAGCCCGAGCCCGCCGTCTACGGCGACTTCGCCGCCGCGCTGGTCGTGCGCGCGAGCGTCCTCGGCGCGCCGCCGCGCTGGCTCGCCGCCTGCCGCGTCGCCGTGGCCCGGCGCTGCCGCGGCGATGCGGCGGCGGCGGCGGCGGCGCTCGACGACTACGCGGCGGGAGCCGGCAAGGCGATCAGCCGCAACAACGACTGCTGGCGCTGGCTCACCGACCGCAGCACGTTCGGCTGCTGCGAGGACTTCGCCATCGCCCTTGCCGACCGCATGGTCGAGGACGTCGCCGCGCTCGACTACTTCGAGTGCGACACGGTGGCGTTCGCCCGTCTGCGCGCCGGGCGCGTCGACGACGCCGTCGGCTACGCCGAGCGCGCCGTCGCCGCGAGTGGCGGCGCCGTGCCGGCCTACGCCGCGCGGTTGCGCTGGTACCGCGGGGAACTCGCCGTCGCTGCCGCCGCACCGCGCTGACGGGCGGCTGCGCGCAAGGTCGGGGCGCGGACTACCGACAACGTCCGCCGGACGTGCGCCGCTCGGACCATGCCGCGGCGCCGGCGCGCGCGGCATGGTGTCGTCCCGGTCGTCCGGTCGCCCGCGCTGGTGCGGTCGCCGGCCGATCCACGAGGCATGCCATGAATGCGAAGGACGTGATGCGGCGGCAGGTGGCCACGGTGCGCCCCGACGAGAGTCTGGCGCGCACGGCGGCGTTGATGCGCGACCGCGGTTGCGGCGCGGTGGTGGTGGTGCAGGCGGTGTCGGGCCGGCCGCTGGCCATGGTGACCGACCGCGACATCTGCATGGCGGCGCTGCGCACCAACAAACCGCTGTCCGACCTCGCGGTCGCGTCCGCGATGAGCCCGGCGCTGCACGTCGCCGCGCCCGACGAATCGGTCGCGGCGCTGGCGCGTCGCATGGGGCTGCACCAGATCCGCCGCCTGCCGGTCGTCGATGCCGCTGGGGCGCTGGTTGGTCTCGTTGCGCTCGACGACCTCGCCCAGGAGGCGCGCCGGCAGGACGACCTGTTCGCGCCGTCGATGCCGGCGGCCGCGGTCAGCAAGGCGCTCGGCGAGGTCGCCCGGCCGCACCTCGAACTGCCGACGAACGGCGGCGCCAGCGCCGCACCGCGCGCGCGGCCGAACGAAGCCGGGCTTTGAGCCATCGGGGCCCTTGCGGACGCGCGGTGGCTCGGTATCTTGCTCGCCCCTTCCCCTTCCGAGAGCCGCGCCATGTCCCGAGTCTGTGATGTCACCGGTCGTCGCACCCGCATTGGTCACCAAGTCAAGCGCCGTGGTCTGGCCAAGAAGGACGGCGGCGTCGGTCGCCGCGTCACCGGCCGCAGCAAGCGCACCTTCAAGCCGAACATCCAGCCGGTCCGCGTCCTGACGCCGGACGGCCAGGTCGTGACGCTGAAGCTGTCCACCAAGGTCATCAAGCGCGGCATCATCACCCTGAAGAAGGGCGACAAGACCGTCAGCTACCCGCTGGTGAAGGCCGTCCGCGGTCGCAACCGCGCGTTCTCGAAGGCCCAGAAGGTCACCAAGGCCCCGAAGGGCTGATCGCCGCGCGCCGGCCATGGCTGCGTCGCCCGACCCCGGCCGCCCGGAGGAAGTGCACGACGCCGTGGCGCAAGCGTCCTTGCGCCTGCTCGCCGGGGCCGTGCCCAAGGCGACCCTCGAGCGCCTGCGCCGCGACGCCAAGGCCGCCGGCGCCGAGTATCCGTGGGAAGCCGCCACGCGCGCGCTGCTGGCGGATCCGGTCGAGCCGGGGCAGTTGGTGCAGCGCGGGCTCGTTGCCCAGCGCGACTGGATCCTGCGCGGCGGCCGTGAGACGCCCAAGCCCGGCCTCGGCGTTCGCACGAAGGGCCTGTTCGCCCGCCTCGCGGCGCAGTTGGTCTTCGGCCTGCTCTACACGGCCGTCGTCGTCACCGTGCTCGTGGCGCTGAAGTACAAGCACCCGTCGATCGACATCTACGTCGCCGTCGACTGGTTCGCCTCGGCGGTTGCGTGGGTGCGCCGCCTCGTCGGCGGCTGACGCCGGCGCGCGCGTGCCGGCAGCGTGCGCCCGCAGCTTCGGCGCGCGTCGCGCAGCGGCGCGGCCAAGCGGCTGTGTGCACGTTCGCAGCACGCGGCTGGGGCGCATCTGCGCCTGCTCGCTGGGCCGAAGTTCGGTGGGTGCGACGATGCCGCGCGGTCGCGGCGTCCACCGGGCGGCCATTTTTCTCCACCGTCCGTCGGCGCGATGTGGATAACTTGATGCCGCGGGATGTGGAAAGGCAACAACTTGTCCGCAAGCGACTTGCGTCGATCCGGTGCGCTAGCTGGGGGCCGCCGATCGAACCGCGAGCGGCGGGACTGGGGGCAACCTGTCGAAAAACTCGTGGAGCCGGTGTTGAAATCCGCTGCGCCGACGGCATGATCCGCCCCTGCGTCGCGCAACGACCTGCGGCTTGACCGGCCGCGGACCGAAACGAGACGCCGGCGATGGACTAGACGTCGCTGGCTGCGAAACGCTCTATGATCGTTCGGTAGCAGACCGCCGACCTGACTGACCATCGGGCCGGCCGGAACCGGATCGTCGGTTCCGCATCAGCAGACACCGACGGGTCTTGGCTGTGTGGTGGAGACCAGTATCCCCCTCCCTAACCGCCCTCTCCATTGCGTAGCCTGACCCGCTTTCACGGGCCTCAGTTCTGACCGGCTGAGGCCCGTATTTTTTTGTCCGCGACCTGCCTGCGCCCGGCGGCCGTCGCTGGCGCCCGCTGTGGCGGACGCTAGGTTGCTGCGGCGCACACGCATCGCGATGACCAGACCGGGTTTCCGTAAGACGCGAACGTCGTCCCAGCCGGCGGCGGGGGGCCGCGAAGCCGACGCGGGTTTCCTCAGCGGGTCCCTCTTCTCCCAGGCGCAGATCCTGCACCTGATGAAGAACGAGTTCGCCCGGGCGCGCCGCTACGGGCTGCCGCTTGCCTGCATCGTGCTGCAGGTCGACCGCCTGCCGCAGCTCGTCGATCTCTACGGCGCCGACCTGCGCCATTCCGTACGTGCCGCGATGGCGGAGCTCGTGCGCGACAAGACCCGCGGTTCCGACTTGCTCGGCACGACCAACGACGACCGCTACCTGCTGGTACTGCCGCACACCGACCTGGCCGGCGCCCGCCTCGTCGCCGGTCGTCTTCTGGAGGCCTTCCGCGGGCTCGAGGTCGTCGCCGACGGCAAGCCGCTGGCGCTCAGCGTCAGCATCGGCGTCAGTTCGATCGTCGACCACAAGGCGGTGTTCTTCGACACACTGCTGAACCAGGCCGAGTCCGCGCTCGCCGACGCGGCGCGCGCTGGCGGCGACGCCGTGCGTTCGTTCGGCGAGAGCCAGCTGCGCCAGGACGGCGGCGATCCCGCGCCGCCGCCCGCAGGTGGAGAGCGGACGTGACCGGCCAGCCGGTGCGCATCCTGCTCGTCGAGGACGAGGCGACCATCGCGGTCACGCTCACCGACGACCTCGAAGCCGCCGGCTACGAGGTCAAGCACGTCGCCGACGGCAAGGCCGCGATCAGCGAACTGGGCCAGACCAGCTACGACGTCGTCATCACCGACGTGCGCCTGCCCGGCGCCGACGGCATGCAGGTGCTGCAGGCGGCCAAGCGCGCGCGACCGGACACGGAGGTGCTGGTGATGACCGCCTTCGCCACCGTCGAGCACGCCGTCGAGGCGATGCGCCTCGGCGCCGACGACTACATCCCCAAGCCCTTCCTCAACGAGCAGGTGCTGGAGCGCATCCAGCGCATCGGCAAGTTCCGCGCGCTGCTCAGCGAGAACCAGCGGCTGCGCGAGCAGCTCAAGGACGTGCACGGCCAGGGCCTGCCTGGCGTCATCGGCCAGAGCCGCGCCATGCAGACGGTGGTCAAGACCGTCCGCACGGTCGCGCCGACCGACGCGTCGGTGCTGATCGAGGGCGAGAGCGGCACCGGCAAGGAGCGCATCGCCCGCGCCATCCACCAGCTCAGCGCGCGCAAGGACAAGCCGTTCGTGGCGCTGTCGTGCGGCGCGCTGCCGGACACGCTGCTGGAGACGGAGCTGTTCGGCCACGAGAAGGGCGCCTTCACCGACGCGCAGAAGCTGCGCCGCGGCCGCTTCGAGGTCGCCGACGGCGGCACGATCTTCCTCGACGACATCGACGACATGCCGCTGTCGGTGCAGGTCAAGCTGCTGCGCGTCCTGCAGGAGCGCGAGTTCGAGCGCGTCGGCGGCGAGTCGCTCGTCAAGGTCGACATCCGCGTCGTCGCCGCCACCAAGGTGCCGTTGCTGGAGCACGTGCGCGCCGGCAAGTTCCGCGAAGACCTCTACTACCGCCTCAACGTCGTGCCCGTGCGCCTGCCGCCGCTGCGCGAGCGCGAGGGCGACATGCCGATGCTGGTGCAGCACTTCGTCGAGAAGCTCGGCGGCGGCCGGCCGCTGACGGTGAAGACCGACGTGCTGGAGGCGATGGCCGAGTACAGCTGGCCAGGCAACGTGCGCGAGCTGGAGAACCGGATCGCGCAGGCGGTCGCGCTGTCCGGCGGCGCCACCGTGCTGAAGAAGGAGCACCTGCTGCCCGTCGACCGCTCGCGCCGCGCCGCGCTGGAGCCGCCGACGGCCCTGCGCTCGCTGCGCGAAGTGCTCGTCGACGCCGAGCGCGAGCACCTGCGGGCGGTGCTGCGCGGCGTCGGCGGCCATCGCACCAAGGCCGCGTCCGTCCTCGGCATCTCGCGCAAGGTCCAGTGGGAGAAGCTCAAGGACTACGGCATCGAGTGAGCGCCGCCGCCCCGAGTTGCCTCGCCGTTGCTCTCGGCGTGCTCGGCGCGCTCGCGCCGGCGTCGGCCCAGGCCGCGCCGGCCGCCGCGCCGCCGGTCGGCTTCCAGTGGGTGCTGTGGTGCGGCGACGCCGCCGGGGGCGCGGCCGCCGCGGCGAAGGCCGGCTACACGGCGGTGCAACTCGGCCGCGGCGTCGATCCCGCGCCCGTGCTCGGCAAGGGCCTCGGCTTCTACCTCGACCAGCCGATCGGCAAGGGCCTGCTCGAACTGCGCGACGACGCCTTCGCGCCGGTTCGGGCCGCCTACGAGAAGACCCGCGATCCCGCCGTGCTGGTGCGCCCGGCGTGCTTCGCCGCGCCCGGCGCGATCGAGGCCGCGGTCGCCGGCGCGGTCGCCGAGGCCGAGCGCGTGCGCGGGCCGTCGCTGCGCTTCGTCGCGCTCGCCGACGAGGCCTCGGCGACGCGGCACGACGCGCCGCTCGACACCTGCCGCTGCGCCAACTGCCTCGCCGCCTTCCGGGCCTTCGCGGCGCAGCGTCTCGGCGGGATCGAGGCGATCAACGACGCGCTCGGCACGCACTTCGCGTCGCTCGACGTGGTCGTGCCGCCGACCGTCGACCAGATCCGTCGGCGCGAACTCGGCGACGTCGAGTTGCCGCGCGACCTGCGCCCATTCGGCCTCTGGCTCGACTTCGTCGACGCGCAGTACGCCGACGTCGTCCGTCGGCTCGCCAACGCGGTGCAGGTCGCCGTGCCCGGCGTGCCCGTCGGGCTCACCGGCCTGCAGGCGCCGGCGGCCTTCGGCGGCAACGACTACGCGCGCTACGTGCCGGCGCTGACGTTGCTCGAACCCTATGCGATCGGCGGCGCGGTCGAACTGGCGCGCAGCTTCGCGCCGCCGTCGGCGCACCGCTACGCGACGATCATGGCCCCCGACGCCGCCGCGCTCGGCCCGGCGAAGCTCGCCGACGCCGTGCGCGCGCAGTTCGCCGCGCTCGCCTGCCAGGGCGCGCACGGGGCCGTGGTGTGGAACGACGCCGCGATCGCCGGTCCCGACGGCGCGCCGACGCCGTTCGGAGCGGCGGTGGCAGCAGCGCGCAAGGAACTCGGCGCCGAGCTCGACGCCTGCGCGGGCGCGCGCGTGCAGCCGTCGTCGGTGTGGTTGGTCGAGTCGCAGGCGTCGGTGCGCGCGTGGTGGATGCTCGACTCGGCAGCCGATGGCCTGACCTGGGTGCGGCGGCTCGCTTCGCACGAACGCACGCACAGCACGAGCCAGGCGAGCCGCGTCGGCTGGCTGCGCCTGCTGCAGGACCTCGGCTGCGAACCGCGCTTCGTCGCCGAGCCAGCACTCGCCGAACGCCTGCTGCAGGAACGGCCGCGCCTGCTCGTGCTGCCGGCGACGCTCGCGCTCGCCACCCGCACGGCGCAGGCCATCCGCGCCTACGTCCAGGCCGGCGGCACGGTGCTCGCGGACTTCGGCGCCGGGCTCTACGACGAGCAGTTGCGCCGCCGCGACGTCGCCGCGCTCGACGAGGTGTTCGGCATCAGCGACCGCCGCTGGCGCTGGGACACGCTGCTGGTGCGCGAGGGCCGCGCGCTCGCCCGCAGCCGCGGCCTGCCGCTCGCCGAGCAGGGCCTCGCCGGCGCGCTCGGCGAGGCGCGCGACGGCGGCATGGCCTTCGTCGAACACCGCGCCGGCCGCGGCCGCGCCGTCTACCTCAACACGCCGGTGTGCGCGTACGGCGGTTGGCGGCTCGACGAAGCCGCCATCGAGCCCGCGCTGGCGCTGCGCCGCCGCGTGCGCAGCGTGCTGCAGACCGCCGGCGTCGAGCCGCCGTGCGAAGTGGTCGGCGACGGCCTGCCGACGTGCGTGCAGCGCACCCGCCTGCTGTTGCGCGATGGCCGCGAGGCGCTCGCCATCCGGCTGCAGGCCGAGGGCGCGCCGGCGCAGCTGCAGAAGCTCGCCGCCGACGGGCCGCGGGCGGTGCGCTGCGTGCTGCCGACGCCGCGCCGGTTGTTCCGCCTCGATGGCACGCCGCTCGGGGACGGACCGGCGACGTCGTTCGACGCGCGCCTCGATCCGTGGGGCGCGCTGGTGGTCGAGGTGCGCCAGTGACCGCGGCGGCGGCGCCGTCGGCTGCGGCCGTGCTCGGCACGCCGGTGACGCAGCTGGCGACGCCGTGCGCGCGCGCGCTGCTGGTCTCCGACCTGCACATCCCGGCCGACGGCGGTGACGTGCTGGCCGCACTCGGCGATGCCGTCGCGGCGGCGCGCGCCGCGCGCACGCCGCTGTTCCTGCTCGGCGACGTGTTCGATTCGTACGTCGCGCGCGGCCAGGTCCGCGTCGGCGTCTGGCGCGACGTCGCCGCGCTGCTCGCGACGCTCGCTGCCGACGGCGTGCCGGCGCACGTGCTGCACGGCAACCGCGACTTCCTGCTCGGTCCTGAGTTCGCCGCCGCGAGCCGCGCCTCGGTCGTCGCCGGCGGCCTGCGCGCGCGCCTGGGCGGCGTCGACACGCTGTTGCTGCACGGCGACGAGCTGTGCCAGAACGACCTGCCGTACCAGCGCGCCAAACGCTGGCTGCGCCATCCGCTGACCCGGGCACTGGCGCGCAGCCTGCCGGTGGGGCTGGCGGTCCGCGTCGCCGCGCGCGCCCGCCGCCGCAGCGCCATGGTCATCGCGGCGGGGGACCAGGCGCGCTTCCTGCCCACGGCCGCCGCCGTCGACGCGGCGTTCGCGACCGGCGTCGCCCGGCTGGTGTTCGGCCACATCCACCGCTTCAGCTGCGGCCGGCGCGGCGACGGCGCGTACCGGGTGCTGCCGGCGTTCGACGCCGATCCGGTCGGCCTTGCGATCGACCCAGCCGGCGGGCGCGCCGTCCGCTTCCTTCGGGGCGGCCGGATCGAGCCGGGCGCCGACCCCGGACCTTGCCCGCTGGCCGAATGAGGGTGGCGCCACGCCGCGGCGGGCGGACTGGCCGCCGTCGGCTGTGCTCCCGCCGCTTCCGCCGTTGCCCTCGCCGCACCCGGCTCGCTAGACTGCTCGGCCCCCTTGGACGGCCCGGCTGTCCCCGGCACGTCGGCAAAGGTCGCGCGTCCGGCCCGATCTTTTCCAACCCGGATCGATTTCCTTTTCCCCTTTCTCCACAACTTCGGACCGCGTGGCTGTGAGCCCTTCGTTGCAGGCGGCGGACGTGGTGGCGCCGACGGACGTCGTCGCCATCGACGGTCCGTCGGGCGCGGGCAAGAGCACGGTCGCGCGCCTGCTGGCGCAACGGCTGGGCTTCGCCTTCCTCGACACCGGGGCGATGTACCGTGCGATCACGCTGCACTTCCTGCGGCATGGTTGCGCGCCGGCCATGGTCGCCGGCGAGCCCGACCGCGGCGAAGCGCGCATGCGCGCGGCGCTGGCGACGGCGCGCCTCGAACTCGCGCCCGGCCGCATCGCCCTGGATGGCGTCGACGTGAGCGCGGACATCCGCACGCGCGACGTCGAGGCGCAGGTCTCGGCGGTCGCCGCGCTGCCGTTCGTGCGGGCGGCGATGGGCGACCTGCAGCGGCAGGTCGCGCGCAGCGGCCCGGTCGTCGCCGAGGGCCGCGACATGGGCTCGGTCGTGTTCCCGTCGGCGCGCTGGAAGGTCTACCTCGACGCCGCGCCGGAGGAGCGCGCCCGCCGCCGCTGCCAGGACTTCGCCCGCCAGGGCCGTCAGGTCAGCGAGGCGGATGTGCTCGCCGAGATCGTGCAGCGCGATCGCCTCGACAGCACGCGCGCGGCCGCGCCGCTGGTGCGCAGCGCCGGCGCGCTCTACCTCGACTCGACGGGCTTGCCGACCGAGACCGTGCTCGGTCGCCTGCTGGCGTTCGTGCGCGGCGAGGCGGGCTTGGCGTGACGGGCGCGCGCATCGTCGAGCGCAGCCGCTTCTGGTGGCTGCTCAGCAAGCACGCGACGATGGCGTTCTGCCGCGTGTGGTTCCGGCTGCGCGTCGAAGGCCGCGAGCAGGTGCCCGCCACCGGCCCGGTGCTGCTGGTCGCCAACCACGCGAGCTACCTCGACCCGCCGCTCGTCGGCATCAGCAGCGGCCGGGAAGTGAACTTCCTGGCCCAGGCCGGGCTCGCCGGCTTCCTGCCGCTGCGCTGGTGGATGCGGCAGGTCGGCGTCACGCTGATCGACCGCGACGCGCCGTCCAAGGAGGCGCTGCGGCGGATCGCCGACAGCCTGGGTGCTGGCGAGGTGGTGGGGCTCTTCCCCGAGGGCACGCGCAGCGCCGACGGCGCCGTGGGCCCGTTCAAGTCGGGCGTGGAGTTCCTGGTGCGGCGCACGGGCGCCGTGGTGGTGCCGATCGGCCTCGACGGCGCGCACCGCGCCTTCCCGCGCCGGGCCTGGCTGCCGCGGCCGCGCCGCATCACGGTGCGCTTCGGCGCGCCTTGGGGGCCGGCGAGGGTGCTGGCGCCCGGCGGCGTCGACGCGCTGCGCGCGCACGTCGCCGAACTCGCGCGCGCGCCGCTGCGCGATCATCGATCCACGGCGACCACGGCTCCCGCCGCGGTCGCCGGCAATTCCTCATCTGCTGGCAGCAGGGCGTGAGCCCCGTCGCCAGCGACCGACGTCCGGATGGTCCGGGCGGCGGGACTGTGACCGCCGGGTCGTTCGAGCCGAAAGGCGAGGACGGCGCGGCACGCATCGTCGTTGTGTTCCCTTTCTCCCTTCAACCCCCATTCGTTTGATGCACGGCAAGAATCTGATCAAGAAGTTCTCCATGTCCGCCGAGGAGCTGAACCGGCTCACGTCGGACGCGCTCGGCAGCACCACGCTCGCCGAGCTCGACACCGCGATCGGCAAGACCGTCGCCGAGCTGTCGCCCAACAAGATCGTCAAGGGCAAGGTCATCAAGGTGCAGGAAGACGGCACCGTCGTGGTCGACGTCTCCTACAAGGCCGAGGGCCAGATCTCGCTCTCGGAGTTCCCGGATCCGCTGGCCGTGCAGCCCGGGCTCGAGATCGAGTGCCTGGTCGAGACCATCAACGACGCGGAGGGCTACATCCTGCTGAGCAAGCGGAAGGCCGACCGCATCCGCGGTTGGGAGAACATCATCCAGACGCACAAGGAAGGCGACGCCGTCAAGGGCCTCGTCCTGCGCAAGATCAAGGGCGGCCTGCTGGTCGACATCGGCGTGCCGGTGTTCCTGCCGGCGTCGCAGGTCAACATCCGCCGCGCGGGCGACATCGGCGACTGGATCGGCAAGGAGATCGAGGCGCGCATCATCAAGATCGACGAGGAGCGGATGAACATCGTCATCTCGCGCCGCAAGCTGATCGAGGAGGAGCGCGAGACGAAGAAGGCGCAGCTGCTCGCCGAGCTGGCCGAGGGCCAGGTCCGCAAGGGCATCGTCAAGAACATCGCCGACTTCGGCGTGTTCGTCGACCTCGGCGGCATCGACGGCCTGCTGCACATCACCGACATGTCGTGGGGCCGCGTCAACCACCCGTCGGAGATGCTGAAGCTCGACGACGAGGTCGAGGTCAAGGTCCTCAAGATCGACCGCGAGCGCGAGCGCATCGCGCTCGGCATGAAGCAGAAGTCCGCTTCGCCGTGGGAGAACATCACGGAGAAGTACCCCGTCGGCAAGCGCGTCAACGGCGAGGTCGTCAACCTGATGAGCGACGGCGCCTTCGTCAAGCTGGAGGACGGCGTCGAGGGCCTCGTGCACATCTCCGAGATGTCCTGGACCAAGCGCGTCAACCACCCGAACGAGGTCGTCAAGCAGGGCGACAAGGTCGAGGTCGTCGTGCTCGAGATCGACACCGAGAAGCAGACCATCAGCCTCGGCATGAAGCAGACCGAGGTGAACCCGTGGGACATGGTGGCGGAGAACTACCCGCCCGGCACGGTCATCCGCGGCAAGGTGCGCAACCTCACCAACTACGGCGCGTTCATCGAGCTGCAGGAGGGCATCGACGGCCTGCTGCACATCACGGACATGAGCTGGACGCGCAAGATCACCAACCCGAGCGAGGTGGTGAAGAAGGGCGACGAGATCGAGTGCGTCGTGCTCTCGGTCGACCAGGAGAAGAAGCGCATCGCGCTCGGCCTCAAGCAGCTGCAGGCCGATCCGTGGACCGGGGACATCCCGGCCCGCTACCACATCGGCGACAGCGTCCCGGGCACGGTCACGAAGATCACCAACTTCGGTGTGTTCGTGGAGCTGGAGCCGGGTCTCGAAGGCCTGCTGCACATCTCGGAGCTGGCCGACCACAAGGTCGACAACCCCGAGGAAGTGGTCAAGGTCGGCCAGCGCGTCGAGGTTCGCATCATCAAGATCGACACCGACGAGCGGAAGATCGGCCTGACGCTGATCCAGGCGCACTTCGAGGAAGGCGACGAGACCGACGCCACTCCGGCGAAGGAACCGGAGCCGAAGACGCCGCAGGCGCCGGCACTCGGTTCGCTCGCCGACCAGCTGAAGGGCATCGGCCAGCGCGTCAGCGCGCGCGAAGCCGCCAAGAAGGCCGGCGAGGGCGACGGCCAGTGAGCTGCGTCCCAGCCAACGCTGGGACCTTCGACGGGGTGCGCCGCGCGCGCGCCTCGCACACCGCGAGGCGGGCCTGGTCCCGCCTCGCGGCGTTGTTCTTCTTCGGCACGTTCGCGGGGTGTGTCACCACCTACGAGACCGTGCCCTTGTTCGGCACGCCCGACCTGCCGCCCCCCGAGGCGTCGGCGGTGACGATCCCGTTCGGCAGCGAGGGCGCTGCCCCCGGCGTGCTCGGCGACGTCTACCGCAGCGTGCTGGTGCGCATGCAGGAGCTGGTCAAGGGCAAGGAACGCGACCTGCCGCAGCTCGAGAGCCTGCTCGCGCGCTACGACCGCCCGGGCCTGCCGGCGAGCGTCGCGGCGGCGATGGCCAGCTACCGAACCGTCGCCCATGGCTGGCGCTGCCTGGATCAGCTGCGCGCCAACGCGCGCGTCGAGGTGTCCGTCGGCATCGCCCGCGACGGCGCCGATGGGATCCCGGCCCGAGCCGCGACGCCGAGGGGCGCATCGCCCTGCCGACCGCGATGGCGGCGTC
>JBKDXM010000096.1:0-2879 GCA_046306335.1 Planctomycetota bacterium
GGCGGCCGTGGGGCTGGGGGGGGAGGGGGGCGGGGAGCGCGGCGCGCGTCGGGGGGCGGGGCGGCGGGCGCTTGCCGCTACGCGTCGGGGGCGGCGGGGGGGTGGCGGCGGCGCGCGGCGCGGGGGGGGGGCTGGCCCGCCCGCGCGGGCGGGGGGCACGGGGCTGGGGGGGCCGCCGGCGCCGCCAGCGCCGACGCCGGCGCGGACCTGAGCCCGACGGCGCGCGAGCGGGACCGTGCGCGGCGACGACCGACGGCCTACGCTGCCGCCATGGTCAAGGTCCTGCACGCCGTGCCGCAGCCCGGCCGGCGCACGGTCGGCATCGCCGTCGCCCGCTTCAACGAGGTCGTCACCGAGCGCCTGCTGCAGGGCGCGCTGCAGACGCTGCGCGAGCACGGCGTCGCCGACGACGACGTGACCGTGCTGTGGGTCCCCGGCGCATTCGAGCTGCCGCAGGCCTGCCAGTGGTTGGCGCGCGTCCGCGGCTGCAGCGCGCTGGTGATGCTCGGCGCCGTCGTCAAGGGCGGCACCGACCACTACCACTACGTCTGCGACGGCGTGACCCAGGGCGCGATGCGCGTGGCGCTCGACTCCGGCGTGCCGCTGGGCTTCGGCGTGCTTACCTGCGCCGAGATGGAGCAGGCGCTCGCGCGCGCCGGCGGCGAGCACGGCAACAAGGGCTGCGACGCGGCGCTGGCCGCGCTCGGCATGCAGTCGCTGCAGGCGCAACTCGCCGCGGCACGTTGATCCGGCCACGGCCGCCGCTAGCCTCTCCGCCCCGCCACCTCGGCAACCGCTCTTTGCCATGACCGCCCCCATCCGCCGCCGCACGCGCGCTCGCGAGATCGCGATGCAGGTCCTGTTCCAGTTCGACGTGCGCGGCGACGGCTACCCGGGCGAGGTCGGCAAGACACTCGCCGAGTTGTGCGCCGACGAGGCCGAGCAGGACGCCGAGGTCGCCGGCTTCGCCGCGCAGCTGGTCGAAGGCACGCGCCGGCACGTCGCCGCGATCGACCTGCGCCTGCAGGGCGTGACCCGCAACTGGGACCTCAAGCGCATGGCGACCGTCGACCGCAACGTGCTGCGCATGGCGACGTACGAGCTGATGTTCGTCGCCGAAGTGCCGCCGAAGGTCGCCATCAACGAGGCGATCGAACTGGGCAAGAAGTTCTCGACCGCCAACTCCGGCGGCTTCGTCAACGGCATCCTCGACCGCATCCGCATCGACCTGGAGAAGGAACGCAAGGCCGAGCCGACGCCGACGCCCCCAGCGCCGCCGTCGCCGACGCCGGGCGACGCCGCCCAGGGCTGACGGCAGCGCCACCGTTGCGCGGCGCGCCGCCGCCTCCGACACTGCGCCGACGATGGTGTTCGGCAAGCTGCTGCAGGCGCTCAAGAAGACGCGCGACGCGCTCACCGCGGGCCTCGCCCGCCTGTTCCAGGGCCGCCAGCTCGACGACGCGTTCCTCGACGACCTGGAGGAGGTGCTCTACAACGGCGACCTCGGGCCGGTCGGCACGCGCGTCGTCGACGAACTGAAGGCCGCGTACAAGCGCCGCGACGTGCGCGAGATGGCCGAGGTGCCGGCGTTCCTGCGGCAGCGGCTGACCGCGATGCTCGCCGGCAGCGAGGCCCCGCTCGCGGTCGCGCCCAGCGGGCCGACGATCGTGATGATCGTCGGCGTCAACGGCGCCGGGAAGACCACGTCGATCGCCAAGCTCGCCCGCCACCTGCAGCGGCAGGGCAAGACGGTGCTGCTCGGTGCCGGCGACACGTTCCGCGCCGCCGCGGTCGAGCAGCTGACGCTGTGGGCCGAGCGCCTGGGCATCCCGATCGTCAAGCAGGCGACCGGCGCCGACCCGGCGGCCGTCGCGTTCGACGCGGTCGCCGCCGCGCTGGCGCGCAAGGTCGACTACCTGCTGCTCGACACCGCCGGCCGGCTGCACACGCAGAAGAACCTGATGGCCGAGCTGGAGAAGATCGTGCGCGTGGTGAAGAAGCAGGCGCCCGAAGCGCCGCACGAGACGCTGCTGGTGCTCGACGCCACCACCGGCCAGAACGCCATCCGGCAGGCGAGCGAGTTCCGCAAGGCGGCGCCGGTCAGCGGCCTCGTGCTCGCCAAGATGGACGGCACCGCCAAGGGCGGCGCGCTGTTCGGCATCCGCGACGTGCTGCCGGTGCCGGTGAAGTTCCTCGGCGTCGGCGAAGGCATCGACGACCTGGAGCCGTTCACCGTGCAGGGCTTCGTCGACGCGATCCTGAAGTTCGACGACAAGCCGGCGCCATGAACGGGGCCGCCGCAGCGCCCATGGCGGCAGCGCCGCGCTGGCTCGCGGCCGTGTTCGTCGCGCTGCTGGCGCTGCCGTTCCATCCGCTCTGGGTCGACGCCGAACAGGTCCGCCGCGCCCTGCTGCTGCTGGCCGCCGGCGGTGCCCTGCTGCTGTGCCCGCGCCTGCCGGCGGTGCGCGGCGAGCGCTGGCTGTGGGCCTTCGTCGCCGCGCTGGCGGCGAGCGCCGCGGTGCGCTGGACCGGCGACGTCTGGTTCCGCGCCGAGGGCGACGCGCGCGGCTTCCAGGCGTGGGACGCCGGCTATCGGCTGGCGCACTGGCTGGCGCTGGTCGTGGCGCTGCGGCTTGGCGCCGCGGCCGGCGACACGCTGGCGCGGCCGCTGCCGTGGCTGCTGCTGGCGACCGCGCTGTTCGGCGTGCTGCAGCGGCTCGGCCTCGCCGACCTCGACGGCTACGGCGTCGAACGCGAGCCGGTGTCGACGCTCGGCAACCTCAACGTCGCGAGTGAATGGACCACCATCGCCGCCGTCGCGGTCGCCGTGCTGCTGCCGGCCCCGTTCGCGCGCGGCCGCGGCGTCGGCCTCGCGGCGC
>JBKDXM010000097.1:0-29848 GCA_046306335.1 Planctomycetota bacterium
CGCGGCGGTTTGGGCACCGCCGTGGTGCGTCCCGGCCAGCCCGGCGGCGCTGGCGGCGCTGGCGGCGGTTCGGGTGGTGCCGGCGGCAACGAGTGTCCGGCGGGCAACACCGCCGCCGGGCCGCTGAACCGCGGCCAGAACGGGCAGGACGTGCGCGTCGTCGCCGGCCATGCCTATGCCGGTAGCGCGGCGAACACCGGTGGCCGCGGCGCGGCGGAACGCCCGGCGGGCGGCACGGCAGCCGCGGCCTCGCCGCCGTTCCTCAATGGCACGAACCTCCCGTTCCACGACGAGTTCTCGCCCGGCGGCAGCGGCGGTGGCTTCCTGCTCGCCGGCGGCCAGCCGGCGCTGCCGACGATCCCGGCTCCGGCGACCACGCAGCCCAACAACGGCCCCGCGCCGGTCGGCGGCGCCGCCTTCGGCCTGTTCCCGTACCCGCCGGCGTCGCCGCCGTCGGGCTACCAGTCGCTCGACCACTTCCTCGTCGGCGGCTCGGGCGGCGGCGGCGGCGGCAGCCACACGTTCGGCGTCCTGACGGTCTTCGTCGACGACTACCTCGCCGGCCACGGCGGCACCGGCGGCGGCGGCGCGATCGCGCTGCGCGCCGGCGGCGACCTCGTGGTCGGCGCCAGCGGCCAGGTCCTCGCGCGCGGCGGCCGCGGCGTCCTGATCACCGGCGACAACCAACTGCCGAACTCGCCGTTGCAGGACATCGACTGGGGCATCTCGTCGCCCGGCGGCGGCGGTTCGGGCGGGTCGGTGGTGCTGCAGTCGGCGCGCGACCTCGCCGTCTTCGGCCTGCTCGACGCCGATGGCGCCGCGGGCAGCCGCGTCGGCAACGTCGCTACGGCGCTCGCGCCGTTCCAGCTCAACGTGCAGGCCCAGGGTGGCGCGGGCGCGCCGGGCTTCTACCGCTGCGAGGCCGGCGGCGCGCTGACGTTCGCGCCGACGGCGCCGCCGGTGCCCGCGTACAACGCCGGCCAGAACGCCGGCGCGCTGACCGACCGCGACGCCCTCTCGGGATCGCGCTCGCTGTGGTTGACGGTCACCAGCGGCCCCGCGCCGCTCTACCGCCGCTACGAAGTGCAGGCGACCGTCGGCGGCGTGCCGGTGCTGTTCAGCGACGACCCCGCGGTCTCGTCGCAGCCGGCGAGCGGCCCGGGCGCAGTCGTGCAACTGCGCTGCCAAGGCGCGTTGCGCGACCCGGCGACCGGCGAGCCGTTGGCCGGCAGTGTCGGCCCGTGGCGCACGACGCTGGCGCCCGGGTCGGATTCGCTGAATCGCGAACGTGCGCAGTTGGTGCGGTTCGACCTCGTCGTCGACGCCGCCCTCGGGGCGGTCGTGGTGCAGGAAGTGCGGCTCGTCTTCACGCCGTGACCGCGCCGGCGGCGCGCCGCGCTGGACCGGCGCGGCGCGCCGCTGCACGATGCGGGCTCGCCGATGCCCGCTCCCGACCCGTCGCAAACGCCGCGCCCGCTGCGCATCCGTCCGCTCGCCGAGCGCAAGAACCTCGTGCGCAAGGAGGACTTCGCCAAGGCGCTGCCGCCGACGCCGGGCTTCCTGCAGTGGTTCGAGGCGCTGCCGGAGATCTACGGCAGCAAGGCGCTGAAGCAGGTCGTCGACCGCGTGGTGACCGCGCGCCAGCAGGGCCGCGAGGTCGGCGTATCGCTCGGCGCGCACGTGCTCAAGGTCGGCCTGTCGCCGCTGGTCATCGACCTGATGCGCCGCGGCCTCGTCACGCACGTCGCCACCAACGGCGCGTCGGCGATCCACGACTGGGAGACCGCCTACCAGGGCGCCACCAGCGAGGACGTGGCGCAGAACCTGCCCGACGGCTCGTTCGGCTTCTGGCGCGAGACGATGGCGGCGCTCAACGGCGCAGCCAAGCGCGCGCACCAGCGCGGCGAGGGCTACGGCCTCGCCATCGGCCGCACGATCCTCGACGCCAAGCTGCCGCACCGGGAGCTGTCGGTGTTCGCCGAGGCCGCGCGCCTGGGCGTCCCCGCGACCGTGCACGTCGCCTTCGGCTGCGACATCACGCACATGGATCCGGAGCTCGACGGCGCCGCGCGCGGCGCGGCGACGCAGAAGGACTTCTGGACCTTCGCCGAGACCGTCGGCCGGCTCGAGCACGGCGTGTGGCTGAACATCGGCTCGGCCGTGATCATGCCCGAGGTGTTCCTCAAGGCGGTGTCGATCGCGCGCAACCGCGGCCAGCTCGGTGCCGACTTCCTGACCGCCAACTTCGACATGCTGCAGCACTACCGCGCCGTGACCAACGTCGTGCAGCGGCCGCCCAAGGACGGCAAGTCGATCACCGCGATGCACGAGATCGTGTTGCCGCTGCTGCACCAGGCGCTGCTGTGCACGGCGCAGGCGCGCGGCGTGCTGCAGGAGCCCCGCTGATGGAAACGCCCGTCGCCACCAACCGCCGCCTCGCCGACCTGCTCGCCGGCCTGCCGCAAGCCAAGGTCCTCGTCGTCGGCGACCTGATCCTCGACCGCTACGCCGACGGCAAGACGACCCGCGTCTCGCCCGAGGCGCCGGTGCTGGTGTTCGAAGCGGGGGCCGAGCGCTACCTGCTCGGCGGCGCCTGCAACGTCGCCGCCAACCTGCGCGAACTCGGCGCCGCGACGGCGGTGCTCGGCGTGATCGGCGACGACGAGGGCGGCCGGCAGCTGACCAAGCTGCTCGCCGACGCCGGCATCGACACGCAGGCGCTGGTCGTCGACCGCACGCGACCGACGACCCGCAAGACCCGCTACGTCGCCAAGACGCTGCAGGTGCTGCGCGTCGACGAGGAGAGCCGCGCGCCGGTCGCCGGCGACGCCGCGCAGGCGCTGCTGGCGGTGCTGGAGCAGCGGCCGTTCCCGTGGCGCAGCGTGCTGCTCAGCGACTACGGCAAGGGCGTGCTGACGCCGCGCGTCATCCAGGCGGCGATCGCCGCGGCGCGTTCGCAGGGCGGCGTCGTCGTCGTCGACCCCAAGGGCAAGGACTACGCGATCTACCGCGGCG
This sequence comes from Planctomycetota bacterium, assembly GCA_046306335.1. Lineage (GTDB taxonomy): Bacteria > Planctomycetota > UBA1135 > UBA1135 > UBA2386 > UBA2386. Next base: position 3,016 of record JBKDXM010000097.1, read on the forward strand.
TCGACCTGCTGACGCCCAACCGCGAAGAGGCCGAGGCCGCTACCGGCGTGGCGATCCGCACGACCGACGACATGCACGCGGCGGCCGGACGGCTGCGCGCGATCACCGGCACCCGCAACGCGGTGATCACGCTCGGCAAGGACGGCATCTACTTCGAGACCGAGGACGGCTCGCACCGCATCCTGCCGACGGAGGCGCGCGCGGTGTTCGACGTCACCGGCGCTGGCGACACCGTCGTGGCGATGCTGACCTACTGCCGCACCTGCGGCGTCGGCCTCGAGGACAGCCTGCGCCTCGCCAACCACGCCGCCGGCATCACGGTGGCGAAGCTCGGCACCTGGGCGCCGAGCCGCCGCGAGGTGCTCGCGCGCCTGGGCGACGCGCCGGGCAGCGAGGGCAAGGTGCTGACGACCGAGCAGGCGATCGAGGTCGCGAGCCGCCTGCGCGCCGAGGGCCGGCGGCTCGTGTTCACCAACGGCTGTTTCGACATCCTGCACGCCGGCCACTGCGACTACCTGCAGAAGGCGCGCAGCTACGGCGACGCGCTGATGGTCGGCGTCAACACCGACGCATCGGTGCGCCGCCAGGAGAAGGGACCGGGCCGGCCGTTCAACGGCTTGGAGGACCGCGCCGCGGTGCTCGCCGCGCTGGCCGCCGTCGACTACGTGGTCGCCTTCGACGACGACACGCCCAAGGCCCTGATCGAGGCCGTCACGCCGCACGTGCTCGCCAAGGGCGAGGACTGGCGCGACAAGGGCGTCGTCGGCCGCGAGTGGGTGGAGCAGCACGGCGGGCAGGTGGTGCTGGTGCCGCTGGTCGCGGGGCGTTCGACGACGAACGTCGTGCAGAAGATCCTGCAGCAGGGGCGCTGAGGGGCGAGGCGCCGCGGTCGGATCGCTGCTGCGGCGGTGGGCTGGCGGCCGCTTCAGCGGCTTCGCCGCAGCGGCGCGCAACTCATCGCCATCGCGCGCGCGATGCGCTGCGGATCCCGCGCCGGCGCGGTGCACAGCCGGTGCGGTTCCGGCGTGATGCCGATGCGGCCGAGGTCGAGCCGGTCGGCGTCCCAGCAGGCGACGATGCCGGGCTCGCTCTCGGTGTGGCCGTCGCTGTGCAGTCGCAGCGCCTAGCACAGTTGCTCGAAGCGCCGGCGATCCAACTCGGTCAGCACGCCGCGCTCGCGCACTTCGACGGCGAAGTCGGCGGCGCGGCCGCCGTGGCCGTGGTCGAGGCGGAAGCGCGGCCGCACGACGTGAGCACCTTCTTGACGATCTCCGGGCAGCGGGCGTCCAAGGCGGCGCAGCATACCGTGCGACGCCGGCCCGCCGCGTCAGTCGGCGATCGCCGCGCCAGCGCTCGCCAGCGTGCGCTGCGCCGCCGGCATCGGCTCGCTGCGCAGGCGGCAGACGGCGGCCATCACCTGCAGCGCGCGCTTGCCGAGCTGCGGGTCCTTGTCGCCGCGGCGCGCGAGGTCGTTGAGCGACAGCACGCCGACCGGGCGCTCGTGCTCGTCGACGACCGGCAGGCGATGGACCTGATGCATCGCCATGCGGTCGACGGCGAGCCCGACGTCATCGTCGGCGCGGATGGAGACGACCGACTTCGACATCGCGTCCTGCACGCGCAGTTCGGCCAGCGGCTTGCCGGTCGACCACGCGGCGACGCAGATGTCGCGGTCGGTGACCATGGCGCCGACGCGGCCTTCCTTGTCGACGACCGGCAGCGTGCCGCAGTCGTGGTTCCAAAGCAGGTTCGCCGCGTGCGCGAGGCTGTCGGCAGGTTGCACGGTGACGGCGGGGGAGGTCATCAGGTTCTTGATCTTCATGGTGGGCTCCTTCGGCGGCGGGAGCATGCCCGTCGCATGGTCGCCACCATGGCCGAGGGGCGCCGCCGGCGCGATGCGCTGTGCTGGGCAGTCCGACCCGGCGCTGGGCGTAGTGGCCGCCGCCAAGGCGCGCAGCCGTCCTACGGCCTCGGCGTGCGCGGGCTCCGCCGACGATCGACTGCCCGGCGGGCGCGCCGTGCCCTACATCGCGGTCCATGGGATCGACATCCCGTCGTCCCGCCCCCGACACGAGGAGCACCGCCATGACCGACCTGAAGACCTGGTCCCCGTTCCGCTTCCTGCGCCACGAGAAGAACCACGACCGGACGCCGGCCCGCGCCGGCAACGGCAGCCCGCGCGGCTTCGCCGACTTCCGCGGCGAGGTCGAGCGCATGATCGAGCGCGTCTGGAGCGACCCGTTCGCCAGCTTGGAGACGCCGGACCGCTGGTTCGGCGACTTCCGGCAGGGAGCGTTCACGCCGAAGCTCGACGTCACCGACGACAAGGACGCGCTGCGCGTCGCCGTCGAAATCCCCGGCGTCGAGCTGAAGGACCTCGATCTCGAGTGCCAGGACGGCCTGCTGACCATCAAGGGCGAGAAGCGCCACGAAGAAACCAAGAAGGAGGAAGGCTGCTACCGCACCGAGCGCAGCTACGGCTGGTTCCAGCGCACCGTGCCGCTGCCGGCCGAGATCGACGCCAGCAAGGCCGAGGCCCGGTTCGACAAAGGCGTGCTGACCGTGCGCCTGCCGAAGACCGAGCGCGCGCAGGCGCAGACGACGAAGATCGCGGTGAAGGCCGGCGGGTGATGGCGGGTCGGTCGGCGCCGCCGCCAACCGCGTGGCGTCGTCCGGCGCGTGGTGAGTGCTTCTGCTTCTGCTGCTGTTTCTGCTCTGTGCTCTCTGTGTTCTCTGTGGTTTCTTTGAACCATCAGCAATCAACCACAGAGCACACAAAGCACACAGAGACGCAACCGCGGCACGGCGATCGACGGCGACGGAAGCTCGTCGCCGACCTGCACGAGGTGCTCACGGACGCGTTCGAGCACGACCGACTGCCGCAGTGCGATCCGCGGCGTGACGTCGAAGCGGGTGGCTGAGCTCGCTGCGCCACTGCATGGTCGCGGGCGTTCCGTCGAAAGCGCGTGGCTCGCGGGTCCAACGACAACGAACGCAGCCGTCGGCGTAGCCTGCGGGCCGCGCCGTGGCGGCAGTGCGGGTCGGCAGGGACGGCAGTGGGCTTGGGCGACTTGCCAGGCCCTGCGCGGCGGCAATCGCGGTAGGTTCGCGTGTCGACTGCGCGGTGCGCGAAGGGGGCGGTCGGTCGCCAGAGCGCATCGGCTCTGCTACGGTACGACGATGCGATTCGAAGACCACATCACGGTCACGCCCGATGTGCGCGGCGGCAAGCCCTGCATCCGTGGCACGCGGATCACCGTCGTCGACGTGCTGGAGTACATGGCCAGCGGCATGAGCGAGGAAGAGATCCTCAGCGACTTCCCCGACCTGAAGCCCGTCCACCTTCGTGCCGTGCTCGCCTTCGCCGCCGCGCGCGAACGGCGGCTGATCGACCCGCCTGCGGCGTAGGTTGCCGATGGCGCCCCTGCTGTTCGACGAGAACCTGAGCCACAAGCTGCCTGCGAAGCTGGCGGACGTCTATCCCGGCAGCGCGCACGTGCGCCACGTCGGATTGCTCGGCGCTTGTGACGAGCAGGTCTGGGACTATGCCGCCCGGCATGGGCTCGTGATCGTCAGCAAGGACGACGACTTCCAGCAGCGGAGCTTCTTGCGCGGGGCGCCACCAAAGGTCGTGTGGCTCGCGCTCCGCAATGCGACGACGAGCGAGGTCGTGAACTTGCTGCGGTCCGCGGACCGTGCGCTCGCGCGGTTCGTCGCCGACGCCGAGTCGGCGCTGCTGGTCTTGCGGCAGGCGAGCCGCTGATTCGCCGCCGGTTCATGGGTCAGAGCATCCTGCTGCGGCAAGCAGTCCTCGCATCGCAGCGGGCCGGCGTTGGCGCGCGACCGTCTGCCGCAGCACGATCCGCGGCGCGTCGAGTTGCGGCGTCTTCGCCAGCTTCTGCAGCAGTTCCCCCGTCGAGCGCACCGTGCAGCAGCAGGTGACGGATCGCGGACGACCGCGCGGCGTCGGCTGCCCGACACCCGCTCGCGCCTACTTCGCGCCCGCCGTCCCGCGCAGCGCCGCCTGCAGCAGGCCGTCCTGCGCCATCAGCGCCTCGATCGCGTCCGGCGTCGACGGCACGCCAGCGCTCAGCACCTCGCAGCCGTCCACCGTCACCAGGATGGTGTCCTCGATGCGGCAGCCCATGCCGGCGTCGCGCAGGTACGCGCCGGGCTCGACGGTGATCACCATGCCCGGCTGCAGCACGTCGGGGTTCGGGTCGTGCACGGCGAGGCCGACGTGGTGGCACGGGCCGTGGTCGTTCTTGTACCCGCGCTCGGTCAGCAGCTTCGCGCACAGCGCGCCGATCGCCGACAGCTTGGCCCCGGGCTTCACCTCGCGGATCAGCGCCTGCTGCACGTCGTGCACGTCCTGCACGAGCTTGCGCTGCGCCGGCGAGAACCTGCCCGACGCCGGGAACGTGCGCGTGACGTCGACGGCGTAGCCGTGCAGCGTCGGCGCGTAGTCCATGACGATCAGGTCGTCGTCGCGCAGCGTCCGCGACAGCGCGTTGTAGTGCAGGATGCAGCCGTTGGGCCCGCCGCCGACGATCGCGCCGTAGGCGTCGGGGCCAGCGCCCTGCAGCGAGAACACGCAGCGCGCGACCGCGGCGAGCGCGCTCTCGCCGACGCCCGGCGCGCACGAACGCATCGCCTCGGCGTGGCCTTCGGCGGTCAGTTCCGAGCAGCGCCGCAGGATGGCGACCTCGGCCGGCGACTTGTGCGCGCGCAGGCCGTGCACGATCGGCTCCAGGCCCTCGATGCGCAGGCCGTCGTGCGCCTTGCGCAGCGCGGCGACCAGCGTCTCTTCGCGGCTGCTGCGGCCGTCGAAGCGATCCTGCTTCGTCTCCCGCGCGCCGTCGGCGGCCTTGCGCGGCGTGCTGCCGGTGCGCGCCGCCGGCTCGGTCAGCGTGAACAGCACGGGCCGCGCGCCGGCGGCGTCGGCGGCCAGCAGTTCGTCGAGCTGGCGGTGCAGGCTGCGCACGTTGCCGGCCGTGGCGAAGCCGGTGCGCTTGGCGGCGGCTTCGCCTGGGGCGAGGAAGTCGCCGTCCCAGGTCGCGGCGAAGCGCGAGAACGGCGGCACCAGAAGTTCGTCGCGCAGCAGCGCGCCGTCGGGGCCGACGACCAGCAGCACGGCGAGGTCGGGCTCGGGCACGCCGGCGAGGTAGAGGAAGTCCTGCAACTGCACGAACGCGCCCATGTCCGCCTGCTTGCCGGCGCCGCGCACGAGCACCACGGCGGCCTTGCCTTCGGCTTGCTTGGCGACGGCCTGCGCCACCGCCTCGCGGCGCGCGCGCAGTTCCGCCGGCGCGATCGGCGCCACCGCAGCCGCGTCGGCGGCGGCGGTGGGCGCCGGGGCCTGCGCGAGGGCCGCGGTCGCGAGCAGGCACGGGAAGACCAAACGCATCAGGCCGATGGGCATGTGCAGCACGATACCGGCCGCGCGCGTCCGCGGCGCGGCAGTGGGGAGTGCTGCGACCCGCGACGAGCCCGGGAATGCGTCGGACGCCGACGGCGCGCGGCGGCTAGCATGCGCCGGTGCGCTGCTTCGTCGCCCTCGACCTGCCCGAACCCGTCCGCAACCACCTCGCCAAGGCCACCGCACCGCTGCACGCGCGCTTCGACGTGCGCTGGGTGCCGCCCGTGCAGATGCACCTGACGCTCGCCTTCGCCGGGGAATCGCCCGACGACCGCGTCCCCGAGTTCGCCGACCTCGTGCGGTCGCTGCCGCTGCCGGCGATGCAGTTGTGCCTGAGCGGGCTCGATTGCTTTCCGGCGCGCGGCGAGCCGCGGGTCGTGTGGGCGGGCGTCGGCGGCGACGTCGAGGCGGTCATCGACCTGCACGACCAACTGGTCGCACGCGGCAAGCCGTTCGGCATCGAGCGCGAGGCCCGCGGCTTCGCGCCGCACATCACGCTCGGCCGCGTGAAGGGGCGCTTTGGCGCCTACGCCCTCGGCGACGCGGTGGCGAAGGCCGGCGCTGGCCTCAACCAGAAGCCGTTCGCGCCGACCGGTCTGTGCCTCTACGCCAGCGAACTGCGCCCGTCCGGACCGTCGCACCGGGCGCTCGCCGGCCAGCCGTGCCCGCGTCCGGTCGCGTAGGCGCGGCGGTTCGCGCCGCGTCGGTCCTTGCGCCGCCGCGCGCCGCCGCCGACCGTGTCGCCCGTCGTCGATCTGCGGCGCGCGCCGAGCGCCACCCAACGCCCCGACCAGGAACCGAACCGATGCGATCCCTCCGCCGGCGTGCCGCCGCGATCTGCGCGCTGCTCGCCCCGCTCGCCGCCCAGGAGCCCGCGGCCGATCCGTTCGGCCACAGCCGCCACGGCGGCGAGTTCAACGAAGGCCCGCGCCGCGCCGCGTACGCGATGCCGGGCATGAGCCCGCAGGTGCGCTTCCCGGTGCAGGGGCTGTCGCCCGCGGCGCAGGCGTTCTTCGACCAGGGCGTCTGCCAGCAGCACGGCTTCTGGTACTTCGAGGCCGAGCGCAGCTTCCGGCAGGTCGCCACGCTGCAGCCCGAGTGCGCGATGGCGTACTGGGGCATGGCGATGGCCAACGTCGAGAACTGGCAGCGCGCTGCCGGCTTCGCGGCGCAGGCGGTGCAGCGCCAGCAGGGCCTGCCGGCGCGCGAGTCGCTGTGGATCGACGCGCTCGCCGTGCTGTACCAGATCGACGACGCGCTGAAGGCCGACCTGCGTTCCGGCGACGCCGACAAGGCCAAGAAGGCGAAGGAGGCGATCGTCGGCAAGAAGGAGCGCGACGAGAAGAATCTGCACCGCGAGTTCCTGCGCGGCATCGAGGCGGTGGTGGCAGCCTGTCCCGACGACGTCGAGGCCAAGGCGTTCCTGGCGATCCAGAGCTGGCGCAACAGCGAGCACGGCATCGCCATCGGCAGCCACGGCGCGGTCGACGCGCTGCTCGACCAGGTGTTCGCCGTGGCGCCGGCGCACCCGGCGCACCACTACCGCATCCACCTGTGGGACAGCGAGAAGGCCGAGCGCGCGCTGCGCTCGGCGGCGGCCAACGGCGACAGCGCGCCGGCGATCGCGCACCAGTGGCACATGAGCGGCCACATCTACGCCAAGCTCCATCGCCACCGCGAGGCCAGCTGGCAGCAGGACGCCAGCGGCCGCGTCGACCACGCGCACATGATGCGCGACCGCGTCATGCCGTTCCTGATCCACAACTACGGCCACAACCAGGAGTGGCTGGCGCGCAGCCTCGGCTACGTCGGCGACGGCGAGGCGGCGCTCGCGATCGCGAAGAACATGGCGGCGCTGCCGCGGCACCCCGCGCACAACCAACCCGACGACGGCGAGGACATCGCCGGCTACGCGCGCGCACGGCTGGTGCAGGTGTGCGAGGACCTCGAACTCTGGGACGAAGCGGTCGCCATCTGCCGCGACGGCTACCTGGAGCAGGATGGCACGGTGAAGGGCGAGGTCCAGCGCCTGGGGCTGCTCGGCCGCGCGCTGTTCCGGCTCGGCCGCGTCGACGAGGCCCGGCGCGTCGTCGCCGACGCCGACGCGCTGCTGCTCCGCGCGCGCGCCGAGCGGGCGGCGGCGATCGACAAGGCCGAGGACGAGGCCTTCGCCAAGAAGACCGACCGCGGCAAGACGGTCGAGGCCATCGCCGAGGCCGGCCGCGAGCCGACCAACTCGGTGCGCTCGGTGCTCGACCTGCGGCGCGAACTCGCCGGCGAAGCCAAGCTGGCGACCGGCGACGCCAGCGGTGCGGTCGCCGAGTTCGAGGCGGTCGGCGACATGCCGAAGTGGCTGCTCGCCGACGCGCACGTCGCCGCCGGGCAGGCCGACAAGGCGGTCGAGATCCTCGCCAAGGAGGTCAAGGACCGGCCGCGGCGTTTGGCCACGACCGCGCGGCTGCTGCTGGCGCTGCGCGCGCAGACCAAGTCCGAGAACGACGCCCGCATCGCCGAGCTGATGGCCGAGCTCGCCGGCCCGCAGTACGCGATCGGGGCCGCCGGCCTCGCGGTCCGCGCCGGGCTCGCGCCGGCGGACGGGCGCGGCGCGCGGGCGCTGGGGGAGGGCTTCGCGGCGGCGCGCGGCGAGGACTTCGGCGCGCGCCGGCCGCTCGCCGACCTCGGCCCGTCGACGTGGAGCCCGGTGCCGAACCCCGGCTTCGACCTCGTCGCCGCCGACGGCAGCCGGCGCGCGCTCGCGGTCGGCGGCGGCCGCCCGACGCTCGTCGTCTTCTATCTGGGCTTCGGCTGCCTGCACTGCGTCGAGCAACTGAAGGCGCTGGCGCCCAAGGCCGGCGACTTCGCCGCCGCCGGCGTCGACGTGGTCGCGATCGGCAACGAACCGCTCGCGAGGCTGCAGGAACACGTCGCAGCGCTCGGTGACCAGCCGCTGCCGTTTCCGCTGCTCGCCGATGCGGAACTGGCCGCGTTCAAGGCCTGGCACTGCCACGACGACTTCGAGGGCATGCCGTTGCACGGCACGTTCCTCGTCGACGGCGACGGCAAGGTGCGCTGGCAGGACGTGTCGTTCGAACCGTTCACGCGCATCGACTGGCTGCTCGCCGAGGCGCGCCGGTTGCTGGCGCTGCCGGCGCAGTCGGCGGCGCGCTGACGACCGGCGGCCGCGCGTGGGTCGCGCGCGCCGCGACGCGCGCGACTGCGTCATTGCCGCGGGCTTGCTGCCGTGGCATCCTTCGCGCCAACCACGTTCCGACTGCCCCACGGAGGCCCGCTTTGGTCGTCGTCCCGCGCAAGCAGCGCTCGAAAGACAAGGTCGTCACCGACCGCAAGAGTCTCGCCATGATCCTCGCCGGTCTGAAGGCCAGCGGGAAGACGGTCGTCCTGACCAACGGCGTGTTCGACCTCCTGCACGTCGGCCACGTGCGTTGCCTCGAGGACGCGCGCTCGCGCGGTGACATCCTCGTGGTCGCGGTCAACTCCGACGACTCCACCGCCGCACTCAAGGGCAAGGGCCACCCGCTCGTCGCCGAGGACGAGCGCATGGAAGTGCTCGCGGGGCTGTCGTTCGTCGACTACGTCACGGTGTTCGGCGAGCCGACGGCCGACGAGCTGCTGCGCCAGCTGAAGCCGACGCTGTACGCCAAGGGCGCCGACTACTCGCTGAAGACGCTGCCCGAGAAGGACACGATCAAGGAGCTGGACGTCAAGGCGGTGTTCGTCGGCGACAAGAAGTCGCACTCGACGACGCAGCTGATCGAGAAGGCGCAGAAGCTCAAGAAGCGCTGATCGCCGCCGGACGGCCCCGCGTCCTTGGCCGCATGCCATCGCCGCTTCCGCGCCAGCGCTAAACGACGCGCGCGCCGCAGCCGATGTCCAGGCTGCGCATGGCCGAGAACGACGTGACTCCGCCCGCAGATTCGTGGGCGCCGGTGCCGCTGGCGGGCCTCGCCGAGGACCTGGCGTGCGAGTTCCCGCTGTACTTGCGGACCGGCGCGGATGCCTTCGTGCTCTACCACAAGGCCGGCGAAGCGCTCGACGCGTCGCACGTCGGCCGCCTGCGCGTCGAGGGCATCGCCGAGTTGTTCGTGCGCAGCGACGACCTGCCGGCCTACTTCCGCCGCGTCGAGGCGGCGCTGCAGGACGTGCTGATCGACCGCGCGACGCCGCTCGTGCGGCGCGTCGGCGTGCTGCACGGCGTCGCGCGACAGGTCGCGAGCGAACTCTTCGCCGCGCCGTCGCTCGGGCCCGGCCTCGGTCGCGCCCAGCGCGTCGTCACCGCGACCGGCACGCTGATGCTGCGCGAGGACGGCGTGTTCGCCAAGTTGCGCGGCGCGTTCGATGGCGCGCCCGAACTCGCCGACCACTGCCTGCGCACGAGCTTCCTGTGCATGGCGCTCGCCCGCACGGTGCTCGGCGGCGATGCGGCGACGCTGCGCGAGGCCGGACTCGCCGGCCTGCTGCACGACGTCGGCCGCGTCGGGGCCGCCGTCGGCGAGGGCGGCGAGGCCGCGGATCCCGACCACGCGCCGCGCGGCGCGCAGGTGCTCGCCGCGCTGCGGCTCGCGCCGGCGGTGGTGACGGCGGTGCGCGACCACCACGGCGCGGTCGCCGGCACGCGACCGGGCGGCGCCGACCTCGCCCGCATCGTCGGCCTCGCCGACGCCTTCGACGAGACCTTCGCCGCGGCGGGGCCGTCCGCCAGCCTGTTCGAGGTGCTGCGGCAACTGGCCGCCGCGAACGAAGGCCGGTTCCCCGCCGCCCACGTCCGCGCGCTGCTGCGGCTGTTCCGCGTCTGAACGGCGGTGCGGGCGTCACGCCCCGGCCGTCGGCGCCCCGGCCGTCGGCGCCACGCCGGGGGCCACGCCGGGCCACGCCGGCCGGCGCGCCGCCGGTGCGCGCGCTCCCCGGCGCGGTCGCGCCAGCGGCCACCGGGCGATCCGAGAGCCTACAGACTGGTTCTTGCTCAGGCTCTCAGTCGGCGGCGACGCCGAAGGCCGTCCACCAGCCGTCGGCGCCCTCGGCGCGCAGCGCCGCCGGCGCGCCGTAGCCGTACAGGCAGCCGATCGTGCGCACGCCGGCGGCCTTGCCGGCGCGCAGGTCCTGCACGCCGTCGCCGACCATCGTCGCCTCGTGTGCATCGCTGCCGAGCAGCCGCAGGGCGTGCGCGATCGGGGCCGGATCGGGCTTGCGCTGCGGCAGCGTGTCGCCGCCGACGACGACCGGCAGCAGGCGTTCGACGCCGAGCGCGCGCAGGATCGGGCCCGCGAAGCGCGCCGGTTTGTTGGTCACCACGCCGAGCGCGTGGCCGCTCGCCGCCAGCCGCTGCAGCAGGTCGCGGGCACCGGGGTACAGGCGGGCGTGCACCGTGCACTGGCCTTCTTGGTGCGCGAGGTAGGCCGCGAGCGCGTCGGCGAGCAGCGCGTCCGCGTCCGCCGGCGCCGGCGGCAAGGCGCTGGCGAGGGCGCGGCGCAGCAGCGCGAGCGCGCCATCGCCGACGAAGCCGCGCACCTCGGTCGTCAGCAGCGGCGGCAGGCAGAAGCGCGCGCGCACGTGGTTGCAGCTCGCGGCGATGTCGGGCAGCGTGTCGGCGAGGGTGCCGTCGAGGTCGAACAGGAAGGCGGCCGGCGCGTGCACGCCGTCGGTATACTCCGTCGCCGATGCTTCGACAGAGCCCTTGCCTCCTCGCCGCGCTGTTCGCCTCGTGCGGCCTCGTCCACGACTGGCGCGAACTGCAGACCGAACCGATGGCGATCGGGACGTGCTTCGACGGCATCGAGCACTGCGCCCGCGGCATGAAGTTCGTCTCCGACGACAGCGTCACCGACCGCGGCCTCGGCATCTGGCAGTCGCGCTGGCGGCAGCGCGTCAAGCCGCCGGTCGGCAAGCCGGCGCGCTACCGGCTGCGCGTCGAGATCCTCGTCGACGACGGTTCGCCGCAGGCCGGCTGGCCGCTGCGGTTCGTCGTCGACCAGGAAGTGGTCGACAACCTGCGCAAGGCGACGTCGCCGGAAGAGGGGGACTGGTCGAGCGACGGCCAGGATCGCGAGATCGAGTCGATCTACGGCGAAGCGCTGCGCCGTCGCCTCGCGCCGCGCTCGGACACCCTCGCGCCACCGCGTTCGTAGCGGCGATGGCATCGGCGGGGCGCGCACGCGGCGGACCAGCGGCCCTCGGGCTTGGCCTGGCCGCGCCGTTCCGTCGATTCGAGGCGAGCGCATGACCTCCGGTCCGAGCAGCCGCAGCGACGACGCCAGCGCCACGGCCGCGGCGCCCGAACTCTCGGTCCTGATCGTCAACTACAACACCTGGGACGTGTGCGCCGGCGCCGTCGCGTCGCTGCGCCGGCACGGCCCGACCCGGCCCGACGGCACGCCGATGCCGTTCGAGTGCATCGTCGTCGACAACAAGTCGCCGTCGGCGCCCGCCGACGCCGTGCAGCAGGTGCGCGACGAACTGGCCCGGCTCGCCGCCGAGCAGGGCGATCCGCGGGCCGGCCTGCTGGTCATGCACGACGAGAACGGCGGCTACAGCAAGGGCATGAACCTCGCGCTGTCGCACGCGCGCGGCCGCTGGCTGCTGGTCAGCAACCCCGACGTGGTGTTCCAGCCGGGGCTGCTGCCCGCGCTGCAACGGCAGCTCGAAGCCGACCCGAACATCGGCTGCACCGTGCCGAAGGGCTACTGGGATCCCGAGCGCGCCGGCCGGCTGCCGCCGAACACGCTGCCGACGTTGGTCGAGGCGGTCGTGCACGCGCTGGCGACGTTCGTCCCGGCCGTCGGCCACTGGTACGGCAAGCGCCTCGTGCGGTCGTGGGTGCGCGTGTGGCAGGCCGAGCAGCCGATCGCGCTGCCGATGATGTCGGGGTGCATGTTCCTCGTCGAACGCGCGTTCTTCGAGTCGATCGGCCGCTTCGACGAACGCTACCCGCTGTACTACGAGGACACCGACCTGTCGCTGACGATCCGCCGCGCCGGCCGGACCATCGTCCAGGCGCCCGACGCGCACCTCGTGCACTTCGTCAACCGCTCCGGCATGTCCGACCTGGAGACGATGTGGCGGCGGCACGACGTCAGCCGCCGGCTGTACTTCCGCAAGTGGTACGGGCCGCTCGGCGCGGCGTTCGTGCGCGCCGTCGACGCGCTGCGGTCGGCGAAGTGGACGCGGCGGCTGCGCCGGTTCCGCCACGCCACGCCGCTCGTCGACCTCGGCGCCAGCAACCGGCCGCCGGTGCTCGACCTCGGCCGCGACTGCGCGCGCTACCTGATCGTGCTGTCGCTCGATCCGAAGTTCTTCCTCGCCGCCGGCACGTTCGGCAGCGGCCGCACGTGGACGCCGAGCCCGAGCGGCTTCGCGCACTTCGTGCACGCGGTCTACTACTTCCAGGCCTACGACCTGAGCGACGGCCGCTTCGAGCGCGTCGGCACCTGGCGCTACGAGTGCCGTTCGCACCTCGGCTACGCCATGCCGCCCAAGGAGGCGCAGTGACCGCGCCGACGCTGTCCGTCGTCGTGCTCAGCTGGAACACGCGCGAGCTGACGCTGGCCTGCCTGCGGGCGCTGTTCGCCGAGTCGCCGCGGCACGCCCGCGAGGTCGTCGTCGTCGACAACGGCAGCGCCGACGGCAGCGCCGACGCGATCGCCGCGGCGTTCCCGCAGGTCAGGCTGCTGCGCAACGCCGACAACTGGCTGTACGCCGCCGGCAACAACCAGGGCGCGGCGGTGGCGACCGGCGCGTACGTCTGCACGCTGAACAGCGACACCGAGGTCCGGCCCGGCGCGCTCGACCTGCTGGTCGACTGGCTGCGCGACCACCCCGAGTACGGCGCCGCCGCGCCGCGCCTCGTGCACCCCGACGGCCGCGTGCAGCGCGCCTGCATGCGCTTCCCGACCTTCGGCTCGGCGCTGTGCTTCGACTCCTGGTGGGGCACGTGGTGGCCGGGCGCGCGGGCGGTGCGGCGCTACGCCATGGCGGACTTCGACCACCTGTCGTCGCGCGACGTCGACCAGCCGCCGGGCGCCTGCTGCGTGCTGCGCGCCGGCGAATGGCGCGAGCTCGGCGGCTTCGACGAGCGGTTGTCGCTGTTCTTCAACGACGTCGACCTTTGCCGGCGGCTGTGGCGCGGCGGCCGCCGCATCCGCTACGTCGCCGACGCCGAGGTCATGCACCATCTCGGCGCCTCGACGCGCAACTTCGCGCGCATGCTGGTCACCTGGCACAGGAACCGCCGCGTCTACTTCCGGAAGCACCACGGCGCGCTCGGCGGCCTGTGGATCGACGTCTGCGTGCAGCTGCGCGTGTGGGAGGAGTGGCTCAAGATCGGCCGCCGCAACCGCCGCGATCCGGCGCGCAAGCGGGCCGAGCGCGCCTACCTCGCCGCGGCGCGGAAGGAGCTGCGCGCGTCGTGAAGGCCTGCTTCCTCGTCGCCAGCCACCCGCCCGAGCCCGCCGGCGGCACCGAAATGGTCGTCGTGGCGCTCGCGCGCGAACTGCGCCAGCGCGGCGTCGAGGTCGTGATCGTCAGCGGCACGGAAGCGCCGCTCGCCAGCGCCGAGGTGCTGACCGGCGTCCACGACGGCGTCACCGTCCACCGCCTGCCCAAGCGTCCGGAGGAGCAGGACCGCGCCGGGTTCGTGCGGCCGCGGCTGGTCGCGCGCGTGCGCGAGCTGCTGGCGCGCGAGCGGCCCGACGTGCTGCACGCGCACTCGCTGGCCGCGCTCGGCGTCGGCTTCGCCGCCGTCGCCGCCGAGCTGGGCATCCCGCTGGTGATGACCTTCCACGACCTCTGGGTCACCTGCGCGCGCTTCTTCCGCGTGCCGGTGCAGGGCGTCACCTGCCCGAGCGGCGCCGACCGCGGTCCGTGCGCGGCGTGCGTCGCGGCGGAACTGCGCACGGACCCGGGTTGGGTCGGCGCGGCGATCGCGGAACGCGATCGGCTGGTGCGCGCCGAGGTCGCCGCCGCCCGCCGCTGGCTCGCGCCGAGCGCCCGCGCCGCGGCGATGGTGCGCGAGTGGCTGCCGTTCGCCGGCCCGATCGACGTCGTGCCGCACGGCCTGCTGCGGCCGGTCGCCGCCGCCGAACGCGCGCTGCCGCCGCAGCCCGGCGAGCGGCTGCGCGTCGGCACGTTCGGCGGCCTCGTCGCCGAGAAGGGCGTGGGCGAGCTGCTCGACGCCGTCGCCGGCCTGCCGGTCGAACTCCACCTCAGCGGCCGGATCTACCACGAGGCGATCGCCGCGCGCATCGCCAGCGCCCGGCGCGCCGGCGTCGACGTGCGCGTCCGCGGCCCCTACACGCCGGCCGAGCCGCACCCGGCGCGCGACCTGCACCTCGCCGTGTTCCCGTCGAAGTGCCAGGAGACCTACGGCCTCGTCGTCGACGAAGCGCTGGCGCACGGCGTGCCGGTCGTCTGTTCCGACGCCGGCGCGCTGGCCGAACGGCGCGGCGCCGGTGGCGTCGAGGTCGTGCCGCTGGCGGCGCTGTCCGCCGCGCTGCGCGAACTGGTAGGCTCGCCCGCGCGCCTCGCGGCGCTGCGCGCGGCGATCCCGGCGCGCCTGCCGACCATCGCCGCCGCCGCCGAACGCCACCTCGCCATCTACCGGAGCCTGTCGTGAAGCACCTGTTCTCGCCGCTGCTGCCGCGCGATCCGCTGCAGGGTCCGGTCCTGGCGCTCGCCGCGCACCCCGACGACGAGGTCATCGGCGCTGGCGGCATGCTGGCGTGGCACGCGCTGCGCGGCCACGCCGTCGTCGTCGTGCACGCCACCGATGGTGCCAAGGGCGACCCCGGCGCCCGCGAGCACGACATCCGCGCCGTCCGCCGCCGCGAGGGCGAAGAGGCGCTGGCGCGGCTCGGCGTCGGCGCGCCCCGCCACTGGGACCTGCCCGACGGCGAACTGCCCGAGCGCCTGTCCGACCTGACGGCGCGCATCGAGGCGGTGATGCAGGAGGTGCGGCCGCGCACGCTCTACTCGTTCCACGCCGGCGAGGCGCATCGCGACCACCGCGCGATCGCGGCGGCGACCGCCGCCGCGGCGCGCGCGCTGCCCGCCGACTGCCGCTGCCTGCTCTACGGCGTCAACTTCACGCCGCCGGGGGGCACGCTGTTCGACGTGACCGACGTCTTCCCGCGCTGCCACCGGGCGCTGCACGCCTACGCCAGCCAGAACGCCTACATCGACCTGCCCGGCATGAGCGAGCACCGGTGCCGCGCCGCGGTCGTCAACGTCGACGTGCCGGGCGTCCTCTACGGCGAGCAATTCCTCGACCTCGCGCCGCACGAGCTCGCGAGCGTGCACCGGCTGCAGGAAGCGTTCTTCCGCGTCGTGCAGCGGGAGGACGCATGAGCGCCGCCCGCCCGACCGTCAGCCTCGTCATCTCGGTCTGGAACCGCAAGGACGACCTGCGCGACAACCTGCGCGCGATCGCCGCGCAGACGGTGAAGGCCGACCAGGTCGTCGTCGTCGACAACTGCAGCAAGGACGGCACGCCCGAGATGGTGCTCGCCGAGTTCCCGTGGGTGCAGCTGATCCGCATGCCGCACAGCCGCTACGGCGCGTGCGAGACCTTCAACCTCGGCTTCGCCAGCGCGTGGGGCGAGTTCGTCGGCATCCTCGACGACGACGTCGTGCTGCCGACGACCTTCGTCGAGCACATGCTGGCCAAGTTCGCGCAGGAGCCGCCGACGACCGCGATCCTGTCGCCGAAGGTGATCGAGCCGGAGATGCCGGACTGGTACCTGAACTCGCCGACGATCCACGCCGAGCGCTACCTGCCGACGTTCCGCGGCTGCGGCTCGATGGCGCGCAACGCCGCGCTGCGGCAGGCGGAGTGGTACGACATCCGCTTCTTCATCTTCGGCAACGAGCGCGACCTGACGACGCGGCTGCTCAACCTCGGCTACCGCGTGAAGATGCTCCCGACGGTCGAGGTCTTCCACAAGGCGCCGTTCGGCATGCGCCACGGCAAGCGCAGCCTCTACTACCACGTCCGCAACTTCTGGCTGTACGCGTTCAAGTACCTGCCGTGGAGCCAGGTGCTGGGCTTCCCGCTGCGCTTCCTGCGCAAGGGGCTCGGCGGCAAGCAGCAGCAGGACGGCGGCGCCGTCGCCGACGCCGTCGGCACCATCGGGCTGTTCGACAACATCAAGTCGGTGAAGTGGGGCTGGTGGGTGTGCGTGCAGGCGACGCTGGCGGCCTTGTGGTCGCTGCCGTACTGCCTGCAGCGCCGGCAGGTCTGCCGGCATCCGGACTTCGAGCCGCCGCTGCGGTGACGGCGGCGCGCACGGCGGCCGCCGCCGGTCCGCCGGAACGCGCGCTGCGCCGGGACGCGACGGCGGTAGCATCCGCGCCCTCCTCGTGGTCAGCGCGATCGTCGTCAACTGGAACGGCAAGGACTACCTGCCGAAGTGCCTCGATGCGCTCCTGGCCCAGGACCCGGCGCCGTCGGAGGTGATCGTCGTCGACAACCACAGCGACGACGGCTCGCGCGAGCTGGTGGCGCAGCGGTATCCGGGCGTGCGCGTCGTCGACACCGGCCGCAACGCCGGCCCGTGCCACGCGCGCAACGCCGGCGCCGCGCTGGCCAAGGACGACGAACTGCTGTTCGTCGACAACGACGTCGTGCTGCACCCGGGGTGCCTGCGCGCGCTGTGCGCGCGCTTGCGCGGCGAACCGCGGGCGGCGCTGGTGCAGGCGCGCTCGCTGTGCGGCGACGACGCCGGCGTCGTGCACTACGACGGCGGCGACCTGCACTTCCTCGGCACCATCGTGCTGCGCAACTGGTACCGGCCGCTGGCCGCGGCGACGCCGGCCGACGGCCCGGTGGGGGCGGCGATCGCGCTGTGCTTCCTGACCCGGCGCGACCGCTACCGCGAGGTCGGCGGCTTCGACGAGAACCTGTTCATCCTCTACGAGGACACCGAGTTCTGCTGGAAGCTGCGTCTGCGCGGCCACACCGTGCACGTCGCCGCCGACGCGCTGTGCACGCACCTCGCCGGCACCGCCGGCCTGTCGGTGCGCGGCGAGGGCCGCTACCCGGGCCGCCGCACCTACCTGCACAGCCGCAACCGCTGGTACGTGCTGATCGCGTGCATGCGCTGGCGCACGTTCGTGCTGACCATGCCGGCGCAACTGCTCTACGGCGTCGTCTACGCCGGTTTCGGCGTGCGCCGCGGCCACCTCGGCGACTGGCTGCGCGGCAAGTGGGAACTGCTGAAGATGCTGCCGGCGGCGGTGCGCGCGCGGCGGCTGGCGCAGCGCGGCCGCGTCGTCGCCGACCGCGACCTGCTGGTCGCTGCGCCGATGACGCTGAACCCCGGCCTCGCCGACCAAGGCTTCAGCGCGTCGCTGCGCCGCGGGCTCGACCGCTTCTTCGCCGGCTACTGGCGGGTCGTGCGGAGGCTCTGTGGCTGAGCCGACGCCGCGCGTCGCCGCGCTGCTGCTCAACTGGCGGCGCGCCGACCTGACGCTGCGCTGCCTGCAGGACCTGCTGGCGGTGCGCGACGAGCCGATGCACGTGTTCGTGCTCGACAACGGCTCCGGCGCCGACGAGGTCGCGCGGCTGCGCGCCGGCGTCGCCGCGGCGGCGGCGGCCGGCGGGCCGCACCGCGTCGAACTCGCGGCCTGGGACGACAACCGCGGTTTCACCGGCGGCATGAACGAAGGCCTGCGCCGCGCCGCCGCGCTCGGCGTGCCGTTCGTGCTCGTGCTCAACAACGACCTGCGGCTGCCGCCGGACTTCCTGCGGCCGCTGGCCCAGGCGCTCGCCAACGATCCGCGGCTCGCCGCGGTCGGCCCGACGCTGCTGCGCGCCGACGGCGCGGTGTGGGCGCAGGGCGGCGGCCGGCGCTTTGGCCCCAATGGCATCGCCCTGCGCGGCCACGGCCGCGCGCCGGCGCCGACGACCGCCGGCCCCGAGGACGTCGGGTTCCTGCCGTGCGCCTGCGTGCTGTTCCGCGCCACGGCCGTCGCCGCGGTCGGCGGCTTCGACGACGCGTACTTCATGTACTGGGAGGACGTCGACCTCTGCGAACGCCTGCGCGCGCGCGGCGGCCGCATCGTCTGGCTGCCGTGGATCCGCGTCGTGCACGACTCGGGCCAGTCGGCCGGCGGCAACCGCTCGCCGGCGCGCAAGTTCCTGATGGCGTGCAACGCCGTCCGCCACCTGCGCAGGCACGGCACGCCGCTGGCGTGGCTGGCGTGGCTCGTCTGCGACGTGTTGGCGTGGCCGCTGAGCCTCGCCGCCGGCCCGCGCGGGGCCTGGGCCAAGCTGTGCGGCACGCTCGCCGGCCTGTGCGGCCATCGCGCCGGCGCGGCCGACGTGCAACGCTGGCTGGCGCCGCGCTGACGTCGCCTGCGCTACAGCGCGCCGTCGCCGCGCCGCGTCAGCGGCGGCGCGGCGGGGCCGTCGCCGTCGCCCAGCGCCGCGACGTGGTGGGCCCGGCGGGCGAGGTCGTCGCGCACCGCGGCTTCGACCGCGCTGCTGCCGCCGTCGGCGGCGAGCGCGACGACGGTCAGCGAACCGCCCTCGGCGCACGCGCGGGCGGCGGCGAACAGGCGCTTGCCCGGTTGCGCGGCCTGGGCGTCGAGGCCGGGGCAGATCCAGCGGCCCGAACTCGGCAGCGCCCGCTGCGCCGCCAGCGCCAGCGGGGTCAGCCCATCGACCAGCAACACCACGTCGGCGCCGGCCTCGACTTCGCGCAGGCAGCGCGCGAGCACGAGGTCGGCGAGCGCGACGTGGCGTTCGGGCGGCGCGTCGAAGGTCGTGCCGACCAGTTCGACGGCCGCGCCGGCCGTGGCCTTGGCGGCGGCGAGGTCCTCGGGCCGCTGGTCGAGCAGGCAGGCGCGCACGCGCAGCGGCGGCGTCGCCGCGGCGAGGTCCACGGCGGCCGCGGCGAGCCAGCGGTGCGTCGGTGCGCCAAGCGGCGCCAGCAGCAGCACGCGTTCGCCGCGCCGCCAGTCGGCGCCGGGCACGCCGCCGAGCGGCCGCAGCGCGGGCGCGATGGTGCGCGCGGCGAAGGCGACGCGGGCGGCCAGCTGTTCGGGCGGCGCGCCGTTGGTGGCGTCGATGCGCGCGAGGCCGAAGAAGCGCTCGGCCCCGCGCGGCGCGCGCAGCGGTCCCGCCAGCCACTGGCCGTGCTTGAGGTTGAACGCCTGCACCTGCGATGGCGCGACGAAGGCGTCGTGCGGGCTGGCGGCGAAGTCGCCGGCCGGCGAGCGCACGAAGCCGAAGCCCTCCGGCAGCAGGTCGAGCGCGCCGGCGACGCCGACGGGCTCGCCGCGGTCGAGCCGCAGCGCCAGCACCGCCTGCAGCAGCTCGCCGCGGCACAGGTTGGGCGGCGTCGGCGCGCCGGCGGCGGCGAGCTCGCGCAGCAAGGCGGCGGCGTCGGCGGCGAGGCAGTCGGCGAGCGGGACGGGCTGGCTCACGGGTGTTCCCGCCGCAGTTGCTCCAGCACCGCCGCCACGCCGCGGTGCATCGTCGGCAGGTCGCCGTCGGTGTCGATGACGAAGCGGGCCCGCGCGCGCTTCTGCGCCAGCGGCGCCTGGGCGGCTTCGCGCCGTTCCAGTTCGCCGTCGCCCCAGCCGCGGGCAGCGGCGCGCGCCCGCCGCGTCGCCAGCGACGCATCGAGGAAGACGGTTGCATGGCAGGCGTCGATCAGGCCGTTCTCCAGCAGCCGCGGCACGTCGAGCAGCACCGATTCGCCGCGGGCCACGGCCGCGGCGACGGCGGCGAGCACCTCGGCGCGGATGCGCGGGTGCAGGATGCCCTCCAGGGCCCGGCGCGCCGCCTCGTCGCCGAAGACGCGCGCGCCGAGCGCTTGGCGATCGAGCTGGCCGTCGCGCACGGCCGTCGGACCCAGGGCGCTGGCCACGGCGGCGACCACCGCCGGGTCGGCGCTGATCGCGCGGGCGATCTGGTCGGCGTCGACGTGCCGGAGGCCGTGGGCGGCGAAGCGCGCGGCCACGGCCGACTTGCCGGCGGCGATGCCCCCGAGCACGCCGAGCACCACCGGCGGCACGGGGCGAAAGGGTGCTGGCGCGGCGGCGGAATCGGCTGCGGCCGGGGGCATGGCCGCATGGTGCAGGGCCTCGGCGCCCTCGGCAAGTCGCGTGCCCTCGTCGCTTGACCTCGCGCGACCAGCCTACCTAAGATCCCGCACCCCTCGCGTCCCCAGCCGGCAGGCCAATGGCCGGTCGGCTGTTCCGCTCGCGCGATCGAGCGGCGGGGGACCCTCCACGACTCCCCGAATCCCCGCTCGTCCGACCCCCCGGATCGCGCAACTCTCCCTGCCGCTGCGGCCCTCCGGCTTCGCAGTGGCCACCCGACAGACCCCTTGGAGCTGGTTCCAATGCACAACCGCCAGACCGGTGCTGCCCACGTCCCGATGATGTTCTTCCTGCTGATCCTCGTGCTGTTCCTGGGGGCGACGGGCTTCGCCTTCATGACCAACACGCGCAACAGCGAGCTCATCGTGGAGCGCAACAACGCGCGGGCCGAGGCCGAGACGCTGCGCAAGCGCGACCTGCTGATCGAGCACTACATCACGGACCTCGGCAACGTCATCCAGAAGCCGGGCGCCTACGCCGGCCGCGACGGCCAGGAAGCCCTCTACGGCGGCGCCACGATGACCTACCCGGGCATCGTCAAGCCGGCCGACGTGCGCGCGGCGATGGACGCGGCGCTCGGCGCCGCCGGCCTGTCGGCCGCCAGCGGCCTCGAGAACGTGCTCGGCAGCATGGTCACGAAGATCGGCCAGCTGAACCAGCGCATCAAGGACATCGAGGCCGAGCGCGACAAGGCGCTGGCCGAGAAGGGCGAGGTCGACCGCAAGTTCCAGGCGGCGACGGCGGACGCGTCGGCCAAGGCGCGCGAGTTCGGCCAGAACCTCGACCAGGCCCGCAGCGACTACGAGTCGTCGAAGCAGGACAAGGACAACCGCATCGCCCAGGGCAACGAGAGCCTGCGCGCCAAGCAGGACGAGCTGTCCACCGAGAAGGAGCGCGCGGCCGCGAAGGAGAAGGAGCTCAACCAGGAGATCGCCAAGCACCAGATGCAGAACTCGGCGCTGATCGCGCGCGAGACGCTGCGCAAGACGGCTGACGTGTCCGACGGCGTCATCGTCGCGGCCCGCGCCGGCGTGCCGACGGCCTTCATCAACCTGGGCCGCAAGGACCTGCTGCAGCCGGGCACCGTCTTCCGCGTGAAGAGCCCGTCGAGCAGCAAGGTGAAGGGCTACGCCCAGGTCACGCGCGTCGAGGACGTGCGCGCCGAAGTCGCGCTGATGGACTTCGCCGACCCGATCGGCGACTTCGCCCGCGACGGCGACCAGATCTACAACGACTTCTACTCGCCGCGCGTCACCCGCACGATCTACCTGATGGGCCGCTTCTCGGCGCCGTACAACAAGCCGGAGCTGACCAACCTGCTCAAGCGCCTCGGCAACAACGTCGTCGACAAGATGGTGCCCGGCGTCGACACCGTCATCCTCGGCGGCGACCCGGTGAACGAAGCCGGCGACGGCTTCGCCTCGGTGCAGGACTCGGCCGAGTTCAAGCTCGCCAGCGAACTGCGCGTCGAGTTCGCCTACCTCAGCTCGATCCGCGACCTGATCAAGCTGTGATACCCGCGGCGCCTGCCGGAGCAGATCTCCCGCGGCGCCTGCCGAACCACACGCCGCGAAGGTCGGCCAACTGGCGGCGACGGCACCGCGGCAGGCCTGAGGCGGCCCGGGCGAGGCAGCTGGGCCGCAGGGCCACGACGGGCGCGGGGGCGGGAGCGGAGTTCCTGCGGCGCCTGCGGAAGCGGATCTTCCTCGGCGCCTGCCGAAGCGGGTCTCTCGCGGAACCGGCCGAACCACGCGTCGCGCAGGTTGGCCAACGGGCGGCTGTGGCGCGGATTTGCCGTTGTCCGCGGCGGCGGTGGGCGCGATAGCTTGGGCGGTCGCATTCCATGGCCCTCGACGACCCGACGATCCGCGCCGCCCTCGACGACGGGGAACTGCCCCGGATGTCGTTCGGCGACCACCTCGACGAGCTGCGCTCGCGGCTGATCAAGGCGCTGCTCGCGGTCGTCGTCGCGGTCGTGGTCATCCTGCCGTTCAAGGGGCCGGTGCAGGAGATCATCCTGTCGCCGTACCGGACGCTGTGGCGCGCCGGCTTCCTCGACCACGTGCGGGCGCTGGAGGAGAAGGAGGCCGCCGCCAAGGCCGCGGGCGTGCCGCTCGATCGCTTCCACGAGCGCTTCCTGACGACGTGCCGGCGCGACTTCGACGTCATCCTCGCCGGCGAACATCCGTTCCCGCAGGTCATCCCCGGCGACACCGGCTACCCGTTGCCGTACACGCTGTACGCCACCAATGGTCTGGAGGACATGATGTCCTTCATGTGGGCGTCGCTGGTGTTCGCCCTCGTGCTGGCGAGCCCGGTGGTGATCTGGCAGGCGTGGGCGTTCGTCGCCGCGGGCCTCTATCCGCACGAGCGGGCGGCGTTCTACCGCTACTTCCCGTTCATGGTCGGGTTGATGGCCGCCGGCGTGCTGTTCGGCTACCTCGTCGCGCTGCCCTACAGCCTGGGGTTCCTGGTCCGCATGATGGATCCGAGCCAGGTGTTGGCGATCTTCAGCGTCGGCCAGTTCCTGACGCTGGAGTTCGCGCTGACCGCGGCGATGGGGCTCGTGTTCCAGTTGCCGCTGGTGATGCTGGCGCTGCAGAAGATCGGCCTCGTCGCGCACCGCACGTTCGTGCGCAACTGGCGCATGATCATCCTGGTCATCTTCGTGATCGCCGCGGTCGTCACCCCGCCCGACCCGGCGTCGATGGTCCTGATGGCGATCCCGATGGTGCTGCTCTACGGTCTGGGGCTCGTGCTGACGTGGTTCGGCCGCCACCGCGACGCCGCCGAGGCTGCGGCGTGACGCTCGTCGGCGAGATCCTGGCGACCGGCGACGAACTCGTCCACGGCGCCATGCTGGACACCAACAGCAAGCTGTTGGCGGCCGAACTGGAGCAGCTCGGCGTCGCGGTGCAGCGCTTCACCGTCACCGGCGACGCGCCCGGCCCGATGCGCGCGGCGATCGCCGAGGCCTGCCAGCGCGCCGACATCGTGGTCGCCACCGGCGGTCTCGGGCCGACGCTCGACGACCGCATGCGCGACGTCGTCGCCGAGATCCAGGGCGGCCCGCTGTGGTTCGACGAGGCGAGCTGGCAGCAGGTCCAGGACTGGTTGCGCCAGCGCCGCCGGCCGGTGCCGGAAAGCAACCGCCGGCAGGCCCAGTTCCCGCCGGGCGCGACCCCGATCCCCAACCCCGTCGGCACCGCGCCCGGCTTCGCCGTGCGCATCGGCCGCGCGCGCTTCTACGCGCTGCCCGGCCCGCCGCGCGAGGTGCAGGCGATGCTCGCCGCGTCGGTGCTGCCGGCCGTGCGCGACCTGCCCGGCCTGCAGCCGGTGGCGCAGTCGTGGTTGCGCGTGCTGGGGCCTTCGGAGGCGGCGCTCGGCGAGCGCATCGCGCCCTTCATGGTCCCAGGGCGCGATCCGGCGGTCGGCATCACGGCGAGCGGCGGCCTGCTGACCGTGCGCGTGGTCGCCGCGGCGGCGAGCCACGCCGCGGCCGCCGCGGCGTGCGAAGCGACCGCCGCCGAACTGCGGCCGCTGCTCGGCGACTGGCTGTTCGCCGAGGGCGCCGTCGACCTGCCGGCGCTGGTGCTGCAGCGTCTGCGCGAACGCCGCCAGACCCTCGCCGTCGCCGAGTCGTGCACCGGCGGCCTGCTCGCCAAGACGCTGACCGACGTCGCCGGTTCGTCGGACGTCGTGCTGGGCGGCGTCGTCGCCTACAGCAACGCCAGCAAGACGGCGCTGCTCGGCGTGCCGGCGGAACTCGTGGCCGCGCACGGCGCCGTCAGCGAGCCGGTCGCGGCGGCGATGGCGCAGGGCGCGCGCGAGCGGCTGGGCGCCGACGTCGCGGTGGCGACCACCGGCGTCGCCGGACCGGGCGGCGGCACGGCGCAGAAGCCCGTCGGCCTCGTCTGCTTCGGAATCGCCGATGCGATGGGCACGCGCGCGTGGACCGTGCGCATCCCCGACCTCGGCCGGACCTTCGTGCGCGACCGCGCGATGTTCGAGGTCTGGCGCGCGTTGCTGGGCCGCTGACCGCGCGGCCGGCCCGTCAGGCGACTATCATCCCGTCCGGCGCCGCGCGGCGTCCCGAAGTCCAACGCTTGAAGATCTGCCTCTCGTGCGAGGGCGTGAGCGACACGCCGGCCGACCGCTGCGGCTTCTGCGGCGCCCGCCTGCACGGTCTCGACGCCGTGCACTACCCGGCGCGCCGCGGCGAGGTCGACGCCACCAACCCGCTGCTCGGCAGCGTCGTCGACGGCAAGTACCGCCTGCTCGGCGTGCTCGGCCGCGGCGGGCTCGGCACGGTGTTCCGTGCGCAGCACGTCGGTTCGCTGATGCGCGTCGCGCTCAAGCTGCTGCACCCGCGCTTCGCCGAACGCCCCGAGTACCGGCGCGCGTTGGTGCCGGAGGCGCGGCGCGCCGCCACCGTCGCCAACGAGCACTGCGCGCGGCTGCTCGACGTCGGCGAAGCCGAGGACGGGGCGGCGTACCTCGCCATGGAACTCGTCGAGGGGCGCACCCTCGACGTCCTCGTCCGCGATCAGGCACTGGCGCCGGCGCACGCCGTCGCGATCCTGGCGCAGGTCGCCGACGCCCTGGCGGCGATCCACGCCGCCGGCCTCGTGCACTGCGACCTCTCGCCGCGCAACGTCATGGTCGCGGCGCGCGGCGGCAGCCTCGCCGTGAAGGTGCTCGACTTCGGCATTGCGCGCAGCGTGACGCTCGCCGGCCCGAGCCGCGCGCCGGGCGAACTGCACGGCTTCGTCAATCCCGCGTTCGCCGCGCCCGAACTGCTGGCCGGTGGCGACGTCGACGCCCGCGCCGACGTCTACTCGTTCGGCGTGTTGGCGTGGCTGCTGCTGACCGGCGGGTTGCCAGTCGACGACGCCGACGTGCGCCGGCTCGTCGCGGCCGTCACCGCGGGCCAGTTGCGCCCTTGGCCGCAGCCGCGCGGCGTCGATCGTCGCCTGCGCCGACTCGTCGCGGTTTGCCTGCAGCGCGATCCGGCCGCCCGCCCCGCGTCGATCGCCGCGGTGGTCCGCGAACTGGCGCTCCTGCGCGGCGCGCGCCGGCCGGCGCTGCTGCGCGCCGGCGTCGCCGCGACCGCGCTCGGCGCCCTCGGGGTCCTCGCGACCGCGCCGGCCGACACGGCGCCGTTCCTGCAGGCGGCGTCGGGTTCGCCGCTGGCGCTCGCGCCCTTGCCGCTCGATCCGGCGGCGCCGGCCCTCGACACGACGTCGGCGCGGCTGGCGACGTTGCGGTGCGACTTCGGCGGCTTCGCGCCCGCGCGCCTGCGCGTCCAGGTGGTGCGCGACGGCCTCGTGCTGCTGCGCGTCGACCAGCGGCCCGAGGTCGACGCAATCGGCGGCGCCCTCGCGCTGGCTGCCACGCAGGCGCCGTGGCGCGAGGTCGTCGAGGCGCTGGGCCGCACCGGCCAGGAGCACGCCAGCGACCTCGTCTTCCTGACGCCGGGCAGCGCCCCGTTCGGCGGCGTGCGGGTGCGGGTCGACGACGTGCCGCCGGTCGTCACCGCAGCCGTGGTGACGCCGGACACGCCGCTGTGCGTCGCCACGCAGCTCCGGATCGAGGTCCGCGATGCGGTCGGGGTCGCGGCCGTCGCCGTGCGCGTTCACGCCGGCGCTGGCCGCGTGTTCGAACGGGCGGCGCCACCGACGGGTGGGGTGTTCCCGCTCGGCGCCGTGCTGGCCGCTGCGGCGCCCGACCTCGCCGGCCCGTGCACCGTCGAAGTCGTCGCCCGCGATCGCGCCGGCAACGTCGCCGCCGCCGGCCCGTTGGCGTTCGCGGCGGTCGACGTGCGCGCGCCGCGCGTCGACGCGGTGACCGGTCCGCAGGGCGAGCCGTTCGCGCCGCTGGTCGGCGGCATCGCCAGCGTCCGGGTCCGCCTCGCCGACTTTGATCCGGGCGACGCGCTGACCATCCAGGTCGGCGACGGCGAGCCGGGGGCGGTGGTCGGGCCCGACGCCGTCGCCGAGCGCGTCGTCACCGTGCCCGTGCCCCCGGCGCTGCAAGCCGCGGCGTGGCGGTTGGTCGCCAGCGATCCGGTGCGCAACCAGTCGGCGAGCGAACTGGCGCTGCCGCTGCGCGACCGCAGCCTCGCCGTGGAGTTCGCGCGCGTCGACGGCCCGGCGCGCGTGCTCGCCGGCGAGCTGGTGCTCGCCGCCGGCGGCAGTGCGACCCTCGCCTTCGGCGCGACCTGGACCGTCGTGGACCTCGTCGCCGAGTCCGGCGACGGACGCACCGTCGTCGTCCCGGGCGGCGGCTGGGAGCGCC
>JBKDXM010000098.1:0-19380 GCA_046306335.1 Planctomycetota bacterium
ACCGCCGCCGCCGCCGGCTGCACTAACCAGCCGCCGAGCTGCGACTCGCGCGATAGCAGAAGAGACGCGCACACTCCCCGCAGCGCCGCCGCCTCGCAGGCCGCCGGCGGCCAACGCTCGGGCCGCAACAGGTCGGGGTGCGCGAACCGCCGGCGGACGGCGAGCCGCACGGCCGCCGGCGCGACCGAACGCGCGGCGACGGCGTCGGCGAACGCGTCGAGCCACGCGGCCGCGCCTGGCCCGTGCGGCGCGAGCCACGGCGCGTCCGGCACCGGCGCGAGCCAATGCGCCGGCGGCGCGACGGCGTCGTCCGCAGCGGGGTCCGCGACGGCGAGCGGGGCGGCGCCCACCGCGCATGCGCCGGCCGGCGCGGCGGCGCCGAGCGGCAGGCGCACGATCGCCAGCGGCTGCGACGCGTGCCGCCTGAGCGTGTGTTCGAGCACCTGCGCCGCCAACGCGTCGGCGGCGTCGGCGCGCACGGCGATCGCCGGCGGCGTGACCAACGGCCGCCAGTCGATGCCGTGCGCCTGCGCGATGGCGGCGAGCCGTTCGAACTGGCGATCGAACAGCGACTGGCCGTTGCGCAGGCGCGTCGTGCCGGCGAGGTCGTCGAACGCCGGCGCGTACTGCCGGCCGCCGTCGACGCCCAGCGTGCGCACGGCCCGGACGCCGAGCAATCCGAGGACGCCGAACGCCGCCTCGCTGCTGAAGTAGCGCACGTCCACCACCGGACTGCCCGGCAGCGGTGGCGCGGTCGAGCAGTTGTACCAGACGAGCCGGCCCTGGCGTTCGAGCTCCCACAGCTCGGGCACTTCCTCGAACCACTCCTCGAGCCGCCGTGCGCCGGGCTTGTCGCCGACGTGCGGCACGCGCGGCATGACGAGCCATCGACACCGGTCGGCGAGGACTTCGCGGCAAGCGAGCACGACGTCGACGTCGATCGCGTGCGCGACGTCGACCGCGACCTCGCGCACGACGTGGTTGAGCGCGAACAGCCGGTGTTGCGCGCGGTGCGCTTCGGACAACCGGCGGAACGTCGGCCCCTTGCCGAGGAGGAGCCATGGCCCGGCGACGAACGCCGCGTCGGCGCGGCGCTCGTCGAGCCAGCGCTGCAGCGACAGGCGCGGCGTCGGCAGCGGCTGCGCTGCCGCCTTGTCCTGCCATTGCGGATGCGTGATCCAAGCGAATGGCCGGGGCCCCATCTCCTCCGTCGTCAGCCCGAGCATCTGCACGCGCTTGCTGACGCCGATCTCGGCGGCGATCGCCTCGCCGTAGTTGGTGCCGACCGGGAAGCCGTCGATGCGAGCGAGCGTGTCGCCGCGCGCCGCGAGAACCAGCGTCTGCAGGTGGTCGCCGCGCTCGCCCGGCGCGATGCCCCACCGCCGCCAGCAGGCGCGGTACGTCGGCAAGCGCTCGGCGACCGCGCCACCGGGGCCATGGTCGGGCAGCGTGTGGCCGGCGAAGCGGCGCTCCAGTTCGGCCCACGGCGACGCCCACGCCGGATTGGCGCGCTCGCCGACGAGGCCGACGTCGGGCGATTGCAGGCGGCGGAGGTACGCGGCGAGCCAACCGGGCCGGCGCACGCGGCACTCGTGCTGCACGAAGACGTAGTGCGCGTAGCCCGGCGCGGCGCGCCAGCCGTGGTCCCACGCGCCGATGTTGTAGCCGGCGTTGGGCCGGTGCAGGACGCGC
Source organism: Planctomycetota bacterium (assembly GCA_046306335.1). Classification (GTDB taxonomy): domain Bacteria; phylum Planctomycetota; class UBA1135; order UBA1135; family UBA2386; genus UBA2386. The sequence continues at coordinate 1,693 of JBKDXM010000098.1, forward strand.
AGCCCGCGCAGCGGCGCGTCGACCGCCGTCGGCGCCGCCGCCGACTGGTTGACCACCACCAGCGTGTCGAACGGCGCGCCGGCGTCGACCTCGGCGAGGTCGCGCAGCAGCGCGTCGAGTTCTTGGCGCGGCCGCGCGTCGTAGTACGACACGACGACGAGCGCGTTGGCGGCGGCGGACATCGGCGGGGATTGTGGCCGCCCCGCCGCCGCAGGCCAGCCTGCGCCCTCTGACGGCGTTGACAATCCGTCGCCACACGGCCAGATTCCGGCGATGACCGCCGCCGGACGCGCCGACGACGACGGGCCGCACGACGCGGCCGCTCTGGCGCAACGGCTCGGCTTCGCGCAGGGCAGCGCCGCCGAGGCCGAGCACGCGCTCGCCGCCGTGCGGGCACGGCACGCGGACCTGCGCCGGCAGATCGACGCCGTCGCTGACGAGAACCGCCAGCTCGAACGCGAGCTGCTGCAGCGCCTCGGCGAATGGCGCAAGCTCGACGACGGCCAGCAACTCGTCGACGACGTGCTGCCGCAGGTGCGCGCCGTCATGCGGACGCTGCCGTACCGCTTCGCGGTCGCCGTGCGCGGCGTCGTGCGCCGGGTCGTCGGGCTGTTCGTCCGCCGGGCCTGACGCCGCGCCGCCTGATCCCGCGCCAACCGGCGGGACCGGCCGGGAGCGCGCGCTCGCCTCACGCCCGGCGGCGCACGCCGAGCGACCGGCGATGGAACACGACCTCGAAGCCCGGCGCCTGCGCCAGCCATTCGTCGACGGCGCGCCGGCAACCGGCGTAGGACGAGTAGTCGTCGAACACGAGCATGCCGCCGACCGCCACGTGCGGCGCGACGCGCTCGATGCAGACGCGCACCGACTCGTACCAGTCGCAGTCGAAGTGCGCCAAGGCGACGGCGCCCTCCGGCCGCAGCGTGTCCTCGAACAGGCCGCGGTGCAGGCGCACGCCGTCGCGCGCCGGCTCGACGCCAAAGCGCGCGAGGTTGGCGCGCACCTTGCCTTCGAGGTCGTCGACGTAGCCGTAGTAGGTCTCGCCGCCGAGCCCCTTCGAGGCGCCGGACGCGATCTCGGCGAAGCGCCGGTGCGCGTCCTCGCCGTCGGACGGCCCCGGCGGCGGGATCAGGCCGAACACGTCGTAGAGGTCGAGCGGCGTCGCCGGTTCCTTGAGCTTGCCGAGCAGGATCGCCGAGCCGCCGAGCGCCACGCCGGCCTCGAGCCAGCGCCCCGGCACCCGCGCCGCGCGCACCGCCAGCGCCGCCTCGGCGATGTTCTCCAGCTTGGGCGGGCCGCAGTAGGACAGGTTGGCGGCGCGGATCGCGGCGATCGTCGCGGCCACCGCCGCGGCGTCGGGCGGCGCCGCTGCGCCGGCGGCGAACAGGCCGCGCAGTCGTTGCCAGAGGGTGCTCATGTCGGCAGGGTGGCGAGGAACCGGCGCATCTCGGCGTGGTGCCGGCGGGCGCGTTCGCGAACGGTCTCGAAGTCGAAGTCCATCGCCGCCGCCAGTTCGTGCGGCTGGCACAGCGGGAAGCCGAAGTCCTCGGCGATGCCGACGCTGCGGCCGTCGACCGGCACCAGCCAGCTGCGGGTGGCGCGCGACAGGCAGAGCAGGTGCGCGTGCAGGCGGCTGCCGACGTGCGCGTCGACGCCGCGGTAGAAGGCGATCGCCGCGTCGGCGTCGGGCGGGCAGACGACGCGGAAGCCCAGGCGCACCGCCGTCCGCCGCAGCCGCTGCCAGCGGTCGAGGCGCTCGGGCGATTGCGGCAGCCAGCGGTGGCGGAACAGTTCCCAACGCGTCGGCGGCGACCAGTTCTGGTGCAGCACGAGGCTCCGCCGGGAGTGCCGGAAACGGCCGGCGACGAACTGCAGCACCGCCGTCTCGCGCGCGTCGAAGTCGTCGCGCTCGGTCACCGTGACGGCGACGTGGCCCTCCGTGCGCCGGAACGGCTCGCCGTCGAGCAGCGGCCGGTCGTAGACGACCGGGCAGCCGGTCATCACGAAGCGCTCGGCGAGCGCGGGCAGCTCGCGGCGGAGGTAGGCGACCGTGCGCGAGCAGCGCCACGACGACAACGGCACGCGGGCGTGGACCTCGGTCAGGATCGCGCGCGTGGCGTCCGACATGCCGTCGTTGTGGCCCGGCATGCCGTGCAGGCCGACACCGAACGGCAGCAGGCGCAACGGCGAGGCGCGCAACTGCGCGACGGTCAGGCCGGGCCAGATCGTCCAGCCGTCGTGCAGCTGGTTGGCGCCGGCCAGCACGACGAGCGGCGCCTGCGCCAGCACGGCGAGTTCGGCCGGCGCCGGCGCGACGCGCGGCGACAGCGTGCGCGCCGACGCGATGCGGCCGACGCAGCGCTCGATGGCGCGCAGGATGAAGCCGTCGCCGAGGTTCTGCGCCTTCTTGCCGCGCAGCGCCGCGGGGATCAGGTACGGCGTCAGCGCCGCGAACGGGCTGGCCGCCGGCGCGGTGACGCCGGCAGGGCGCGCGGCGAGCTCGTCGACGGCGTGCGGCGGCGCGGCGGATTCGTCCTGCATGATCCGCTCAGGCCGCGCGCCGCGCCGCGATCTGCCGCAGGTAGGCCTCGTAGCGGTCGGCGATCGCCGCCAGCGAGTACTGGCCGCGCACGGCGAGGAACGAGCGATGGACGCGCAGGCGCGTCGCGAACGACCTCAGCTCGTCGAGCCGCGCGACGAGCTCCTGCGGCGTCGCGAAGAACCGCACCTCGCCGTTGTCGGTCTCGCGGTACGAGACCTCGTCGGCGCCGACGAGGCACGGGATGCCGGCGCCGTAGAAGTTCGCCAGCTTGACGTTGGACTTGTAGCGCTGCGCCATCAGCGAGGCGTGCACGCCGCCGCGCACGGCGAAGCCGATGTCGATGTCGCGGAGCGACGGCGGATTGACGACGAAGCGCAGGCCGAGCCGGCGGCAGGCGCGCTCGACCTCGCGCCGCCACGGCCCGAGGTAGCTGGCGGCGCCCTCGTAGCCGACGACGGCGGCCCGTTCGCGCACCTCGATCGGCGCCATGCCGGGCCAGTAGTGGTGCGGGATCCACGTCGGGTTCGGCACCAGGTCGCCGAGGTCGTCGCACATCGCGCGGTTGGGGAAGATCACGCCGTCGACGGCGAGGCCGGCGAAGTGCCGTTCGAAGAAGCGGCGGATCGACGGCAGGTCGGGGTGCAGCAGGCCGTCGTCGGGTTGGACCCAGCAGTCGACGACGTCGTAGACGGTCGTCCGGCCCATCGCCGCGAGCAGGCGCAGCCGGTGGCGGTACGGGCGCTTCACCGCCACGAAGACGTCGTTGGCGACGACGTCCGCCGGCTCGAGGTTGCCCGTCGCGCGCCACGTCGGGCGCGCCGTCGCGACCTGTTGCGCGCGGACCTTCCAGCTGCCCATCGCGGGCGAGCCGAAGTAGCACACTCGCTGGCCGTCGTTCACCGACGCAGTCTAGGAATCCGCGGCGCGGAAGGCCACGACGCCCGCTCAGCGCAGCGCTTCCCGCTGCCGCCGCCAGACGACGTCGCGCAGGAACCGGCCATACGCGGCGGCGGTCGAGCCGTGCCGGCGCCAGACGCCCCACCACGACGCCGCCCGCAGCGGCCGCAGCGCCGCGCGCGCCGCCCGCAGCGCGCCGACTTCGCCGAGCGTGCGGGCGTGGCCGCGCACGATCGCGCGCGCGTAGCGCCACTGGCCGACGCACAGGCACGCCAGCGGCGCGACGAGCCACGCCAGCGCGAGCCACGGCGCGCCGAGCAGCAGCACGGGCCACGGCATGTTGACGAGGTAGGCGAAGTCCATGTTGCGGATCGACCGCACGGCGAACGCTTCGTCGCGGACCTTGGCGATGCTGCGGTTGAGGCCGTGGCGCACCGACGCCGCCGGCACGTAGCGGCAGCGCCAGCCGCACGCCACCAGGCGCAGCGACAGGTCGACGTCCTCGAAGTTGAGGAAGAACTCGCTGCGGAAGAGGCCGACGGCGCGCAGCGCCGCGCTGCGGAACAGCGCCGCGCCGCCGCAGACGCCGAGCAGCTCGCACGCGGCGCCGAACTCGCCGACCGGACGGCCGCGGCCGCGCGGGATGGCCTCGCCGCTGCGCAGCATGACGACGCCGGCGTTCTCGACGACCTCGGGCCGGTCGCGGAAGCGCATCAGGCTGGCGCAGGCGCCGACGCGCGGGTCGGACTCGGCGGCGGCGACGAGCGCGGCGATCCAGCCCGGATAGGCGGCGGCGTCGTTGTTGAGCAGGGCGACGTAGTCGGGACCGTCGGGCGCGGCGAGCAGTTCGCGAAGCAGGCCGTTGTGGCCGTCGGCGAAGCCGAGGTTGCGGTCGTGGCGGCGCAAGCGGATGCGCGCGCCGTAGCGCTGCGCCAGCCGGGCGACGTCGTCGCCCGCGGACGCGTTGTCGACCACGTGCACGACGAGCCCGGGCCAGTCCTGCGCGAGCAGGCTGTCGACGGCGGCGAGGGTGTCGTCGCAGCCGTTCCAGTTGAGCACGATCGCGGCCACGGTCGGCGCGCCGCGCGCAGGCGCGGGCGCCGTCACGGCTGCGCCGTCCCGGGCCACGGCGCCGGCCGCCCGCGCGTCACCAACAGGCAGTCCACGGCCTCGACGAGCAGCGCGACGGTGAAGCGTTCCTTGGGCGTCAGCCGTGCGGCGGCGACGCGGTCCCAATCGAGCCACGGCGCCAGCAGGTCGCGGGCGGGCCGCAGCCGTTCGTCGCGCAGGCTGCGGTCGCTGGCGACCATCAGGCCGTCGGCCAGCCAGGTGCTCCACAGGTCGACGGTGCCGGTGGCGCCGAACTTGGGCCGCGCCGCGACCGTCGGCGGCAGCAGCGCGGCGAACGCGGCCCCGAGGGCCACCTTCTCGCGCCGGCCAGGGCCGTCGGGCGGCAGCAGCTTCCGCTCCGGCGGCAGCGCCGCGCTGGCGGCGAGCACCGGGCGGTAGAGGAACGGCACGCGCGCCTCGACGCCGTGCGCCATGAACATGCGGTCGACGCGCAGCAGCTGGCTGTACTGCAGCTGGTTCGTGAGGTCGAAGGACTGGAACGCGCCGAGGCGGTCCGCAGGCAGTTCGCTGCACCACGCGACGAACGCCGCGCGCTGCGCCGCCGCGCGCTCGTCGGCCTGCCGCCGCGCGTCGGGCCGCAGGCAAGAGGCGAGCGTCGCCTGGGCCCGCCGCTGCCGGTAGCGGTCGAACAGCAGCCCGGGATCGGCGGCGAGTTCGGGCTGGAGCGCCAATCGGTACCAGGGGTAGCCGCCGAACAGCTCGTCGGCGCCCTCACCGACCAGCACGACCTTGTGCCCCGCCGCGCGCACCGCCGCAGCCAGCGCGGCGCCGGGCAGCGCGTTGGGATTGGCGATCGGCTCCTCGAGGTGGAAGGCGACGTGGCGAAGCCACCCGCCGACGTCGGCGCGCGGCAGTTGCACGACGTCGTGGCGCAGCGACTCGGCGCGCGCGACGGCCGTGGCGTGCTCGACCTCCGGATCGGCGGTGAGGTCCGACGCGAGCGAGAAGGTCAGCGCGCGCAGACCGGGCGAACGCCGGCCGGCGGCGACGGCGACGATGCTGGAGTCGAGGCCGCCGCTCAACGCGAGCGCCACCGGCACGTCGGCGACGAGGTGGTCGGCGACCGAGCTCTCGACGACGCCGCGCAGCGCAGCCGCGTCCGGCGCCGGCCCGCCGTGGCCGAAGGCCATGCGGGTGCGCCAGACGACCGCTTCCTCGCGCCGCCAGCCGGCGCCGTGCCACGCGAACGTCCATCGCACGCCGGGCGGCAGGAAACGGACGCCGTACAACGAGGCATCCTCCATCGGGAAGCCCCAGCCCAGCAGGTCACCGAGCACCGCGCCGTCGACGGCGAGCGGCGCGACCTCGGCGATCGCCTTCGCCTCCGACGCGAACGCCAGCGCGTCGCCGCGCTCGTGCACCAGCAGCGGCTTGATGCCGAACTCGTCGCGCACGAGGTGCAGCCGCCGCGTCGCGTGCTCGTAGAGCGCGATGGCGAACATGCCGCGCAGCCTGCCGAACACCGCGTCGCCCCAGCGCTCGTGCCCGACGGCGACGACCTCCGTGTCGCTGCTGGTGTGGAACGTCGCGCCCATGCGCTCGAGCTCCGCCCGCAGCTCGCGGAAGTTGAGGACCTCGCCGTTGTAGACGAGCGTGCAGTGGCCGGTCACGAACGGCTGGTCGCTGCGCGCGTCGACGTCGAGGATCGACAGCCGCACGTGGCCGAGCGCGAGCCCGAGGTCGGGGCGCACCAGCAGCCGGCGGGCGTCGGGTCCGCGATGCGCGAGCGCGTCGACGGCCGCCTGCAGCCTGGGTTCCGACGGCAAGCGCGCCGGGTCACCGAACCAGCCGAAGATGCCGCACATCCGTGGTCACCCTTCGTCGGCCTGGCCGGGGTCGTCGCCGTCGGTCGCGGGCGGCGCGGCGACGACGGTCCCCGTCGGGCACCGCCACGCGCGCGGCTGGAAGTACGCGGCGTTGGCGCCGGCGCCATCGTCGGTGACGACCACGCGCACGTCGTCGACGACGTCGAGGATGTCGTGCAGCGCGCCGCTGCTGACCGAAACCTTGAGACGGTAGGAACCAGGGCGCAGGCCGACGTGCGGCAGCGCCAGCGTCACCTCGCTGTCGCCGGCCGGCAGCCGGAGCCAGCCGAGGTCGCGCGACGACATCAGCAGTTGCACGGTCTCGCCGACCTGGTGCACGAGGTCGAACAGCATGACGTTGACGCTGACCGGCTCGGTCGCGGCCGTGGCGCGCAGCGCGACGACGAGTTCGCCCGGCGCGCCGGTCGCCCAGTTCGCGCCGGACCGGCCGTCGGATCGCAGTTCGACGCCGCGCACGGCGACGCGTCGGCCCGGTTCCGGCGCACGCTCGCGCAGCGCCGCGGTCTTCGCCGCGTTGCCGGCGGCAGCCTGCGCCGCGTCGTCGGCCGCGTACCGCCGCAGCACCTCGCCGGCCGGGCCGAAGGCGACGGTCCGGCCGCCCTGCAGGTACAGGCACTCGTCGGACAGCGTCTCGACGAGCACCGGGCTGTGCGAGACGAGCAGCAGCGCGCAGCCGTTGCGGCGCAGTTCGTTGATGGTGTTGCGGCACTTGACGCGGAAGCGCGCGTCGCCGACCGACAGCACCTCGTCGACGACGAGGATCGACGGCTCGGTGTGCACCGCGCAGGCGAAGCCCAGGCGCGCCTGCATGCCCGAGCTGTAGGTGCCGAGCGGCGCGTCGATGGCGTCGTGCAATTCGGCGTAGTCGACGATCACCGGCAGCCGTCGGCGCGCCTCGCGCTCGGAGACGCCGAGCAGGGCGAGGTTGAGGAACACGTTCTGGCGGCCGGACAGCACCGGCTTGAAGCCGGCGCCGAGCGCGAGCATCGGGGCGATGCGGCCGCGCACGGCGACTTCGCCGAGGTTCGGCCGCAGGATGCCGCAGACCATGCGCAGCAGCGTGGTCTTGCCGCTGCCGTTGTGGCCGACGATGCCGATCGAGCGGCCCCGGCGCAGCGTCAGCGACACGTCGCGCACGGCCCAGAACTCGGTCGGCCGCAGCCGGTCGTCGTCGCGGCGGCCGAGCAGGGCGCGGCCGAGGTCGCGCGCGCCGTAGACGAACGAACGCTTCAGCGAGCGCGCGAACTTCTTGCCGAGGCCCTTGGCCGCGATCACGACGTCGTCGACCATCACCGCCCTCCGAGCAGCATGCGCTCGATCAGGATCGGCGCGGCGAGCCGCACGAGCGCGAAGCCGGCGACGGCGGCCAGCAGGCCGCCGACCAGCAGCCCGCCGAAGAGCGCCGGCTGCGACAACGGCGCGCCCGCCGCCGCCTCGCGCGCGGCGATCATCAGCGGCGACACCGGGTTGGCCGCGACGATGGCGGCGAACCAACCACTCTGTGGTTGGTACATCGCCGGGGTCAGGAACAGGCCATAGCCGAGAGCGAGCTTGAGGGTCTGCTGCAGGTCCGCGAACAACTGCGTCCACGGCATCAGGAAGCACCCGAGGCCGAGCCCCAGCAACACCGCGCCGGCGAACGCGACGGGCACGAGCAGCAGGCCGGCGTGCCAGAAGCCCGCGGCGGCGAGCAGGGCGAGCGCGACGACGAGCCGGACGAGCGCGGTCAGCAGCGTCTCGTGCAGCTGCGAGAGGATCACCGCCGCCCGCGAGAAGTGCACGCGCGTCAGGTAGCTGCGCGCGCCCTCGAACGCCTGATGCGGCACCTCGACGGCCTCGGCGAAGACCAGCCACAGCAGCGTGGCGAGGAACACCGACAGGCCGCGCGGCAACGGCGACGGCCCCGGATCGACGACGCCGGCGTCGCTCGCCAGCACCACGCCGCCGGTGATCAGCAGCGCCGGGGCGAACATCCAGAAGTAGCCGAGGAAGGACTTCCGGTACTTGGCGCCGAGCGTCCGGCGGAAGATCCGCCACGACAGCGCGAGCGCAGCGAGGGCCCCGGTCGCCGGGCCGGGCGTGGTCGGCGCGGACGAAGTCACCGTCGTGCGAGCCTGCTCGGGAAGATCACGGCGGCGGAGGATAGCGGCGAGCCCCTCGCCGTCGCCACCGCCGCGGGCGCGACCGCTACGCTGCTTCGGCGTGGCGACCACGGCCCCGGACTGGCAACCGACCCTGCGCGGCAACGGCATCACCCTGCGGCCGCTGCGCGCCGACGACCTCGCCGCGTTGCACGCCGCCGCGAGCGACCCGGCGATCTGGGCGCAGCACCCCGAGCCGGATCGCCACGAACCCGCGCCGTTCGCGCGCTTCTTCGCCGGCGCGCTCGCCAGCGGCGGCGCGCTCGCCGTCGTCGACCAGGCCGACGGCCGCATCGTCGGCAGCTCGCGCTACTACGACTGGAACCCCGCCGAGGCCACCGTCGTGATCGGCTTCACCTTCCTGGCGCGCTCGCACTGGGGCGGCGCCACCAACGGCGAGATGAAACGGCTGATGCTGGCGCACGCGTTCCGCTGGGCGCGCACGGTCTGGTTCCACGTCGGCCCGGACAACGTGCGCTCGCAGCGGGCGCTCGCACGCATCGGCGCGCGCCTCGACCGCGTCGTGACGGTGCCGAAGAACGGCAAGGACGAGCGCCGCATGGTGTTCCGCTGCGACCGGCCGGACGGCGCGGCGCCGGCGGCGCCGACGGCATGACGCGCGCCGGCGGGCGTGCGGCGCCACGGCTGGCGGCGGCCCCGCGCCGCCCCTTGCATCGCGGGCCGCCGCGCCGGATCGTCGCCGCGATGCGCGCCACGACGCTTACTCGCCGACTCGCCGCCATCGCCCTCTGCTGCTGTGCCGCCGCTTGCGGCAACCGCGCCGCCCCCGACCCGAACGACCGCGAGGTGCCGTGGACGTACGGACCGATGCAGGGCGGCGCCTCCGCCGAGCACCTCGCCGGCGCCGGCAAGAAGGGCGGTCCGGCGATCGCCAAGGGCTGGCAGTGCCGGCTGCAGGACAACAAGCGGCTGGTCGTGCGCCCCTACCAGTTGGCGCCGAGCCACCCGCTGTTCGACACGGTGTCGCTCAGCATCGGCCTGTTCGACAAGACCGGGGCCGAGCTCGGCATGCTGCGCTCGGGCAAGCTGACCGCGGGCAACGCCACCTCGACGTTCGAGCTCGACGCCGCCACTGCCGGACGGCTCTACGACGTCGTGCTGTGGTACGTGAAGGACTGACGCCGACGCGGCCGGCGGCGGCGCGCCCGGGGCGCCAGCGCGCCGTCACGCCTGCTGGCGGCGACGCAGGAACACGAAGCCGCCGCCGCCGAGCGCCAGCGCCAGGGCCAGCGTCCAGCCCCAACCACCGCCGCCGGCGCGGGCCGCGACCGCTCGCACCCCGGGCGACGGCGCGGAACCAGTCGTGCCGCGGTCGGCCCGCGACGCCTCCGCCGAGGCGCTGAACGGCGACCACGGACGCGCGTAGGCCGCGAGGCGCTGCTGCCGCAGTTGCTCGGGATCGACGATCGTCGGCGTGATCGCGCCTTCCGCCAGCGCGGGCGTGCGATCGCGGAAGGCGATGCCGGCCTCTTCGAGACCCAGCAGTTGCGGCTCGGAGTCGCGCATCTCGGACGGCACGCGCAGTTCGACGCCGCGCAGGAAGCACTTGGGCATCTGCGCGTCATGCAGGCGCTGCTGCTCGTCCATCGCCGCCGCCGAGGGTTCGGCAGCGGCCGGCGTCGTTACGGCGTTCGGCTCCTGCGCCGGCAGGCCGGCGGCGAACACGATCGCGAACGCCGCGGCGTGCAGCAGCAGGGAGTCCATCAGGTTGCGGTGGCGCATGGTCGTTCGTCGCTCGTGTGGTCGTCGCCGCGGGACGCGCGGCCGGATCGGCGTGCTACGGCAGCAGGCACGCGGCGTGGGGATCGCTGGGCAGCACGGTCCAGTCGCGTACGACGACCGGACCCAGGGTCTTCGGCAGCAGGTCGCCGATCACCGTGTTGCTGCCGCCGAGCAGGCGCGCGTCGTAGTTCATGTGCAGGCCCGGGCCGCCGTAGATGACGCTCTCGTTGCGCGACACCATGGCGCCGTTCATGTTGATGGCGCTGCTCGGCGTCGTCAGCCAGGCGAAGGCGTGGTTGGTGTAGAAGGCGCCGTCCAGGCGGGTCATCGCGCCGCTGGCGATGCTGCTGAAGGTGACGCTGCCGCCGATCGTGCCGCCCCAGTTCGTCGTGTTGAGCGCGGCCGGCAGGTCGAGGTTCGCCAGCGTCAGCGTGTTGTCGTAGGCGCCGTCGCCGTCGATGTCCTCGCCGGTGCCCGGGATCGGGCTGTTGACGGCGAACCCGGGCGGGATCAGGCCGCGGGCGGCGTCGTCCGCCGTGTAGCGCTGGACGGTGAACTGGCCATCGTCCTCCAGCACGTCGTCGTCGGCGGTGTTGAGGATGCCGTCGCGGCCCTTGCGGGTGTTCGGGATGCCGTCCTCGCCGGCGTCCTCACGCGACTTGTTCATCGAGTGCGCCAGCCAGCTGCTGACGTAGCTGCGCCACGTGCCGTTGGTGTGGTCGCCGAGCACCACGTTCTCGCGCGCCATGATGGCGACGAAGTCCTTGGTGCGGTTGGCCTCGAGCCAGGCCTCCGTCGCCGCCTGGGTGTTGTTGGCCGGCCGGCTCGTCGACGGCGCGTCGGCGTACTGCAGGTTGTTCGGCACGTAGACGTTGCCGCCCGAGTAGATGGCGCCCTGGCCCTTGATGACGCCCGCGAGCACGACGCTGCCCCGCACCACGACCGGGCCGTTGATCTCGATCGGGTTGGCCGCGGTGCCGATCAGGTACAGGTGCTGCTTCTCGCCCGGACCGTCGCCGTAGACGCCGTTGACCAGGACGGTGCCGCCGACCTTGATCGTGCTGCCCTTCTCGATGGCGCGGGCCTCGTAGCTCGACAGGTTGGTCAGGTTGGGCATCTCGTGCTGTTCGGTGAACTGGTGCTTGTTCGAGGCCGGCAGCAGCCCGCCGCCCGACCGCTTGACGTTGTTCGAGCCCGCGATCGACCAGCCGGCGAACATGCCGCCGTCCAGGCCGTTCTGCAGCCCGTCGCCGTTGTCGTCGCGGTAGCCCGTGAGCAGCGCGTCGCCGCCGTCCCACGTCAGGTCGTCGTAGGTCGGCTGCCCCGTCACCGTCGGCCCGTAGTTCGCGCAGTCGAACGCGCCGTTGCTGCGGGCGTTGCCGTTGCAGAAGATGTTGGTGCCGTAGAACCAGCCCCAGTTGTTGATGAAGTAGCTGCTCTCGAAGACGCGGCTGCGTTCGAGGTTGAACTCGACGGTCACCCGCATCGACTTGTGCCGCGGCGGCTCGGCGCCGGGCGGCAAGTTGCTCGGGGCGACCGGGAAGTAGCCCGTCGAGTCGATCGCGACGACCATGCGATCGGGCTCGTTGACGACGGCGGTCGCCTTCGTGGTGCACTCGCCGAACGTGCGGCCGCCGATCGACACGGGCGCCGCCGTCAGCGCCGCGTACTGCCCGCCGGCGAAGAGGTTGCGGATGCCCTGCATCGGGTCGATCGTGCCGAGCTTCTGCGACGCGTTGCGCAGCATAGAGATGGTCTGCTCGACGCCGGCCTGAGCCAGCGACGTGGTCCGCACGTCGTCGACGCTGCGGACCGACGACCGCATGTCCACGGCTGTCGTGCTCAACGAGCCGTAGAGCAGGCCGCTGATGGCGATCGTGGAGACCATCACCGCCACCAAGGCGTTGCCGGCTTCACGCTCGTTCGTTCGCTGGTTCATGATCCTCTCCTTGTCCATGTTCAGGTCGTCCTTCAGTTGCGCAGCACGACGTCGAAGCTGATCGACGGCGTGGCCTGGTTGCTCGTGCTGTTGAAGCCGATCGTGATGCGGCGGGTCATGCCGATGGTGTCGACGCGGAGGCCGCGGGGGTTCGCGCTGCCGGCGGCGACGCCGCGCGCCATCACCAGCTCGCCCACGATCGCCCCCATGGAGTCCACCACGCGCCGCACGAGGAGCCGATCGGCGTCGCGCGTGACGACCTCGTAGGTCGTCCAGCAGCCGTCGCGCTGGCGCTGTTCGAGCGGCAGGCTGGGGTCGTCGGCCCCCCACGACGTCACGCCGCCGGGCAGCGTGATCGGCCGTTGCATCCGGATGACCTGGTTGCCGTCGCCTGCAGTCGTGACGAAGAACCGGCCGGCATTCGAGGACTGGGCGATGTCCTCGCGCATGCAGAGGCTGGATTCGCGCATCTGCCCGGTCGTCCTCACGGCGCTGATCGCGCGCTCGTGGCCATTGCGGCTGACGGAGACCATCGCCACGGCCGCCAGACAGACCAGCACGCTGAGGGCGACGGCGATGACGATCTCGACCATCGAGAAGCCCCGCTCGCCGCCGCGCGGGCCGTACACGGTGAGCGCAGCGTTCATCGATCGGCCCGGAAAGTGCCGATCCGGGCGACCTCGAGCCCGTTGTCGAGGCGACTCAGCGCCAAGGTGACGTCGATGCCGCTGATGCCGACGCGGGTGGCCGTCAACTGCACGCGGTGGGAGCTCTGCGCCGCCGTGCCACGGTCGAAGAACACGTTGCCGTTCATGGCCAGGACGGCAGCGTTGTCCTGCGCATCGAGGCTCGACAGCACGCCCTCGAGGAACCGCGTGCCGGTGTTGATCTGCTGGCTACGGGACGTGTTCTGCATGCTCGTGCCGAGCACCCCGGCGACGGCCGTGAGCCCGGTGGCCAGCAGGGCGATGGCGATGCCGACTTCGATCAACATGCTGCCCTTCTCGGCGTGCAGCCCTTGCGTCGGGTCTTGGTTCATGGCGCGCGTCCTCATACGGCCGCATATCGGCGGCGCACACGGCCGCTGCGCGTCCGCGCGGATCCCGACCCGCTGCGGCGCGCCACCCGGTCGATGCCATGGCGAGCGGGAGCGATCCCGCGATGGGACGACGGACGGAGTCGGCTCAAGCCGAGCGTCGCAAGGCTGGTCAGCAGCTGGCGACGCACGGCGCCGCGGCGGGTGCGCGCCCCGCCGCCGCCGGGACGCTGCGGCAACGGGTCCGACGCGGCCCCCTCGCTGGCGGGCATGGCGCTCGCAGACTCCGAGCACCGACCATCGGGCAGGAGCGTTGCCGGAACGCAGGGGCTACCATCGGCGTCGTTGCCGTCGGTCGGCGGTGCGCTGCGGAGCGCCGACCGCGACGCCAGGAACCGCTGCGCATGACCGACCCCAGCCAGCCAGGAGCTCGACTCGAACAGGCCTTCGCGCTGCTCTTGCAGTCGCCGCCGGCGACGAAGGCGGCTGCCGACCGGCTGCTGGCGGACCACCCCGAGTTGCGCGACCTGTTGGCCCCCATGCTCGGGCAGGTCGCGGATGGGGAGGCGGACGACGGCCAGGCGATCGGCGACTTCCGCCTGGTGCGGGAGCTCGGCCGCGGCGGCATGGGCGTCGTGTACGAAGGCTGGCAACGCTCCCTCGGTCGGCGTGTGGCCGTCAAGATCCTGGCGCCGGGGCTCGCGGCCAATCCCTCGGCAGTCGCCCGCTTCCGTCGCGAGGCGGCGGCCGCCGCCCGCATGCGGCATCCGCACATCGTCGAAGTCCACGACTTCGGCACGGACGCCGGCCAGCACTTCTTCGCCATGCAGTTCGTCGACGGCATGCCGCTGCACGACTGCATGGAGCGGTTCCGGGCGCCGGACGCGGCCGTCACCCTCGTCGCGCAAGTCACCGACGCGCTCGCGCACGCGCACGAACACGGGTTGATCCACCGCGACGTCAAGCCGGCGAACGTGCTGGTGCGCGCGGACGGCGAAGCGCTGCTCGCCGACTTCGGCATCGCCCGCGACGAAGCCCTGCCGTCCTTGACGCAGGACGGCGGCTTCCTCGGCACGCTCGACTATGCATCGCCCGAGCAGGTGCGTGGCGAGCGCGTCGACGCGCGCACCGACGTCTGGTCGGTCGGCGTGCTGCTGTACCGATTGATCGCCGGCGAGCATCCGTTTCCGGGCACGACCAGGGCGTCGCTGACGCACCAGATCCTCGCGACGGAGCCCGCTTCGCTGCGCGGCCGCAGTGGCGTCAGCGACGATCTCGCGGCCGTCGTCGACCAGGCGCTGCGGAAGGAACGCCACCTGCGGTACGAGTCGGCGAGCTCGCTGCTGCGCGACCTGCGGGCGCTGCAGCAAGGCGGCCCGGTTTCCGCCCGGCTGCCCGGCCCCGGCGAGAAGCTGCGCCGCTGGCTGCGGCGGGAACCCTGGCAGGCGACTGCGGTCGGCGCGCTGGTCGCGGGACTCGCCGCGAGCGCCATCGGCTTCGTGCGGGCTTCGGAACGCGCGGACGCTGCGCGCCAGGCGGAGCAGTTGGCGAAGGACACGCTCGCCAACTTCGACCGGCTGTCGGGTCTCGTGCTCTACGACCAGGCGGTGGCGGCCGAAGCGGCGCTGTTCCCCGCCTGGCCGTCGGCGCTGCCCGGGCTGCGCGACTGGCAGCAGCGGCACCTGGCTCCGCTGGAGCGGCTGCGCGTTTCGGTCGCCGCGCCGCTCGGCCGACTGCGACCGCTGGCGCGCCAGCGGACCGCGGCGGAGGCCGCCGCGGATCGGGCGGCGAACCCCGCGCTACCGGACCTGCAGGCAGCCGAACGCGACCTCGCCTGGCTGCGCCAGATCGCCGCGGCGACGACGGCGCCGCGCGTCGAACCGCCGACGCTGCCGCCGGAGTACGCGACGGCCGACGCCACGCTGCTCAACGAAGCCGCTTGGGTCCGCGTGGCGCCGCAGGCGGCCAACCGCCTGCGCGACGACGACGCGGCGCTCGGCCTCGCCCTGGCGGTCGCGGCGAGCGCGCGCGCCGCCGGCACCGCGGCCGAACCCAACGCGCTCGACACGCTGGCATGGGCGCTGCTGGCCAACGGCCGCACCGCCGAAGCCCGCGCCGCCAGCGCGCGCGCCCGTGCGACGGCGCCCCCCGACGCAGCCGCCGCCTTCGCCGGCTACGAGGAACTGCTGGTCGCCGCCATCGACGGACTGGCCGCACGGATCACGGCGGCCGGCGACCAGGCACGGACTCTGTCGGCGCGCATCGACGCCGGCGGTCCGCTGCGCTTCGACGACCCGGCGCAGCAGTTCCTCGTCGACGCGCTCACCGACCTCAAGGGCAAGCTCGACGGGCCGCTGCAGGTGCGCGCCCGCTCGGTCGCGCGCAGGATCGCCTTCGCCAGCTGCGTGCGCGAGGCCACGTTCGCGCATCCGCAGGCGCCGGCGTCGTGGCCGGAGGCCCGGGCGGCGATCGCGGCGAATCCCAGGTACCAGGGCGCCGCCATTTCGCTCGCCGACGACGAGGTGCTCGGCCTCGTGCCGATGGGCGCGAACCCGGCGACGGGGCTCTGGGAGTTCTACGATCTGGCCAGCGCGTGGGATGGAGCGCAGGACCCCGCGACGCTGCCGATCCCGCGCCACGACCGCGACGGCCGCATCCCCGTGGCAACGTCGACCGGCATCGTGTTCGTGCTGCTACCGGGCGGCATCGTCAACATCGGCTCGCAAGCGACCGACCCGCAAGCCCCGCACCACGACCCCGAGACGCAGAACTTCACGGGTCCGGTGCAGCAGGTCGCCCTCGCGCCGTTCCTGCTCGCACGCCACGAACTGACGCGCGCGCAATGGGCCCGGCTATGCCTCGACGACGACATGGAGCGCGAGCCGAGCGGCTTCCCCGACGGCCACGTCGACACCACCGGTTATCGCGTCGACGGCACGCATCCGGTCGAACGCGTCAACTGGCTGATGACCGACCGCCTGCTGCGCCAACATGGGCTGACCTTCCCGACCGAGGCCCAGTGGGAGTACGCCTGCCGCGCCGGCACCGACACGCCGTGGTGGAGCGGGTCCGGGCGGGATTCCCTGGCCGGCGCGGCGAACGTCTACGACGTCGCCGCCGACCGCCGCAGCCTCATGCAGCAGGTGCACGAGGCGTTCGACGACGGCCACGACCTGCACGCGCCCGTCGGTTCCTTCCGCGCCAACCCGTTCGGCTTCCACGACATGCACGGCAACGTCGGCGAGTGGTGCAGCGACGCGCCGAGCTACAACGGCATCGGCTTTCGGCCGGGCGACGGCGCCCGGCGGGCGTCGGAGCGCCAGGGCGACCGGGCGATGCGAGGCGGCAGCTACCAGCAGACGGCGTGGTCTTGCCGCAGCAGCACATGGGTGTTCGGCGCGCTCGAGGAGCGCGTCCTCGACTTGGGGGTCCGGCCCGCGCGACGACTTGGCCCGCGGTGAAGGCCTTGGGCCGGCCGGGACGCCTTGACATTGCCGTCGGCACACAGACCATGACCGGATGGACGCGTCGTCGGATCCGACTCCGGCCCTGCTGGAGCGCTGGCATCGCGGTGACGAAGCGGCCCTCTCGACGCTGATCGAGATCCACATCGAGTGGCTGCGCGCCCAGGCGGAGAAACGCTTGGGCGAGTTCCTGAAGTCGCGCGGCAACGTCGACGACTACGTGCAGGACGCGATGCTCGACTTCCTGCGCAATGCGCCGCGCTTCCAGGTCCGCGACGGCAGCCAGTTCCGGTCCCTCCTCGCCCGCGTGCTCGAGAACACGCTGAGGGACCGCAACGACTGGTTCCGGGCCAAGCGCCGCGACCTGGCTCGCGATCGCAAGCTGCCAACCGACAGCGTGCTGCCCCTCGACCCCGCCTTGCAGCGGAGCACCACGCCGAGTCGCGATGTCGGGCGCACGGAACTGCGCGACTGGGTGCGCCTTGGACTGGAGATGCTCGACGGCGAAGACCGCAAGATCCTCTTGGCGCGCGAGTACGAGGACCGCTCGTTCGTCGAGATCGGAGCGGAGCTGGGCATGTCGGCGAACGCCGTGCGGATGCGCTGGGTGCGGGCGCTGGAACGGCTTGCGAAGGTCATGCAGACGATGCGCAACGGTGGGGTACCAGAAGAGACCTGATCGCTCGATTGTTGTTCCCCCGGCCGCAGCCGCAGGCAGCGGCACTCCCGCGTGCCGCCGGCCCCTACGCGCCGACCGCCGCCGGCGCGCCCGGTGCCGCCGGCGCGCCCGGTGCGCCCGGTGCGCCCGGTGCCTCCGCCGCCGGCTCACCGACGCGGCGGCTGCCGTCGCTGCTGAGTGGATGGATGCTGTGCAGGCCGAAGTCCTGCCGCCACCGCTGCAGTTCGACCGTCGTCAGGCTGCGCGGGATGAGGTTCAGGTGCACGGCCGGGCTCTTGTCCTCCTTGTCG
>JBKDXM010000099.1:0-3271 GCA_046306335.1 Planctomycetota bacterium
GTCGCGTTCTTCCGCGAGGAAGGCCTGCAGCGCTCGCAGGTGATGGAGCACCTGAGCTGGCTGTGCGACGTCTACGGCCCGCGCCTCACCGGCTCGCCCAACCTGCGCAAGGCGCAGGACTGGGCGGTGCAGCAGTTCGCCGCGATGGGCTACGCGGCCACGACGGAGGCGTGGGGGCCGTTCGGCCGCAGCTGGTCGTGCCAGTCGTCGGCGATGGCGGTCGTCGGCGACAACCCGTGGCCGGTGATCGCCTACCCGAAGGCGTGGTCGCCGAGCGTGCCGCGCACCGAGGCCGACGTGGTCTACGCCGCCGGCATGACCAAGGCGGAGCTCGAAGCGGCCGACCTCGCCGGCAAGGTCGTGCTGGTCCAGGAACCGCGCGCGATCGGCGAGGCCTTCGACGGCTACAGCCACCGGCTGTCCGACGTCGAGCTGCAGCGCCTCGCCGATCCGAAGTCGGTCCCGCCAGCGCCGCCGGCCGAGCGCGCCGCCGCCGTGCGCCTGGAGAACGACTTCCGCGTCGGCTTCCCCAAGCGCGAGGAGATCTTCGCCATCGTGCAGCAGAAGCGCCCGCTGGCGATCGTCGACCGCGCCGGCAAGGGCGACTACGGCGTGGTGTTCGTCTCCGGCGCCGCCGCCGCGCCGAAGCCCGGCGCGTCGCGCGGCCGCGGCGACGTGCGCGCGGTCGGCGCCGAGGTGATCCCGCAGTTCACCATCGCCGTCGAGCACTACAACCGCATGGTCCGCCTGCTGCAGAAGGGCCTGCCGGTGCGCGTCGCCGTCGAACTGCGGGCGACGTATCACGAGCAGGACCTCGACGACCGCAACGTGCTCGCCGACCTCAAGGGCGGTGACCCCGTGCTCGGCGACGAACTGGCGATGCTCGGCGCGCACGTCGACAGCTGGCATGCGGGCGCTGGCACGACCGACAACGGCTGCGGCAGCGCCGTGGTGATCGAGGCCGCGCGCCTGATCGCGGCGTGGTGCAAGCAGTCCGGCCGCGCGCCGCGGCGCACGATCCGGGCGGCGCTGTGGAGCGGGGAGGAGCAGGGGCTGCTCGGCTCGCTCGCGTACGTGCAGAAGCGCCTGGGCACGCAGAAGGAACCGAAGGACGAGCACGGCAAGGTCGCCGGCTACTTCAACCTCGACAACGGCACCGGCCGCATCCGCGGCGTCTACCTGCAGGGCAACGACGCCTGCGGGCCGATCTTCCGCAGCTGGCTGCAGCCGTTCGCCGACCTCGACGCCAGCACGATCACCCGCGACGACACCGGCGGCACCGACCACCTCGCGGTCCACGGCGTCGGCGTGCCGGGCTTCCAGTTCGTCCAGGACCCGGTCAGCTACAGCACGCGCACGCACCACTCCAACATGGACGTGTGGGACCACGCCGTCGCCGCCGACCTCCGGCAGGCGGCGGTGATCATGGCGACCTTCGTTTGGCACACCGCGCAGCGCGAGCAGAAGCTGCCGCGGCCGGCGGCGGCGGAGGGACGCTGACGTGGGCGTCGGGGCGCCGCGGGGGAGCAGGCGGTCCGGCCCGGCGCTGGCAGCGGCGCTGCTGCTCGCGCTCGGCGCCTGCCGCTTCGGCGATCCGGAGCCGACGCCGCTGCGCGGCCCCGAGCCGGCGGTCGTCGCGATCTGGCCGCACGTCGCGCCGGCGTTCGCGCCCGTGCGCGCGACGGTGCTCGCGGGCCTCGACGGCTCGGTGCGCGCGCGCGGCTACCGCGTCGTCACCGCGCCCGTCGCTGCCGAGATGCTGGCCGCGGCCGGCGTGCCGGCGGACGCCGATCCGGCCACGGCCGGCATCGCGCTCGGCGCCGACGCCGTGCTCGTCTGCGCGGTGCGTTCGTTCGAGGCGGCCGGCGAGCGCCCGCTGCAGCAGGCCCAGTGGGACCTGGCGTGGCGACTGGTGTCGACGCGCGGCATGGGCGAACTGTGGTCGTGGACCGACCGCGGGACCTGGTCGCGGCCGCGCGACGACGGCCGGCCGCCCGGCGAGCCGCTCGACGCGCTGCCGGAGGTCGCCAACATCGGCGGCGGCCCGGTGACCTACCGCGGCGCCGACGAACTCTGCGCCGCGCTGCACCGCAGCGCCATGCTGCGATTGCCCAGGACCCTGCGATGAACGTCCCCGTCGTGCCCTATCCCGGCCTCGCCGTGCACACGGTCGCGGCCACCTTGCCAGCGCCGCTCGGCCAGCTGCCGACGCCGCCGTGGCTCGCGGAGCTGCTGCGCGTCGGCGCGCCCGCGCCGATCGCCACCAGCGAAGCGGTGCGCACCGCCATCCGCGACGTGCTGCGCGTGCACGGGTACCGCCCGACCGGCCGCGGCAAGCCGTCCAGCGAGTACCTCGTCGCCGCGGTCGGCGACGGGCGCCTTGGCCCGATCAACGCCGCCGTCGACGCCGGCAACGTCGTGTCGCTGCACGCCGGCGTGCCGATCAGCGTCGTCGACCGCGACCTGCTGCGCGGCAGCCCGCGCATCGACGTGCCGCCGGCGGGCAGTTCGTACGTGTTCAACCGCGGCGGCCAGACGATCGACGTCGGCGGCCTCGTGTGCCTGTTCGACGACGACGGCCCGTGCGCCAACGCCGTCAAGGACGCGCAGCGCACCAAGACCACGCCCGAGACCCGGCGCGTGCTCGCGGTCGTGTGGGGCAGCGAACAGCCGGACCCGGCGCACGCGCCGGCGACGGCGAAGTGGCTGCTCGAGGTGTTCGAGCGGTTGGGCGCGGCGGTGGAGGGGTAGAGCCGGCGTCACGGGACGCGTGCCGGGCGGTGTGGCCGGCCGTGACGCAGGCGATGAGCGGCCGGACGGAGGGCAGACCACGTCGCGCCGCGGCGCGACGCGGTGCCCCGCTCACCCCGACTTCGGCAGCTCCGCCATCCCGATCCGCCCGCGCTGCCGCCAACCGACGCCCGCGAGCCACGTCCGCGGCCTGACAACCGGCGGCGGTAGGTTCTCGATGCCGCGCACGGTGACTTCCTCGACGAAGCCGTCGAACCAAGGCGCCGACGTGAACAGGTCCGGCCCCTCGAAGTACGGCACCGCGCGGCCCTGCGCGGCGTGCTTGCGGCCGTTCCCGAGCACGTAGACCAGCGCGTTGCGCACCTCGCGCGGGCTCTTGAGCGGTCGCTCGTGGAAGCGGTCGGGGAACACCTGCCCCTGGCGGCCCCACAGCCGGTTGAGTCCGCGCGCCAGCCGCACGAGCAGGCCCTTCATGCCGCGCGTGAAGGCGAGCCGGTCCTTGGCCTCGACGACGAAGTGC
>JBKDXM010000100.1:0-13732 GCA_046306335.1 Planctomycetota bacterium
CTACACGCTGCGCATCCACGACCGCTGGCTCGCCGACCACCCGGGTGCGCGCAGTCTGCCGCCGGTCTTGCCGTTCGTCGTGCACCATGGCGACCGGCCGTGGCAGGCGGCGCGCAGCGTGGACGAACTGGTCGACCTGACACCCTTCCCGCCGGCCGCCGCCGCCTTCCTGCGGCCGCTGCAACTGCGGCTGCCGTTCGTGCTGTTCGACCTCGCGGCGATGGACGCCGCCGCGATCGAGGCCCTGCGGCTGTCGGCCGTCACCGGACTGACGCTGGGCTTCCTGCACAGCCTGCGCGGGCGCACGCCGGCCGACGCCCTGGTGCAGATCGAGCACTGGATCCCGCGGTTGGTGCAACTGGCGGCCCACCCGCGCGGCAAGGACGTGCTGGTCGCGCTATTCTCGTGGTACTCGGCGCGGGTCGGCGGCAGCCCGCAGGACCTGCGAATCATCATGGGCAAGATCCAAGAACACGACGAGGAGTTCCCGGCGTACAGCCTGCTCGATGCCCTGCACGACGAAGGCCGTGCACTCGGCTTGCAGGCGGGCCGCCAGCAAGGCCTGCAGCAAGGTCTGCAGCAAGGTCTGGAGCAGGGCCTGCACCAAGGCGAACACCTCGGCATGCGCCACCTGCTCGAAGCACAGCTCCGCGCCCGCTTCGGCGTCGACCTCGCCCCGTTCGCCGCCCAACTCGCCAGCGCCGACCTCGCCACCCTGCAGACCTATGGCGAACGCCTGCTGCGCGCCGAGCGCATCGAGCAGGTCTTTGGGTAGCCTTGGCGCGCCCCTGCCGGCCTCCTGCCGCCGTGCCGCGCCACCTTCATCCGGCGCCAGACACGGCGATCCGCCGCCATCGCGCCATCGCGCCATCGCGCCATCGACCTCCACTCCACCTGCCGCCATCGAGCCTTCGGCGTCATGGTCCTTGCTCTCGCCCTGCGCCGCGCGCGCGCCATCGCCGCATCGGCTGCCGTCGCGGCCGCGTCCCTCGCCGGTCAGTCCCGTGCGACCGAACTGGTCGGTGCGCCCGCGCTCGGCGCGACCTGCTACGTCCGCCACGTGCTGCCAGCGGGCTGCGTCGGCCACGTCGCCGGCTTCCTGTGGTCGGCGCCGTACACCGGCACGTGGTCGCTGCCGGGGTTCGCCGCCAACGGCCTCGTGCGCGTCGATCCATCGTCGTTCCTGCTACTTGGCCTCGCGCTCACCGACGGTGTGGACCTGCCTCGCATGCCGCTGGCGGTGCCGTCGTCGTCCGCGTTGCTCGGCAGCCAACTCGACTGCCAGTCGTTCGACCTCGACCTCGCGGGCGTTTGGCAGCTCGCCGGCAACGACGTCGCGCTGACGGTCGTCGATGGCCCGAGCGCCGCGCTCGACATGGTGGCGATCCCGCCGGGCACGTTCGTGATGGGCTCGGCCATGACGCCGCTCGCCGTCGCGCCGTACTTCAACCAGGCCGAGGCCCAGCCGCCGCATGTCGTGACGATCAGCCGGCCGTTCTGGATCGGCCGGCACGAAGTGACGCAGACGCAGTTCCAGGCGGTGATGGGTAGCAATCAGAGCTACTTCCAGGGCAGTGCGTGGGCGAACGCGCCGCAGCGGCCGGTCGAACGCTTGAACTGGCTGCAAGCCGTCGCGTACTGCGCGGCGCTGACGGCGAGCGAGCAAGCGGCCGGTCGCGTGCCCGCCGGCTACGAGTACCGGCTGCCGACCGAGGCGGAGTGGGAGTACTGCTGCCGCGCCGGGACGACGACCGAGTTCCACGTCGGGCCGACGCTGGTGTGCGGGCAGGCCAACTTCTTCTTCAGCTACCACGGCAGCGGCAATTGCAGCAGCGGCCAGACCGCGGTCGTCGGCAGCTACCCGCCCAACGCGTGGGGTCTCTGCGACCTGCACGGCAACGTGTGGGAGTGGTGCCATGACGCCTGGGACGGGACCGCCAACTACCCGCCCGGCCCCGTCGTCGATCCGGTGGTGGCGAGCGGTCCGAGCCGGGTCGCGCGGGGCGGCAGTTGGATCTACGACTCGCGCGGGTGCCGGTCCGCCTTCCGGTTCCGGTCGCTGCCGACGTACGCGGACTTCAGCTTCGGGTGCCGCGTGGTGCTCGCCCCCGCGATCGGGTCGTAGCGGCCGGGCGCATGCGGATTGGGTGCGGCGCTGCTGCCGCCGCCTCCGCCGTGTGTGGTTTCGCGCCGCCTGCCGCTGTGCCTGCCAGCCGCGGCCGGTCGCGCCAACGACCGGTGCTCGGGCCAATGCCGGATCGCGGCGGCGGATCGCCCCGCGGCCCGTGTGGTCGCGACCGGATCCGCTTCGTCGAACCTACCAACCCGCCCCTTCGCCCATGTCCCTCTGCTCCCTCCCGGCCGCGCTGCGGTCCGTCCTGCCGGCGCCGCTGCCGGCGATGCTGCCGGCGATGCTGCCCGCCATCCTGCCACTGGCGCTGTCCGCTGCGCTCGCCGCACCGCTAGCCGCGCAGTCCTGCTTCGTCGGCGACTTCGGCGCGTCGCTGGGCTACGGCACGACCGACACGGTCTACCCGATCCGGCCGATCGGGTTCGCCTTCCCGCTGAACGGCACGACCTACACCGACATCCACGTCAACGACCACGGCTTCGTCGAGTTGTCGAACGGCGGCGTGCCCGCGCCGTTGGGCAGCGGCAGCGCCGCGCTGTTCACGCCGACGGCAGCCAACTTCACCGCCGGCGCGCCGAAGATCGCGCCGCTGTACAGCGACATGACGTTGGCCGGCGGCGGCGAGTGCTTCCTGAACGCGACGCCGACGCACTGCACGGTGACGTGGTGGAACGCGCAGTCGTATGGCATCCCGTCGCCGCGCTTCAGCTTCCAGCTGGTGCTGGAGCCCAACGGCATCATCCGCTTCGTCTACGGGCCGGGCTGCACCAACAACTCGACGTTCGGCGGGGTGTCGAACAACGGCATCGCCGGGGTCACGCCGGCGGGCGGCGTCGCCGCCCCCGCGGGCGTCGACCTGTCGAGCAACGGCGTCAGCAGTTCGCCGACGACGTACGAGCTGTTCCCGGTTCCGAACGGCTTCGACCTCGCCGACCGCACGATCGTGCTGACGCCGACGGCGTCGGGCTACCGCTACGCGACGGCGCTGTCGAGCAACTGCGCCACGGCGACGCGCTACGGCGCGGGCTGCGACGGCCTCGGGCTCGGCGCGAACGGCCTGCCGACGCTGGGCCACACCGGCTTCAAGTTGCGCGCGGAGATGGTGCCGGCGGTCTCGCCGATCGGGCTGTTCGCCTTCGGCACGGCGGGGACCAACCCCGGACTGCCGCTGGGCCAACTGCTCGGCATGACCGGCTGCGAGGGTTACACCAACGCCAACATCGGCATCTTCACCGGCAGCGCCGTCGGTCCCGGCCCGTTCGGCCTCGGCAACATCTGCATCTACGACCTGCCGATCCCGAGCGCGCTGCCGCTCGTCGGCGCGACGCTGGCGGTGCAGGCGCTGTCGTTCTCGCTGAGCAATCCGGCGCTGCTGGCGTCGAGCAACGGCCTCGAGCTGCGCCTTGGCGTCAGCGGCCCGGCGGGTCCGCCAGCGCCGCGCCTGAGCATGGTCGCGATCGCGCCGGGGACGTTCCAGATGGGTTCGACGGCGGGTTCGCCGGCCGAGCAGCCGGTGCGCCAGGTGACGATCTCGCGGCCGTTCTGGATGGGCAAGTACGAGGTGACGCAGGCGCAGTACCAGGCCGTCATGGGGAACAACCCGAGCGCCTTCCAGGGAGCCAATGCGCCCAACGCGGCGCAGCGGCCGGTCGAGAGCCTCAGCTGGAACGACGCGGTGGCCTACTGCCAGGCGCTCACCGCGCTGGAGCAGGCGGCCGGCCGCGTGCCGTCCGGTTACGTGTACCGCCTGCCGACCGAGGCGGAGTGGGAGTACTGCTGCCGGGCCGGCACGACGACGGAGTGGCACACGGGCACGAGCCTGAGCACGAGCCAGGCGAACTTCGCGGGGGCGCTGGCCAGCGCCGCGTATCCGTTCGGCCAGACGGCGGTCGTCGGCAGCTACGCGCCGAACGGCTTCGGCCTGCACGACATGCACGGCAACGTGGCGGAGTGGGTGCTCGATTCCTACGCGCCCTACGTCCCCGGCAACGCCATCGATCCGTTCGTGTCCGGTGGCGCCACCCGCGCGGTCCGCAGCGGCTCGTGCGGCATCAACAGCGCGGCGATCAGCTGCCGCTCCGCGATTCGCTACGTCGCGTCGCCCATCGGCACGAGCGGCGACATCGGCTTCCGCGTCGTGCTGGCGCCGGTGGCGGCAAACGTCAACCCGGCGCTCGGCATGGTCGCGATCGCGCCGGGGACGTTCCAGATGGGGTCGATGGCGGGCAACGCCAACGAGCAGCCGGTGCGCCAGGTGACGATCTCGCAGCCGTTCTGGATGGGCAAGTACGAGGTGACGCAGGCGCAGTACCAGGCCGTCATGGGGAACAACCCGAGCGCCTTCCAGGGAGCCAATGCGCCCAATGCGGCGCAGCGGCCGGTCGACCTCGTCACGTGGAACAACGCGATGGCGTACTGCGCGGCCCTCAATGGGATCGAGCAGGCCGCCGGCAGGGTGCCGGCCGGCTACCAGTACCGGCTGCCGACCGAGGCGGAGTGGGAGTACTGCTGCCGCGCCGGCACGACGACGGAGTGGAACACCGGCACGAGCCTGAGCACCAGCGAGGCGAACTTCAACGGCGCGCTGGCGAACGCCGCGTATCCCCTCGGCCAGACGTCCGTGGTCGGCAGCTACGCGCCGAACGCCTTCGGCCTGCACGACATGCACGGCAATGCCTGGGAGTGGTGCCTCGACGCCTTCGCGCCGTACGCCCCCGGGCCGGTGACGGATCCGTACGTCAGCACAGGCCCGCTGCGGTCGATCCGCGGCGGCGGCTGGGGCAACTACTGGCTCGACTGCCGCTCGGCGATCCGCGCCGGCATCAACCCCGCGTTCACCTACTACAGCGACGGCTTCCGCGTCGTGCTCGCGCCGATCCTCGTGCCCTGAGGGCTCACGGCGCGAGACCCGTCGCGCGCGCCTACCCGTGGCCGCCCGCCGTCCGCAGCACGACGACGACCAGCGTGGCGTAGGCGACGCCGGAGACCAGCAGCGGCACGTCGCGGAACAGCAGGCTGGCGGGGTCGCCGCCTTCGCTGCGGCGGTAGACCAGGAACAGGTACCGGAACACGCCGTAGGTCACGAACGGCACCGTGAACATCAGGCGGTCGGTGCCGTGCACCTTCACCGTCTCCGGGCTGACGGTGTAGAGCGAATAGGTCAGGATGCTCAGCGCCGCCAGCGGGCCGATCATCATGCTGAGGAAGCTGCTGGTGTACTCGTCCATCGTCGCGCGCGTGCGGCCGCTGGCCTCCGCCTGCCGGCCGAGTTCCTCGTAGCGTTTGCAGAACGCCAGGAAGAGCGCGAAGAAGAACGTGCACAGCAGGAGCCAGTGCGACGCGCGCACGTCGATCGCCGCCGCCCCGGCCTGCACGCGCAGCTGGAAGCCCAGCGCGATGCACATGCAGTCGACGACCACCAGCCGCTTCAGCCAGAACGAGTAGAGCAGGTTCAGCAGCAGGTAGGCGGCGGGCCAGACCACGAACGGCACGCCGGCGTGCGCCGGCACCAGCGCAGCGAGGGCGAAGGTCAGCGCAACCTGCCCGACGAGTTGCACGCGCGCCGCGCCGACGCCCAGGCGTCCCGACGCGATCGGCCGCAGCCGCTTCTTCGGGTGCCGCGCGTCCTCCTCGCGGTCGACGAGGTCGTTGAGCAGGTAGATCGAGCTGGCGGCGAGGCAGAACGCCGCGAACGCCTGCAGCGCGGCGGTCCACGCGGTCGCGTCGAGCGACAGGCCCTTGGCCGTGAAGGCGAGCGGGGCGAGCACGAGCAGGTTCTTGACCCACTGGTGCGGCCGCATGGCTTGCAGGGCCGGCATCGTCATCGGCGGCGCATCATCGACAGGCTCCGTCGCAAGGCAAGGCTGCGTTCCGTTCGCGGCGCGCGCTCGCTACCGTCACGCGTCGATGACGCACGCGCGTACCCACGGACTGGACGGCATCTTCCGGCCGAGGTCCGTCGCCGTCGTCGGCGCCAGCCGCCGGCCCGGCTCGATCGGCCGGCAGGTGGTCGCCAACCTGATCGCCGGCGGCTTCCCCGGGCCGGTCTACCCGGTCAACCCCAAGGCCGAGGTCGTGCACTCGGTGCCGGCCTATCCGTCGGTCAAGGCGATCCCCGGCCCGGTCGACCTCGCCGTGCTGGTGGTGCCGCCCGACGTCGTGCTGGCCGCTGCCGAGGAGTGCGGCCGCAAGGGCGTGAAGGGCCTCGTCGTCATCACCGCCGGCTTCCGCGAGATCGGCGGCGTCGGCGTCGAACGCGAACTGCGGCTGCGCGCCATCGCCGAGCGCCATGGCATGCGCGTCGTCGGGCCCAACTGCATGGGCATCATCAACACCGAGCCGGCGTTCGCCTGCAACGCCAGCTTCTCGGCGACGCCGCCGCCGCGGGGTTCGGTGGCGATGGTGTCGCAGTCGGGCGCGCTCGGCGAAGCGATCCTCGCCGACGCGGCGCAGGCAGGCCTCGGCGTGGCGATGTTCGCCTCGGTCGGCAACCGCGTCGACGTCACCGCCGCCGACCTCGTCGCGTACTGGGGCGACGACCCGCAGGTGAAGGTCATCTTGCTTTACCTCGAGACCGTCGGCGAGCCGCAGGAGTTCGTGCAGGTGGCGCGCGCCGTCGCGCGCAAGAAGCCGATCATCGCCGTCAAGTCGGGCCGCAGCGACGCCGGCGCGCAGGCGGCGAGTTCGCACACCGGCTCGATCGCGGGCGCCGACGTCGCCGCCGACACGCTGCTGCAGCAGTGCGGCGTGCTGCGCGTCGACAACTTCCGCGACATGTTCGCGCTGGCGCAGGCGCTGCTGACGCAACCGCCGCCGCGCGGGCCGCGCATGGCCGTCGTCACCAACGCCGGCGGCCCGGGCATCCTCGCCACCGACGCGATCGCGGGCCTGGGCATGGCGATGGCGGCGATCTCGCCGGCGGGGACGCGCGCGCTGCGCAAGGCGCTGCCGCCCGAGGCGAGCGTGCACAACCCGGTCGACCTGATCGCGTCCGCCGACGCCGCCCGCTACCGCGCGGCGCTGCGCGTCGTCGCGCGGGAGCCCGGCGTCGACGGCCTCGTCGTGCTGTTCGTGTCGCCGATCATGATCGACGCCGCCGCCGTCGCGCAGGCGATCGTCGACGAGACGCGCGGGCTGCCGAAGCCCGTGCTCGCCTGCGTCATGGGCCGCCAGCGCGGCGACGAAGCGCAGCGCATCCTGCAGCACGCCGGCATCCCGGTGTTCCGCTACCCCGAGGACATGGCGACGACGCTGCGGCTGATGTGCCGGCGCTGGCAGTGGCTGCAGCGGCGGCCGGCGCCGACCAAGCGCTTCGCCGTCGACAAACGCGCCGCGGCGAAGGCGCTGGCGACGGCGAAGGGCGGCGGCTGGCTGTCGGCGGCGGCGGCCGAGGCGGCGCTGGCCGCCTACGGCATCCCGTTCGCCGCGAGCCGCCGCGTCGCGAGCCCCGGCGACGCGGTCGCCGCCGCGCACAAGCTCGGCTTCCCGGTGGTGCTCAAGGCCGAGGCCGACGGCCTGCTGCACAAGAGCGAGCACCGCGCCGTGCGCACCAACCTGCGCACCGGCGACGAGGTGTACGCCGCCGCGCAGGACCTGCTCGATCGCCTGGGCCGCAGCTTCCGCGGCGTGACGCTGCAGGTGCAGGCGCAGGCCGAGGGCCACCGCGAGGTGCTGCTCGGCATGACGCGCGACCCGCGCTACGGCGCGCTGTACGCGGCCGGCCTCGGCGGCGTGCAGGTCGAACTGCTGCGCGACGTCGCCGTGCGCATCGGTCCGCTCGACGCGCGCGATCCGGCCGAGATGTTCGAGTCGCTGAAGGGCCGCGCGCTGCTCGACGCCTTCCGCGGCGCGCCGGCGGCCGACGTCGCCGCGGCCGAAGCGGCGCTGCTGCGCCTGCAGCAGCTCGTCGTCGACTTCCCGCGCATCGCCGAGGTCGAGGTCAATCCGTTCATCCTGGCGCGCGCCGGCGGGCGCAGCGCCGCCGTCGACGCCCGCCTGCGCGTGGAGGCTCCGTGATCCCGTCCGATCCCAAGCTGCGGTTCTCGCTCGTCGTGCCGATCTACAACGAGGAGGACAACGTCCAGAACCTGCTGCAGGAGGTCGCCGACGTGCTGCTGCCGCACGGGCCGTTCGAGGCGCTGCTCGTCGACGACGGCAGCGCGGACGCCAGCCTGCAGCGCATGCGCGAGTGGAAGGCGCAGAAGGGCGCGACGTGGCTGCGCCTCGTCGTGCTGGCGCGCAACTGCGGCCAGAGCGCTGCGGTGATGGCCGGCGTCGAGCAGGCGCGCGGTCCGGTGGTCACGACGATGGACGGCGACATGCAGAACGACCCGCGCGACCTGCCGGCGATGGTCGCGCGCGTGCTCGGCGGCGAGTGCGACGCGGTGGTCGGCGTGCGCCGCAAGCGGCGGGACACCTTCACGCGCCGCATGTCGTCGAAGATCGGCAACGGCGTGCGCAACTGGCTGACCGGCGACCGCGTCACCGACGCCGCGTGCGGCATCAAGGCGATCCGCCGCGAGTACTGGCTGCGCGCGCCGAAGTTCGTCGGCATGCACCGATTCATGGCGACGCTGGTCAAGTACCTCGGCGGCACGGTCGTCGAGGTCGACGTCAACCACCGGCCGCGCGCCGCCGGCGTCGCCAAGTACGGCATCGGCAACCGCATCTGGAAGGGCCTGCGCGACTGCTTCGCGATGCGCTGGCTGCGCACGCGCATGCTGATGCACCAGGTCAAGGAGGAGCTGTGATGTTGTGCAACCTCGCGGACGGGATCGTCGAGTCGACGCCGTGGTACTGGTGGGCCGTCGGCTTCGGCGGCCAGTTGGTCTTCGGCTCGCGCTTCTACGTGCAGTGGCTCGCCAGCGAGAAGCAGCAGCGCAGCGTCATGCCGGTGGTGTTCTGGTGGCTGAGCCTCGTCGGCGGCCTGCTGACGCTGGCCTACGCGATCTACCGCCTCGACCCGCCGTTCATCATGGCCAACGTCGGCGGGCCGCCGATCTACGCGCGCAACCTCTGGCTCATCCGCAAGGCGCGGCGCGCGGCGGCGGGCGCCGGCTGATCCCATGCTCGGCCGCGGCCTGCTGCTGTTCGTCGTCGCGTTCGCCGCGTGCTGGCCGGCGTGGAGCATCCCCGACCTCGACGGCACCGAAGGCCGCCGCGTGCAGATCGCGCTGGAGATGCTGCGCGCGGGCGACTGGATGGTGCCGACCCTCGGCGGCGAACCGACGTGGGCGAAGCCGCCGCTGTACTACTGGCTGTTGTGCCTGTGCATCGAGGCCTTCGGCGACGCGCCGTGGGCCGTGCGCCTGCCGGCCGTGCTCGGCGCGTGGGCGACGGCGTGGCTCGCCGGCGAACTGCTGCGGCCGCGCTTTGGCGCGCTGGCCGGTTGGCTCGGCGCGCTCGCCGTCGCCGCGTCGCCGGTGGTGGCGTTCAAGTGGCCGACGGCGGAGATCGACCCGCTGTTCGCCAGCCTCGTCGCGGCATCGATCTGGACGCTGGCGTGCGGCTTCGCCGAGGGTCGGTCGCGGCTGGTCGCCGTGTCGGGCGCGCTCGCGGGCCTCGCGTTCCTGCAGAAGGGGCCGCCGTTCTTCCTGTTCGCCGTCGGCGCGTACGCGGTGTGGTGGCGGCATGCGCGGCTGCGCGGCGCCGGCTGGCACTTCGCGCCGTTCGCGGCGGTCGTGCTCGCGTACTTCGTGCCGCTGTGGCTCTTGCGCGTCGACCCGAAGGCGATGCTCGCCGTCGCCAACGACGAGTCGGTCGGGCGCTTCTCGTTCGAGTGGGGCCGCCAGCTCGCCAACACGCCGGAGTACTGGGCGCGCGCGCTCGGCCTCGCGTTGCCGTTCGCGCTGTTCGCGCGCAGCCGGCGCGCACCGTGCGGCGATGGCCGCGACGTCGCGCGCGCCGCGGTGGTGGCGGCGTGCGTCTGGGCCGCGGTCGGCGCGGTCGCGGCGCTGACGTTCTCGGCGGGGCGGCCGACGCGCTACCTGCTGCCCAACGTGCCGCTGCTGGCGTTCGCGCTGGCGCC
The DNA here is from genome assembly GCA_046306335.1 of Planctomycetota bacterium. Lineage (GTDB taxonomy): Bacteria > Planctomycetota > UBA1135 > UBA1135 > UBA2386 > UBA2386. The sequence continues at coordinate 10,158 of JBKDXM010000100.1, forward strand.
GGCGACGGCGGCGTTCGTGGTCGCGGTCGGGCCAGCGCCGCCGATCGTGCGCCGGTTGCTGCAGGCGCTCGCGATCGCCGCGGCCGCAGCGACGGTGGCGCTGCCGTTCGTGCCGTCGGCGCCGGCGAGCGCGCCGGTGCTCGCCGCCTTCGTCGCGCTGGCCGCGTGGCTCGCGACCACGCGCGTGCGCGTCGTCGCGCTGGTCGTCGCACTGCCGCTCGCGGCGGCGTGGACCGTCGGGCTCGAGCGCGCGCGCGAGTGGCCGCAGTCGCCGCGGGCGCGTGCCGCCGCCGGCGTCACGCTGCGCGCCGAACTCGACCGGCTCGGCGTCGACCGCGCCGAGTTGTCGACCAGCGGCCACTTCGACTCGCCGCTGCTGCTCGCCGCCGGCCTGCTGCCGCCCGGCGACGAGAACGGCCGCAAGCCGTGGCGCACGCGCTGGGTGCTGCGCGAAGCGCCGCGCGACGGCGCGCTGCACCCGCCGGACTACGCGCTGCGGTACCGGCTCGACCTGCCGTTCAAGTCGTTCCTGCTGTGCGAGCGCGTCGGGGCCGGCAAGTGACGACGGCGCTGTTGGTGCGGTTGTCGGCGATGGGCGACGTCGTGCAGGGGTTGGGCGCGGCGGCGTCGCTGCGGGCGGCGCGGCCGGACTGGCGCATCGTCTGGGCGACGCAGACGCCGTTCGCGCCGCTGCTGCACGGCCATCCGGCGATCGACCGCGTCGTCGCCTTCGACCGGCGCGGCGGCCTGCGCGCGCTGCTGGCGGTGCGCGCCGAACTGCGGGCCGAGCGCTGCGACGTGGCGCTCGACCTGCAGGGCAACTGGAAGAGCGCGCTGGTGGCGCTGCTGTCGGGCGCGCGCGACGTCGTCGGCATGGCCGCGCCGTGGCGGCAGGAACCGCGCAGCCGCTGGCTGCTGCGCCGCACGATCGCCTGCGCGGCGACGCCGCACCCGGCGCGCGCGGCGTGGGAACTGGCCAAGGCGATTGTCCCCGACGCGCCGTACCGCCAGCCGCAGTTGCGCGCGACGGCCGACGAACTGGCGAGCGAGCGAGCGGCGCTGGCAGCGCTCGGCGTCGCGGCGGCGCGGCCGTTCGACGTCGTCGTGGTGACCGATCCGGCGGACGCGCGGGCGCTGCGCCCCGAGGTGGTGGCGGCGCTGGCGGCGTCCGCGGCGGCGTCCAAGCGGCCGCTGGTGCAGCTGTTCGGGCCGGCCGAGTCGTCGCTGGCGCCGCCGGCCCCCGGGCCGGTGCTGCGCCACGCCGCCGGGGACGTGCGCCGGCTGATCGCGCTCGGCGCGCTCGTCGCCGCTGCGGGCGGCGAGGTGGTCGGACCGGACCAGGGGGCCGCGCACGTGCTCGCCGCCGCCGGCGCGCGCTGCCGGCTGCTGTTCGGCGCGCAGGACCCGCGCCGCACGGTGCCGCCGGCGGCCGTCGCGCTGGTGCACCCCAATCCGCCGGCTTGCGCGCCGTGCCGGCGCACGGTGTGCAGCCATCCGGATGGGCCGGTGTGCATGGCGTTCGCGCCGGCGGCGGGGGCGCGCGTTGGGGTGGGGCTGCCGGCGCCCTGACGTGCGTCTGGGCCTGATCGCTTGGTTGTTGTTCCGGTAGCGGGCGGTGGCGCCTTGCCGTTGGCGACGGGCGCACGCCATTTTGGCCGTGCGGCGGCCCGCTTGTGCCGCCGCGCGGTGCGTGCTTCGCTGGCGGGATGCCGTTGCCGCAGCCAGCGCCGCACGATGCGGGCGTCCTCGACACGTTCCCCAACCCGTATCCGGGCCGCGAGTACGAGATCCTGTTCGACTGCCCGGAGTTCACCTGCGTGTGCCCCAAGACCGGGCAGCCGGACTTCGCGACGATCACGATCCGCTACGTGCCCGACCAACTGTGCGTCGAGCTGAAGAGCCTGAAGCTCTACCTGTGGAGCTTCCGCAACGTCGGCGCCTTCCACGAGAAGGTCACCAACGACATCGCCAGCGACCTGCTCAAGCTGCTGCGACCGCGCAAGTTCGAGATCGTCGGCGACTTCAAGGTGCGCGGCGGCATCACCACCAAGGTGACGGTGCGCGCGCCGTGAACGGCCGTCGCTGGCTGCGCCGGGGGCTGTTGGCGGCGGCATTCGGGGCGCTGTGGCTCAACGTCGCCGACGACCCGCCGTTGCGCACGGCGGCCTACGTCATGGACGTGGCGCCGACGGCGGCGACGGTCGGGCTGATCACGGCTGCGCCGGCGGCGAGCGAACTCACGGTGCGCGACGAGGCGGGTGCGGTGGTGGCGACGGCGCGCGTGACCGGGCCGCAGCGGCGGCACCAACTGCGCGTGGCCGGACTGCAGCCGGGCCGGCGCTACGGCTACGACGTCACCAGCGGGGGCGAACGCTACGCCGGCGTCCTGCGCACGCCGGCGGGGACGCCCGACGAGCCGGTGCGCTTCGCGGTGCTCGGCGACTCCGGCGGCCAGCCGTGGTGGGTCTGGCTGCAGCGCACGCCGCTGTGGCACTGGCCGGCGCGGCTGGGGTGGTTCGCCGACGCGGGGCCGGTGACGCAGATGGGCGAGGCGCTCGCCGCCTGGCAGCCGGACTTCGTCGTCCACCTGGGCGACGTGATCTACCCCAAGGGCCAGCAGGCGCACTACATGTCGGGCTTCTTCCGGCCGTTCGCGCCGGTGCTGCGCGACGCCCCGTTCTACGCCGTGCTGGGCAACCACGACGTCATGGACGCCGGCGGGCGGCAGTTGCTGGCCAACCTGCGCACCGACGAGCAGATCGCGGCGACGGGCGGGCGCAACCTCAGCATCGCGCGCGGGCCGGTGCGCGTGCTGGTGATCGACGGCAACGGCGAGCGCTTCGACGCGGCGCACCCGACGCACGCGTTCCTGGCGCGCGAACTGGCGGCGGCGACCGAGCCTTGGCTCGTGGTGGCGGGGCACTTCCCGGTGCGCAGCGCCTCGCGGCAGCGCGACCGCGCCGACCTGTTGCTGGCGCTGCTGCCGCTGCTGAGCGAGCACGGTGTGAGCCTGTACCTGAGCGGCCACGACCATGCCTACCAGCGCTTCGGCGAGCCGGGTGGGGACGAGCCGGTGCTGGTGGTCAGCGGCGGCGGTGGCAAGGACCTGTACGAGGTGCGGCCGCACCCGCGGGCGGCGAAGCTGGCGTCGGCGTTCCACTGGTGTGGGCTCGAGGTGCGCGGCCGGAGCCTGCAGGTGCGGGCCCAGGACGTCGGCGGGGCCCCGATCGATGCCTTCGACCTGCCCTTGCCGGCGGGCGAGGCCCTGGCGCGGATCCGCCGCCAGAACCCCGCGCGCGGGCTGCGAATCGACGCCTGGAAGTGAGCGCGGCGCAGCCTGCGGAGCAGGTCTGCGAGAGCCGTAAGTCGCTTGCCACAAGAAGCTTGTGCGAGCGGCGTAAAAATCTCCACCGAACGCTTGCGGCGGCTTGCGGCGCTCGCTACCTTCTCCCGCCCCTCGCACGGCGCGGACGCGCTGGAGCGAGGCGATCTTTGACATTCAGGGTGGCCTCGAAAGAGAAGCGTGTGAGCTATTTTGAGAACGCTTTCCGGTGCTTGGCGCCGGAGGAGCGTAG
>JBKDXM010000101.1:0-94965 GCA_046306335.1 Planctomycetota bacterium
CGGCGACCCGGTGCGCATCCCCGCCACCGCCATCGCCTCGCGCACGCCGAACGCCGAGAGCGCGATGCCGAAGATGGCGGGCCCGCTGGACCGGCGGCAGGTGCGGGATCTGGTGGAGTTCTTGAGCCGTCAGCGCAAGGAGCGACGGCACGCCCGCGCCGGGCGCTCCGGCGCGCCGCCCTCGACGCGGGCGCTGCCGCCTCACGCCATCAGTTCGCGCCGCACCTTGCCGAACACGTCCGTCAGCCGGAAGTCGCGGCCCTGGAAGCGGTACGTCAGCTTCTCGTGGTCGTGCCCGAGCAGATGCAGCACGGTCGCCTGCAGGTCGTGCACGTGCACCGGCTTGTCGACGACGCGATGGCCCAACTCGTCCGTCGCGCCGACGACCGCGCCGGCGCGCGTGCCGCCGCCGGCGAGCAGCATGCTGAAGCAGTGCGGGTGGTGGTCGCGGCCGAGGAACTTGCTGCCGTCGCGCGCTTCGTTCATCGGCGTGCGGCCGAACTCGCCGCCCCACACGACGAGCGTCTCTTCGAGCAGGCCGCGGCGCTGCAGGTCGACGAGCAGCGCGGCAAGCTGGCGGTCGAGCTGGGCCGCCTTGGCCGGAAACTGCGTCATCAGGTCGTCGCTCGGGCCGGTGCCGTGGATGTCCCAGCCGGAGTCGTGCAGTTGCACGAAGCGCACGCCGCGCTCGACGAGCCGGCGCGCCAGCAGGCAGTTGTTGGCCAGCGAGCGCTGGCCCGGCGTGGTGCCGTACAGCGCGTGCACCTCGGCCGGCTCGGCGGCGAGGTCGGTGGCCTCGGGCACGGACAGCTGCATGCGGAACGCCAGCTCGGCCTGCGCGATGCGCGCCGCGGTCTCGGCGTCGCCGTGCGCGGCGAGCGCCTCGGCGTCGAGGTCGACGCCGGCGCGCACGGCGCGTTCGCGGCGGGCGCGGTCGTAGCCGGCCGGATCCTGCAGGTAGAGCACCGGCTCGCCGGCGGCGCGGAACTCGGTGGCCTGGTGCACCGACGGCAGGAAGCCGCTCGCCCACAGCGCCTTGCCAGCACTCGGCAGGTTGCCGCTCAACAGCACGACGAACGCCGGCAGGTCGCGGTTCGCGCTGCCAAGGCCATAGCTCGCCCACGCGCCGAACGACGGCCGGCCCGGCCGCGGCGCGCCGGCGAACAGCAGGTGCGCGGCCGGCGCGTGGTTGAACTGGTCGGTGACCATCGAGCGCACGAGCGTGCATTGCGACAGCTGCTGCGCGAGGTGCGGGAACAGCTCGCAGACCTCGGTGCCCGACGCGCCGCGGATCCAGCCGTGCTGGTGGCCGAGCAGCAGCGGGTGGCCTTTGATGAACGCGAAGCGTTCCTTCTGCAGGAAGCTGTCGGGGCACTTCTGCAGGTGCAGCCGGTCGAGCGTCGGCTTGCGGTCGAACATGTCGAGCGTCGGCGGCGCGCCCTCCATGTGCAGCCAGATGACGTTCTTGGCGCGGGCGACGAGCGGCGGGCGCGTGTCGTCGCCGCCGCCCAGGACCGAACGCAGCGCCAGCGCGCCGAGCGTCGACGAAGCGCCCTGCAGGAAGCGGCGGCGGCAGGCGAGCGTGCGCAGGAGGTCGGCGTTCATCGGCGGGTCACGAACTCGTCGAGGGCCAGCACGACGGACGCCAGCACGCTCCACGCCGCCAGCTCGACCGCGCCCTCGCGACCGGCCCCCACCATCGCCTCGGCCTGCTGCGGCACGGCCTGCAGGTGCGCGCGCTCGTCGGCGAGCAGCTGCAGCGACCGCGCGCGCTCGCCGTCGTTCGGCCGGCGGCACAGGCAGCGCCGCCACAGCAGCGCCACGCCGGCGACGTCGCCTTCGACCGCGGCGGCGGCGTGCGCGAGCGCTGCCAGCGCCACTGCGGGTTCGCGGAACTGCGGGTCGTTCCACAGCACCAGCGCCTGCAGCGGCGTGTTGGTGCGCACGCGCCGCAGCACGCACGCTTCGCGGCTCTGCGCGTCGAACACCAGCATCGCCGGGTGCGGGCTGGTGCGTCGCCAGAAGGTGTAGAGCGCGCGGCGGTAGCGGTCGGGGCCTTGCGCGGCGTGCCAGTGCGCGCCGCTGTACATCTGCAGCCAGACGCCGTCGGGCTGCGGCGGCATCACGCTCGGGCCGCCGACCGTCGGCGCGAGCAGGTCGGCGACGGCGAGCGCCTGGTCGCGCAGCGTCTCGGCCGACAGGCGGAAGGTCGCGCCGCGCGCGAGCAGGCGGTTGTACGGATCGTGCTCGCGGTGCGCTGGCGTCTGCGCCGACGACTGGCCGTAGGTCGCCGACAGCACGATCTGCTTGAGGAAACCGCGCAGCGACCAGCCGCCGTCGCGCAGTTCGCAAGCGAGCCAGTCGAGCAGCTCCGGATGCGACGGCGGCTCGCCCTGGACGCCGAAGTCCTCCAGCGTGGTGACGAGGCCCTGGCCGAACAGTTCGCTCCAGAGGCGGTTGGCGAGCACGCGCGGCGTCAGCGGGTTGCGCGGCGACACCAGCCAGCGGGCGAAGCCGAGGCGGTCGGTCGGCGCCGGCTCGTCGCCGCGCCACGCGTCCCACACCGCTGGCAGCCCGGGCTGCACCGCATCGCCCGGATCGAGGAAGCTGCCGCGCCGGTGGATGCGCGTCGTGCGCCGCCGTTCCGCCGGCAGTTCGCGCAGCACCGGCACCGCCGGGCCGCGGTGCGCGGCGAGCTGCGCGGTCAGCGCCTGCGCGTGCTCGCGCAACCGCGCCAGGGCCGGGACGAGGGCGACCGCAGGCGCGGCGCCGTCGTCGCGGCGGACGCACGCATGATCCGGCGCGAACACCCCGGCCTGCCGGGCCGGCAGCGCCAGCGCCTGCTCGGCGACCAGCTGCGGCCGGATCGCCGCGAGTTCGGCGGCGATGCGTTCGCTCGCCGCGCGCTGCGCCGCGGTCGGCGCCACCAGCTTGGGCTCGTCGTCGCCGCGGTCGCGGTCCTCGGTCTGGTCGAAGTAGGCGTAGAGCTGGAAGAACTCGCGCTGCGCGAAGCGGTCGTACTTGTGGTCGTGGCACTGCGCGCAGCCGAGCGTGCTGCCCATCCAGACCTGCATCGTCGTGTCGACGCGGTCCACCACCGCGGCGACGCGGAACTCCTCGTCGTCGGTGCCGCCCTCGGTGTTGGTCATCGTCTGGCGGTGGAACGCCGTCGCGAGGCGCTGCTCGACCGTGGCGTCGGGCAGCAGGTCGCCGGCGAGCTGCTCGACGGTGAACCGATCGAGCGGCATGCCGGCGGCGAACGCGTCGATCACCCATTCGCGCCAGCGCCACATCGTCGGCCGCAGGTCGTCCTTCTCGTAGCCCTGGCTGTCGGCGTAGCGCGCGAGGTCGAGCCACCACTGCGCCCAGCGCTCGCCGAACGCCGGGCCGGCCATCAGCGCGTCGGCGGCGCGCGCCTTGGCGTCCGTGCCGTCGTCGGCGAGGAAGGCGGCGAGTTCGTCGGACGTCGGCGGCAGGCCGCGCAGGTCGAGCGCCGCGCGCCGCAGCCAGGCCGCGCGGTCGGCCGGCGGCGACGGCGGCAGGCCCGCGGCGGCGAGCTTGGCGGCGACGAAGGCGTCGATCGGCCCGTCGCCGAAGCCGCTGGCCGCCGCCGGCGGCGTCGGCCGCACGAGCGGCCGGTACGCCCAGTGCTGCTGCGCGCCCGCCGCGGCGGCGAGCAGGCAGGCGGCGGCGATGGCGAGGCGGGGCTTCATGGCGCGCGACGGGTGCGCCCAGCATCGAGGCGATCGGCGGGCCGGCAACCGGGGTTTCGTACCAAGGCTGCCAGACCTGCGGACGCAACCTTCGTACGCACCGGCGGCGCGCGGTACCGTGCGCCGTTCCGATGACCGACCGCATCCTGAGCCTCCGCCGCCAACTGCAGGAATGGTCGGCGCGCCCGGCCAACAAGAAGATGCTGGCGCAGGACCAGGAAGCGCAGCTGCGCGAGTCGCTCGGCGACCCCAAGCGCCGGCCGCAGGTCTACCTCGCCGCCTGGATGCTCGGCACGTGGAAGCTCGGCGTCGGCCTCGGCCGCGTGCTCGAAGGCGACGGCGACGGCTTCGACGAGGCCCGCGTCGGGCAGGCCCTGCGCCGCTGCTCGCTGCTGCTGCGCGAACGCCACCAGGGACCGGGCCAGCGGCGCGCGGGCGCGACGAAGCTGCCGTTCTCGCGGCTGCACGGCGCGTGGACGGCGCTGCTCGGGCTCGCCCTGCACGACCCGGGCGCGGATCCGCTGTACGGCCTGCTGCGCGACGAGCCCGAGTCGACGTTCGCCGAGGGCGAGCACATGCCGCTGTTCGTGCGCGAGTTGCTGGCGCTGCACGCCGGCCAGCGGCCGACGCTGACGCCGCGCCTTGGCCCCTACCACGAGGCGCTGATGCACTGGCACGGCGACGGCCGCGTCTTCGCGCAGCGCCTCGCCGACCTGCTCGACCTGCACCTCGAGGGCACGCAGGGCGCGGGCGCGCCGTTCGACGACATCCCGTGCAAGCTCTACCCGGTCGAGGCGCTGGCGGTGCGCGCGGTGCGCGACTGGCTCGAACTGCCGACGCCGAAGATCGACCACCCGCTGATGCACACCAACCTCGGGCAGATGCAGCCGACGCGGCCGTGGCCGCAGGACGAGCTGGTGCGGCGCCTCGAACAGGAACTGCAGCGCCGCTGACGATGGCCGACGACGCGCAACTCGCCCGCCTCGCCGCCGCGCGCCACACGACGCTGAAGGACGAACCCGAGGCGACGGTCGAGGTGCTCGGCGACGGCGTCGACGCCGTCGTGCGCAAGACGTACCGGACGACGGGGCTGCGCTGGCTGCAGACGTTCGGGCGCAGGAGCCGCGCCGAACGCGAACACCGCCACCTCGCCGCCATCGCCGCTGCCGGCGTGCCGTGCCTGCGGCCGCTCGGCTGGTCGGCGATCCGCCGCGGCCCGGGCACGGCGTCGTCGACGCTGGTGACGGCGTTCGTGCCGGGCGCGACGACGCTGAAGCACGCCCTGCGCGCGCTGCCGCCCGGCGACCGCGCCGCCGCCGCCGGCCGCGCCGCGCTGGCCCGCGCCGCCGGGGCGCTGGTGGCCCGATTGCACCGCGCCGGCGTGCTGTGGTGCACGCCGATGCCGCGCAACGTGCTGGTCGTCGGCGCGCCCGCCGGCGCCGACCTGCGCGTCTGCGACACGCCGGGCTGCCTGCTGACGAGCGGCGACCTGCGCGGCGGCCGGCTCGCCCGCATCGACCTCTACCTCGCCGCCTTCTCGCCGAGCCGCCGCCGCGAGTGGTCGCGCAGCGAGCGCCTGCGCTGGCTGTGCGGCTACGCCGACGGCGACCGGGACGCGGCGCGGCGGCTGTGGCGGGCGATGGACCGGCGCTCCGGCCTGCGGAATGTCGTCGAGCGGGCGCTCGCGATGACGGTGCTGGCCCGTATCCTGCAACCCCGGCGCGACGATCGCGCGCCGCGACCGAACGCCCGATGACGAACGTCCACGCCCCGATGCAGCAGAGCAAGCTGCAGAACTACAACAGCACCCGGGGAGCTGAGGCCTACAAGGCCGACTACCGCAACAAGCTGCACCGCAAGTGGTCGGACAAGCGCGAGCGCGCGCTGCTGACCCGCTACTTCGCCAGGATCGGCAAGGTCGGCACGATCCTCGACCTGCCGTGCGGCCACGGCCGGCTGTCGGGCTTCCTCAAGGACCGCTGCGAGACGCTGATCGAGGGCGACTGGTCGTTCACGATGGTCTCGCTCAACCAGCGCGACCACGGCGGCGACCACCGCCGCTACGTGCGCGCCTCGGCGCTGGAGATCCCGCTGCCCGACCGCTCGGTCGACGTCGTCGTCAGCTTCCGGCTGTCGCACCACCTGGAGACGCAGGAGCTGCGCGAACGCCACCTGCGCGAGCTGTTCCGCGTCGCCAGGAAGCACGTCGTGGTGACGTGGTTCTCGGCGACGTCGCTGAAGAACCTGCTGCGGCAGGTGCGCGTGACGCTCGCCGGCAAGCGGCCGAAGAACGTGCTGCGCAACGGCCGCGTGCGCGAACTCGCCAGCGAGGCCGGCTTCGTCCAGGAGCTGGCCAAGCCGCTGTTCCTGGTCGGCTCGGGCCACGTGCTCGGGCTCTACACGCGCAAATGACGCGATGATCCCACCCATCGCCAACACGCCGGTCCCGACGCCGCCCTTTGCCCAGCAGCGCATCCTTTTCTTCGCGCTCGTGCTCGGCGTCGTCGCGATGGCCGGCGTCATCGCCTTCCTGACCAACGAAGCAGGCGCAGCACAGCCCGGCGAGCCGCCGCCCGAAGACCTGCTCGGCCCCTACGTCGTGCCGGTCGCGGCCGCGCTGGCGGCTGCGGCGTTCCTGGTCCGTGGCTTCCTGCACGGCAAGGCCGACGCCGCCGCAGGGGAAGAGCGACGCCGGCTCCGTTTCCGCGCGACGTTCCTGCCGCTCGTGCTGCTCGAGGGCGGCGCGCTGTTCGGTCTCATCGCGTGGCTGCAGGCGCGCAAGGAGCAACCGGGGCTGATCGCCGCGCTGGTGCTGCTCGCCGGCATGCTGGCGATCATCCCGCTGCAGGATCGCGACGAAGCGGCGCGGTGAACGGACCGGCGCGTCAGCGCCGCAGCCGGCCGAGCAGCCAGCGCAGGCGTTCGCGGTAGCCGTCGGGCTGCTCCAGGAAGACGCGGCCGTGCCACGCGTCGGGCGCGTGCCACAGCTGCTTGTCGTCGGCGTGCATCGGCAGGCGCGCGAACAGGCGCTGCACCGTCGGCCACGGCGCGCGGTCGTCGCGGCCGGCGCCGACGATGAGGCACGGGATGTCGTGCGGCAGCGTCGCCAGCGCGTCGCTCGGGCAGGCCGTCATCACGTCGACGCCGGCCCAGAAGCCCAGCGCGCGCACGACCAGCGACGCCCACGGCTCGGCGGTCTGGAGGCTCGTGCGCGCGTCGCCTTCGCGGTCGAGCGCGAGCATGCGCCGCGCCGCGCTCGGCACGTCGTCGATCGGCGCGTCGAGCACGAAGCCGGCGACGCCGTCGATGCGCGGCAGCGCCAGCGCGACGGCGGCGGTGCCCATGCTGACGCCGAACAGCACGAGCGGCGTGGTCGCGCGGCCGGGCTGGGTGCGCACGAAGCGCGCGGCGGCGACGACGTCGTCGCTCTCGCGCAGGCCGGCGGTGAACGGGGCGTTGCGGCTGCTGCCGCCGAAGTTGCGCAGGTCGAGCAGCCAGCACTCGCAGCCTTCGTCGCGGAACAACTGCGCGATCGGCTCCAGCTCCATCGCCGAGCGGAACAGGCCGTGCACCAGCAGCACGACGGCCTTCGGCGGCTCGACCGGTGCCTCGACGCGGAACGTGCGCAGGGTGACGTCGTCGGTGCTCGGGATGGCGCGGGCCCGCGCCGTCGCCGCCGCCAGCACGTCGGCCGCCGGCTTCGGCGCCTTGCCCGCGACCTCGGCGGCGAGGCTCGCCCACGTCTGCACGGCGATGCGGCCGTCCGGCCCCAGGCGCGGGCCGTCGTAGGCGCGTTCCTGCGGCCGCGTGCCGACGAGGTGCGCGCCGACCCAGCCGAGCGCCAACGGGAACGTGGCGAAGAGGTGCGTCGGGAACAGCGCGAGGTGCGTCCACAGCACGGCGCGCCAGAAGCGCCGCTGCGGCCGCCGCAGGGCCAGCAGCGCCAGGCCGACCAGCACGGCGAGGCCGAGCGTCGGCAGCAGGAAGGCGGCCGCCGCGAGCAGCGGGAAGCTCACGCGCCCTCCCGGAACGGCGAGCCGCCGACGGGCAGCAGCCCGGCGGCGCGGCCGCGCGCCAGCAGTTCCTCGATCGCGCGCCGGCCGGTCGCGCCGAGGTCGACGGTGAAGTCGTTGACGTAGAGCGCGATATGGCGGTCGCAGACGTCGTCGGCCAGCTCCTGGCTGTGCGCGCGCACGTACGGGCGCGGCGCCGACGGCTCGCGGCGCGCGCGTTCGACCGAGGCGCGCAGCAGCGCGCCCGCCGCGGCGACGGCGCCGGCCGGCAGATCGCGCCGCGCGGCGATCACGCCGAGCGGCAGCGGGCCGCCGGTGAGGCGTTCCCACAGCACGCCGAGGTCGGCGACTTCGCGCAGGCCGTGGTCGCGGTAGGTGAAGCGGCTCTCGTGGATGACGAGCCCGGCGTCGCAGCGGCCCTGCGCCACCGCCGGCATGACTTCGTGGAACGGCATCGCGACCACGTCGGCGGGCGGCGCGCCGGCGAGGATCGTCAGCAGCAGGTACGCCGTCGTGTGCACGCCGGGGATCGCGAGGCGCGCGCCGGCCGCGTCGGCGAGCGTGCGCAGCGGCGCGCCGTCGCGGCAGACGACCAGCGGCCCGCAGCCGAAGCCGAGCGCGGCGCCGGCCGGCACCACGGCGTAGCGGTCGAGCGCGCGCGCCAGCGCCGGCAGGCTCAGCTTGGTGAGTTCGAGCGGGTCGCGGCCGTCGACGGCGCGCGCGTTCAGCGTCTCGATGTCGGCGAGCCAGGGCTCGAACGCGACCGGCGACGGCACGCAGCCGTGCGCCGCCGCCCAGAACGCGAAGGTGTCGTTCGGACACGGCGAGTAGCCGAAACGCAACCGGCGGACCGCGCTCACCGGGGTGAGGCTAGCGGTCCGCCGGCGGGATGCGAGCGCACCGGTGCGCGGCGCGCGGCGCGGTCACTGCAGCGTGATGCGGTCGACGTTGCTGACTGCCACGAGGTTGCCGCCGTTCCACAGCATCATCACCGCGTCCAGCTTGATGCCGGCGAGGAAGCTGATCAGCGACGGGTCGGGGAAGACCACCGGCGCGGCCGGGTACACGCCCGGCGTGTTGGTGAAGTGGAACACGTTGCCCGGCGCCGCCGGCGACGCGAACCCGAGCGCCGTCAGGCCGTCGTCCTCGAGGCCGAAGAAGCGGCCGAAGCCCTCGCCGCGCGTGGTCGTGAACGACAGCAGCGTGAAGCCATCGGTCCAGCCGGTCGCCGGCACGCCGGTCGCCGCGAACGTCAGGTTGCCCGGACCGCTCGACTGCAGGTCCATCGTCAGGCCGCCGGTGGCGTGGTAGCCGCCGCCCATCGGGTGCATGGCGAGCGCGAAGTCCATGTCGATCTGCGGCGTCTCGACCTTGCCGTCCTGCGGGATCGACAGCGCCGCGACGTCGACGAGGTAGATGCCCGGCGTCGGGTTCTGCAGGTACACGCACTCGACCGTGTCGCGGTTGTTGGCGACGCCGCCGGCGGTCGAGAAGTTGCCGTCGGCGAGGCCGTTGTTGCCCCACCAGGACGTGCCGTCGCTCCAGCGCGTGACCTTGAGGTTGGCGTCGTTGATCAGGTGGACCGCCGCCGACGGCAGCGCGGCCTGGTCGGCGTGGACCATCGTCACGCGCAACTCGGGCGTGCCCGGCGCGACGTAGATCCAGTAGCTGCGCGACTGGCCGATCTGCAGCGTGTCGTACTCGTCGAGCACGACGATGCGGCTGCGGTTGTCGTACAGGCGCTGCAGCGACGGGAAGCCCCAGCCCTGCTTGACGCGCGACAGGTTGTCGGCCGCCGAGGCGAACGGGTACTGCGAGGCCGTGTTGCACAGCATCGCCTTGACCGTCGACATCTTCGGCTTGTTGGCGAAGCGGTTGGCCGCCGTCGCCGGCTGCGGCAGCACGTTGCGGAACAGGCCGTCCGTGAACATCTGCTGCATGATGCCGACGAAGCCGTTGACGATCGGCGTCGCCGAGGACGTGCCGCTGAACGAAGCGTAGTAGTCGCCCGCGACGCCGGCGGCGGTGTTGTAGCCCGACGTGCCGGTGCGGTCGGAGGTCAGCACGCTCTCGTAGTACGCGGTGACCTCGGGCTTCAGGCGGCCGTCGGAGGCCGGACCGATCGAGGCGCCCTGCCAGACGTCGTCGGCGGGATTGCTGTTGTTCTGGTGGCGCACGCCACCGACCGAGATGGTGTTCTTGGCCCAGGCCTCGGGGCGCACGTTCTGGTTGCCCAGGTTGCTCATGCTCTGCGTGCGCACGAAGTCGGCGTCGAACAGGCCGTCGTCGACCGCCTGCGACACCGACGTGTACTGCGTCGTCTGCGTCGAGCCCCAGCTCGCCGTCGCCTGCATCGAGCGCGTCGGCGACGTCGGGTCGACGCTGCCGAGGATGTTGGCGTAGTGCGCGCCGGCCGAGGTGTAGCCGTGCTCGACCACCGTGCACTGCGACATCACGCCGCGGGCGGCGGCGTTGTTGGCGCCCGAACCGGCGACGATGCCGGCGGTGCAGTGGCCGTGGTTGCCCGCGGAGTTGGTGCCGCGCACGAGGAAGCGGCCGGCGAAGTCGGGGTGCGTCTCCTGGAACGACTCGGTGATCTCGGCGATCACGCCCTGGCCGTTGTAGCCGCCGAGCGTCTCGACGTAGACCGCGCCGCCCTGGATGCGGGCGTTGTCCATGTCTTCGCCGGTCGCGGTGACCGGGTCGACGAAGACCACCGTGTCGTCGGCGAACAGCATGCCGAGCTGCGCCGGCGTCAACGCCGCGCGCAGCATCGTCGAGCCTTCGCACAACTCGGTGACCGTGCCGCCCATCGCCACGACGCTGCCGGCGAGCCGCTCGCGGTCCGGCTTGGCGGCGAGCACGAGGTTCCACTCGCGCGCGCCGACGTCGGCGCCGGCGAGCAGGAAGGCGCGCGCATCGGCGTCGACCTTCCAGGCGTTGGGCAGCGCGCCGAGCCAGCGCACGCACGGCAGCGCGCGCACCGCCGCCATCGCCCGCGCGTCGCCGCGCACGACGAGGCAGTTGGCCGGCAGGAAGTGCAGCGCCTGCGCGCCGGCTGCGACCAGCGCAGCGCGGTACTCGGGCAGCACCTGGGTGTGGAACTGCACGACGTGCAACCGCGTTCCGGCGGGGGCGGCGAGCGCGCCGTCGTACGACGGCAGGCCGCGCAGCGGATCGAACTGGCCCATCACGAGGCGCAGTTGGTCGTCGGGCGCGGCGAGCGGCGTCCAGGCGCTCGCGCCGGCGCGCCGGCAGGCGGCGGCGTCGGCGGTGCGGCGGACGGTGAGGTCGCCAACCTGGAAGACGAGTTCGCCGGCGGTCGCCGACGCGCGTTCCGACGTCGGGCGCGCACTCGCTTCGCCTTGGGCGGCGAGCGCGGGGAGAAGGCTCAATACGGCGGAGCTGAGGATCGCAGCGGGTGATTGCATGGGGTGCAGCAGGTGGTGTTACGACTGCAAGGCAAGTGGGGGTGCCCCGGAGGCACAGGGCGTAGCGAGCGAGTATCGATCCCGCGGCCAGGATCGCAACTCCCGGCGCACCGAAAAGCCCGGTGCGTCGCCGCGCGCTTGCGGCGTGACGGCGTCGACGACCCGAAGGCGCTGCCGCGGCCACGGACCATGCGCACGACCGTTGGCATGCACGCACAATCACGACCGCGGGAACGGGTGGGCGGCAGCACCGCCGCAGCCGCGCGCAGACAATTCGTCCTACATGCCGGAGTCGGCGGTGGCCGCAATCCCCCGCCGGCGCGGTGGCCGGCAGCGGCCGCCCGCCGCCGTCACTGCGACCGCACGCGCACTTCGGTCGCGCGCACCGCGCCCGGACCGACGGGGTCCCCGCGCCACCACACGCGATCGCCGCCGGCGACGATGCCGACCAGGCTGATCGCGTACTGCCCCTGGCCGATGAGTTCGCGCCGCAGGATCGCGCAGCCTTCGGGGCATAGCACGGTGGCGCCGGCCAGCGCCTCGCCACCCACGACCAGCGGCACATCCGGCACCGCAGCGACCTGCAGGCTGCCGGTCGCGAGGTCGACGCCGACGACGCGGGCGTGCCATTCGAGCCGCAGCGGGGCGCCGGCGGGCGGCACGAGTTCGACCTCGTCGGCGTCGAGGTGGACGCTGCCCGCCTGCCAGTGGCGTGCGGCGGGGCGCACGACGGCGCGGCGGCCGGGTTCGCAGGCCGCCGGCGTCAGCAGCGACGACTGCCCGAGCTCGCGCAGGTTCGCGCCGCCGAGCGCGACGTCGACCTCGTATGCGACCGGCAGGCAGCGGAGCCGGTCGAACAGGTCCTCGGCGTCGACGCGCAGACGCAGCGTGTCGCCGGTCGCGGCGACGATCTCGCCGTACAGGCGCGGCTCGACGCGCCGGGGCGACGACCGCACGCTGCGCGCGTGCAGCGTGCCGTCGCGCAGCAGCACGCCGTCGACGGCCACTTCGTCGCCGTCGTCGAGGTTGGCGAGGAACGCATTGCGGCCGCCGATCGCCGGGTCGAGGCGGTCGCGGAACACGGTGTCGAAGGCGAAGACCAACCGCAGGCCGACGCCGCCGTGCCCGCTCCAGACCGTGCGCAGGTCGGTGCCGTCGACGGCGACCGGCACGAGCCCGGTCAGCGACTGGCCGGCTTCGTCGAGCCGGCCGGCGAGTTGCGGCCGCCACAGGGCGCGGGCGCCGCCGTCGACCAGTTCGTCGCCGCCGAGCGAGCCGACGACCAGCCAAGCCGGGGCGACGCCGTCGATCCGGAGCGCGCCTGCGATCGGCACGGCGAGGGCCGGCTCCGCGTCGACCGCCGCCCTCGTGCCGTCGGCGCGCACGAGCAGGCCGGTGCCGGGGACCAGCAGCAGGCGCAGTTGCGTGAACTCGCCGGCGGGTGCGCCGGTGAGCGCGAAGCCGCGGGCACCGCCGGCGGGCGCGGCGAACGTGACGGTGCGCACGCCGCCGAGCAGATCGCCGGTGACGCTGCCGTCGCGCCGCTCCAGCACCGCCGCCGCAACGTCGAACTGCAGCGTGTGCGCGACGCCGGCGGCGGCGTCGACGACGACCTGCACCGGCGCGCTGGCGGGCAGTGGGGTGGCGTTGGCCGCCGTATCGCCGGCAGGGGCGGCGCCGCCGCCCCCGCAGGCGGCGGTGGCGACGACGAGCGCGAGCACGGCGTGGTGCATGACGCAAAACCGCATTCGTCGGATGGTACCTCCTCGGCCGCGCCCGCGCCCGCGTCGTGGTCCGGGTCGACACGCACCGTCGCGTTTCGGGACGCGACGCGATGCGGGACCGGCCATGGCACCGGCGCTATCGTGCCACGGCGATGCGGCTTTCGATCCTCCGGCCCGATGACTGGCACCTCCACCTGCGCGACGGCGCCGCCATGGCCGCCGTGCTGCCCGACACGGCGCGTCGCTTCGCGCGCGCGATCGTGATGCCCAACCTGAAGCCGCCGGTGACGACCGTCGCCGACGCGCAGGCCTACCGGGCGCGCATCCTCGCCGCGCTGCCGGCGGGCATGCGGTTCGAACCGCTGATGACGCTGTACCTGACGGATCGCACGCCGCCAGCCGAGATCGCCGCGGCCAAGGCCAGCGGCTTCGTGCACGCGGTGAAGTTCTATCCCGCCGGCGCCACCACCAACTCCGAGAACGGCGTCACCGACTGGGCCAAGGTGCGGCCGACGCTGGCGGCGATGGAGAGGCACGACCTGCCGCTGCTGCTGCACGGCGAGGTCACCGACCACGACATCGACGTGTTCGACCGCGAGCGCGTGTTCCTCGAGCGCCACCTAGCACCGCTGGTGCGCGACTTCCCGGGCCTGCGCATCGTGCTGGAGCACGTGACCACCGCCGACAGCGTCGACTTCGTGCGCGCGGCGCCGAAGAACGTCGCGGCGACGATCACCGCGCACCACCTGCTGTGGAACCGCAACGCGATGTTCGTCGGCGGCATCCGCCCGCACGCGTACTGCCTGCCCGTGCTGAAGCGCGAACAGCACCGGCAAGCGCTCGTCGCCGCCGCGACCGGCGACGACCCGCGCTTCTTCCTCGGCACCGACAGCGCGCCGCACGCCAGGACGCGCAAGGAATCCGACTGCGGCTGCGCCGGCGTCTACACCGCGCACGCCGGCATCGAACTGTACGCCGAGACGTTCGAGGCCGCCGGCGCGCTGCCGAAGCTCGAAGCCTTCGCCAGCCTGCGCGGACCCGACTTCTACCGCCTGCCGCGGAACACCGACCGCATCACGCTGGAGCGCAGCGCCTGGACCGTGCCGGCGACGCTGCCGTTCGGCGGCGATCCGCTCGTGCCCATGCGCGCCGGCGAGACGGTGCCGTGGCGACTGCTCGACGCATGAGCGCCGACGGATCCAGGACCACCCGATGGCCGCACGCAAACCGACACGGCGAACGAAGGCGACGAAGCGCGCGCCCCGCGCCGCTCCACCACCACTGCCGGCCGCCGACCGCCCCCGCACCTCGCACTTCGCGCGCTTTGGCGCCGAGTACCCCGCCGTCGCCGCCGCCTACGAAGCGCTCAGCGCCGCCACCCAAGCCGCCGGCCCGCTCGACCCGAAGACCCGCGCACTCGTCAAGCTCGCCCTCGCCGTCGGCGCCTTCCGCGAAGGCGCGGTGCACAGCGCCACCGGCCGCGCCCGCACCGCCGGCTGCACGCCCGCCGAGATCCGCCACGCCGTCGTCCTCGCCACGACCACGCTCGGCTTCCCGAGCACCATGGCCGCCCTGCGCTGGGTCGACGACGTGCTGCGGCCGGGGCGGTAACTGAGGTCCGCGCTCGTCGCCGTCAGGGCTCGATGCGGAACTGTGCCAGCGGCACCGCCGGATCGGCCGCCGCGCCGCCGACCGCGTACAGCGTCAGCGCGCCAAGGTCACGCCGCACGAGCCGCCACGGACTCTGCGGCGGCAGCTGCGGACGCGGGTCCTTGCCGCGCGGCACCACGAACACACCGACCGGACCGGCGGTCGTGTCGACGAGCGCGGCGATGCAGCCGCCGGTCGACAGCCCGCAGTAACACCCGCGCAGCGTGATGTTCTTGCCGACTGCGCCGAAGCCCAGGCGCACGTCGAAGCGCTTCTCGCACGTGCCGCAGAAGTCGACGGTCGGGTCACAGCAGAACGGCTTGCCGTCCGGCGCGTCGCGGTTGGCGAGCGCATGTTCGTAGGCCGCCGCCCACATGGCGCCGAGTTGCGCGCCGTCGTGGCCCTCGGGACCGACCGGGCCGCGCGCGAGCAGCCAGCCGCCGACGGCGAGCAGCAGCGCGGCCGCCGCGGCCAGCCAGCGCACGGTGGCGGCACGGCGCACCGGCGCCGTCATCGCCGCGGCCGCGGCGCTGGCGACGTCGGCCGCCGGCGGCGGCGCGTACGCGCGCCGGAGCAGCCCGTCGATGCGGTCGTCGGTCGCGGGGTCGGGGGGCACGGGATCGTCGTCGGTCGGGCTCATGGCGTCCTCCGCAGCGCCGCGGCCGGCGCGACGGTCGGCGGTAGGTTCGGGTCCGCGGGCGCTGGCGCCGCGGGCGACGGTGCCGCCAGCGTCGCACGCAGGGCCAGCCGCGCGCGGCGGGCCAGGCTCGTGACGGTGTTCTCGGGCATGTCCAGCATGGTTGCGATCACGGCGAAGGGCAGTTCGGCGACGACGTGCAGCAGCAGCGCCGCGCGCGCCGCCTCGGGCAGCGCGTGCAACGCGCGCGCCAGGTCGTCGGGCAGTTGCCAGCGGTCGGCGTCGAAGGCCAGCACGGGCGCACCTTCGGCACGCGCAGCCGGCTCGGGCAGGTCGCCGTCCGCGACCGGCCGGCGCTTGCGCCGCCAATTCGCGCCGGTGTGCCGCACGATCTGCGCCAACCACGCCGCGAGGTCGCTGCCGACGGCGAACGAAGCGCGCTTCTGCCACGCGATGCGCGCCGCTTCCTGCACGAGGTCCTGCGCGTCGGTTCGGCCGACCCAAGCGGCCGCCACCAACCACAGCGCGCGCCCGCGCTGGGCGAACACTGCCGTGAACTCGTCGGCGCCGAGCGCGGCATCGGCCATGCGAGGGGCAACGCTAACGCATCAGCGGCAGTCGGGGCCGCAGCCCGCACCGCAGGCGCTGGCACTGGCCGGCTTGGCCGCGGCCGCCGCGCCCTCCGCGCAGGCACCCGGCGGGCAGCCCTCGGCGCAGCACACCGGGTCACAGCTACCCGCCTCGCACGTCCCCGGCTCGCAGCACCCCGGCTCGCACGGCTCACAAACCGGCGGGCAGCACGGACAGCAGCCGTCCGACCGCTGCAGCAAGTTGCCACCGAAGGAGGCGGCGAGACCGACGACGACCAGAACCGGCGCGAGGATGTTCATGTGGGTGGGCGTCCCCAAGGGACCCCGCCAGATGTCGCAACCACCCAACCAGCGTGCAACCCCACCGAAAATCCTGCGCCCCCCAGCCCCCCACCGCCAACCCGCGCCCGCACCACTCCGTCCCGCCGCGCACCAACCCGCCGAAGGCACGAGCCGTCCCCAGCCCAGCCTCGCCCCAAGCGCGCGCAGCGGCCGCTTGCGCCCGCGTCCACGCGCAGCACCCATCCCAA
Organism: Planctomycetota bacterium; assembly: GCA_046306335.1. Taxonomy (GTDB): domain Bacteria; phylum Planctomycetota; class UBA1135; order UBA1135; family UBA2386; genus UBA2386. The sequence continues at coordinate 16,289 of JBKDXM010000101.1, forward strand.
CACCAGGATTCGACCCGGCTCGATGCGCCCCGGCTCGATGCGCCAAGGCGCGCGCAGCGGCCGCTTGCGGCCGCGTCCGCGCGCAGCACCCATCCCAACACCAGGATTCGCCCCGGCTCGATTCGCCCCGGCTCGATTCGCCCCGGCTCGATGCGCCCCGGCTCGATGCGCCCCGGCTCGATGCGCCCCGGCGCGCGCGGCGGCCGCTTGCGGCCGCCTCAGCGCGCCACTCGGCGCGCGCGTATCGCGCCCGTTGGCATCCCTTCGCGGCGCGTGGTTCGCGAGCGCGCGACGGAAAAACTGGAGCGGGTAGAGGGACTCGAACCCTCGACCCTCACGTTGGCAACGTGATGCTCTACCACTGAGCTACACCCGCTCACAGACGATCACAGATCTTCCGACCCAGGCGGTCGCCCGCGCAGGACCGGCTCGCGCGCCGCTCCAACCCCCACCTTTTGCAAGGTTCGGGTTGATCCGGCGATCAAGGGGGCGCATTCGTATGGATCCGACCCGGCGCTGTCAAGCACGCCGGCGACGTTCCTTGTCCGGTTCGCCGCCCCCCGCCCCTCCGATCGCCATGGCCTCCGTACCGACGACCTTTCCAGCGCTCCTGCGCGACGTCGTGGCACCGCGCGGTGCGGCGACCTTCCTGCCGCGGCGGCGTGCGAGCGACCCCCGTCCCGTCGCGTTCGGCGAACTGGCGCGCGACGTCGACGCGCTGGCCGCGGCGCTGCTGGGCGGTGGCGCCGGCAGCAACGTGCGCCGCGGCGACCGCGTCGGCGTGATCGCCGAGAACCGCTACGAGTGGCTGCTGGTCGACCAGGCGCTCGCGAGCCTCGGCGCGGTCAGCGTCCCGCGCGGCGTCGACACCACGCCGAAGGAACTGCAGTTCCTGCTGCGCCACAGCGGCTGCTCGCTGGCGTTCGCCGACGACGACCGCGTCGCGCGCGAGTTGCTGGCGCTGCGCGGCGAACTGCCGGCGCTGCGCGGCGTCGTCGTCATGCAGGACCGCACCGAGGTCGCGGGCGCGCAGGCGCTCGGCGACCTGCTGCGCGCCGGCGCGGCGGCGGCGAACACGGGCGCCGGCGAACTCGCCGCCGCGCGCGCCGCGGTGACGCCCGACGACCTGCTGACCATCGTCTACACCAGCGGCACGACGGCGGAACCCAAGGGCGTGATGCTCAGCCACCGCAACGTGCTGACCAACGTCGCGGTGGTCACCGAGGTGCTGCACGTCACCGCCGCGGACAGCTTCCTGTCGGTGCTGCCGGCGTGGCACATGTACGAGCGCATCATGGACTACCTCGCGCTCGCGACGGGCGCGCAGCTGGTCTACACCGACCGCCGCCGCATCAAGGAAGACCTCGCCGGCGTCAAGCCGACGGTGTTCGCCGCCGTGCCGCGCATCTGGGAGATGCTGCACGACGGGCTCGTCGGCCATGCGCAGAAGCTGCCCGGCCTCAAGGGCAAGCTGCTGCGGCGGGGACTTTCGCTGTCGCGCGCGGTCGGCAGCGGCCGCGCGAACCTCGGCCAGCGCCTGGCGCACGCCGTGCTCGACCGCGTCGTGCTCGAGAAGGTGCGCGCGACGCTCGGCGGCCGCCTGCGGCTGTGCGTCAGCGGCGGCGGCGCGCTGCCGCGGCACGTCGACGAGACGATGCTGGGGCTCGGCCTGCCGCTGAAGAACGGCTACGGCCTGACCGAGACGAGCCCGGTCGCGTCGGTGCGCCTGCCGCACCAGCGCACGCCCGGCCACATCGGCCCGCCGCTGCCGCAGACGCAGATCGAAGCGCGCACCGCCGACGGCGGCCGCTGCGCCGTCGGCGCGACCGGCGTGCTGTGGATCCGCGGCCCGCAGGTCATGCGCGGCTACTACGACAACCAGAGGCGCACGGCCGAGGTGCTGACCGCCGACGGCTGGTTCTGCTCGGGCGACCTCGGCCACGTCGACGCCGCCGGCAACGTGTGGATCACCGGCCGCGCCAAGGACACCATCGTGCTCGCCGGCGGCGAGAACGTCGAACCGGAGCCGGTCGAGGCGGTGATCAAGACGTCGCCGTTCGTCGAGCAGGCGGTCGTGCTCGGCCAGGACCAGAAGGCGCTCGGCGCGCTGCTGGTGCCGCGGGCCGAGCGGCTGGAGCAGCAGGTCCCGCGCGCGCAGTGGGACGTCCGCGACGGCGAGGTGCACAGCCGCGAAGTGCACGCGCTGCTGCGGCGCGAGCTCGACCGCGTGCTGGTGCGCGACAACGGCATCCGGCCATGCGATCGCGTGGCGCAGTTCCGCGTGCTCGCCGAGCCGATGACGCCGGAGAACGGGCTGCTGACGCAGACGCTGAAGGTGCGCCGCCACGTCGTCGTCGAGCGCTTCGCGCCGCTGCTGGCGGCGATGTTCGCCGGCCACCGCGGCGACTGACGCCGCAGCCGCAGGCCAGCCCTGGCGCGTGCTGCCGGGGACGCGGAACCCGCCGCCGCTGGCGCTCAGGCCGGCGGCTGCATGCCAGCCATCGGCAACGGTCGCGGCAGGCCATCGGCGGGCGCTGGCCCGAGCGCACGCAGGAGGCCGGCGAGCCAGTCGCCGGCGGCGCCGCACGCGGCGGCGAGGTCGGCACCGGCCGCCAACCGCGCCGCGATCGCCGACGCCAGCGCGCAGCCGGTGCCGCGCACCGGGCCGCACGCCAACCGGGGTCGGCGGAACGCCCGTTCGCCGGCGGCGGTCGCCAGCACGTCGACGCACTCCGGTCCATCGTCGTGGCCGCCCTTGTGCAGCACGGCGCGCACGCCACCGGCGAGCGCGGCGCGGCGGTCGCCGCCGAACAGCGCCGCGAGTTCGGGCGTGTTGGGCGTCAACAGCGCAGCGCGCGGCGCGAGGCCCTCGCGGTAGGCGGCGACGAGGTCGGCCGCCGCGGCGTAGCCGCCGGCGGTCGCCGACAGCACCGGATCGACGACGACCGGCACGTCGCGCGGCAGCGCGGCGACGGCAGCGGCGACCGCGCGCACGTTCGCGGCATCGCCGGCGAGGCCGACCTTGACGGCGTGCACCGGACCGTCGTCGAGCACGGCGTCGAGCGCCGCACGCCAGCGCGCGGGCGCGACCGGATCGCAGCCCCGGAAGCCGCGGCGGTTCTGTGCGGTCAACGCCAGCACGATCGGCAGCGCGTGCGCGCCGTGCGCCGCGACGACGAGGGCGTCGAGCGTGATGCCCGCGCCGCCGGACGGATCGACGCCGCCGAGCACGAGGACGCGCCGCGGTGAGTCGGCTGCGGAGTCAGCGGAGACGGCCATGGCGGGCCCGGCAGCATACCGACGCGCGCGGCCGCGCCCCGCCTGCGTCAGCGCCCGAGCGCCCGTCGTTTCGCGGGCCTTCAGTCGTCGCGGTCGCCGAGGATCGTCGCATTGGCGCCGGCGACCCCGAAGGCGGCGAGCACGTTGCGTTCGAGCCGCCGCTCCAGCCGCCGCAGCGTGCGCGTGTCGGGCGCATCGAGCGGCACCGCGCCGCCGGCGACCGAACCGTGGCCGCCGCACGAGCCGCCTTCGCCTTCGAGCGCGGCGCGGATCAGGCTCCACGCTTCCGTGCCGGGCTCGGTGCGCACCGACACGTGGTACAGCGGGCCGACGAGGCCGCCGCAGAACACCGCGCGCACGCCTTCCATGCGCAGCAGCATGTCGGCGACCTCGGCGACCATCTCGGCACTGGCGGTGCGCCCGAGCGAGCACAGCGTCAGGCCGTCGTAGAGGCGCACCTTGCCGAGCGCTTGCTTGAGCGCCTCGTAGTAGCGCACGGGCAACCGCGGGTTGGTGATCGCCGCCAGCTTCTGGCGGTCGATGCTGGGCGACAGGTAGTCCCAGACCGCGAGGTCGAGCGGGCTGACGTTGCGCGACAGGTCGGCGGTGTCGGTGCGGATGCCGTAGGCCAGCGCCGTCGCCGCCTGCGGCGAGACCTCGACGCCGGCTTCCATCAGGTAGCTGGCGACGATCGAACTGGTCGCCCCGATGTCGGTGCGCACGTCGTGGAACGGGTAGGTCGTCGACGGCGCCTGCGCATCGGCGCAGACGTGGTGGTCGATGACGATGTCGACGTGCGCGCCGGTCGGCACGTTGGTGTGGCCGAAGCCGGGCTGGGTGTCGACCAGCGCCACGCAGTCGAAGTCCGCCAGCCGCAGGTTCTCGACGCGGTCGAGTTCGAGGCCGAGTTCGCGCACCATCGCCTGGTTCTCGGCGCGCAGGATCTTGCCGGCGATCGCCAGCCGGCCGGGCACCCCGGCGACGACGCGCGCGAATTCCTGCAGGCCGATGGCCCCACCGAGCGAGTCCGGGTCGGGGTTGTTGTGCGTCAGCACCAGGAGCCGTTTGCGCCCGCGCAGCAGATCGCGCAGGGCCCCCGCCCGGCCACCATGGGCGGGGCGGTTGGTCGGCTTGGCCAGCGGGGAGGGATGCATACGCGGTGGAGTGGTTCCTGCGGTCATTAGGCTACCGCTGGCATCGGTTCGTCGCCGCCGCCCCCTGCAACTACAGGCCGTGCTTGTCCAAGCACGAGTGCACGCCGGGCAGTTCGCTCGCTGGCACCGCGACATCCAGCTCGACGACGACCGGCAGCGGCGGCCCGGACTTGGGCGCGTAGCCGGCCAGCATGCCGTAGTCGACGCCCCCCGCCCCCGGCGGCAGGTACAGGCCGTCGGGACCAGCATCACCTAACGTCATTCCGCGCAGTCGGTTACCGAATTCTTCGAGCCACTCGCCCTGGGCTTCGAGGCCAACTTGTTGGCGGCGCGCCGCAAGGCCGGCGTCGTGCCAGAAGAACAGCCGTTGGTGCGCAAGGTCGTCGAAGACGTCGCGCAGAACGGCGACGTCCGCGACCGACCGCAGGCTGCGACCCTGGGTCAGGCAAAATGCCACATCCGGGAAGGCACGGACGAGCCCGAACAGTTCGCGGCAGACCCGGTCGACCGCCGCGTTGCGCCCGACCTTGCGGCGGGCCAGCAGGGCGTCGACCCGCTCGCGCGGCCATTGGCACTGCGGGTCGCCCAGGTCTTCCTGCTCGATCTCGCCGACCACCGGCACGACGCCGAGTTCCAACACGACCAGCGGGCAATCGACGGCGCGCCCGATCGCGACCGCGTGCTGGGCCGCGCGCACCGCCGCCTGCCGGTCGCCGTCCTTGCCGGCGGCGAAGCCGACGGTCGGCGACGGTTCGACCAGCGGATCGACGGCGCGCACGGCGCCGACGCGCGCCGGCAGGTCGGCGGCGGCGGCGGCGAGCGCCGACCAATCGACGGCGCGCGGCCCGGGCGATGCGGCGAGGCCGGCGAAGCGCCCTTCGAGGGCGCGGATCCAGAGTTGCCGCGGGTCGTGCGGGCCGTGGACGGTGGCCCAAGCGGAAGCGAGGAATCTCTGCACGCGCATGCGACTTCGTTCTAGGGCGAACACGGCGGCGATACGATGCCGACGTTCGATCCTTGGTCGTTGTAGCGGAGCACCCCCACCGATGCACATTCGCCTCGCCGTCCCCATGTCGCTGTTGCTGCTGGGCCTCGTCGGCTGCCGTGCGCAGGAGGAGCGCAAGGCGCTGCAGAACTCGGTGACGCGGCTCGAACAGCGCCTCAACAGGCTCGACGAAGCGCTGCGTGCGCAGAAGGAAACGAACGAAGTCGAGCGCGCCCAAGCCGCGGACAAGGCGCAGCACCTGCAGCGCGCCGCCGAGGAGGCGAAGAAGCTCGCCGCCATCGCCGCCGCCGAGGCCGAACAGCGCGCCGCCGAGAAGGTCGCGCAGGCGAAGAAGGCCGCCGCCGGCACCGAACAGGACCTCGCCAAGACGCGCGCCAAGCTGGCGGAGTTCGAGCAGCGGCTCGTCTCGCAGCAGCAGGAGATGGAAGCGCGGCTGCGCGACGCCGCGCGCAAGCAGGAAGAAGGCGAACGGGCGCAGCAGGAGATGCGCAAGGCGATGGAGCAGGCGCGGCGCGAGGCCGAGGAAGCGCGGCGCGGCGTCGAGCAGGCGCAGCGCGGCGCCGACGAGGCCCGCCGCGGCATGGAGCGGGCCAGCCGCGAGGCCGACGAACTGCGGCAAGCGCTCGCCCGCCGCGAGCAGGAGGGCGACCGGCGCGACGGCGAGCGCATGGCCGCGGTCGAGCGGCTCGCCGCCGAGCGCCGCGAGATCGAACAGCTGCGCGCCGCGATCCAGGCGGACATCGCACGCAGCAAGCAGGACCCCAAGCCCCGCGACGGCAAGGTGGAGGTCGCGCCGGCGCGGCTCGAACGCCTGACCGACGAGATGGCGAAGCTGCGCGAAGAGAACGCCCAGCTGAAGAACGCCATCGGCGACCTCAAGCGGGCGTTGGCCGAGCGGGCGACGTCGTTCGTCGACAGCGACGGCGACGGCCTGCCCGACCGCCGCAAGGCCGCGGCCCCGGCGGCGGAGCGCGGCCGCGTGGCGACCCTCGACGACGTCACGCCGCCGGCGACGCCAGCAGGCGCGCCGAAGGCGATCGCGCTGCCGCTGCCGGGCGGTGGATCGATCACGATCGAGAACGAGCACTGCGAAGTGCACATCCACATCCACGGCGACGGCGCGCGCATGCAGACGACGCCGACGCCGGCCCCGACGCCAGCCGGCGGCGCGCCGCGGACCTTGCGCGCCATCGAAGTGGCGCCACCGCCGGCCGCAGCGCCCGGTGACGCGCCGCCGACGGGCGCCGGGGCGCGCAAGGTCGGCGGCGCGCCGGCCGCCGAGCCCGCGCCACCGGCCGCCGAGCCGCCGCCCGTGCCGCCGAAGCCCGCCGGCGGTGACGGCGACGAACCCGCCGCCAAGCCGCCGGCGCGCGGCAAGGCGAAGGCGCCAACCAAGGAGCCGACGCCGGCCGGGGGCACGATCGACACCGCGCCGACGCGCGACGAAGTGCTGGAGTACGTGCTCGGCCTGCTGCTGGCGACGGCCTGACGTCAGCCGGATGCGCCGCCGGCGGGCTTGCCGCCGCCGTCGTCGAACGGCTGCATCAGCTCCTGCAGCCGCGTCAGCGCGCGCAGGTGCAGCGAGCGCACGGTGACCTCCTTGTCGTAGCCGAGCAGCGGCATGATCTCGGCGAAGCTCTTGCCCTGGAAGAGCCGCATCTCCAGCACGCGCTTGTGCTTGTCGCTCAACTGGTCGAGCGCCTTGCGCAGCGCGTCGTGCAGTTCGCCCAGGCGCACGAGCATGCTGTTGCGCGGGGTCTTCTCGTCGGCGAAGTGCTCGCGACCGCCGGTCTCGTCGAAGTCGCCGAGGTGCTTCTGGCGGCCGCCGCCGCGCTTCTTGGCCCGCGTCCGGCGCCACAGGTCCTTGAGCTTGCGGTCGGCGATCGTCTTCACCCAACCGGAGAACGACGCCCCGGGCTCGACCTGGAACTCGTGGATGTCGCGGAAGACCTGCAGCAGCACCTCCTGCGTCAGGTCCTCGACGCCCTTGTCGGCCGGCATGTTCGTGCCGTAGCAGGCGTCGCTGACCCACTTGACGACCTTCTCGTGCAGGTTGCTCCACGACACCTGGTCGTCGTCCGCGCCCTGCACCGCCTTGACGTAGCGCAGCGTGCTGGAGAGGTCGGCCGGCGGCACGTCCTTCGGGTCCGGAAGCGTCATCGCGGCATCCTACCAAGGGCGCGCCGACGACGCGCTTCCGCCGCGCCGCCGGGTCGCTAGCCTGCGCAGCAATGGCGGATCCGCAGCGCATCGGCATCGTCGACATGGGATCGAACGCGATCCGGTTCCTCGTCGCCGAGGCGACGGCGGGCGCGATCGCGGTGCTGGAGAGCCATCGGCTCGCCGTGCGGCTCGGCCACGACGTCTTCCACACCGGGCAGATCCCGGAGCCGACCATCGGCGAGGTCGTCGACGCCTTCCGGCGCTTTCGCGCGACGTGCGACCGCCACGGCGTGCAGCGCATGCGCGCGATCGCGACGTCGGCGATGCGCGACGCGCGCAACCGCGACCTGCTGATCGACCGCGTGCGCGACGCGGCGAACGTCGAGATCGAGGTGATCTCCGGCACGCAGGAGGCCTACCTGCTGAAGCTCGGCGTCGAGACCAAGGTCGACCTGCGCCGCGGCCACTCGCTGCTGGTCGACGTCGGCGGCGGCTCGGTCGAGGTCGTGCACGTCGAGGACGGCCAGGTCGTCAGCGCCGACAGCTACCGGCTCGGCGCGCTGCGCATGCTGCAGGCGCTGCGCGACCGCGAGAAGGCCGGCGACGACGGCGGCGGCGGCGACTTCGTCGAACTGCTGCAGCGCCACCTCGGCAGCCTCGACTACCGCATCGCCGACCGCCTGGAGACGCGCCGCGTCGACCGCTACGTCGCCGTCGGCGGCAACGTCGAGAGCCTCGCCGACCTCGTCGCCGCGCGTGTGCCGGCGCGCCGCGCCGACGGCGTCGAGTCGCACGCGCGCGCCGACCTGCACGCCGAGGTGATGGACCTCGCGGCGATGCCGGTGGCCGAGCGCATCGAGCGGCGCGGGCTCAAGCCCGACCGCGCCGACACCATCGTGCCGGCCGGCATCGTCTACACGCACCTCGGCGAACTGGCCGGCGCCGAGCGCGTGCTGGTGCCGCGCGTCGGCATCAAGGACGGGCTGCTGGCGGAGTGCCTGCAGGGCCACCTGGAGTCGTTCGCCGCCGAGGACCACGTCGACGTCGTGCTGTCGTCGTGCCGCGCGATGGGCCGGCGCTTCCACTTCGAAGGCAACCACGCCGAGACCGTGTGCACGCTGGCGCGGCAGCTGTTCGACCAGACGCGCGAACTGCACGGCCTCGGCGGCCGCGCGCGCGTGCTGCTGGAGGCCGCGGCGCTGCTGCACGACGTCGGCGTCGCCGTCAACAACGACGGCCACCACAAGCACTCGCAGTACCTGATCGCGTCGAGCGATCTCGTCGGCCTGTCCGACGAGGAGCGGCGCATCGTCGGGATGCTGGCGCGCTACCACCGCAAGGCGCCGCCGCAGCGCGAGCACGAGGACTTCATGCAACTGCGGCGCAAGGACCGCACGCTGGTCGAGCGCCTGACCGCGATCCTGCGCCTCGCCGATGCGCTCGACCGTCAGCACGCGGCGGCGGTGCGCGGCGTCAGCGTGAAGATCCGTGAAGACCGCGTGGAGCTTCGCCCCATCCTGGCCGGCGGCGACCGCACCCGCTTGACGCTGGAGGCGCGCGCGGTGGAAGAGAAGGGCGCGTGGTTCGCGGAGCTGTTCGGCCGCCGGCCGGAGTTGCTCGCGCCGTGACGCCCTCGACCTGACGCCATGTCGATCCGCCCGGAGACCGAGTTCAAGCTGCGCGCGACGCAGCCCCTGGCCGCGGCCGACGTCGAGCGCCGCCTGCGCGAACTGGCCGCGGACGTGCGCGCCGACGCGCCCGCGCGGCACGTCGACGAGTACCTCGACGACGACACGGGTTCGCTGGCGGCCGCCGGCATCGGCCTGCGTCTGCGCCGCGCCGGCGGCGGCGCGCGGCTGTGCAGCAAGCGCGGCGGCAGCGGCGTCGACGGCCTGTTCGAGCGCGAGGAGTGCGAGGCGGAATGGCCGCACGACGCGCCGCCGCGCACGGCCGCCGAACTGCCCGAGCCGCTGCGCGCCCGCATCGAACCGTGGACGCTCGACCGGCCGCTGGCGCCGCGGCTGCAGTTGGCGACGCTGCGCGAGGTGCGCGCACTGGCGCGCGACGGCCGCGTGCACGCGGTCGTCTGCATCGACGCCACGACGGCCACGGCCGGCGACGCGCAGGCGCGCTTCGACGAGGTCGAGATCGAGGTGACGTCGCCCGACGACCTCGACGAGTGCCGCGAACTCGCCGAACGGCTGCGCGACGGCCTGCCGCTGCAGTTCGCCGCCGACGACAAGCCGGCCCACGCGCGCCGGCTGCTGCACGGCGCGCCGCCGCCGCGCGGCGACGACGGCGGGCGCGGCGGCGAACTCGCCGGCGTGGTCGCCCGCGCCGTGCACCGCGACGTCGCCGCCCTGCAGGCCGCCGAGGCCGCCGTGCGCGTCGACCGCGACGCCGAGTCGCTGCACGCGCTGCGCGTCGTGCTGCGGCGGCTGCGCAGCCTCGTGCGCGCCTTCCGCGACCTGTGGCCGGAGGCCGCGGCCGACGCGGCGCTGGCGTGGCTGGCCGCGTCGAGCCGGCGCTGCGGCGAACTGCGCGACCTCGACGTCGGCCTCGCCGGCCTGCGCGAAGAGGTCGCGCGGCTGCCCGGCGCGCTGCAAGACGGCGCGACCGCCGCGCTGGCCTGGGTCGAGGCCGAGCACGCCGCGGTGGCAGCACGGCTGCACGCCTGGTTCGGCGACCACGAGCGGCTCGCGCAGCAGCGCGCCTGCCTCGCGGCGCTGGCCGCGATGGACGCGACGGCGGCAGCCGCCGCGGCGCCACCCGCCGACGAACTGGCGCGGCGCCTCGGCCTCGCCGCCGCACGCCTGCACAAGCGCGTGCAGGCGATCGCCGACGAGCTGCCGACGCCGGCGCTGCACCAGCTGCGCATCGCCGGCAAGCGCCTGCGCTACCTCGCCGAGGCGTTCGCCGACGGCTTCGTCGACGTGCCGAAGAAGGCGGTCGCCCGCCTCGTCCGCCTGCAGCAGACGCTCGGCGTCGTCTGCGACCACGAGAACGCGCAGGCGCGCCTCGTCGGCTGGCTGCAGCCGGCGGCCGCCGCGAGCCGCGATGGCGTGCTCGCGGCCGCGGCGATCGGCGCGCTTGCCGCCCGCCATGCCGCCGCCGCGCGCAAGGCGCGCAAGGCCGCCCGCCGGGCGCTGCAGCGCATCGACCGCAAACGCTTCTGGCGCGCCTTGCAGTTGGCGACCGGGCCGGAACCGGCGAGCGAAGCCGACCGCGCTGCCGACGCCGGCGCCGCGGATCCCGCCGCCGGCGGCTGATCGCCGCGCCACCGGATCGCCGCGCTACCGGATCGCCTCGCTACCGGATCGCCTCGCTACCGTGCCGACGCGGCAGTTCTCCGGCCGCGCACCCGCGCCGGCGACGCCGGCGGACGCCAACTTGTCGCCCGCGCGACATTTCGTCAGCCGCCATTCGGCGTAGCCGGCCTTCGCCGTCCTGCGACGACGCCGTGCCATCGCATCGCCGCGACCGCCGCGGGGAGTGGCACGCGCGTTGCTCTGACGGGGCATCACCAACCACGGAGAACCGATACCCATGAACCACCTCGCTGCCCCTGCCCGCATCGTCCGCGACCCGTTCCAGCACCTCTTCGGCCGCCTGTTCGCCGACGTGTTCCCGGGCGCGCACGGCGACGACGCCGCGATCGCCGGTCTCGACACGTTCGGCGCGCTGCGCACGAACGTCAGCGAGACCGAGGCCGCGTACCTCTTCGCCTTCGAGCTGCCCGGCTTCGACGAGAAGGACCTGCACGTCGACCTGCACGACCGCACGCTGACCGTGCGCGGCGAACGCAAGGACGACCGCGACACGCAGGGCGCCCGCTGGCACCGCGTCGAGCACCGCTACGGCGAGTTCGCGCGCACCATCACGCTGCCGCAGGACGCGAACGGCGACGGCGTCGAGGCCGTCTACCAGAAGGGCGTGCTGACGGTGACGGTGAAGAAGACGCCGGCGGCGAAGCCGACGAAGATCCAGGTGCGCGGCGGCTGAGCCGCGCGCCTCGGCGCTCGCCCGCCGCCGCCTGCGGACGTAGCGTTGGCTTCGTGATCACGCTCGTGCAACGCGTCGCCGCCGCGCGCGTCGTCGTCGACGGCGACGTCGTCGGCGCGATCGACCGCGGCCTGCTGCTGTTCGTCGGCGTCGAACAGGTCGACGGCTAGGCCGTCGCCGACCGGACGGCGCGCAAGGTCGCCGGCCTGCGCGTCTTTCCCGGCCGCACGCCGACCGACCTCGCCGTCGGCGACGCCGGCGGCGGCTGCCTCGTCGTCAGCCAGTTCACCCTCGCGGCGGAGCTGCGGCACGGCAACCGTCCGGACTTCACCGCCGCGGCGACGCCCGCGCTCGCCGATGCGCTGTACCGCCGCGTCGCCGAGCAGTTGGCCGCCGCCGGACTGCCGGTGGCGATGGGACGCTTCGGCGCGAGCATGCGCGTCGAAGCCCACAACGACGGGCCGTTCTCGGTGGTGCTGACGGTGCGCGGCGGCAAGGTCGTGCCGCGACCGGACCCGGCGTGACGGCTGCGGCGACGCGCGCTTCCGCGCCCGCGCGCAGCGCGGCATGATCGCGGCCCCGCGATGCACGTCCTGTTCCTGGCGCCCGACACGCACGTCTACAACCACGGCTTCGTGCGCGCGCTGCACGCGCTCGGCTGCCGGGTGTCGGCGATCGGACTCGGCGCGCCGGACCGGCTGTCACCGGCGCTGCAGCCGCTGCTGGCCGGCTACCGCGCCACCGGCAAGCTGCTCGACGCCGGCGAACTGCTGCGCCTCGCGGGCGAACTCGGCAAACCGGCCTTCGACCGCATCGAGACGATCGACGAACCGCTGGTCGAGCCTGCGGCGACGCTGCGCGAGACGCTCGGCGTGCCCGGACTGCCGCTGCGCACGGCGAAGCTGTGCCGCGACAAGGTGGCGATGAAGGCCTTCCTGCGCGAGCGCGGCGTGCCGTGCGCGCAGTCGGCGTCGGCGGCGAGCGAGGCCGAGGCGCTGGCGTTCGCCGAGCGCTGCGGCTACCCGGTCGTGGCCAAGCCGGTCGCCGGCTTCGGCACGCTGGCGACGTTCCGCTGCGCCGACGCGGGCGAGCTGCGCAAGGCGCTCGCGACGCTCAAGCCGTCGGCGGGGCAGCCGATCGCGCTGGAAGAGTTCATCGACGGCCACGAGGGCTTCTTCGACACGCTGTGCGGGCCGGAGGGCATCCGGCTGGAGTTCGCCGCGCACTACTACCCGAGCTGCCTGGAGGCGGCGCAACAGCGGTGGATCTCGCCGCAGATCGCGGTGACCAACCGGATCGAGGATGCCGGGTACGACGAACTGCGCGCGATGAACCGCACGGTCGTCGAGGCGCTCGACCTGCGCGCGGCGGCCGCTCACATGGAGTGGTTCTTCGGGCCCAAGGGCCTGAAGTTCTCGGAGATCGGCGCGCGACCGGCTGGCGAGAAGATCTGGGACATGCACGGCGTCGGCAACGAGTTCGACGTCTACCGCGAGTGGGCGCTGGCGATCCTCGGCCGGCCGGCAGAGCAGAAGCCGTCGCGCCGTTACGCCACCGGCTCGATCCAGATCCGCCCCAGCCGCGATGGCGTGATCGCCGGCCACCGCGGCGTGACGGAGGCGCTGGCCCGCATCGGGCCCCACCTCTACGAGCACGCGCTGCCCGCGCCCGGGACGCCGACGAAGGGCCTCGACAAGGGCTGGTTGTGCAACACGTGGTTCCGGCTCAAGCACGCGGACTACGACCAGTTGCGCGCGCTGATGACGTACGTCGGCGAGACGGTCAAGACCGACGCCCGCTGAGCGCCCGAGAGCGCATCCGTCCACGCGTTCCCCGCTTGCCACTGGTGGCCGCGGGGCGCGGGTTCCTGGCGCCGGGTGTGTGTGGTTTCGACGCAACCTCCGCTGTGCGCAGGGACGGCAAGCTTCGACCTGCGGCGAGGAGCGTCCCGGCGCCGTCCAGGTTGTCTCGCCGCCACTCCCCGACGCCCGTTGTCGCCAGTCCGGAACCGCCCAAGAAGACTCCCTTCCTCCTCGCCGTCGCGGCCCTGGCCGCGCCACTCGCCGCGCAGGCACCGCAGGCCCGCGACCCCAACCACCCGCTGCCGCAGACGGCCTCGTCGCTGGTGACGACGCCCCCGGTGACCACCGGCGTACGCACGCCCGCCCCATCGCAGGCGCAGGCACCGGGCGTGACGCCGGCCATGGCGCCGTCGGCGGCCCGCGCGCCGGCCGCCGAGCGCGCGGCCGACCTGGTGGTCGAAGGTCTCGCGAACGAGGTGCTGTTCGACCGCCCGACGGCCGACGGCCCGCTGTGGGCGCTGGGCCACACCTGGAAGGCGAGCTTCGACGGCAGCGGCTTCGAGTACATCCCCTTCTTCGGGTCGCAGGCGCCGCGCAACTTCCCGCTGCGGGTCGAACTCACGGGCGCGCAGGTCGGCGGCGAGCCGCTGGCGCTGCCAGCAGGCCGCCCGGAGCGGCAGGGCTTCGCGGTGCGCACCGGCCGCGGCGCGCTGACCGAGGTCGTCGAACTCGGCGTGCGGCAGGTCGAGCAGTCGTTCGTGTTCGAGTCGCTGCCCAACCGCGGCGCGGTCGCGGTCGACGTGCGCCTCGACGGCGAGTTCGCGGCGGCGACGGTCCCCGGCGGCCTGCGCTTCGCCAACGCGCACGGCCATGTCGACTACACCAAGGCCGTGGCCGTCGACGCCGCCGGCCGCCGCCTGCCGCTGCCGATCGCATGGAACGGCACGGCCGCCCGCATCGAGATCCCGGCCGACTTCGTCGCCGCGGCGAAGCTGCCGCTGGTGCTCGACCCGGTGCTGGCGACGACGGCGAGCCTCGCCGGCAGCACGGCGGCTGCCCAGGCCCAGTCGAAGCCCGACGTCGCCTCGATCCCGACCGCCGGCGGCCGCTCGCTGGTGGTCTGGCTGCGGCAGTGGAGCGCGAACGACCAGGACTGCTACGCCCGGCTGACCGACCTCGACCTCGCGCCCTTGGGTCCGACGTTCACGCTCGACTTCACCAACCTCGACTGGCTGGCGCCGGCCGTCGCGGGCAGCGCGTTCGGCCAGAACTTCCTGGCGGTGTCGGAGATCCGCAACGGTAGCCAGCACTACATCGGCGGCCGCATCGTCCCCGCAAGCGGCGGCCCCCTGCCGCTGTTCGACATCGAACGCAGCGGCTTCGTCGGACTCGCCGGCAACAACTTCCGTCCGGACGTCGGCAGCGACCCGTACAACGGCGCGTTGGCCTACTACTGCGTCGTGTTCGAGAAGAACGTCGGCACGAACAACAACGACATCTACTGCAAGCTGGTGCAGCAGGACGGCACGTTACTCACGACGAATCCGATCGCGCTCGACACCGGCTCGAACAACCAGGCGAATCCGACGATCAGCAAGAGCAACGGCACCAACGCCTGGCTGACGGCGTGGCAGAGCCAGTACCAGTTCACGCCGTTCGACTACGAGATCTACGGCTCGGTGATCGACTGGTCCGGCACCGTCCTGCACGGGCCCATCGGGCTGGCGACCTCCGTCGCAGACGAGACGAATCCGGCCGCCAGCAGCCCGCTGCTCTCCGGCACCGCCGATCTGCGCGCCGTGGCCTGGGAGTACGCCAACTTGGCGGGCCAGCTGCGCGACATCGCCCTTCGCACGGTCGACGCCGCGACTGGAGCGGTGAGCCAGCCGTTCCTGCTGTCCAGCGCCGAGAGCCCGGCGTCGTTCCAGACCGACCAGGCCGCGCCGGACATCGACAGCGACGGCATCCGGCTCGTCGTCGCCTACACCGACCAGAACCTGTTCTCCCCGTTCGACACCGACACCTTGGTGTCGACGGTCGCGGTGCTGCCGAACGGCAGCTATCGACTGGACGAGACGCGCGCAGCGCTCGGCGCGTCCGCCAACAACTTCGAGCTGAGCCCGAGCGTCTGCGCCATGGGCCGCGTCGGCCCGAACGGCGCGAACACGCGCTACGCGATCGTCGATTCGATCACCTTCATGGGCCTGTTCGGCAACATCACGTCGACCGACATCCAGGCCTACGTGTACGACGGCGTGTCGCCCGGCGCGTACTTCACGCTGGGCACGAGCGGATGCGGCGGGGCCACGGCGACGCTGACCGCGACCGGCTCGTCGGCGATCGGCCAGACCGCGACGTTCACGGTCAACACCACGCAACTCGCGGGCATCGTCTTCGGCACGCCGGGCAACATCTATCTGGGTTCGGTGTTCGGCGGCACCGGCTTCGCCTGCCCTTGCACCCTGAATGTCGACAACGCCACCTTCGTCCAGAGCCCGCTGACGCTCGCGATCCCGCTGAACCTGTCGCTCGTCGGCTTGCCGTTCGCGGCCCAGGGCTACGGCGCGGGCTCTATCTGTTTCGGCGCGATCAACCTGACCAACTCGATCACGATGACGCTGCGCTGAGCCGCAGCTCCGGCACGGGCCTCACTCGAGGCCCATGTCCTCCATGTCCTCCTCGTCGAAACCGAGGTAGTGCGCCAGCTCGTGGTAGAGCGTGACGCGGATCTGCTCGACGAGGTCGTCGCGGTCCTTGGCGGCGCGCTCCAGGTTGCGCTGGAAGATGTAGATGCGGTTGGGGCGCGTCGGCGGCAGGTCGAACTCGCTGGTCTCGGGCAGCGGGATGCCGTCGAACAGGCCGAGGATGTCCGGCGCGACCTCGTCGCGGTCCTCGCCCTCGGCGAGGAAGGCCTCGGGCACGTCCTGCACGATCACCGGCACGCGATCCAGGCACTGCCGGAACTGCCGCGGCAGCTTGCGCGCCGCCATGCGGACCTCGCGGTCGAACTCCGCCCGGCTCATGCGCACCGGCGGCGGGTACTTGTCCGGGTGCGCGGCCGCGGCGCGCAGGAAGAACGGCTCGGCCTCGTCGAAGCAGCCGCGCCGCTCCAGCAGCGCGCCGTGGATGACGTCGGCGTCCGCCAGCGCGTCCGGGACCTCGCGCGCGGCCTTGACCGCGGCCTCGGCCTCGTCGAAGCGCCACTGCAGGAACAGGCTCATCGCCAGCCAGCAACGCGACGACGGGCAGTCGGGATCGTGCTCGAGCACGGCGCGGAACTGCGCCTCGGCTTCCTTGGCGCGGCCGAGGCCGAGGTAGGCGTCGCCGAGCAGGAACGTCAGGTCGATCGGGTTGCCGTCGCCCTTGGCGAGCGCCTCCTCGGCGGCGGCGATCGCTTCCTCGATCTTGTCGTCTTCGAGCAGCGCCTCGATGCGCTGCACGGTCGCGTCGCGCCCGGGCTGGCCGTCGCTGTCAGGGGGCACGATGCCCAGCGGTTCGAGATCCATCGCGGGCGAAGATAGACCAGCGGGCCGGGCAGCCGAAGTCCGTATTCGGCCCGGGGGGCGGACGGCCGAAGCTGCTGGTACAACGTCCGCAGTCATCGATCCTCCCATGCCCCAATTCCGCCGCATCGTCTGTCCGACCGACTTCTCCCCGACCGCCGGCGCCGCGCTGGCCTACGCGGTCGAACTGGCCCGCGGCGCCAAGGCCGAGCTCGTGCTGCTGCACGTGCTGCCGACGATGAACTACCCGCTGCGCGGGCTCGGCATGGCCGAGGCCTTCCCGCACCTGCAGGCCGAGTTGCACACGCGCGGCAAGGAGCGGCTGGCCGAGGCGGCGAAGGCGCTCGGCACGGGCATCGCCGTGCGGACCGAATTGCGCGACGGCGAGGCCTACGAGCAGGTGCTCGGCTGCGCCAAGGACCTCGGCGCCGACCTGATCGTGATCGGCACCCACGGCCACACCGGCCTCAAGCACGCGCTGCTCGGCAGCACGGCCGAGCGCGTCGTCCGCCTCGCCGAGTGCCCCGTGCTGACCGTGCGCAAGCCGGGCTGAGCGCGCGCAACCCTGCCCGCCGCGCCGGCGGAACCGGGGCGCTCAGACGTTCAGCAGGCCTTCGCGGATGGCGAGGCGCGCCAGCTCCGCGGCCGAGTGGCAGTCGAGCTTGCGCTGCAGGTTCTCGCGGTGCTTCTTCACCGTGCCGAGCGACAGCCCCAGCATCGCCGCGACTTCCTTGTTGGCCTTGCCGAGCGCCAGCAACTGGAACACCTCGCGCTCGCGCGGCGTCAGCACCGACAGCGCGCTGGCGTCGCTGGGCGCCGGGGCATCGCCGCGGACGGCGCGCGCCATGATGCCGTTGGCGACCTTGGGCGACAGGTAGCTGTCGCCGCGGCGGATCGACTCGATCGCCAGCGCGAGCTCCTCGGGCTCGCTGTCCTTCGACAGGTAGCCGTCGGCGCCGGCCTGCAGCGCCTGCTGCACGAACTTCATGCCTTCGTGCTGCGAGGCCATCAGCACGCGCGTGTTGGGCGAGGCCTTCTTCAGCGGGCCGACGGCGTCGATGCCGGACATGCCGGCCATGGTGATGTCGAGGATGACGATGTCGGGGCGCAGTTCCCTGGCCAGCTCGATGCCCCGGCGCGCGTCGGGCGCGTCGCCGACGACCTTGAAGTGCGGGATGCGCTCCAGCAGCGACTTGAAGGCCGCGCGCACGATCGCCTGGTCGTCGATCAACAGGATGGAGATCTTCTGCTTGTCGGTCATTGTTTCCTCGTCGCCGCCGGCGCGGCACCCTGACTCAGCACGGATTCTGGCGGCAACTGGACCCGGAAGCACGCGCCGCCGCCAGCCTGGGGCTGCAGGGTGATCGTGCCGCCGTGCGATTCGACGACCTTGCGGCAGAAGGCGAGGCCGATGCCGGTGCCGTACTCCTTGAGGCTGCGGAAGGGCTTGAAGATCTCTTCGGCCATCGCGACGGCAACGCCCGGACCGTCGTCGGCGACGTCGAGGACGAGACGGCCGTCGCGCACCTCGGCCCGCACCTCGGCGTGGCCCTTGCCCTGGCAGGCCTCGGCGGCGTTGCGCAGCAGGTTGGCGACCACTTCTCCGAGCAGCTGGGCATCGGCGTGCAGCCGCAGGCCGGCGGGAACGTGCACGTCGCACGTCATGGCGCCCCAGAACGGCATCCGGGCGGCCTCGGTGACGCAGCGGCCGACCAACGTCGCCAGGTCGACGTCGCTGCGCCGCAGCTCCAGCGGCTTGGCGAACGACAACGTCTGGCCGAGCATGCGCTCGATCTTGTTGAGGTTGCCGACGAACTCCTCGATCAGCACGCGGTCGTCGATGCCGAGCTTCTCGCCGACGGCGCGCAGCGCGTGGCGCAGGCTGGTGATCGGCGTGCGGATCTCGTGCGTGAGCACCGAGGCCGACTCGCCCAGCGCGGCGAGGTTGCGCAGCACCTGCATCTCCATCTGGCGGGCGTGGTCGCGTTCGCGCAGGAGCTGCACGTGGCGCAGACCGCGGGCGGTGACCTCCAGCAGGCGGTCCTTGGTCACCGGCTTGCTGACGTAGTCGAACGCGCCGCGCCGCACCGCCTCGGACGCCGTCTGCAGGTTGGGTTCGCCGGTGATCAGGATCACGGGCTCGCTGCAGCCGCGCACCTCGGCCACCTCGCGCAGCACCTGCAGGCCGTCGAAGTCCGGCATCACGATGTCGGTGATCAGCACCTCGAAGCGCCCCGGATGCAGGTGTTGCTCGACGTCGCGGAAGGCCGCGCCCCGGTGCACGGTGTGCCCTTGCTGCTCCAGGAAGCGCGCCAGCGTCTGCTGCAGGCGGATCTCGTCGTCGATCAGAACGATGCGGGCCATGGGGCGGTCGGACGAAGTCCGGAAGTGTGGCCCGCGCACGGCTCGGCGCGACTCGGGCCGATGTGCGTAGCTGACGGAGATGCTGGCCATGGCGACCTGCCCTGGCAAGCGCTATGCAAGCCGGCTTGCCGCCCCGAATGCCCGCGTCCCCGACCGACGACCGCGCCGCCCCGCCCCGCACCGGCGGCTGGATCCAGTTGGGCATGGCCGGGCTGCTCGGCGGCGCGGCCGCTGCCGCCGCCGCGCCGGCCGGCGTGCACTGGCAACTCGCCGTGGCCACGGGCGCTGCGGCCCTGGCGGCGGCGACGATCGCGACGCGGGCGGCGAACCGGCGCGCGCTCGCGGGCGTCGCCGCCGCGCCGGCGACCGATACGGCGCGCGAACGCGACGCCGCGTACTGGCAGGCGATCGTCGCGACGATGACCGAAGGCTGCGTCACGATCGACGCGCGCGGCACGATCGAGTCGATCAACGAGGCAGCGCTCCGGCTGTTCGGCTACACGCGCGCCGAGGTGCTCGGCAACAACGTCAAGATGCTGATGCCGGCCTCCTACGGCGCCGAGCACGACAGCTACCTCGGTCGCTACCTGAAGACCGGCGAACGCCGCGTGATCGGCATCGGCCGCGAGGTCGTCGGCCGCCGCAAGGACGGCAGCGAGTTCCCGATCGACCTGTCCGTCGGCGAAGGATGGCTCGGCAACCAGCGCTTCTTCACCGCCGTGCTGCGCGACATCTCCGAGCGCAAGGAGCTGCAGACCAAGCTGGCGCAGAGCGAGCGGTTGGCGGCGGTCGGCGAACTCGCCGCGGGCGTCGCCCACGAGGTCAACAACCCGATCAACACGATCATCAACTGCGCGCAGCTGATCCACGACGGCGACGACGCCAACGTCAACGCGACGGTGATCGCCGAGGAAGGCCAGCGCATCGCCGAGATCGTCCGCGACCTGCTGCAGTTCGCGCGCGACGACAAGGGCCGCTTGCAGCCGACCTCGCTCGCCGAGGTGACCGGCCGCACGCTGCGCCTGCTCGGCGACAACTGGAACCGGCACGGCATCAAGGTCGAGGTCGAAGTGCCCCACGACCTGCCGCTGGCGCTGGCGCGTCCGCAGCAGCTGCAGCAGGTGCTGCTGAACCTGCTGATGAACGCCAAGGACGCGCTGGCCGAGGGCGGCAAGCCCGAGCACACCATCTGGCTCAGTGGCCGCGCGTACGGCGACCGCGTCTGCCTCGCGGTGCGCGACAACGGCCCGGGCGTGCCGGCGCACCTCGGCGTGCGCGTGTTCGAGCCGTTCGTGACGACGAAGCGGGCGCGCGGCGGCACGGGCCTCGGGCTGTCGGTCAGCAAGGGCATCGTCGAGAGCGCCGGCGGCGCGCTCGAACTGCACAACCGGCCGGGCGAGGGCGCGGAGTTCGTCGTCAACCTGCCGCGCGCCGAGGCCGATCCGCTGACGCCGGCGTGACCGCGCCGCGGCCCGCCAAGGTCAGCGCGGCGGCGGCGACGGCCCCAGCAGCGGCGCGGTGGCCAGGCGCACGAGGTCGCCGCCCGGCTCGCGGCACGTCACCGTCAGCTCGGCCTTCAATCCGGCCTTGAACTGCGGCAACGGCACGAAGACGTGCACCGGGACCTTGCGCGCCTCCAGCGAGTCGAGCTCGAGCGGCCCCGTGGTCACGATGGTCTCGCCGACCGATCCGGTCACCGCGACGACGAACTCGCGCCGGCCGGGCCGCTTGTTGATCAACTGCAGGTCGAAGGTGTTGTGCACGCGCTCGCCCTCGACCGCGTACGCGCGGCCCGGCCCCCGCAGCAGCATCGCCTCGAACGGCCGCCGGCGGGTCAGCGCCAGCGACAGCACGCCGACGCCGACGGCGAACAGGATGGCGTACAGGAACACCCGGCCGCGCCAGAAGCGGCGTCCGGCGCCGGCGAAGCCGCGCTGGCTGTCGTAGCGCACGAGGCCCGGGTCGCGGCCGAGCTTCGCCATCACGTCGTCGCAGGCGTCGATGCAGTTGGCGCAGCCGACGCATTCGAGCTGCGGGCCGTTGCGGATGTCGATGCCGGTCGGGCAGACCGAGACGCAGCGGTAGCAGTCGACGCACGCGCCCGCGCCGGCCGCGCCGGCCGGACCGCGCGGCTCGCCGCGACGGGCGTCGTAGCCGACCAGCATCGTGTCCTGGTCGTACAGCGCGCCCTGCAGGCGGCCGTACGGGCACACGACGATGCACAGCTGCTCGCGGAACCACGCGAAGTTCACGAACAGCACGCCGGTGGCGACGACCATGAAGCCGAAGGCGGTCGGATGCAGCGACGGCGGCGACACCACTGCCTCGGCCAGCACCTCGATCGGCATGAAGTAGCCGAGGAAGCTGTGCGCGATCACGGCGGAGATGGCCAGGAACGCGACCATCTTCAGGCCGCGGCGCACGAGCTTCGCGCGCAGCGGCGCCTTGTCGAGGCGCGCGCGCGCCGCCGGCGGACCCTCGATCCAGCGCTCGACGCGCCGGAACACGCCTTCGAGGAACACCGTGTGCGGGCAGGTGTAGCCGCACCACAGGCGGCCGAAGAGCGCCGCCGCCATGAACAGCGTGAAGCCGACGCCGGTGACCAGGAAGAACGCGAGCCAGAAGTCCTGCGCGTTGAAGGTGTGGCCGAGCAGGTAGAAGTGGCGGTGCGGGATGTCGATCAGCAAGACCGGGTGGCCGCCGACCTTGAGCCACGGCACGGCGAGGTAGATCGCGATCAGCAGCAGCCACAGCGCCTGCTTGCGCCGCTGGAACCGGCCGGCGACGTCCGCCGGGTGGATCGCGTTGCGCGACCCGTCGGGGTTGATGCAGAACAGCGTGTCGACGTCGGGCCGGCGGACGACCGGCCGCCCCGTCTGCACCACCGGCTTGCCCGGCTCGACGGCGCCAGCGCCGCCGGATCCCTGCTGTGCGTTCATGGCGTGGCTCCCGCCGGCGGCCGCCGGCTCACTGCTCGGCCTTGGCGTTCGGCTCGGGCTCCTTGCCCTTGAGGTTCGTGTTCTTGATCGCCAGCACGTACGCCGTCGCCCGCAGCACGAACTGCTGGCCATTGGCCTCGAACGCCTGCATGCCGCCCTGGAAGCCCTTGGCGAGGTCCTGCTGCCGGCCCTTCAGGATCGTCGTGTAGACGTCCATCGGCCTGCCGCCGTAGATCCACTTGTCGTCCGTCAGGTTCGGGCCGACGAGGCCGCTGCCGTCCGCCTTGTGGCAGAGCGCGCACTTGGTCTGGTCCTCGAAGATCTTCCTGCCCTCGGCGACGAAGGCGGGCTCGCGGCTGAGCTTGAGCAGCATCTCGTCGCTGACCGGATTGGCCGCCAGCGCCGCCTCCATGCGCGCCGCCGCCTGCTGCTGCTCGACGACGTAGGCCTCGCCCGGGTTGTCGCCGAGGCCGACGGCGTGGAAGTGGATCCAGTAGCCGATCGAGAAGATGACGGCGAGGTAGAACGACCACAGCCACCAGTTGGGCAGGCGGTTGTCGAACTCGGCGATGCCGTCGAAGGTGTGGCCGCGGGTCGGGATGGTGCTCATGACGCGTTGCTCCGTTGGCGATCGGTCCATCGGCAGTCGTCCTGCAGCGGCAGGTCGGCCATGCGACGGTGCTCGGCGG
Organism: Planctomycetota bacterium; assembly: GCA_046306335.1. Lineage (GTDB taxonomy): Bacteria > Planctomycetota > UBA1135 > UBA1135 > UBA2386 > UBA2386. The sequence continues at coordinate 39,190 of JBKDXM010000101.1, forward strand.
CGCGCGACTTCTGGAACGCGCGGACAATCACCGTCGCGAAAATGGTCGCGAAGATGCCCATCGCGATGAGGGGCAGGTCGAACAGCGTCGTCGACGCGAGGAACTGGCGGATCATGGTCACTTCCCTCCCTGCGCCGTCGACGCGCCGCCGGCGGGCTCCAGGTTGCGGCCGAGTCGCATCAGGTAGGCGATCAGCGCGACGATCTCGCTGTCCGCGTGCCCCTGCGCGTCGGCCTTGCCCTGGGTCACGAGGTTCTGCACCACGCGGGCGGCCTGCGCGTCGTAGTCGGCGACGGCGTTCTTCACCTGTTCGTCGGTGTAGGGCGTGCCGAGCTTCTTCAGCACGGCGAGCTTGTCGGCGACGACGGCCTTCTCGACCGCGGCGTCGAACAGCCACGGATAGGCCGGCATGATCGAGAGGTTGCGGTCGAGGCTGTACTCCTGGCCGTAGCGCGGGTCCTTCATGTGGTCCCAGTGCCACGACTCGTTGTACTTCGTGCCGACGCGCGCGAGGTCCGGTCCGGTGCGCTTGCTGCCCCACTGGAACGGGTGGTCCCACATCGACTCCTCGATGCGGCTCGGGGCGCCGTAGCGGATCTGCTCGCTGCGGAACGGGCGGATCATCTGCGAGTGGCAGACGTAGCAGCCCTCGCGCACGTAGACGTCGCGGCCGGCGATCTCCAGCGCCGTGTACGGCTGCACGCACATCTCGCCGTTGGCCGCCAGCGGGACCTCCTTCTCCATCACGAGGCCCGGGATCAGCTCGTAGACGCCGCCGACCAGCACGGCGACCAGCGTCAGCGCCGAGAAGGCGAGCGGACGCGACTCGATGCGCTCGTGCCACGTGTGCTTGCCCTGGTGCGTGCTGTGGAACAGCATGCCGGCCGAGAACGCGACCACGCCTACCAGCAGCACGAGGCCGAGCACCGCGAGGGCGATGTCCGGCATCGCGAACAGCGTCGCCGCCAGCATGCCGATCGCCGACACGATCACCGGCTTGCTGAACAGGATGCCGAGCGTGCGCGGCTCGCCGGGCAGCGCCGGCGCCGGCAGGTTGGTGACGACGACCTCGGCCTCGACGGTGACGGCCTTGCCCTTCCTCGCGGTGGCGACGAGGTTCCACGCCATCATCAGCCAACCGACGATGTAGAGGCCGCCGCCGAGGCTGCGCGCCACGTACATCAGCTGCTGGCTGTTGATCACCGCGCTCCAGTCGGTGTGCACGAGGCCGCCGTCGCCGGTCTCCTCGCGCCACATCAGCCCCTGGCTGATGCCGCTGACCCACATCGCCGCGACGTACAGCAGGATGCCGACGGTGCCGAGCCAGAAGTGGTAGTCGGCCAGCTTCGTGCTGTGCAGCTGCGTGCCGAACAGCTTCGGCACCAGCCAGTAGAACAGGCCGGCGGCCATGAAGCCGTTCCAGCCGAGCGCGCCGCTGTGCACGTGGCCGATGATCCAGTCGGTGTAGTGCGCGAGGCCGCTGACGGCCTTGATCGAGAGCAGCGGGCCCTCGAACGTCGCCATGCCGTAGAACGTCACGCCGGCGACGAAGAACTTCAGCACCGGGTCGCCCCAGACCTTGCCCCACGCGCCGCGCAGCGTCAGCAGGCCGTTGAGCATGCCGCCCCACGACGGCGCCCACAGCATCAGGCTGAACAGCATGCCGAGCGACTGCGCCCAGTCGGGCAGCGCGGTGTTCAGCAGGTGGTGCGGGCCGGCCCAGATGTACAGGAACACCAGCGCCCAGAAGTGCACGATCGACAGCCGGTAGCTGAACACCGGGCGATCGGCGGCCTTCGGCAGGAAGTAGTACATGATCCCGAGGATCGGGGTCGTCAGGAAGAACGCGACCGCGTTGTGGCCGTACCACCACTGCGTCAGCGCGTCCTGCGCGCCCGCGAACGCGCCGTAGCTCTTCGTCCCCGTCACCGGCAGCGACAGGTTGTTGACGATGTAGAGCACCGCGATCGTCAGCACCGTCGAGATGTAGAACCAGATCGAGACGTAGAGGTTCTTCTCGTTGCGGACGGCGAGCGTCCAGAAGAAGTTCGCCGCGAAGGCGACCCAGACGACGACGACGCCGACGTCGAGGAACCACTCCAGCTCGGAGTACTCCTTGCCCTGCGTCATGCCGAGCGGCAGCGTCACGGCCGCGCCGACGATGATCAACTGCCAGCCCCACAGGTGGATGCGGCTGAGCAGGTCGTTCGCCATGCGCGTCTTCAGCAGCCGCTGCGTGCTGTAGTAGACGCCGGCGAACATCATGTTGCCGACCAGCGCGAAGATCACCGCGTTGGTGTGCAGCGGCCGCAGGCGGCCGAACGTCAGGAACGACGTCTCGAAGTTGAGCTGCGGGAAGCTCAGCTGCAGGGCGATGATCAGGCCGACGAGCAGCCCGATCGCGCCCCAGGCGACGCTGGCCCAGACGAAGCCGCGGACGACGGCGTCGTCGTAGACGACGCGTTTGGTCAGCGCCGGGGAGGAGGTGTCCATGTGGGTCATTGGTCGATGTCGGGAGAGGTCTTCGGGGGCTCGGCGGGACGCGCCTCGGCGTCGTCGGCGAGCGGCAGCAGGCACATCCGGTCGGCTTCGTGGCAATCGCCCTGCTTCGCCGAGAAGACGAACAGGACGATCGAGCCGGCCACGAGCACCAGGCTGCAGAACAGCAGCAGCGGGACGATGCTCACGCGCGCCTCCGCGCCCGCTGCATGCGGACGCTGGTGTGCAGGACGAGCGCGGCCGAGCTGATCGGCATCAGCACCGCGCACAGCACCGGGGTCATCGCCGCCAGGAAGCAGAGGACCAGCGTGGTGGCGTTGTAGAGCAGCGCCATCGCGAGGTTGCCGCGCGCGACGGCGGCGTGCAGGTCGGCGGCGGCGAACAGCGCGGCGACCGCGCCGGCCTGCGCGCCGCGGAAGCAGAAGTCGGCGCGCGCCGGCAGCACCGGGCGGTCCATCGCCGGCGTGCCGGCGCACCACGCGGCGGCGAACGCCGGCGCGTCGTTGAGGCCGTCGCCGACCATCATCGTGTCGCGGCGATCGAGGGCCACGATCGCGGCGGCCTTGTCGGCCGGCGACATGCCGCCGTGCGCGCGGACGGGCGCGATGCCGAGCGTCGCCGCGGCCTGCTGCACGCGGTCGGGCCGGTCGCCCGACAGCAGGTGCACCGTGAGCCCGCGCTGCTGCAGCGTCGCGACTTCGGCGGCCGCGCCGGCGCGGAAGTCCTCGTCGAGGTCGAAGGCGGCGACCAGCGCGCCGTCCTTCGCCAGCACGACCTCCCGCCGGCCGCCGGCCTGCGCCGGCAGGCCGCAGAAGCCGCGGCCGCCGAGCCGCCACTCGCCGCCGTCTACGGCCGCCGCGCGCAGGCCCTGGCCGGGGACCTCGACCACCGCCAAACCCTGGTCGAACGGCGCCGCCGGCAGCGCCGCGAGCACCGCCGCGCTGACCGGATGGTTGCTCGACGCGACCATCGTCGCCAGCGCCGGCAGCGCGTTCGCGGGCAATTCGCCGCGCGGCATCGCGCGCAGGCCGCCGAACGTCACCGTGCCGGTCTTGTCGAACACGACGTGGCGCACGAGCCGGACCTTGTCGAGCAGGCTGCGCGTGCGCACGAACACGCCCTGGCGGCGCAGCAGCGCGAGCGTCAGGTGGAAGGCGAGCGGCGTGGCGATGCCCATCGCGCACGGGCAGGTGATCACCAGCACCGAGATCGCGACCGGCATCGCGCGGCTCGGATCGAGCCACGCCCACAGCAACCCGCCGAGGGCCGCCGCGAGCAGCACGCCGAGCGCGTAGTTGCGGTTGAGCACGTGCCAGAAGCGCACGCGGCCCTGCGTGTCCTCGCGGTCGACGGGGTCCTGCGCGAGCAGTTGCGCGAGGCCCGAGTCGACGTAGCTGGCGGCCGCGCGCACGCGCACCGGCTGGCTGCCGGCGAGGAAGGCGCCGGCCGGCAGTTCGTCACCGGCGGCGAACGCGCGCGGCTCGCTCTCGCCGTTGATCCAGTCGAGCGAGAAGGCGGCCGCCCCGCCGGCGAGCGTCGCCTTGACCGGCAGCAGGTCGCCGGGCGCGAGCAGCAGTTCGTCGCCGGGCTGCAGCTTCGCCACGGGGGCCTGCACCACCGCGCCGTCGCGCAGCACGCGCGCGCGCAGGTGCTCGACGCCGTCGTCGGCCAGCACGGTGTCGCGGCTGTGCGCCAGCGTGCGCTGCTGCAGGAAGCGGCCGCCGAGCATGAAGGCGACGAAGATCGCCACCGTGTCGAAGTAGGTCGGTCCGCCGGTCATCTGCCCGTGCCACGAGCCGGCCCAGGCCAGCAGCAGCCCGAGCGAGATCGGCAGGTCCATGTGTACGACGCCGGCCCGGAGGCCGGCGATCGCGGCGCGGAAGAACACTGGCCCGCCGACGACCTCGCTGGCGGTGCCGAGCCCGGCGAGCACCCAGCCGAACAGGTCGCGCAGCGCGCCGTCGGCCGCCGCCTCGTCGAGGCCGAAGTACAGGCTGACCGCGAGGATCATCGCGTTCATCGCGATGGCGGCGCAGATGCCCAGGCGCACCAGCAGGCCGGTGTCGCGTGCGAGCGTGCGGCTCGGCGGCGCCAGCGGGTAGCCGAGTTGCTGCGCCTTGCGTACGAACGCCGCGCCAGCGCCGCTGCCGGCGCGGTAGAGCAGCGTCGCCTGCCCGAGCGACGGGGCGACCCGCAGATCGAGCGCGCCCGGCACGCGCGCGAACACCGTCTGCAGCAGCCACACGCACGCCGCACAGCGCAGGCCCTGCACGTCGAGCGTCAGGCGCACGGCCTCGCCCGTGGTCGCCTTCGCCTCCAGCTCCGGCAACCAGTCGCACGCGGCGGCGCGCGGCGCGCTGCCGACCGCGGACCCGGCGCCGCCGCCGAGGTCGTAGAAACGCAGCAGGCCTTCGGCGGCGAGCATCCCGTGCACGGCCTCGCAGCCGGCGCAGCAGTACGGCGAGCTACGCCGTTCGTCCGGCACCGGCAGGCCGCAGTGCGTACACCGGCCGTCCCCCGTCCGCCCCTTCGTCGCGTCCTCCGCTGAAATGCGGGGGCGCGACGGGCGTTCCGTCGCCGAGACTGCGGGGCGTAGTCTCATGGATTCGCAATGACCCCCTGGCTCGATTCTTTCATCTTCGGAACCGCGAACTCGCTGCACTGCGCCTGCATGTGCGGCCCGCTCGCGTTGGCGTTCCAAGGCGGAACCAAGGGAGCAGTCTCGTATCACCTCGGCCGCGTGCTCTCGTATGGGGCCGTCGGCGTAGTCCTCGGTGGGCTTGGTTCCGCACTCGGCGCCGACGGACTCGCGGCGGGCAGCGCGTGGGTCGCGTTCACGCTCGCGCTCGGCCTCGTCGTGCTGGCGCTGCTCGGCGAACGCGGCGCGGTGGCGATCCCCGGCCTCGGCGGCGCGCTCCAGCGCGCGATGGCGCGCACGCGCGGCTGGTCGCCGACCGCGCGCGCCGGCGCGCTCGGGCTCGCGACGCCGCTGTTGCCGTGCGGTCTGCTGTGGGCCGCGCTCGCCGGCGCGTCGATCGCCGGCTCGGCGGTCGACGGCGGCGGCGTGATGCTCGGCTTCGCGCTCGGCTCGCTGCCGCTGCTGCTGCTGGCGCAGACGCAGGCGGTCGCGCTGGCGCGGCGCTTCGGCCCGCGCCCGCTCTTCTGGCTGCAGCGCGGCGCGATGCTGCTCGCCGCCGCCACGCTGGCATGGCGCGGCTGGCTCGCGCTGCAGGGGGACTCGTGCTGCCACTGACGCTGCGCGTGCTGTGCTGGAACGTGCACAAGTGCGTCGGCGGCCTCGACCGCCGCTACGACCCGGCGCGCACGGCGGCGGTGATCGCGCAGGCGCAGCCGGACGTCGTGCTGCTGCAGGAGGTGGCGCAGAACGGCGCGTGGTACCGCGGCGAGCGGCAAGTCGACGTGCTCGGCGACGCGCTCGGCTTCCCCCACCGCAGCTACCACGTCAACGTGCGCTTCGGCCCGCGCCGCGGCGAGTACGGCAACGCCATCCTGTCGCGCGCGCCGATCGCCGCGCACGCGAACTTCGACCTGACGATCGGCCGGCGCAAGGCGCGCAGCGTGCTGCACGCGGAGCTGCGACTCGAGGCCGGGGGCCACGCGCGCACGCTGCACGTGTTCAACATGCACCTCGGCCTGTCCGAGGCCGAGCGATGCGCGCAGCTCGCGCGCTTCCTGCAGCTCGACCCGCTGCGCGGCGTGCGCGCCGACACGCCGGTGCTGGTCGCTGGCGACTTCAACGACGTGTACGGCACGCTCGGCCAGCGGCTGCTGGCGCCCGAAGGCTTCCGCGGGCCGGCGCGGCCGCTGCGCACCTTCCCGGCGTGGGCGCCGGTGCGCGCGCTCGACACCTTCTGGGTGCGCGGCGCCGTCGACGTCGTCGAACTGGCGCGCGGCCAGGGCCGCGGCACGCGCACGGCTAGTGACCACCTGCCGCTGTTCGCCGAGCTGCGCTTGCCATTCGGTCGCGCGCGCTGAGCGAAGCGCTGCGGCGCGCGGTCGCGGCCGGTCGGCCGCCAGGCAGCGCGCCGCGCACGACGGCACGCAGTCGCGCCGCCGCAGTCGCGCCTCCGCAGTCGCGCCTCCGCACTGTGGCGCAGCCGACCGGGCCACAGCGCGCATGCCGGCGGCGACACGACCTGCCGTAGCGTCTGCGCCATGCTTCGTCCCATGCTCCCGGCCGCCGCCGCGCTCGCGCTGCTGGCGGTGACCTGCACCACGCCGTCGTCCCCGCCGCCCGCCGAGACGCTGGTCGGCGATCCACGCGGCGCGGCGCTGTTCGATCGCCACTGCGCCGTCTGCCACGGCCGCATGGGCGATGCCGACACGTCGGTCGCCGCCATGCTGCTGCCGCGGCCGGCGGCCTTCCGCGACGGGTTGTTCAAGCTGGTCAGCACCGACAACGGCGTGCCGAGCGAAGACGACCTCGTGCGCATGCTGCGGCGCGGCATGCCGGGCTCGACGATGTTCGCCTTCGACTGGCTGCCGGAGGCGGATCTGCGCGGCCTCGCGCGCCACGTGCTGCACCTCGCGATCGACGGTCGCGCCACCCGCATCGCGCGCACGTCCGCCGCCGCGGGCAGGCCGCTGGCACCTGCCGACGCGACCGCCGAGGCGGAGCGGCAACTGCGACCCGGCGCCACCGTCGCGATCGGCCAGCCGATCGCCCGCGAGGCCGCCGACCTCGACGCCGGCCACCTGCTGTACGAACGGCACTGCGCGACGTGCCACGGCCCCGACGGCCGCGGCCTGCCGGGCACCGCCAACTGGCCGACCGACGGCACGTGGCTGTGGCCGCGCGACCTGACCGCGGGCTACCTGCGCGGCGGCGCGTCGCACCGCGACCTGACCTGCCGCATCCGCGCCGGCATGCCGGGCGCGCGCATGCCGCCAGCGCCGCTCTCCGTCGCCGAGACCGACACGCTGGTCGCCTACGTCCGCAGCCTGATTCCCGACAGCGCCGAGGAACACCACGTGCAGTGGCGGCGCACGATCCGCGCCGCGAAGGTGCCCGCGCTGCCGGCGGCGGACGACGACGCCGCCTTCGGCGCGATCGAAGGCGTGCGCCTGCCGATCGTGCCGGTCTGGTGGCGCAAGGACGCCGTGCACGAGGTCGTGCTGCGCGCCGCGCACGACGGCGCCGACGTCGCGCTGCGCCTGGAGTGGAGCGACGGCACGCAGGACGCGCAGGCCGGCCACGGCCAGACCATGGGCGACGGCATCGCCGTGCAGTTCGCGACGACGATGGACCCGCCGCTGCTGCCGATGGGCAGCGCCGCCGAGCCGGTCAACGTCTGGCGCTGGCATGCCTTCGACCCGCGCGCCGTCGCCGGCATGACGGACCTGCTCGGCGGCCAGCGCCACGCCGGCCTCGACGTCGGCGTCGGCAGCGCGGGCACGACCGCGGCCGAGTCGCTGCGGCTCGGCGGTCCAGTCAGCGCGCGCACGGCGACGGGCAGCGGCCAGCCGCTGCAGGCGACGACGCGCTGGCGCGACGGCCGCTGGACGGTGACGCTGCGCCGCCAGCTGGCGGCGAGGTCGAACGACGAGGTGGCGCTCGCCGTCGGCGCGCCGCGGCTGTTCGCCTTGGCGGTCTGGAACGGCGCCGTCGACCGCAGCCCGGCGTCGAAGTCGATCACGACGTGGCACGTGCTCGAACTGCAGCCTTAGTCGCACCCCGTCGGCGGCGGTCGCCGCCGGCGGGTCACGGGAACAGCCGGAAGCGCACGATCGCCCACAGCGCCGCGATGCCGTCGCGCCAGGTGATCTTCTTGCCCTCGGTGTAGTCGCGGCCGGCGTAGCGCACCGGCACTTCGTAGATGCGCGCCCGCATGCGCGCGAAGCGCGCCGTCAGTTCGGGCTCGACGGTGAAGCGCTTGCTGCGGATCGCCACGCGCTCGCCGACCTCGCGACGGAAGACCTTGTAGCAGGTCTCCATGTCGGTCAGGTTGAGGCCGGTCAGCAGGTTGCTGCAGAAGGTCAGGAAGCGGTTGCCGAGGTAGTGCACGTACAGGTGCACGCGCGCGTACGGGCCGCCGAGGAAGCGCGAGCCGTAGACGACGTGCGCGTTGCCGTCGACGATCGGCCGCAGCAGCGCCGGGTAGTCCTCGGGCGAGTACTCGCGGTCGGCGTCCTGGATCAGCCACACGTCGCCGCGCGCGGCGGCGAAGGCGGTGCGCAGCGCCGCGCCCTTGCCGAGGTTGCGCTCGTGGCGCAGCAGGCGCACCGTCGGATCGGCCGCCGCGATCGCCTGCAGCACGGCGCCGGTGCCGTCGGTCGAGCCGTCGTCGACGACGACGAGTTCCTTGCGGAACGGCGCGGCCAACACCGCCGCGACCACGTCGCGGATGGTCGCCGCCTCGTTGTACGCCGGCATCAGCACCGACAGCAGGAAGTCGGCGGGCAACGGCGCAGGCGGCGGCAGGGGCGTCATGCGGCGCGGCAAGCGTACGCCGCGCCGGACGGCGCGCTATCCTCGCGGCATGCCGAACCTGCTGCGCCGTGTCGTCGTGTCGCTCCCGCTGCTGCTCGCCGTTGCCTGCACGCGCGAAGCGAGCGCCCCCGCCGCCGCGCCGACGCCCGCCGCGCCGGTCGCCGCGACCGCCGAGATGACGGCGAAGCTCGCCAAGGCCGACGCCAAGGACGGCGCCGTCGACCAGTGCGTGCACCGGTGCGCCGGCTGCGCGCTCGGCATGGACGGCAAGGCGGCGATGCCGCTGCAGGTCGGCGACTACACGATGCACTTCTGCAAGCAGGCCTGCCTCAACCGCTACGCCAAGGACGCCGCCGGCGAGTTGGCGAAGCTCAAGGTCGACTGATCGTCCCGGCCGGAGCGACGCGACCGGCTCGCCGCGCGCCCACGGCATACTCGGTCGCCGCCGTGCGCGAGGCGGCGGCCCCCGGGCGACGAAGTCGTGCATCCGACGGCGACCGGCGCGGCGAAGGCGCGTAGCCTGCGCGCGCCCTTGACCGCCCCCGACCATCCCGAAGCCGCGCGCGGCGCCCTCGCCGCGTCGGCGTGCTACCTCTTCTGGGGCCTCGTGCCCCTGTATTGGAAGCAGCTGCAGCACGTCGACAGCTGGGAGATCGTCGCCCACCGGCAGGTCTGGTCGCTGGTCGCGCTGCTCGCGATCCTCGCCGCGACGGGCGGCCTCGGCGCCGTGCGCGCCCTCGTCGCCGACCCGCGCAGCGCCGCGCAGACGCTCGCCGCGGCGCTGCTGTTGGCGACCAATTGGCTCGTCTACGTCATCGGCGTCAACAGCGGCCGGGTCACCGAGTGCAGCCTCGGCTACTACCTCGTGCCACTGGTGAACGTGCTCGCCGGCCGCTTCGTGCTGCACGAGACGCTGCGGCCGGCGCAGTGGCTGGCGATCGGCAGCGCCGCGGTCGGCGTGGTCGTGCTGGTCGTCGACCTCGGCGGCGCGCCGTGGATCGCGCTGCTGCTCGCCGGCAGCTGGGGCGCATACAGCCTGCTGCGCAAGCGCAGCAAGGTCGCCGGCGCGACGGCGCTGACGGCGGAGACGCTGCTGCTGACGCCGCTCGCGCTCGGCTGGCTCGGCTGGCTCGCCGCGCACGACCAGGGCCTGCTCGGCCGCGGTTCGGTCGGCGACCACTTCCTCGCGCTCAGCATGGGGCCGGTCACGGCGCTGCCGCTGCTGCTGTTCGCGTACGGCGCGCAGCGCATCCGCCTCGCCACCTTGGGCCTGCTGCAGTACCTGTCGCCGAGCGTGCAGTTGCTGCTCGGCATCGTCGTCTACGGCGAGCCCTTCACCACCGGGCGCGCGATCAGCTTCGCCTGCATCTGGGCCGGGCTCGCCGTGTACACGGTCGAGAACCTGCTGCAGCGGCGCGCCGTCGGCCGCTGACGGCCCGAGCCGGAGTCACGATGCGCGCCGCTCGCCGCGCGCCGCTCGCCGCCGACGCGGCGGGCGTGGCCGCGCGCGCGGCCACCAGGGGCGCTCCGAAAGCCTGCGGAACGATCCGTTCGCAGGCGCTCAGTGGCCGCAGCGCAGCTGCAGGCCGCGGGTCGCCGCCCACCCCGCGCCGCTCGCGCCGGGGTCGTTGGGGAACCACGCCTGCACGTAGAACGAGAAGCCGACGAACACCGGATCGTCCGGCAGCGGGATCGGCGCGGCGAACGCGCCGGCGCCGTCGGTCGGGACCAGCAGCCCGTCGAACGCCTGCACCTGGATCGTGCCGCCGTCGAACGGCTGCGCCGCCGGCTGGATGCCGACCAGCAGCACGCCGGTCGCCAGCGGCAGCGCGTTGGCGATCGCCAGCGTGAACGCCGCGCCGACGACCGGCGGGGTCGCCGTCAGCAGCGGCACGCCGGCCTGGCCCGGCTTGCCGGCGCCGTACGGGATCGCCGCCGCCTGGCCCTGCGTGCCGGCGAGCGCGAACGGCGCGTCGCTGGCGTCGCTGCCGACGCGTCCCTGCGCATCGCGGGCGACGACGCGCAAGCGCGCCTGCGCGATCTGCAGATCCGGCACGGTCCACGTCCAACTGCCGGTGTGCGGCAGGTTGCTGGCGAGCGTGTAGGGATAGCTCTGGCCGTTGTTGGCCGACAGCTGCAGGTCGATCGCCGTCACCGCGGCGTCGTCGTCGGCGAGCCACTCGACGACGACCTGCGCCCCGGGCGCCAGCGACTGGCCGCCGTTCGGGGTCTTCAGGTACGCCGTCGGCGCGAGTCCGCCGCGGTGCGCCGGCACGTGCATGACGATGCAGTGCATGACGCCGGCCGAGGTGACGAGGCCCTGGCAGTTGACCTGCACGACCGTCTTGCCGGGCAGCGCCGCCTGCCACGCCGCCAGCGCGACCGCGTTGTCCGGCGACACGCTCGCGTTGGTGTAGCTCGGCACGATGGCGACGCCGTTGCACAGCACCATGTTGGTGTACGTGTAGTGCACGCCGCTGACCGAGCGCGCCGGGATGCGCGCGACGGTCCAACCCTGCGCCGTCAGCGTCGCCGCCGCGCCGTCGCAGATGACGTCCTGCGTCGAACCGGGCTGCGCCGGCCAGTCGCTGATCATCGCCTTGCGGTCGCCGTACACCTGCATCCACATGTCGATGTGCTGCGTCGCGTCGACCGAGGTCGGGAACGCGTTCCACAGCGTCGTCTGCAGGTTCTGGTAGCTCTGCCAGTGGCCGACGATCTGCGCGGCCGTCAGCCCCGGGTTCTCGTTCTGGATCAGCGCCGTCGCGTGGCCGCTGCCGAGCCCGTCGAGGTGGTAGTTGCCGCCGCCGTGCACCAGCGGGATGCCGTAGACGCGGTGCCGCATGACCCCGCCGAAATGCTCCGGCATGGCGTCGTCGTTCGGCCGCGGCCGGTTGTAGGTGTGGTCGACGATGGCGCGGCAATCGCCCTCGAAGACGTAGCGCGGGCCGTAGTCGCGGATCCAGATCGTGTCGGTCGTCGCGACCAACGTGACGACGCGCGCCATGTCGCAGCCGGCCGCGGCCAGCGCGCTCGTCGCCGTCGCCGCCTCGCTGGCGGTGTCGCAGTAGACGAAGGCGCGCGCCTGGCCGGTGGTCGTGACGTGGCGCGCGATCTGCTGCACGATCGCCAACTGCGCCGACGTGCCCTCGTAGGCGAGGCACAGTCCGTCCATGGGTTCGTACTCGGCGGCGCAGCGCACCGGCCCGGTCGGCGGCGGCGTCGGCGCGTCGCCGGCGACGGCGAGCGGGTTTTGCGCGATCCAGGCTGCCTCGGCGGCGGTCAGGGCGCGCGGGATGTCGACGCCTTCGGGATACTGCTGTTGCGCGGCGACGGCGGCGACGCAGCACGGCAACGCGGCGAGGAAACGGAGGTGGTTGGACACGGCTGGCCTTTGGGCAGGCGGCCATCAAGCCCCCGCGGCGCGCCGGCGTCAACGGCACCCCGCGGGATCGCTGCCGCGGCGGGCCGCGTCACCCTGGGCACCGACGCCAGCGCCCGCCGATGGCATGGCGGCGACCGCCGCCATGTGCGTAGGCCCCCCGCGTTGACCGCCGGGCAGCCAGCGCCGATCGTCTGCTGCCTGCCGCCGATGCCCGCTCCCCGCCCGACGCCGACGCACGAGTCGCCGCCAACGCCGACAAGCCCCGCTGCCGCCGCGTCCGCGGCCGGCGACGGTCTCGCCGGGGTGCGCATCCTGATCGCCGACGACGAGGACCTGCTGCGCGGTTCGATGGCTCGCCACCTCGGCCGCCTCGGCGCGGACGTGGCGGTGGCGGCCGACGGCCTCGCCGCCCTCGCCGCGCTGCGCGCCGACCGCCACGACGTGCTGCTGCTCGACGGCAACATGCCACACTGCAACGGCGCGGGCGTGCTCGCCGACCTGCGCCGCGCCCCGCTGCCGTACCCGCTGTTCATCGTGCTGCTGTCCGGCGGCGACCTGCACGCCGCCGATGGCGCGCGCTACGAGGACCTCGGGGCCGACCTCGTGGTGGCGAAGCCGGCGCGCATCCGCGAACTGGCGGCACAGATCGCAACGGCGCGCGCACGGCGCCGCGACTAGGAGTCTGCGCCACGAAAGGCCGCGCTGGATCGGCGCGCGTTCCGTGACGCAGACTCCTAGGAGTCTGCGCCACGGCCGCGTCGCGCCTTGGTTTTCCGCCGCTGCTCCTCGTTGCGGGCGCGCTCCCGCTACCCTTGCGGCGTGTTCCCGTACCCGCTCGCTGGCTTCCACCGCACGGCCGCGCTCGCGGCGATCGTCGTCGCGCCGTGGCTGGCGGCCCAGGATCCGGAGTCGACGCCGGCCGGACGCACGCGCTACCTCGGCCGCGAGATCGCGCAGACGATGCACTGGACCGGGGCTGGCTGGCTGCTGCGGGCCACGCGCGAGGCGGAGGAGAACGGCGCGGCGCTGCAGCGCTGGCTCGCCGTGCCGGCCGGCCAGAGCGTCTGCGACCTCGGGTGCGGCAACGGCTACCACACGCTGCCCTTGGCGCGCGCGGTGGGCCCCGAGGGCCGCGTGTTCGGCGTCGAACTGCAGCCGCAGTACCTCGTCATGTTGCAGCAACGGGCCAAGGCGGCGGGGCTCGCGAACGTCGTCGGCGTCGAGTCGACCATCGACGACCCCAGGCTGCCGCCGGCGTCGTGCGACCTCGTGCTGATGGTCGACGTCTACCACGAGCTGTCCCATCCGGTGCGCGTCATGCAGCGCGTCCGCGCCGCCTTGCGACCCGGCGGCCGCGTGGTGCTCGTCGAGTTCCGCGCCGAGGATCCGGAGGTGCCGATCAAGCCTGAACACACGATGACCAAGGCGCAGGTGCTGCGCGAGATGGCGAGCCACGGCTTCCGCTGCGTCGACGACCACGACGAACTGCCGTGGCAGCACGCGATGGCCTTCGAGCCCGCCCCGGACGACGCGCGCCTCGCCGCGCGCGAGACGCTGCGCGGCGCGCTGCGCGCGGCGGCCGCCGGCGATCGCCGCGTGCTGGCGCCGTTCCTCGCCGCGGACGCGCCGTGGACGGCAGCGCCGCCGGCGAACGCGCGGCTGGCGCTGCGCGCGGGGCCGGGCGGCAGCGTGCGCGCCGACGTCGAAGGGCGCGCCTACGCGCTCACGACCGACGCCGACGGGCGCACCTTCGTCGCCCCGACGGCGGCCGCGCCGTGGCGCCGTTCGCACGGCAGCGAGCTGGCGTTCCACGCCATGCACACGGGCTTCGGCAGCGAGCCGGTCGCCGCGCAGGCGGCGCTGGTCGCCGAACTCGGCTTCGACGGCCTCGCGACCGGCCTCGACGACCTCGCGACGGCGCGCCGCGCCTGCGAAGAGCACGGCGGCGACCTCGCCAGCGCCTACGCCGTCGTGACGCTGCCGGACGTGCCGGCGACGGCGTCGCCGACGCTCGCGCTGGCGCCGCAGCGGGCGCCGGCGCGCGACGCGCTGGCGGCGCTCGCCGGGGGGCCCGGCCAGCGGTGGCGCGCCCTGCGCCACGACGGCGCGCCGCACCGGAGCGCCACCGGCGATCGCGTCGCGCTCGCCGCGCTGCGCGCCCTGCTGCCCGACGCGCGCGCGCACGGCGTCGCCATCGCGCTGTATCCGCACCACGACTTCTGGCTGGAGACCATCGACGATGCGCTGCGGCTGGCGACGGCGCTCGACGATCCCGCGATCGGGGTCTGCTTCAACCTGTGCCATCACCTGCGCACGGGCGGCGACGACCCCGCGGCGGCCCTGCGGCGCGCCGCGCCGCGCCTGTCGGCGGTGACCATCCACGGCGCCAGCAGCGGCGGCGCGACCTGGGCGCAGCTGATCCGGCCGCTCGACGACGGCGACCAGGACCTGCGCGGCCTGCTGGCGACGCTCGCGGCGATCGGCTTCCGCGGCCCGGTCGGGCTGCAGGGCTTCGGCCTGCCGCCGCCGGCGCGCGACCACCTGTCGCGGTCGCGGGCGGCGTGGCGGCGCGCGCCGCCGCCGCCGCCGGCCGCGGCCCCCGAGCGCCGCGAGCGCTGACGTGCCGATCCGGAGTCCAGCGATGCTCTGAGCCTTCCGTTCCATGAAGCGGGCCGCGGTCGTGGCCCTCGGCGTCCTGGCGGGGCTGGCGGCGCAACGCTGGCTCGGCGTCGACGGCGGCGCCGTCATCGGCCTGTGCCTGGGCGTGCTCGCCGCCAACTTCGTGCCGCTGCCGTCGTGCGGCGGCGACGACGCGGCCGGCTGACGCGTCGCCGTGACCAGCGCGCGGTCGGTCGCCCGCGGCCGCCGGTGGCGCGGTCAGGCGTCGAGCACCGCGCGGACCTTCGCCGCCAGCGCCGCGATCGAGTACGGCTTGGCGAGGAAGTGCGTGTCCGGCAACAGCGCCGATTCGAAGGCGCGATCATCGGCGTAGCCCGAGCTGAACAGCACGCGCAGCGACGGCCGGCGCGAGCGCAGGCGCGCCACGAGTTCGGGGCCGTTGCCGCCCGGCATCACGACGTCGGTGAAGACGAGGACGAGGTCGTCGAGGCGCTCGGCCAGCGCCACGGCGGCAGCGGCGTTCGCGGCGAGGTGGACACGGTGGCCGGCGTGCCGCAGCGCCCGCTCGACGAGCCAACGGATCGAGTCGTCGTCTTCGACGACCAGGATCGACCCGGCGCCGCGCGACGCCTGCGGCGGCGGCGCGGCGGCCGCCGCGGCCGGCAGCGCCCGGGCGCAGGGCAGGTAGACGTGGAAGCGCGTGCCGATGTCGACCTCGCTGTGCACGGCGACGGCGCCGCGGCTCTGCTGCACGATGCCGTAGACCGTCGACAGCCCGAGCCCGGCGCCGCGGCCGTCAGCCGCCTTGGTCGACCAGAACGGCTCGAAGATGCGTTCGATCGTCGCCGGCGGGATGCCGCACCCCGTGTCGGCGACCAGCAACTCCACGTAACTGCCAGGGTCGACGCCGAGCGCGACCGCAGCGGCGCCGGCGAGTTCGACGTCGCGGGCGCCGATGCGCAACTGGCCGCCGTGCGGCATCGCGTCGCGCGCGTTGAGCGCGAGGTTCATCAGCACCTGCTCGACCTGCGCCGGATCGGCCAGCGCGGGCCGCAGGCCGGGCGCGACGTCGAGCGTCAGCGCGATGCGCTCGCCGATGACGCGGCCGAGCATGCGCCCGATGTCGCCGACGACGCGGCCGACGTCGAGCGCGACGGGCTGCAGCACCTGCTTGCGGCTGAAGGCGATCAACTGCCGCGTCAACGCCGCGGCCTTGTCGGCCGCGGCGAGCACTTCCTCGGCGTCGGCCCGCTGCGTCGGATCGGCGCCGGCCTGCGTCAACAGGTGATCGGCGGCGGCCTGGATGACGGTCAGCAGGTTGTTGAAGTCGTGGGCGATGCCGCCGGCGAGGCGACCGACCGCCTCCATGCGCTGCGCGCGCTCCAGTCGCGCCTGCAGCCGCCGGCGCTCGGAGACGTCGCGATAGATGCCCAGGATGGCGAGCTGCTCGCCGCCCGCCCGGATCGGCGTCGCCAGCAGCGAGACCTCGACCAGCGCTCCGTCCTTGCGCTGCCGCACCGTCTCGATGTTGACCGTCTCGGCCGCGGCGGCCCGCCGGCAGAGGTCGGCGCCTTCGGCGCGCATCGCCTCGGGGACCACCAGTTCGTCGATGGGCCAGCCACGGGCTTCGGCGTCGGTGTAGCCGAACAGGCGGGTGAACTCGGGGTTGACGCGCGTGACGCGGCCGTCGTTCGCGAGGAAGACGAGCGCTTCGGGCGCCGACTCGACCACTTGATCGAGGAACGCCATCTTCGCCGTGCGATCGGCGGCGATGGCGCGCTGGCGGGTCACGTCGCGGAAGAAGGCCTGCGTGGCGACGACCTCGCCGTCGACCTGCCGCGGCAGCACGTCGCCCTCCACCACCACCTTGCTGCCATCGGCGCCGCAGAACGCGACCTCGACGCCATGCCGTGGCCGGCCGGCGAAGACGTCGGCCAGCACCTCGCGGCAGTGCGCGATGGCGTCGGCGTGCAGGAACTCGGTGATCGGACGCCCGACGACCTCGGCCTCGGCGCGGCCGAGCGTGCGCAGCCACGCCGGGTTGACGTACTCGACGATGCCGCGCGCGTCGACGCACTGCATCAGGTCGTTGCAGACCTCGACGAGGCCGCGAAAACGATCGGCGTGCCCGGCCAGTTCGTCGTCGACGCGTCGCATCATCTCGATGCGCCACGCTGGCCGCCGGCGCAGCCAGGGTCAAGGTCGCCATCGGCCCCGGACGGCATACGCCGAAGGGCGCAGCGGCGCGCCGCGCCGGCGGCCGACCGGGGCCATCGGCGAGCCCGTACCACCCCGCTTCGGTCGCCGGCTCTCAGCCGCCGAGCACCGACTTCAGACCGTTCGAGGCGTAGAGCCCGAGCAGATTGCCCGTCGTCAAGCAGGCTGACTGCGTGAAGAAGGTCTGGCCGACGAGCGCGAGCGACGCCGGCACGGTGATCGCCAGGTTCGCCGCGCCGCCGACGTTGGTGGCGGCCAGCGACACGAAGGGCGTGTCGACGAGGACGGTGCAACCGGGCGCGCCGAGCGCAGCGAGCGGCAGCGCGGTCGGGGCCCCGCCGAAGAACGTGATCGCGATCGGCGACACCGGGTCGATGTTGGCGGTGGCGAGGTTCCAGTTGCCGCCGATGTTCGGCGCGTTCGACGACAGCGTCAGCGGGGTCGCGCCGCCGCAACCCAGGCCGTAGGCGACGCTGCGGCGTGCGCGCATCAGTTCCGGCCCGCCGGTAGCGGTGGGGAAGTTGATCGCGAGGATGGCTTCGTCGCCCGCCGCGGACACCGTCAGGCCGTTCACGCCCGGAGAAGTGCCGACGGTGTTGAACTCGCTCCAGACCACGGGCGTGCCGAACGGCGAGTTGCGGTCCGGCCGCGTCGCCGCGAACACGTAGAGCCTGCTGATCGGCGCCGGTTGCTGCTCGTTGAAGACGATCTGCAAGCCGTCGAAGGAGATCTCGACGTCCCGTCGCGAGCGGCCGTTGGCCAGTTCGGTCACCAGCGCCGGCGTCGACCAGGGCTGGCTCGGGCTGCTGCGGGTGGCGCGGAAGATCGCCGGCGCGGTGCCGGCCGGATTGCCCCACCCGCTCGTGGTGAAGTAACACTCCGTGCCATCGAGGGTCATCGAGAACAGCGACTCGGTCCCTGACGAGTTGAGCTCGGCGACGTTGGTCGGGGTGCCCCACGGCTGCCCGGGCGCGCTGCGGGTGGCGCGCCAGATGTCGCTGCTGGGGGTGGCTCCGTTCGGGATGCTCCCGGTCCGGCTGCTGACGAAGTAGATCTCCAGGTCGCCGAGCACGACGAACGGCGCGCCGTCGGTCTGCGCGGAGTTCAGGGCGGTCTCGAGCACCGGGGCGTTCCACGGCCCGCCCAGGTAGGGGCGCGTCGCCGAGTAGATGTCCGTGCCACCCAGCCCGCCAGGACGGCTCGACGTGAACCACAGCGTGAGGCCGTCCAGCGACAGGTGGGGATCGCCTTCGAAGGAGGTGCTGTTGAGCACGGTCTGCAGGACCGGCGGTTCGAAGCCAGCGCCCTGGGCGGGCAGCAGCGCGGCGAGGACGAACGGGCAGAGACGAACGAAGCTGGCGTGGCGCATCGAACACTCCATGACGAGGGACGAGATGAAACGGCGCGCGGCGCGCGCCGACGCGGCGACCGGACGCCGACCGCCGCGAGGATCGCATCTGCGCGCGCCGTGTCCACCCCCCCTTGCGGAGCAACGACCCGCACGGCGGCCCGACCGACCGGCCGCCGCCACCGCAAGTCAGCGCGCCGCCGGGAAGTACAGCCGGAATTCGGCGCCTGCGCCGGGCGCGCTCGTCACCGCGATGTGGCCGGCGGCGGCGTGCACGATCGAGTAGACGGTGGCGAGCCCGAGGCCCGTGCCCTGGTCGATCGGCTTGGTGGTGAAGAACGGGTCGAAGATCCGCTCCTGCACGTCCTTGCTCATGCCGACGCCGTCGTCCGCCACGCGCAGCAACAGCCAGTCCCCCGGACCGACGCCGTCGGCCGCCGCCGGCGCAGCGGCGCCGTGCACACCGGCGACCTCCAGACGCAACCGCCCGCCGCGCGGCATCGCATCGCGGGCGTTGACGACGAGGTTCATGACCACCTGCTCGAACTGCACCGGATCGATGCGGATCGGCGGCGCGGACGGGTCCGCCGCGAACGCGAGTTCGACCGATGCACCGGCGGCCTGCCGCAGCAGCGGCCGCATGCGCGCCAGCGCCGCGCCGACGGCCAGCGCCTGCGACTCGCCCTCGCGCCGGCGACCGAAGTCGAGCAGCCGCCGCGTCAACCCGCCCGCCTGCTGCAAGGTCTGCTGCATCAGCTCGACGGCAGCGCGGCGGTCCTCGCTCAGGTCGCCGCGGGCCGCGAGCGACTCGCCGAGGCCGTCGAGTTCGGCGCCGAGCAGCATCAGCACGTTGTGGAAGTCGTGCGCGATGCCGCCGGCCATGCGCCCCAGCGCCTCCATCTTCTGCGCACGGCGCAGCGCTGCATCGCGCTCCTGCTGCTGGATGGTCGCGCCGAGCACCCGCGCGGCGACGTGCAGCAGGTCGACTTCGAGCTTCTGCCACGACTGCCGGCTGCTGCACGCATCGAAGCCGATGAACCCCCACCAGCGGCCGGCGACGCGCACCGGTTGGGCCAGCAGCGACAGGATGCCCTGGTCGGCGAGCAGCGGCCGCTCGGACGGCGGGAAGTCCTCGATGTCGCCGGCGACGGGCTCGCCATTGGCCATGGCGCGGACCCAACGCTCGTACCCGGCCGCGACCAGATCGAGGTCCTGCAGGTCCGGGTTGTCCAGTTGCGGCGCGATGCCGGCGACGCACCACTCGAACCGCTGCGACGCGCGCGGCCGACCCGCCGCGTCCACCGCCACTTCGAACACATAGACGCGGCTCGCACCGATCGCCTCGCCGAGCGCCGCCAGCACCGGCGGCACGAGTTCGCGCCACGGCGCCGACCCCGCCAGGATGTCGCAGCAGCGCGCGACGGCGTCGAGCACGACGTCGTGACGCGGCCCGGGGACGCGCGGCGTCGGCGAGGGCGAAGACTTGGGGGCGGCCATGTCCGGCCCACCATAGCGCAGGCGCGCGCCGCCGACGGGGTGGCCGGCCGCGACCGGCAGTCAGCCCCCCATGCCGAAGGCGCGGTACAGGTCGAAGCCGAACGCCTTCTTCAGCAGCAGCAGCAGCACGACGACCAGTGCGAGGTGCATCGCCGACACGACGGCCTCGGCCGCGAGGCGCGCGGCGAAGGAAGTGGCGGCCGAGGGGCCGGGGCCACCGCCAGCGCGGCGCGCCGAGGGCGGCAGCCGGATCACGTCGTTGTCGTGGCCGTCGCGGGCGCCGGTAGCAGCGCTGGCACCCGGCCCAGGCGTCGGCGCGAAGGCCTCCCAGCCACGGCCGCGCGCCACCGCCGGAGCGGCGGCGGGCGGGACCTCGTCGGCGAACACGATCGGCGCGGCCGCCGGCGCCGTGGACGCTGCGGCCACGGTGGGCGCAGGCGGCGCGACGGGCGGCGCGGCCGTCTGCTCGCCGTCGTCCGCCGCGCCATCGTCGTCGGCGTCGATCGACCGTCGTTCGTGCGACCCGCCGGGCGCGAACCACGCCGCTGCGGTGGCGTCGTCGACGCGTTCCACGGCGACGAAGCGCACGAAGGTCTCACCGAGGTGGAAGCCGTCGCCGATCGCGAGCGCCACCATCGGCTGGCGGGCGCCGCGGTGCAGCAGACCATGCGACGACGCGAGGTCGACGGCGATCACGCGGCCTTGGGCGAAGCTCAGCTGGCAGTGGCGGCGCGAGACCTTCGGATCGCGCAGCGGCACGGTGCAGGCGCTGCTGCGGCCGAGCGTGACGGCTTCGTCCGGCCGGATCAGGAAGTCCGCGACGTTGCCGCGGGTGGTCGCCGCCATGCGCGCGAGTTCCATGCCGCGGCGTCTTACCACGCCGCGCGTTGCCTCGCTGCCCTGGCGCGTTAGGCTGCGACGGAATGCTCGCGAAGGTGACCGTTCGCGCCCCGGGGGTGACGCGCTGCTTCCTGCTCGCCCCGGGCCGGCTGCTGGTGCTCGGCCGCAGCCCCGAATGTGACCTCGGCATTCCGGACGCTTCGGTGTCGCGACGGCACTGCACGGTGACGGTGGTCGACGGCGCGGTCGAGGTCACCGACCTCGGTGCCGCGCACGGCGTGCAGCGGCGCGGCCGCAAGGTCGCGCAAGCGCGCCTGCGCGTCGGCGACACGGTGCGCCTGGGCGGGGCCGAGCTGGCGATCGACGGCTGGCTCGCGGACGACGTCGTGGCCGACGACCCTGAGCGCACCGCAGCGCTCGCGACCACCGGCGTGGCTGCGCTGGCCGCCGGCGACGCCGCGGCGCGACCCGCGCGGGCTGCGGCCCCGGCCGCCTTGGCGCCAGCCGCCGACGCCCCGGCGACCGGATCCGCTGCGGCCGCGGCGACCGACGGCGCGCCGGCGGCGACCGGGTCAGCGACCGCCGGTGGCACGGGCGCCGACCTGCCGGCAGGCAGCTTGCTGGGCGGCTACCGCATCCGCGCGCGCCTCGGCGCCGGCGGCTACGCCGACGTCTACCGGGCCGAGCAGGTGCAGCTAGGCCGCGAGGTCGCCCTCAAGGTGCTGCGCGCCGCGGCCGCCGACGCCCCCACCGACGCCCTGCCGTCGTTCCTGCGCGAGGCGCGCGCCGCCGCGGCGCTGTCCGACCCGCGCCTCGTGCAGGTCTTCGACCTCGGCGAAGCCGACGGCCGCTGGTACCTGTCGATGGAATTGGTGCGCGGCGGCACGCTCGCCGAGGCCCTGCGCCGCGACGGCCCGGCGCCGTGGCGCGCGCTGCTGCCGATCCTGCGCGACGTCGCCTGCGCGCTGCAGGTCGCGCACCGCGCCGGCCTCGTGCACCGCGACGTCAAGCCTGCGAACATCCTGCTGACCGGCGACGGGCGCGCCAAGCTCGCCGACCTCGGCTTGGTGCGCGACATCGGCGGCCTCGGCGACCGGCTCGGCACGGCGGCGTACATGGCCCCGGAGCAGCTCGCCGCCGCGCCGATCGACCGCCGCGTCGACGTCTACGCGCTGGGTTGCACCGCCTACCACGTGCTCAGCGGCCAGCCGCCGTTCGGCGGCACGACCAAGGACATCCTGCGCCGCAAGCGCACCGAAGCGCCGCCGCCGTTCGATCCGGGTCTGGGCGTGCCCGCCGCCGTCGACCACTTCGTGCGCGAGCGACTGCTGGCGACGGCGCCGGCGGCACGGCCGGCCGACGCCGACGAAGTGCTCGCCGAACTCGACCGGCTGGAGCGGCTCGGTTCGGCGCCGGTGCGGCGCCATGCCGCCGGCGCGCGGCGGCCGCGCGGCGGCGGCGCCGGCCCATGGCTGGCCGTCGCCATCGCGCTCGCCCTGTTCGCGCTGGCGTACGCGCTGTGGCAGCGGCGACCGGGCAGCTGACCCGCCGGCGATCAGTTGCCCAGGATCCAGCCGTAGGCGCGCGACAGCGCGAAGCCGAAGGCGTTCAGCGCCGGGTCGAGCACGGCGGCTTGGTTGTAGAGCTTGACGCCCGACAGCGGCAGCGCGTTCGGCACCGTGAAGTTCCACGTCGCCGTGGTGCCGGCGCCGACGACCGTGTCGGTGGCGTCGACCGAGACGCGCAGCGGGCAGCCCGGCGCGCCGAGGATGCCGAGGTCGAGCGGCAGCGGCCCGAGCGGACCGGCCGTGTTGCTCGTGCCGAGCACCATCACGGCGAGGCCGACCGCCAGGTTGTCGAGGCCGACCGTGAGCGTGCCGCCCAGCGTCGGCTGCGCGCTCGCCGGCATGCTGGTCATGCCGAGCGTGCCGTTGCAGCCGTTGCCGAACCATCCGTATGCGGCGCCGCCGAAGACGTTGTGGGTCTCGTAGTAGATCGTGCCGTTCCACACGCGCGGGGTGAACGGCGAGCCGCCGGTGAAGGGTGCCGTCGTGGTCGCCTGGGCCGCGCCGAGCGTCAGCGTCAGGTCGGTGTTGCTGTAGACGGTGTTGTTGCTGGCGCCGTTGCTGTAGGTCGGCACCGCGCCGACGTAGCGGAGCGCCAGCGCGTAGTTGCCCTGCGGCAGGTAGATCGGCGACGGCAGCGCGGCCGGCGACGGCAGGTTCGGGCCGGCCGTGGTGCCCGACGCCGTGCCCAGTTGGTGCCACGCCGCCGGCGTGCTGGTGTTGCCGACGTACGTGCCCTGCTTGGCGTACACGTCCAGCGAGAACGGCGTGCTCGCCGGCGACGACGAGTTGGCGGCGAAGCCGTTGATCTCGACGCCTGCCGGATTCGTGACGTTGACGTCGAAGTAGACCGTCCACAGCGCCGCGCCGCCGTTGCCGCCGGCGAACAGCGTCGTGATCTCCTGCGCGCCCGAGACGAGCTTGGTCTGCGTCGACGGCGGACCGCACAGGCGCGTCGTCGTCAGCCGGACGTTCTGCGGCACGGCGTTCGGGAACACGTGCACCGGATTCTGCGCCGTGCTGTCGACGACGCCGTCCCCGTTGAAGTCCCACGCCCAGGTCGTCGCCGCCATGTTCGACGTGTCGGTGAACTGCACCGTCAGCGGCGCGATCACGCCGAACGTGAAGTCGGCGGCGATGCGGTCGGTGACGACGTAGTTGGCGCGCGTCAGCGTGGCGGGCGGGTTGACGCCGTCGTTGACCGTCAGGCTGACCGTGTAGCTGCCGCAGGCGGTGTAGGTCCACGACGGGTTCGGCAGGGTGCTGTCGACGACGCTGTCGCCGTCGAAGTCCCAGGCGTAGCTGGTGATGCCGCCCGGCGCGCTGCTGAACGAAGCATTGGTGAAGTTGACCGCGAGCGGCGACGGGCCGCCGGTCACGTTGGCGCTGAAGCCGGCGGTGAGGCCGACGGCCGGCAGGTACGTCACCTCGACGACGACGGCGTGGTTCTGGCCGACCGAGACCGTGCCCGTCGGGTAGCCGGTGCTCATCCACACGCGGCTCGCCAGCGCCTGGCCGGCGACACCGTGCACGTCGAGCTGCGGGCCGGTGCCGGAGAAGGTCTGGATCGGCAGGTCGCACTCGATGTTGAGGTCGCCGAGCGAGGGGTCGTAGAGGAAGTTCGTCGTGAACGGCACGCTGATGCCGAACGGCGTCGGGCCGGCTTGCGCAGCCTGCGCGCCCCACGACACGACGCCGCTGTAGCAGGTCGTGATGTCGGCACCGCGGTTGGCGGCGAGGACGTTGGTCACGGCGGTGTGATCGACGGGCGCCGTCGACAGCGTGACCGAGCAGCCGGCCGTGTAGCTCGACGCCACCAACGCGACGTTGGTGTTCGGCCGCCACTTCAGGCCGGTGATGAAGATCGGCGTGGTGATGCCCTGCGTCGTGAAGTGCGAGCTGTCGTAGACGCACTGGTGCAGCAGGCCGGTGCCGCCGCGGCCCCACGGGAAGGCATTGGACGTGCTGCCCTCCGCTGTCGCCATGCCGGCGGGAATGACGACCTGGAATTGCGCCGACGCAGCGGCGGCGAGAAACGACACGGCGAGCGGGAACGCGACGCGCAGCATGGCAAGCTCCTGAGGCTGGTGGCCGCCGGAGGTCGACGGCCGGGACGAGGGACCACGAACGAGGTGCGCGAGGCTAGCGCAGCGCCCCGGATCAGCCAGCCCCCCCCACGGCGCACACCCCGGCCCGTCCGCGCGCTCGCCGCGAGGCGGCAGGCAGCGATCGCGCGGCGGTCGGGGCCCGCGTCGAGGCGACCCGGCACTCGCCGAGCCGGATCGCCCCGCGGCGCACGGGCTCAGAAGTCGCCGATCTTGCCGTTGACGCCGTTGCTGGTGATCGCCCCGAAGGCGTTGACCGCCGGTGCCTGGAACACGGCCGACGTCGTGTACAGGTTGACGTTGACGAGCGCGGGCGCGTTCGGGATCGGCAGGGCGTACCCGTGCGTCGGGCCGGCGACGGCCCAGCCGAGCGTCACGTCGATCGACGCGCGCAGGCCGCAGGTCGGCGCACCGAGGAAGGACAGGTCGTTGATGCCCGGGTCGCTGACGCCGAACACGTCGACGCCGATGAGGCCGGTCGCCGGCACGTTGCTCAGGCTGAGGTTCCACGTCGTGCCCGTGATCGGCCGCGACGTGGCCGCCAGCGCGAGCGGGAGCACGTCCGTGGCCGCCGTGACGAACGCCGCGGGCAACGCCGCGGACAGGTCGATGCTGCCCGGATCGGCCGACGGACCGCCCGGTGAGTACCCGACGAGGTAGCCGGTGGTGCCGCCGAGGCCCATGGCACCCCAGCAGAAGTGCACATTGCCGCTCGCCGTGTCGAACTGCATCTGGAAGGTGTCGGGGGTCGTCGTTTGGTAGCTGTAGACGCCGTCCCACGTGATGTAGGCCACGCCGCCGACCTGCTCGAACTTCACCTGCCCGCTGCCGACCGCCGCCGGGTTGTAGTCGTGCTGGTTCCACCAACCCGTGTGCGTGGCGCTGAGCATCGCCGAGGGCGATGGCGTGAAGCTCGTGCCGTTGCCGGCGGCGTTGACGGACACGTAGCCGTTGGAGCACACCGACAGCGCCGTGGTGGCGCCGCCTGCGTACGGAAACGGCGTCGCCAGCGTCACCGCCACGCTGGAGTCGTCCGTGAGCGCCAGGGACGTCGCCGACGCCGACGGCGGCACGTACGTCGTGAGGCCCGGCAGGACCGTGTACGCAGCGCCGGTGGAGATCATCGACATCCCCGTGTTGGCGAGGTCGAACGCCGACGCAGCCGCGAAGCTCTCGTAGAACGACGCGAAGGCGCGGATGCACCCCGTGCCCAGCGCGGTGTTGGTGGCGATGACGGTGCCCGATCCGCCGGACGCGTAGCGGAACTCCATCACGAGCGCATGCGGGTTGGTGATGCCGTTGGGGTTGGGATACATCGACGACGCGAACACGCGGCTGCCGGCCGAACCCGTCGTCTGCACGTCGAGCGCGGTCGTGCCCGCGCCGGACCACGAACCGGGCGGGTTGTCGAAGTCGATGACGAGGTCGCCGGCCGCCGGGTCGTAGGGGAAGCCGGACGCGAAGGGGATGTCGACGACCCACGGCGCAGGCACGCCGGTGCCATTGCCGACGCCGGGCAGGAAGGCGACGGGGCCCTGGAACACCGTCACGGTGGTGCCCTCGTTTGCAGCCCAGTTGGGCGTGATGGCGGTGTAGTCGATCGGCGCGGTCGAGCACTTCACCGTGCAGTTGTTGAACGTGCCGCCGCCCCACGACACGGTCGTGGCGTTCGCGCGCAGCCGCACGCCGGTCAGCAGCACCGGACCGGCGACGCCCTGCGCGGTGAAGTTGCTGCTGTCGTACATCTGCTGGATGCGCACGCCGGAGGTCGTCACCGTGCCGGACGTGAACGGGAAGGCGTTGTTGGAATTGCCTTCGACGTTCGCGGTGCCGTTGGGCACGACGACGGACAGCTGCGCCGCGGCGGTGGCGGCGAGGAGCGTGGTGGCGAGAAGGAACGCAGAGCGCTGCATGGCGGAATCTCCGGAACGAGGTTCGGCGCGCGCCGAAACGTCCGGCGCGCACCATCGCAGGCTAGCGCGACCGGCCGCTTCCTCCAGTGGGCTCACCGGCGGGGGTCGGCCGACGGCGGGGGCGCAGCCGCGCGCTCCGGACACCGTCAGTCGCCGACGACCAGCGGCACCGGCCGCGCGCTCGCCAGCGCGCTGCGGCCGTCGTCCACCACCGCGACGCGCCACTGCGGCACGCCGCGGGCGCCTGCGCTCGCCGCGACGGCGAGCCGGGCGCGCCCCATCGCATCGAGCGTCGCGCGCGCCAGCGGCTCCCCGACGCGCGCGTCCGGGACGGCGCCCTCGCCGCAGCGCCAGACCGCGACCGCGCGGTTGGCGTGTGCGGGGCCGGCGTCGACGGTGATCGCCTGCGCGCCCGCCGCCGGCACGCGCACACGGTCGACCGCAGCGCGCACGGTCGCCGGTCCGAGCACCGCCTCCGCGGCGGCGAACGCGAGCGCGGCGCTGCACGCGTCGTTGGGATGGAAGGAGTCGTTCGGCGTGACGCGCACCGGCAAACCGGCGGCGGCGAGTTCCTCGCAGGCGGGTTGCAGGTCGCAGTGCGGCACGCCGAGCCGTCGGACGATCTGCAGGCAACGGTCGCGGCTCGCGCGCTCGTGCGGCAGCCAATCGTGTTCGGCGGCCAGGATCGGCAGCACGAGGATCGTCAGCCGCGCACCGCGGCCGACGACCTCGTCGCGCAACCGCGCGAGCGCCCGTTCGACGTCGTCGGCGCGGCCGAGGTACCGATCGGGACGGACGCCGTTCTCGTGGCGGCCGTGCACGTACAACTGGTACAGGATGCTGCGGCCGTACCACGCCGGATCGACCGGCACGAACCGGCCGGGATTGCACAGCGTCAGCACGCCGTCGCGCTGGCACATCACCGTGGTCTCGGTGAGGTCGTTGTTGTGCAGCGACAGCACGACGTGGTCGGCGCCGAGCTGCTGCTGGCTGCGGAAGTAGCCGGCGACCTCCTGGACGGGATTCCAGCTCTCGACCCCGGCGTTGAGCAACTCGCCGTCGGCGCCGCTGGCAGCCGCGAACGCGCGCAGCGGGGCGACGAGGCTGGCGCGCCGCGTCACCGAGTCGCCCAGGAACAGCAGTCGCGGCACGCCGGCGTGCTTGCCGACGCCAGCGCGCAGGGCGCCGTCGCGCAGCAGGCCATGTTCGTCGTAGACGCGACCGCCGAGCACCGGCGCATGGCCGAGTTCGTCGTCGGCCTGGATCATGTCGCGCTCCGCCGCCGCCCGGGCGGCGAAGGTCGCGATCGCCGTGGGGCTCAACAGCACGCCCGGCGGCATCAGGGCGCGCACCGCCGCCTCGGCCGCCAGCAACGCGGCGACGATGGCGACGACGGCGAGCAGGAGCCGCGTGCGCACGCTCCGTCGCGGTCGGTCGGTCGACGGCATCGCCGCAGTTTCGCCGCGCGTGCAGGAATGGTGCAAGCCTCGCCGCACCTGCCCTGCGCAGTGCGCGCCCCGGCGGCTACCGTTCGCGCCACCGCACCCGCCCGCCCCATGCACCTCTCCACGCACAACTGGATGCGCGCCGAACCGCTCGCGGTGACGCTGCGCCGGATCCAACGCCTCGGCTACTCCAGCATCGAACTCAGCGGCGAGCCGACGCAATACGACGTCGCGACCACGCGCGCGCTGCTGAAGCAGCACGGCATCAAGTGCTGGGGCTCGGTAACGCTGACGCTGGGTGAACGCAACCTCGCTGCCAGGGACGCCGGCCAGCGCGCCCGCACCGTCGACTACATGAAGTCGGTGGTGACGATGGTGCAGAACTTCGAGGGCCGCGAGGTCTCGGTCGTGCCGGCCACCGTCGGCAAGATCGTCGCCGACAGCACGCCGGAGCAGGAGTGGGCCTGGATCGTCGCCGGCCTGCAGGAGGTCTACGACCACGCGCAGAAGGCCGGCGTGCGCCTCGCGCTGGAGCCGATCAACCGCTTCGAGACGTACTTCATGAACCGCGCCGACCAGGCGCTGTGCCTCGCCGAAGCCGTCGGCCCCAACTGCGGCATCTGCCTCGACACGTTCCACATGAACATCGAGGAGGTCGACATGTTCGCGGCGATCCGCAAGGTCGGCAAGCGGCTCGTCGACGTGCACGTGGCCGACAACAACCGCCTCGCGCCGGGCATGGGCAACCTCGATTGGCGGCGCCTCGTCGCCACGCTGCGCGAGGTCGGCTACGACGGCGCGCTGACGATGGAGGCCGTCGCCCCCGTCGACCGCACGCCGGCGTCACCGTGGCCGGACCAGGTCGAACGCAACCCGGTCGACATCTCGCCCGAGCAGCTCAAGTTCATCCAGGACCACGGCAGCAGCCTGCTGAGCGAGTCGTTCTACACGCGCCTGTTCGAGACGGCGGCGGGCACGCTGCTGCCGCTGATCCGGTGAGCGGACGGCGCGCCGCCACCCTCCGACCGACGTCCCTGCACCCCGCGAGCCCCGAGTGAAGATCCGCGCCGTCGACGCCGTCTGGCTGCACGTCCCGCTGCCCCAGGAGACGCAGCACGTCTCCGACTTCGGCCGCATCGCCGCGTTCGACGCCGTGCTGGTCACGGTCACGACCGAGTGCGGGCTCGTCGGGTTCGGCGAGGCCAAGCCCGCCGTCGGCAGCGCCGGCGACGGCCGCGCGCTCGTCGCGATCGTCGAGAACGAGCTGCGCCCGCGGCTGCTCGGCCGCGACCCGCGCGAGGTCGGCCGCGCCTTCGGCCTGATGTACAACGGCAGCCGCGCCGGCCACGCCGAGCGCACCGGCCGCGCCATGCCGATCCTCGGCCGCCGCGGCGCGCACACCGTCGCCATCGCCGGCGTCGACCTCGCCCTGTGGGACCTCGCCGCCAAGGCGCGCGGCTGCTCGGTGCTCGCGCTGCTCGGCGGCCCGTGCCGCGAGCGCGTGCGCGCCTACGCCAGCGGCGGCTGGGCCGACGTGCCGGGCCTGCCGGCGGAACTCGGCCGCTACACGCAGGCCGGCTTCCGCGCCGTGAAGATGCGCGTGGGCGCGATGGACGGCCGCGTCGACAAGAGCCTCGCCCGTGCCGCCGCCGCGCGCGCGGCGCTGGGCCCCGACGTCGACCTGATGGTCGACGCGCACGGCACGATGAACGTCGCCGAAGCCAAGCGCTTCTGCGCCGGCGCCGCCGAGCTCGGCCTGCGCTTCGTCGAAGAACCGGTCAGCTCCGACGACCGCCACGGCCTCGCCGAGGTGCGCGCGGCGAGCGCGCTGCCGATCGCGGCGGGCGAGAGCGAGGCGGCTGCGTTCGACTTCGCCGAGATGATCGAGCGCCGCGCCGTCGACGTGCTGCAGCCCGACCTCGCCATCGCCGGCGGCCTGAGCGAAGGCCTGCGCATCGCCGCGCTCGCCTACGCCAACCGCCTCGAGCTCGCGCCGCACAGCTGGGGCTCGGCGATCACCTTCCAGGCGGCGCGCACGCTGGCGTTCGCCAGCCCGGCCGGCGTCTTCGTCGAGGTGCCGATGGGCGGCGCGCCGCTGCTGCGCGAGCTGGCGGCGATCGACCTCAACCTGCACGACGGCGACCTGCTGCCGCCGACCGGGCTCGGCTTCGGCGTCGAGCCGGACGAGGACTTCGTGCGGCGCTTCGCGCGGCGCTGACGCGGCGAACGAACCGCAGACGGACGGAGCGAACGCATGGCCGACTTCCACCTCCACCACATCAACGTCAACGTCGACGACCTCGACGCCGCGATCGTGTTCTACCGCGACGTCGTCGGCCTGCCGCTCGACCCGACGCCGGACCAGGGCTTCCGCTCGCAGTTCTTCCGGCTCGGACCCGACCAGCAGATCCACATGAACGAGATCGCGGACGTGC
This sequence comes from Planctomycetota bacterium, assembly GCA_046306335.1. GTDB lineage: Bacteria > Planctomycetota > UBA1135 > UBA1135 > UBA2386 > UBA2386. The sequence continues at coordinate 69,509 of JBKDXM010000101.1, forward strand.
ACCAGTACCGCGGCCACTTCTGCCTCGTCGCGCCCGACTTCGCAGCCGTGTTCCGCCGCGCCAAGGCCGTCGGCGCGATCGACTGCACGCCGTGGGGCCGCGTGCGCCGGCTGCCGAGCGGCGCCATGCAGATGTTCGTGCGCGATCCCGCCGGCAACCTCGTCGAGATCGCCAGCGCGCGCGACGCCGTGATCGACCCGGCCCTGTTCGCCGACGAGCTCGTCGAGCCGAAGCCCGGCATGTACCGCATGGCCCCCGGCGCCGCCGTCGGCGCGCACGAGACGCCGTGAGCATCCTGCTGCTCGAGTCGCTGCATCCCGAGGCCGAGGCGCTGCTCGCCGAGGTCGACACGCTGGCACGGGCCGCCGATCCCAACGCGCCCGAATGCGACTTCGCGGCGGTGCGCGCGATCCTGACGCGCGGCCGCGGCCGCGTGACCGACGCGCTGCTCGCCCGCTGCCCGAACCTGCAGGCCGTCGCGCGCGCGGGCGTCGGCCTCGACAACGTCGACACGCAGGCCGCCGCGCGCCGCGGCGTGCCGGTCGTCTACGCGCCTGGCGGCAACGCCCTGACCGTCGCCGAGCACACCCTCGCGCTGCTGCTCGACCTCGTGCGCGGCATCACGCGCTGCGCCAACCAGGTGCGCGCCGGCCGCTGGGAGGAACGCGCGCGCTACCAGGGCGACGAGATCCGCGGACTCACGCTCGGCGTGCTGGGCTTCGGCGCGATCGGCCAGCGCGTCGCGCGGCTGGCCAGCGCCTTCGACATGGAGGTGCTGGTGCTGGCGCACAAGGACAAGCCCGTGCCGGCGCCGTTCGCCAGCGCGGCGCTCGCCGAGATCCTGCGGCGCGCCGACGCGCTGACGCTGCACCTGCCGCTGACGGCGGCGACCAAGGGCCTGCTCGGCGTCGAGGCGTTCGCTGCGATGAAGCCCGGAGCGTTCGTGGTCAACACCGCGCGCGGCGCGCTGATCGACGGCACCGCGCTGCGGCAGGCGCTCGCGTCCGGCAAGCTCGGCGGCTTCGCGGCCGACGTGCTGGAGGTAGAGCCGCCGGCGAACGACGACCTGCTGGTCACGCACGAGCGCGCGCTGCTGACGCCGCACAGCGCGTCGCTGACCGCTCGCACCTACCGCAGCCTGTGCGTCGACACCGCGCGCAACGTCGCAGCGATCCTGCGCGGCGAGGCGCCGGAGGCGCGGAACGTCTTCCGCGGGTGAACGGCGACGGGCCGGACCGGAAGGAGACAGGGAGGCGCGGACCGACGGCGCCGCGGGACCACCAGAAGGGAGACGGCGGCGGACCCCGATGGTCTGCGTCACGGGACGTGCGCCGATCCGGTGCGCGGCTTTGCGGCTGGGGCGAAGCCGACGACCGCAGGCGAATCGGTCGATTCGACAAAGCGGGGCGGCGAGCGTCCGGCCGCGCAGGCGCGCTCCGGCCCGCGGGCGGCGACGCGCTGCACTGCGTCTCCTGGGTGCTGCTTGCTGCTGGGCTCTCGGTGTCTGGCCTCTGTGTCCTCTGTGCTCTCTGTGCTCTCTGTGGTTCCTTTCTGCTGCTGCTGCTGCAGAAGCAGAACAACCACAGAGAACACAGAGAGCACAGAGCAGAGAAGTGCAGAGGAGAGCAGATGAGAGCAGGGCAATCGGAGGGTCGGCAGCAGAACGAGTTGCAACTGCGGTGCGCGCCGGGCGGCGCGGCCTTCGTCGGCACGAGACCAGGACACTGCGCCGATCGCCCTGCGGTCCGCGTGGGCACGTTCTGCCGTCAAGACGAACGCTGCAAGGGCCGCCGAGTCCCGCCGAGGCCGGGCGTTGGGTCGCGGAACCGCGCCACGCTGGGTCCGTCGTCGAGGCGGTCGACCAGCTCGGGAGCGACGAGCTCCCGAGCGCCTCGGTGGTCGCCGGGTGCGCCAGCGACGAATCGCGACCGGGATGGCGCCGGCGCCGGCTGGCGATCGCCGTGCCCACGGCCGACACGTTGCACCGGGTGCTCGGCTTCCGAACCTCCCGCACGCGCGGACTGCCGTGGGCCAGCGCCGCCGAAGCGATGGCGTCAACGCGGCAGGGGCGAGCGATGGACCGCTGGTGCGCGGCGCCGACACCCCACCGCGTCACGGCGCCGCGCGCGCAGGCCGCGCGCGCTCCGTGTCACAGGTTGCCGATCGAACCCCGGATGCCGTTCGAGGTGGCGTTGTCCGTCGCAGCCGCGACGCCCAACACCGCCGACTGCGTGAAGATCACGACGTTGTTGAGCACCGGCGACGGCGGGATCGTCAGTGCGTACGAGTGCGTCGGCCCGGCCACGACCCAGGCACTGACCACGTCCAGGGACGCGCGCAGTTGGCAGCCGGCTTGCCCGAGACCGAACAGGCTGAGGTCGGGCAGGTTCGGATCGGCAAGGCCGAACACGTCGACGCCGACCGCCGCCGTCGGCGCGATGTTGCTGAGCAACAGGTTCCAGGAGCTCGCGACGGCCTGTTGGACGGGCCGATTGCCTGCGGTCAGCGCGAGCGCCGGGAACTCCGGCGTCGTCAGCAGGGAAGCCGTCGCGAGATTGACGGAGCCCGGATTGCGCGAGACGCCCGGCGCCGAGACGCCGACCAGGTGTGCCGAACCGAAGGGGCTCGCCGTGTTGCTGTCGACGCTCAACCAGACGATGCGCGCCGCGCCCGTCGCGAGGTCGAACTGGAACTGCACCGTGCTCGGATTGACGACGGTGTCCGGGTAGTTCTCGACGCCGTTGTAGGTGATGTACAACGTGCCGCCGACCTCTTCGCGCAGCACCGGACCGCTGCCGGCCTCCGACGCGTTGAAGTCGTGCCACGAGTAGAAGCCGCCGAGCGTGCTGTCGAGGAATCCGGCCGGCGTGGGATCGAAGGAGAAGGTGCCGGGGTAGTCCATCGGGCCCGCGCCGAGGCCGATGATCCCGTTGCCACTGACCTGCAGCGTCGCGAAGGCCCCGAAGGGCGTCGCCAACGGCGCCGACGGCGTCACCGCGACGACGTCGTCGTCGTTCGTGGCCAGCACCACCGCCGCAGCGGTGGGTGGCTGGAACAGCACCGACGCGGTGTTGGCGAGCCAAGTGCCCGCATAGCCGGACGCCGTCGGCGTCAGGGCCAGCGAATTGCCGGTCAAGGCCGGGGCGGCCAAGGCGGCGTCGGCGAAGGTCTGGTAGAAGGAATTGAAGCCGGACGCGCCGCAGCCGGTGCCCAGCGACGTGTTCGACGCCACGACGTTCGCGGAGGGCGACCACGTGTAGGTCAGTCCGTTCGGGATCACGTTCGCCGGCGCGACGGCGTTGAACAGCATCCCGACGACGTTGGCCGGGGGCAGCGCCGATTGGCTCCAGTCGTCGTTGACGCCCTTCGTGTTGAAGCGGCCGTTGACGTTGAGCGGGATCGAGGCGTCGGGGCCGCGCAAGCCGACATGGTGTCGCACCGTGGTGGTCACGCCGGCCACGCCGGGCGAGCAGGCGCCGTAGACGCAGCGGATCTCGCCGTTCTCGCGCAGGCGGATCTGGAAGTTGAGCGTCGTCGCGTTGTTGGTCGACAGCGTCAAGCCGTAGCGCCGGAAGTTGCTCCACTGCACCACGAACTCGCGCGCCGGAGCGACGCCGACGACTTCCCAGCGCAGCTCCGACCACGGGCCGAACCCCGCCACCGCGCCACCAGTGGCAGCCGTCGTCGATGCGGCGCTCATGGTGATCGTGTTGCCGGTGATCGCCGTGATCGTCGTGCCGGCGGGGATGCCGAAGCCGACGATTTCGTCGCCGACCTGCAGCGGGCCGATCGCCGACACGTTGGTGATCACGTTGCTGCCGACGGTGCGGTCGCCCGAGCAGCAGTAGCCACCTTCGAGGTCGCGGCCGCAAGCCGCGACGAAGCCCGGCACTACGGCCGTGCTGGACCCCGGCACCGAGGGCGTGTTGGACAAGGGGGCATAGACGTTGCCCACGGCAGTGGACGAGCCGAACCAGAGGTGGCCGTTCGTCTGCACCTGGACTTGCGTATAGGTCGCGCCGTCGTATGGGAACGCGAAGGGCAGCGTCACGCCGAAGGTGACGTCGTCGAGCGAGCTGGCGGCCGTGGCCGTGCCGAGCAGCGTGCCGCCCGTGATCGGCGTGTACGTGCCGACCGCCTGATTGAAGTTGTAGGAGATGCCGACCTGCGCGCAGGCGTCGGTCGCAAGGAACATCGTTGCAGCCGCAACGGCTGCGCAACTACGAGGGAACATTCTGTTTGTGGGCGTGCTAGGAGTGATTGGGAAGCGGTCGTTTCGGTGCAGCAAGACGCGGTCCGTAGCCTACCACACGCCTTGTCCTCGACTGGCTGCGCGCCGATACATGTTCCGCACGGATCATGGCGCGAGCGCCGGGCGGTGCGTCCTGCGGCTGGAGCGGATCCACGCGTCGTCGGTTGCCGGCGTCGACGTCGGGCTTCGCTCCGGCGCATTGCAGCGGCGCGAGCCGAGGCTCCTTGGTTCGCCTGCGCGTAGAACGGCCCGGTTGCACGTCGCGCCGACAGCGCAGGGACCAACGATGGCCGAGTCGGCCGAGAGCGCTGTCGCGGATCGCCGACGGGGAGTCACGGGTTCGCCGTGCATGCGAACGCAGACCTCGAATGTCTACGCCGACGCGTGTTCCCCGCCGCGCACGAGGTCGTAGCCCGGTCGATGCCGACGCAATCGCCGGCAACGAGGATGCCATCGGTTCACACCTCTGCCGCGAGGAGCGCCATTCGTTCCGATCGAGCAAGTGCGCAGCCGACGCGCCGCGGGCGGCCCCGCAACGCTTCGTCCGAATCGCCGGGCGCCGGGGCTGGTGCGCGGCACGCGCCGGATCGCAGATTCGTGGCCAAGGTCGAGCAACGGGACAGGGGGCCGCGGCACCGGATGCGGCCGACTGCAATCGTCGCCGTGCCGCGCCACGTGGCACGACCGGCTGGACACTGCGGTGGGGTCCCCGTCGCGTCGCGACGAGGTCTCACCATGCGTCTCGGCGACCCGCTGCACTGCGTCTCCTGGGTGCCGCCGACTGCATGCCTCGGCGACTCCCGCCGGTCTGGCACCATCGACCTCGGAGGACGACGCGTTCCGGCAGACGGACGGTTCGCGGCCAACACGCGAGCCGGCGGCGATGCGACCGCGTTGCGGCGGGTTTCGCCCGCCATCGCGGTCCTTCGCCAACTCGGGCTCAGAACACCGCGCGCACGACCTTGCCGTGCACGTCCGTCAGCCGGAACTCCCTCCCCTGGTGCCGGAAGGTCAGCCGCTCGTGGTCGATGCCGAGCAGCCACAGCACGGTGGCCTGCAGGTCGTGCACGTGCACGCCGCCGTCGACGATGTTCCAGCCGAAGTCGTCGGTCGCGCCGTGCACGTGGCCGCCGCGCACGCCGCCGCCGGCCAGCCACCATGCGAACGCGCGGCCGAAGTGGTCGCGGCCGTTCGGGGCGTCGCTCGGGCCCTGGCCGAACGGCGTGCGGCCGAATTCGCCGCCCCACAGCACGAGGGTGTCGTCGAGCAGGCCTCTCTGTTCGAGGTCGCCGACCAGCGCCGCGCTCGGCTGGTCGGTGTCGCGGCACTGCTCGGCGAGCTGCGTGTAGAGGTTGCCGTGCTGGTCCCAACCGCTGTGCATCAGTTGCACGAAGCGCACGCCGCGTTCGAGCAGGCGGCGCGCGATCAGGCAGTTCCACGCGAAGGTGCCGCGCACGCGCACGTCGGGGCCGTAGGCGGCGAGCACGTGCTCGGGTTCGTCGCGCAGGTCGAGCAGGCCCGGCACGCTCGCCTGCATGGCGAAGGCCATCTCGTACTGCGCGCGTCGCGCGTTGGTCGGGGCGTCGTCGGCGCCGTAGCGCGCGCGGTCGAGCGCAGCGAGGTCGTGCAGCAGCGCGCGGCGCGACGCCGCGGTGACGCCCGGCGGGTTGCCGAGGTACGGCACCGGGTCGCCGCCGCCGCGGAAGCGCACGCCCTGGTGGCGGCCGGGCAGGAAGCCGTTGGACCAGTAGTGCTCGTAGAACAGCTGGCCGCAGGTCTTGCCGCGGTCGGACGAGGTCAGCGCGACGTACGCCGGCAGGTCGTCGCACAGGCGGCCGAGGCCATAGTCGAGCCACGCGCCGAGCGCGGGCCGGCCGGGCTGCTGGCTGCCGGTGAGGAAGTACGTGACGCCGGGCGAGTGGTTGACCGCCTCGGTGTGCAGCGCGCGCAGCAGGCAGATGCGGTCGGCGAACTGGCCAGTGTGCGGCAGCAGCGTCGACAGCGACATGCCGCAGCGCCCGTAGCGCGCGAACGGCGCGATCGCCGGCGTCGCCGGCCACTTGGTGTAGCCCGACGACATCGTCGACAGCCTGGTGGCCCCGCGCACGGACGCCGGGATGTCCTGGCCGCGATGGCGCGCGAGTGCGGGCTTCTCGTCGAACAGGTCGACGTGCGACGGACCGCCGCCCTGCCACAGGCAGACGACGCGCTTGGCGCGCGGCGCGTGGTGCGGCAGGCCCGGCAGGCCGCGGCCGTCGCCGCGGACCGCGTCCTGACCGAAGCGGCCGTCGCCATCCGCGCCCCCGGCCGCGCACGCGTCCTCGGCGAGCAGCGCGGCGAGCGCGATGCCGCCGAGACCCTGGCCGAGGCCGCGCAACAGCGCACGCCGCGAAGCCGCGGCGTCGCCACCGTGAGGTCGCCGCGCGTCAGTCACGGCACTGCGCCTCTTCGAGGTTGAGGATGCCAAGGCACGCCGCCGCGAGCGCTGCGTGCTCGACCGGCGGCAGCGCGCACGGCGTCGCCGCCTTGCCGACCGCGAGCAGCGCCGTCGCCGCCGCCGGGTCGTCGGCGTACGCGGCGAGCTGCCGCTCGTACATCGCCGCCAGCAACCGCTGCTCGTCGGCGTCGGGCCGGCGCGCGACGACGCGCCGGAAGGCCGCCGCCAGCCGGCCGCCGACGTCGGCGGCCTCGCCGGCGACGCGCGCGGCGAGCGCCCGCGCCGCTTCTACGTAGTTCGGGTCGTTGAGAGTCACCAGCGCGTGCAGCGGCGAGTTGGTCACCGGCACGCGCACGCGGCAGTTCTGCCGTTGGCTCGCGTCGAAGAAGTTGGTCGGCTGCACCGTGCGCCGCCAAAAGGTGTAGAGGCTGCGCCGCCACAGGTCGGGGCCGTGCGAGGCGGGATAGGTAAAGTCGCGCTCGTTGGTGATCGCCAGCGACTCCCAGACCTTGTCGGGCTGGTAGGGATAGACCGGCGGGCCGCCGAGCGTCGGCACCAGCAGACCGCTGGCAGCCAGCGCCTGGTCGCGCAGCAGCAGCGACGAGCGGCGGAAGCGCGGCGCGCGCGCCAGCAGGCGGTTGTCGGGGTCGCGCGCCAGCAGCTCGGCGCTGGCGGCGCTCGACTGCCGGTAGACGGCGCTGGTGACGATGCGGCGGTGCAGTTCCTTGGTGCGCCAGCCCGAGCGCGCGAAGTCGACCGCGAGCGTGTCGAGCAGCTCCTGGTGCGTCGGCCGCTCGCCCTGCGTACCGAAGTCCTCCGGCGTGCGCACGAGGCCGTCGCCGAAGAAGTGCTGCCACGCGCGATTGACGGCGACGCGCGCGGCCAGCGGATGGCCGTCGGCGAACAGCCAGCGCGCGAGGCCGAGACGGTTCGTGGGTGCGTCGTCGGGCAGCGGCGGCAGGCAGCCCGGCACGCCGAACGCGACGACCGCGCCCGGCTGCAGGTAGTCGCCGCGCTGCAGCACGTGGGTCGGCTTGTCGACCGCGTCCTGCATGACCATGACGCGCGGCCACTCTTCGTGGCGGAAGCGGTCGTACTCGCCGCGCAAGGCGTCGTGCGCGGCCTTGTCGCCGGCGGCCTCGAGCTCCTGCAGCCGCGCCTCCATCGCCGCGCGCTGCTGCCGCAGCGCCGGCGTCGGGTACGCCACCGCCGGCTCGGCGACGCGGAAGCGCGAAGGCCCGCCGCCGGCGAGCCCGTTCTCGGGCACGCGGCCGAAGGCGTCGAGCAGCGCGTAGTACTCGCGCTGCGTGATCGGGTCGTACTTGTGGTCGTGGCACTGCGCGCACGCCACCGTCAGTCCGAGCCACGTCGTGCACGTCGTGTCGACGCGGTCGAACAGCATGACGAAGCGGTTCTCCTCGGGGATCGCGCCGCCTTCGCCGTTGAGCAGGTGGTTGCGCAGGAACGCCGTGCCGAGCCGGTCGTCGTCGGTGGCGCCGGGCAGCAGGTCGCCGGCGAGCAGCTTCGTCGACAGTTCGTCGAACGGCGCGTCGGCGTTGAGCTGGCGCACCAGCCAGTCGCGCCACACCCACTGCCACGTGTCGCCGTCCTGCTGGAAGCCGTTGGAGTCGGCGTAGCGCGCGGCGTCGAGCCACGGCAGCGCCATCGCCTCGCCGTAGTGCGGGCTCGCCAGCAGCCGATCGACGACGCGTTCGTAGGCGCCGTCCTCGCCGTCGGCGAGGAACGCGTCGACCTCGGCCGGCGTCGGCGGCAGACCGATCAGGTCGATGGTCACGCGCCGCAGCAGCGTCGTGCGCGCGGCAGGTGGCGCGAGCGCGAGGCCTTCGTCGCGCAGCCGCGCGCGCACCAGCGCGTCGATCGGGTTGCCGCCGAGCGTCGGCGTGCGCACCGGCGGCACGAAGGCCCAGTGCGGCCCGCTCGACGGCGCTGACGGCGCCGCGGCTGGCTTGCGATCGGGCGCCGGCGCGGCGCACCCGAGCACGAGTAGGCCGGCCAGCGCGGCTCCAGGGACGAGGACCTGCCGGCGCATCCCACCATCGTGCAACGCCCTCGCGACCCGACAAGCCGCCGCCGCCGCGGCGCGTGCAACGCGTTCGTCGCAACCGGCGCGCGCGGTCGCTGCCCCGCCGTCAGCGGGTCAGTTCCGCCAGCCGCTGCTGGAGCGCGCGCAGCGCGCCGACCGAGTAACCGCGGTCGTGGAACCACGCGACCTTGCCGTCGCGGTCGAGCAGGACGATGCGGCCGGGCAGGCCGTCGTCGTTGCCGGTGAACCGCGCGATCGCCTTGGCGTCGCCGTACACGGTGACGACACCGCCCCAGTCCTCCTTGGGGATGCCGCGTCGCATGCCGCCGTCGATGAAGCCCGAGGCGAGGCCGGGCATCAGACCCGGCAGCGTCGGCACCTCGTAGGCGCGCACCTTGACGCCGGCCTCGCTGAGGCCGAGCAGCCAGCGATCGAGGTCGAACTGCGTGTTCTGCTGGTAACCGATCAGCAGCAGCAACGGCGCGCCCTTGCCGACGTCGGGCAGCGCGACCTCAGGGCCGTCCAGCGACGTGCCGCGCACGCTCGGGAAGGGCTCGCCGGTCGGGTCGCGGCGCGGAAAGGTCGTGCTGCAACCGCCGACGACGAACGGAATGACGCAGAGGAGCAGCAGCAGGGCGGCGAGGCGGCGCATCCATTGGTCGTTCGGCTGCGCGTCCGGCGCGGATGCAAGCCCGCGGACAGTGAGCGCGTCGGCTTGCCGCGACCTTCTCGCGTGGCTGCCACGCCAAGCCGCCGCCGCGCGCCGCCGCACCGTGCAACTGGCGCGGCCGAGCTGGGACCAATCCGGGCCGGCGTGACGCGGCGGCCGATGGCAACGGCAGCGACGTCGGCGACACGGCCGCGGCCGCCGCGGACCGACGGCAGCGCACGCCGCGCAAGTCTGCCCTAGTCCTTGGGCCCAAGGATGTGCCCGCATGAGGCGCCCGGCGCCGACGTGCCGATCACGGCCGGTGATGATCGAACTCGCGGCCACGGCCGACCTGCTGCGCGCGCGCATTCCCGATCTCGCCCGCCAACTCGCCGCGCGCCTGCCGCTCGGCAGCCCGCAGTCGGAGGTCGTCGGCGACCTGCGCTTCCTGCTGGAGATCTTCGCCACGGGCTTGGAGCTCGGCAGCTGCGGGCTCGTGGACCGCACGCTCGCTTGGCAGAAGGTGCGCACCCGCGCGCTCGGCGGCGACGCCGACGCCTTGTCGCGCCTGCCCGGCGTCGTCGCCGAGCTGCTGGCACCGGCCCTCGACGCGGCCCAGCGGGACGCGGTCGAGCGACTGCTCGACAACGCCGCGACGTTCGTGCGCTTCGCGCCGGCCGAGGCAGCGACCGGGCGCGACCCGCTGCTGCAGCCCGGCGGCATCGGCCACGAGTTCCTGGTCGCGGCCAGCGCGGGCGACCGCCTGCGCGCGCAGGCCGCAGCGCGTCGCGCCGGCGACCTGCCGACCGCCCTGCGCACCGTAATCGAGCCGGCGCAGCGCGAGATCGGCCGGCTCTGGCAGGGCGGCCGCCTGCCGCCCGCCGACGAGCACGTCATCACGCAGGTCGTGCACCACGTCGTCGAGTCGCTCGCCGCCGAGATGCCGCCGCCGCCCGCCGACGCGCCGCTCGTCGCGATGGTGCGGGCCCCGGGCGACGAGCACGCGCTCGGCCAGCTGTGCGCGTCCGCGCACGTGCGCGGCGCCGGCTTCTCGACGCGCATCCTGGCGTCGCCACCGCGCTTCGAAGACCTCGTGGCGCGGCTGCGCGCGCTTGCCCCCGCCGCGATCGCGATCACCTGCACCACCGCGCTGCAGGCGCGCAGCGTCCGCGGCATGGTCGCGGCGATCCGCGGCGAACCGACCCTCGCCCGCTGCGTCGTGCTGCTCGGCGGCCACCTGGTCCTCGACGTCCCGCAACTGCCGACGCAGCTCGGCGCGGACGGCGGCGCGTGCGATGGCCCGCTGCTGGCGACCATGCTGCGCGGCTTGTTGGCGCGGCAACAGCCGGCGGCGGTCTGACCGGGTCCGACGAGCACTCTGCGCCTTCGTCGCGGCCGCGCGCCGGGCGGCGCGGCCGTTCGTGACGCAGACTCCTAACGCAACCGTTCGATCCGCGGCACGGCGTCCGGTCCGCACCAGACGATGGCGTCCTGGCCGTGTCGTGCGCCGAGCGCGCGCGCCGGTTCGCGGCCGAGGCCGAGCGCGAGCACGCTCGGTTCCGGCGGCCAACCGTTGTCCGGGTGCCGGCCTTCGCCGGGCACGAACGCCACGCCTGCGGCGCGCAGTTCGGCGAGCAGGGCCGCCATGCGGGGCGCGTTCGCGGCGGCGCCGAAGTCGACGCTGCCGGGGTTGCAGGCGGTGACGAAGGCGCTGCACGACACCCCGGTGGCGGCGTGCAAGGCTGCGAGTTCGGGGCTCGGCACGTCGATGCGGAGGGTGAACGGCGACGCGGCGGCAACGCAGTAGTGCGTCGTGGCAAACGCCTGCAGGGTCGCGGCGGGGATGCGGGTCTCTTCCACGTCGGCATGGTAGCCGAGGGCCACGCCGTGCCGCGATCGACCTGCCGCGGTCGCACGCGCCAGCCGCCACCCGTCGACACCGCCGCGATCGCGCAACGCGCGGCGCTTGGGCACGACGCGACGGGCGCGCTACCGTAGCGGGCATGCACGCCCCCATCGCCTTCGCGCTCGCCGCCGCCGTCGCCGCGGCCACCGCGTTCGCGCCGCAAGACCCGCGTCCGGCGGCGACGCCGACGCCCGCCCCGGCCACCGTCACCGCCGAGACCGCCTGGAAGGACGAACTCGCGGCGATCCGCCGCAGCATGCTCGCCGGCGGCCGCGCCGAAGCCGCCGCCGCCGCGCCGCGTGTGCGCGCGCTGGGCGCCGGTTCGCTGTCGACCGCCGACCGCGAAGCCTGGGTGCGCGTCGCGCGCGACGTCGCGCTGCGCCTGGGCGACCGCAAGTGGCTGGAGGAGCTGCGCGACGTCGAGCTGTCGTTCGGCACCGAGCTCAGCTACGCGGTGATGCTCGCCAACGCGCAGCTGTCGCACGCCAACCTGACGGGAGCCAAGGCGACGCTCGACGCGCTCGGCGACGTGCACGGGGCCAACGAGCGCGAGAAGCGGCGCGTGTTCGCGCTGCGCGCGCGCGTGGCCGAGCTCGAGGGCGACGTCGCCGGCGAGCGCGCGGCCGTCGAGGACCTCGTCGACCACCTGTTCCTGTGGCCGCGGCAGAAGTGCCAGGAGTGCCACGCCACCACCAAGGAGCCCGACGTCGTCACCACGCTGCCGATCGCGTCGCTGTGGTTCGGCGAGCGCTTCGTCGCGCTGATGCAGCAGCAGGGCGACGCCGCGGCGGTGCTGCAGGCGGCCGAGGCCGAGCTGGCGAAGGACGGCAAGGACGACGACGCGCGCATCCGCGCCGCCTTCGCGCTGCGGGCGCTCGGCCGCGAAGACGCGGCGATGGCGCGCTTCGCCGAGCTGCCGTGGGCGCTGCTGCCGGGCCGCGCCGAGCGCAAGCCGCGGCAGTTCGCGACCTATCCGTGAGCCGCGCCCCGGTCAGCGGCCGCGCCGGCGGGCGATCTGCAGTTCGCGCCACGGCGTCGTGCCGTCGACGGCGCGCGTGAAGACGAGGTCGCGGGCCTCGCCGAGCACGACCTCGGCGGTGGTGTAGACGCGGCAACCGGCCAGCAGGTGGCCGCCGGTCGTGCGGCCCTCGCCGTCGCTGACGGCGAGGTGCAGGTGCGAGCCGTTCTTCGAGACCGTGCCGCTGAGCGCCACGATCTCGAAGCGGCCCGCGGCCGTCGCGCCGTCGGGCTTGTCGGCGAAGCGCAGCGTCCAATCCGTCAGGCTGCCGGCGCAGGCGGCGACCCAGCCGGCCTCGATGCCGCGGTCGTCGACGAAGCGCTGGATCGCGAGCAGCAGGTCGTCGCCGGGCTTCAGCCGCAGCGCATGCATCGCGAACGTCGGCTCGACGGCCGCGGTCGGCGGCGCCGCGCAGGCCACGAGCGCAGCGCTGGCCGCGCCCGCGGCGACGAGGCCGGCGCGCGCCATGTCAGCGGCCGTCGACGCGGTAGAAGCCGCGCGGGTTGACCATGAAGTAGCAGTCGTACGGCAGCAGCGGCGGCAGCTTGCAGTACGGCTTGCCGCTCTCGTCGCGCGCCATCATGAACATCCAGAACGGCGACGCCGGCTTGTCGGCCGGCTTCTTGCGGATGCTCACCTCGCGGATGTCGTCGACGACGCGGTCGATCCACTTCAGCTGCACCGCCTTGTCGGCGAACTCGTCCCAGTCGCCGGTCTTCTTGGCTTGGTACATGCGCGCCTTGAACTCGTCGAGCGTGATCCCCATCTTGCGGGCGATCGGCTCGGCGAGGCGCCGCTCCCACTCGCGCAGGGTCTGCACCTCCTGCTCGATGTCGGTCATGTTGCCGATCGCCGCGCTCGACATCTGGTGGTGCAGGATGACGGCGTTCGGCAGCGCGTAGCTGTGCTTGGCCAGCGTCGCGATCGTCGCCGCCATGCTCGCGGCGAAGCTCTTGACCACGACGTGGACCGGCGCGTCGCTGGTCTCGATCGACTTCACGATGCGGTAGCCCTGCTGCACGCTGCCGCCCGGCGAGTTGTCGATGACGAGGAAGATTGGCTTCTTCGCGTCGAGGTTGTTGTAGTAGTCGATGCGATCGCAGACGTGGTCGGCGGTACCGGTGACGATCGGGCCGTTCAGGTCGATGCGGCGGTCGGTGATCGTCAGCACGCCGTCCTGCAGCGGCTCGTCGGCGTAGACCATCGGCGCTTCGACCAGTTCGCGCAGCTTGTCGGCGCCGTCGCGCTTCTGCAGCTGCGCCGCGTGCTTGCGGGCCTCGGTCTCGACGAGCGCCTGCTCGTCCATCGCGCGCATCTGCTCGGCCTTGCGCTTCTCGGCGACGAGCTGGTTGGCGACGGCGAGCTCCTCGGCCTCGCGGCGCATGGAGGCGAGCTTGGCCTTGTGCTGGAAGTCGACGAGGTCCTGCGCCGACTTCATGCGCGCCATCTCGACGCTGTTGGCCGACAACTCGGCCTCGAGCCGCGCCGCGGCGAGCGCCTGGGCGTGCTTGAGCCGCTCCATCTCGGCCGTGCCGGGCGCGAGCTCGGTCTTCAGCGCCGCAGCCGCGACCTCGGCGGCGCGCGCCATCGCCTCGACCTTGGCCTTGTCCGGTTCGGCGCCGGCGGCGGCCTTCGTGGCGTTGAGCGCCAGCTGCGCTTCGAGCCGCGCCTTCTCGGCGCGCAGCTCGGCAAGCTGCAGGCCGAGCTCCTGCTCGCGCAGGGCGGCCTGCAGCTGCAGGCGCTTGAGCTCCTTCTCCGCCTGCGACTCGGCCTCCGCGGCCGGCGTCACGGCCACCGACTCGGCCGGCGTCGCCGCAGGCGCGGCGGCCGGCGGCTTGGCGGCCGACGGCTTCGGGGTCTGTTGGGACGGGGACTGCGCGGCCGCCGTCGCGTGGGCGACGAGCGCGGCCGCCGCGAAGGCGACGGTCAGCGTGCGAATGGACATGTGCGGGGTCTCGGGCGGAAGGGAAGGGCGGCGGGGCTCGCCCCCGCCGCAACCGTACCAACCCCCGCCGACCCCGCAACTCAGCGCGCCGCGGGCTGCGGCTTGGGGTCGGCCGCCGGCGCCGCCGTCGCGACGGTCAGCTCGCCGTCCTTCAGGTCGACGCGCACCGTGCTGCCGTCCGGCACGCCGCCGGCGATGAGCTGGCGGCCGATGCGCGTCTCCAGCTCGCGCTGCAGGAAGCGCTTCAGCGGCCGCGCGCCGTACACCGGGTCGTAGCCGCGCTCGGCGAGGAACGTCTTCGCCGCGTCGCTGACCTCGACCTGGATCCGGCGGTCGGCGAGTCGGGCGCGCAGGCCGCCCAGCAGCAGGTCGACGATGCGGCGGATCTCGCCGGTCTGCAGCGGCTTGAACAGCACGATGTCGTCGATGCGGTTGAGCAGCTCCGGCCGGAAGTGCCGGCGCAGCTCGGCCATCACCTGGTCGCGCGCCGACTCGCGGATGACGCCGTCCTTGGTGATGCCATCGAGCAGGATCGGCGCGCCGATGTTCGAGGTCAGGATGATCACCGTGTTCTTGAAGTCCACGGTGCGGCCCTGGCTGTCGGTCGCGCGGCCGTCGTCGAGGATCTGCAGCAGCACGTGGAACACGTCCGGGTGCGCCTTCTCGATCTCGTCGAACAGCACGACCGAGTACGGCTTGCGCCGCACGGCCTCGGTCAGCTGGCCGCCCTCCTCGTAGCCGACATAGCCCGGCGGCGCGCCGATCAGGCGGCTGACCGCGTGCTTCTCCATGTACTCGGACATGTCGATGCGCACGAGGTTGTCCTCGCTGTCGAACAACGCCGCCGCCAGCGTCTTCGCCAGCTCGGTCTTGCCGACGCCGGTCGGGCCGAGGAACAGGAAGCTGCCGATCGGGCGCTTGGGGTCCTTGATGCCCGAGCGGGCGCGGATCACCGCGTCGGCGACGACCTGCACCGCCTCTTCCTGGCCGACGACGCGCTCGTGCAGGATCTCGTCGAGCTTGAGCAGCTTCTCGCGCTCGCCCTCGACCAGCCGCTGCACCGGGATGCCGGTCCAGCGGGCGACGATCTGCGCGATCTCGTCCGAGGTGACCTCCTCGCGCAGCAGCCGCTCGCCGCCCGCGCCCTTGTGCATGCGGGCCTCCTCGGCGGCGAGCGCCTTCTCGGCCTCGGGGATGGCGCCGTACTTCAGCTCGGCGGCCTTGTTCATGTCGTAGCGGCGCTCGGCGGCCTCCTGCTCGCGGCGCAGGCCCTCGATCTTCTCGCGCAGCGCGCGCACGCCGAGCAGCCCCTTCTTCTCGGACTCGTACTGCGCGCGCATGGCGTCGGCCTTGCCGCGCAGCTCCTGCAGCTCCTTGCGCAGCTCGGACAGGCGCGTGCGACTGGCCTCGTCCTTCTCCTTGGCCAGCGCCGTCTCCTCGATCTCCAGCTGCATGACGCGGCGGCTGACCGTGTCGAGCTCGGTCGGCAGCGAGTCGATCTCGGTGCGGATCATCGCGCACGCCTCGTCGACGAGGTCGATCGCCTTGTCCGGCAGGAAGCGGTCGCTGATGTAGCGGTGCGACAGCGTCGCGGCGTCGACCAGCGCGCCGTCGTGGATGCGCACGCCGTGGTGCACCTCGAAGCGCTCCTTGAGGCCGCGCAGGATCGACACCGTGTCCTCGACGCTGGGCTGCTCGACCAGCACCGGCTGGAATCGGCGCTCGAGCGCCGCGTCCTTCTCGATGTGCTTGCGGTACTCGTCGAGGGTCGTGGCGCCGATGCAGTGCAGCTCGCCGCGCGCGAGCATGGGCTTCAGCATGTTGCCGGCGTCCATCGCGCCCTCGGCCTTGCCGGCGCCGACGATGGTGTGCAGCTCGTCGATGAACAGCAGGATGCGGCCCTCGCTGTTCTTGATCTCGGTCAGCACCGCCTTGAGGCGCTCCTCGAACTCGCCGCGGTACTTGGCGCCGGCGACGAGGCTGCCCATGTCGAGCGCGAACACCGTCTTGTCGCGCAGGCCCTCGGGCACGTCGCCGCGGACGATGCGCTGGGCGAGCCCCTCGGCGATCGCCGTCTTGCCGACGCCCGGCTCGCCGATCAGCACCGGGTTGTTCTTGGTCTTGCGCGACAGGATGCGGATGACGCGGCGGATCTCGTCGTCGCGGCCGATGACCGGGTCGAGCTTGTTGTCGCGGCACATCTGCACGAGGTCGCGGCCATACTTGGCCAGCGCCTCGTAGGTCGACTCCGGCGACGCGCTCTGCACGCGCTGGTTGCCGCGCACCTCCTTGAGCGCGTTGAGGAAGCGCGCCTCGTCGACCGCGAAGGCCTTGAAGACGTCCTTCACGCCGGCCTTGGCGGCGGCGAGCGCGGCCAGGAACAGGTGCTCGACCGAGACGTACTCGTCGCGCATCTTCGCCGCCTGCTGCTCGGCGGCCGCGAGCACGGCGGCGAGTTCTTGCGTCAGGTAGATCTTGTCGGCCGCGAAGCCGGGGCCGGAGACCTTCGGCAGCTTGCGCAACTCGGCTTCGAGCGCGCCCTGGAAGGCGTCGGCCGGCACGTTCATGCGGCCGAGCAGGCGCGCGACCAGCCCGTCCTTGGGCTCGACCAGCGCGACGAGCAGGTGCGCGACGTCGACCTGCTGGTGGCCGAACGTGACGGCCTTGGTCTGGGCGAGTTGGAGGGCTTCCTGCGACTTCTGGGTGAGCTTCTCGGCGTTCATCCTGGGGCTCCTTGGCGTTGCGTCCGGGCCCGACTGTGCACGGACTGTGCCAATGGCAGGAATGGGCTGAAGGAGTTGTCCAGCATGGGGTTATGGGCCCATGCGGAGCACCAGGAGCAGGCCGCGAAGCCGCCATCGTGGCAGCCCGTTCGACCGATACGCCAAAATGGCGGACCCGCCTAGACGCGGATCTCGCTGCCGAGCGCACCCACCGTCGCGCCGCGCAGCCGCGGCTCGACCTCGTCGCGGACGAAGGCGTCGACCTGCTCGGCCGAGCGGCCGACGAAGCGCGCCGGATCCATCAGGTCGGGCAGCGCGTCCTTGATCGCCGCGAACGCCGGATCGGCGGCGATCAACTGCAGCAGCGGGTTGTCGCGGCCCTCGGCCTTGACCGCGTGCGCCGACGCGCGGCTGTGCACGCGCACGCGCTCGTGCAGGTCCTGGCGGTCGCCGCCGGCGGCGACGCCGGCCATCAGGATCTCCTCGGTCGCCAGGAACGGCAGCTGCTCGCGCAGCTTCTTCTGGACGACCTTGGGGTAGACGACGAGGCCCTTGGCGACGTTCTCGACCAGCATCAGGATGCCGTCGATCGCCAGGAACGACTCGGGGATGGCGATGCGGCGGACGGCCGAGTCGTCGAGCGTGCGCTCCAGCCACTGCGTCGCCGCCGTGTGCGCGCTGGTGTTCGCCGTCTCGATGACGTAGCGGGCCAGCGAACAGACGCGCTCGCAGCGCATCGGGTTCTTCTTGTAGGCCATCGCCGAGCTGCCGATCTGCTTCGACTCGCTCGGCTCCTCGATCTCGCCCTCGTGCGACAGCAGACGCACGTCGGTGGCGAACTTGCTGGCCGACTGCGCGATCGCCGACAGCACCTGATGGATCGTCCAGTCGAGCTTGCGCGTGTAGGTCTGGCCGCTGACGGCGATCGACTTGCCGAAGCCCATCGCCTCGGTGACGCGGCGATCGAGCTCCTCGACCTTGCCGTGGTCGCCGCCGGCGAGCGTGAGGAACGTCGCCTGCGTGCCGGTGGTCCCCTTCACGCCGCGGAACGGCAGCCAGCCGGCGACGCGGCGGACCTCGTCGAGGTCGAGCACGAAGTCCTGCGCCCACAGGCAGGCGCGCTTGCCGACGGTGACCGGCTGCGCCACCTGGAAGTGCGTGTAGCCCAGGCACGGCTCGGCCCGCCAGCGCTGCGCGAAGGCCGCCAGCGCCGCCGTGACCGCCGCCAGCCGCTGCTCCAGCAGCCGCAGCGCCTGCCGGTACAGCAGCAGGTCGCCGTTGTCGGTGACGAAGCAGCTGGTGGCGCCGAGGTGGATGATCGGCCGCGCCTTCGGGCACAGGTCGCCCCAGTGGTGCACGTGCGCCATGACGTCGTGGCGCAGTTCCTTCTCGTACTTGGCGACCGCGTCCCAGTCGAAGCGCTCGCGGTTGGCCTTCAGCTCGGCGATCTGCTCCGCCGTCACCGGGAAGCCGAGTTCGTGCTCGGCCTGCGCCAGCGCGATCCACAGGTCGCGCCAGGCCCCGTGGCGCGCACGCGGCGAGAACAGGCGGGCCATCTCCTGGCTCGCGTAGCGTTCGATGAGCGGGTGGTCGAAGCGGTCGCCGCGTTCCATGCCGCCTGTCTATCCCGCCCCCCGCGGGCGCGCCACGCTCAGCAGCGCACCCAGACCTGCCGCGTGCGCGTCGCCCAGCGGTCCGGCACCCACACCCGGCGGCAGCCGCCCGGGTCGACCATCGCCCAGCGCCGGCAGCCGCAGTGGTCGACGACCCAACCGTAGGTCGGCGGCACGTGTTCGTCGCGCCAGTATCCCGGCACGAGGAACTGCTCGCTGACCGTCTGCCAGTGGCCGCGCTGGCGATCGTGGCGATCGTGGCAGTCGTCGAACACGCGGCGAACGGGCGGGCAGGGGGCGCGGTGGCGCGGCGCGCAGTCGGCGACGCGGATGGCGGTCCCGAGGCTGCGGCCGATGCGGGCCTCGATCGACCATTGCGCGGGGAGGGAGACGGCGGCGAGCAGCAAGGCCGCCACGGCGTGCGGAAGGTGCCTCATGGCGCGGGGCCAAGCGCAACCGCCGTGCCGGCGTTCGCGGCCGCGCAGCCGGGCGGTACGCGGCACACCGCGGCGACCTTCGCTCGGCGGCCCGTCCTGCCGCTGCGACGGCTGTCCTGGCGGCAGGTCAGCCGGGCCCGAACGGCGCCAGCGCCGCGCGGGCCGCGCCGGCCAGCGCCAGCGCCGCGCCCGTCCGCCAGTCGAACGGACCGCCGGCGAGGCGGGCGCGCACGAACCAGACGGCGAACGCCGCGCCGAAGGCGTCGGTGACGAGGTCGACCGCCGACGGCGTGCGGCCGGGAACGGTCGACTGGTGCCATTCGTCGACGACGCCGTAGGCGACGGCGAGCCCCCACGCGAACGCGCCCAGGCGCCGCGCCGGCGTCGCTGCGGGCAGCGCCAACCACGCCGCGAGCCCGAGCCCGAAGTAGGCGACGAAGTGCGCCGCGTTGCCGAGGTAGGCGCGCACCGGGTCGTACGGCGACGGCGTCGGCGAGCGCGACGACGACCACCACAGAAAGGCCATCGCCGCCGCGACGCCGGCCCAGCGCAACGCCGCCGGCAGGCCGCGCCAGAGGCGCAGCGCCGCGTCGACGAACCGACCGCACGCGCCCGGCACCGGCGGCGTCACGACGTCGCCACGTGGCCGACGATGCGCAGGCCGCCGGCGGCGCCCGCGGTCTCGACGCGCAGGTCCTGCAGGAAGACCGTCAGCAGGAACAGGCCGCGGCCGCGCTCGCTGTCGAGCGCCGGCAGGCCGCCGGTGGCCTCGGCGACGTGCGCCGCGAGGCGGGCGACGAGTTCACCCGGCATCTCCGGATCGACGAACTCGACGCGCAGGCGGCCTGCGGCGGCGGCGACCTCCAGGGCCAGCGCCTCGCCGCGCCGGCGGTAGACGGCACCGTGCTCGATCGCGTTGTTGATCAGCTCGTCCGCCACCAGCGCCAACTGGTCGCCCACCGACTCGGCGGCGCCGAGGTCGGCGGCGAGGCGGCGCACGGCGTCGCGCACCTTGCCGACGACGCCCGGGTTGGCGGCGAACTGCAGGCGCTTGCCGTTCATGCCACACCCTCGACGAGCAGCGACAGGTCGGCGGCGGGCGCGGAGTGCGTCAGCGCGCCGATCGAGATGCGGTCGACGCCGGACTCGGCGAACGCGCGCACGGTGGCGAGCGTGACGCCGCCCGATGCCTCGGTCAGCACGGCGCGGCCGGCGGCCGCGGCCTCGGCCTGCACCGCCGCGACCGCCGCGCGCAGCGGCGCGCCCGGGGCGAAGTTGTCGAGCAGCACGACGGCAGCGCCGCCGCGCACGGCCGCGCGCGCTTCGGCGACGTCGCGGGCCTCGGCGACGACGGGCCGGTCCTGTTCGCGGACGCAGCGGCGCACCACCTCCTCGTAGCTCGCCGGCTGGGCGAAGCCGAAGTGGTTCTCCTTGAGCAGGACCTGATCGTAGAGGCCGATGCGGTGGTTCTGGCCGCCGCCGGCGGCGACCGCCGCCTTCTCCAGCAGGCGCAGGCCGGGCGTGGTCTTGCGCGTGTCGAGGATGCGGGCGCCGGTGCCGGCGATGGCGTCGACGTAGGCGCGCGTCACCGTCGCGACGCCCGACAGCCGCTGCAGGAAGTTGAGCGCGGTGCGCTCGGCGGCCAGCAGGCAGCGCATGTCCGACGCGACCTCCAGCACGAGGTCGCCGCGGCGGAACGCGCTGCCGTCGGCGCGGAGCGCGTCGCAGCGAGCCGCCGGATCGAGCAGGGTGAAGGCCGCCGCCGCGCAGGCGACCCCGGCGAGCACGCCGTCCGACTTGGCGACGACGCGGGCACGGCCGCGGCGGCCGGCGGGCACCGACAGGCGCGAGGTCACGTCGCGCGCCACGTCGAGGCCGTCGTCGCCGAGGTCCTCGGCCAACGCCCGGCGCACGACGGCGCGCACTTCGTCGGGGCCTGGATGCATGCGGGCGAGCGAGACTACCCGAAACGGCGGCGGCGAGCACGCGGCGGCGACGGGCCGTCAACGACCCGGCGGCGGCGAGCCGAAGTCGAGCCACGCCGCCACCGCCGCAGCGTTCGTCGGCCCGATGCCATCGACGCGCTCCAGGTCGGCGAGGCCGCGGAACGGCCCGCGGCGGATGCGCTCGACGACGAGCGCCTCGGCGCGCGCCCGGCCGAAGCCAGGCAGCGCGGTGAGTTCGGCGACCGTCGCGCGGTTGACGTCGAGGCGCACCGGCGCGCAGCGCCAAGCCGGTTCGCAGCGCGCGGCCAGCACGCCGTCGGCGGCGGCGCGCACGAGCAGCGCGAGCGTCGCGAACCACCACGCCCGCCAGACGATCGACGGCGCGCGCCGCGTCACCAGCGCAGCGCCTGCTCGCGCATGCGCGCCTCGATCCCCGGCTGCGGCAGGTTCCGGCACCGTTCCAGGTGCGGCTGCAGCCGCTCGCCGATCCGGTTGACTGCGATCGCTGCTGCGCATGCGGCATGGCCGACGACCAGAGGGGGCTGGCCGTGGCGGCGATGCGCCGCCGCGGGGTCCTCCGGCACCTCGCCGAGGTAATGGATCTCGCGACGTGCAAACCGCCGCGAAACATCGGCGAGTCGTTCGAACGTCGCGTAGCCAAGGCCATGGCCATCGGTGGGCGCGCGGTTGACGGCGAGGTGCAGCATGCCGGCCGCGCCCTGGCGCGCGACGCACTTCACCAGCGCGTACGCATCGGTCATCGACGCGATCTCCGGATTGGCGACGACGAGCACGTGCTGGGCGGCGAGCACCGGCGCCAGCGTCTGCGGCATGAGGCCAGCGCCGCAGTCGATCAGCACCACGTCGAAGCTGCCGGCCAGCTGGCCGAGGGCGCGGGCCAGCGCCTCCATGTGGTGCGGGCCGAGTTCGGTCAGGCTGACCACGCCCGAGCCGCCGGGCACGAGCGCGGGCCCGAACGGCGTCGGCTCCAGCGCCTCGGCCACGGCGAGGCCGCCGGCGAGCACGTGCGTCAGCGTGTGGTGCGGCGTGACGCCGAGCAGCAGGTGCGCGTTGGCGAGGCCGAAGTCGCAGTCGACGACGACGACGCGCTGGCCGCGGCGGTGCAGGGCGATGGCGAGGTTGGCCGTGAGGAACGTCTTGCCGGCGCCGCCCTTGCCGCTGGCGACGGCGACGACGGCAGCCTCGCGCGCGGGCGCGCGCGGCGTCGCCGGGGCGCGCCAAGGCGCGCCACCGCCGCCCCCGACCGGGTCGGCGTCGTGTGCAGGTTCCACTGGGTTGTGCGGCGGTCGCGGCGGCGGGGCGCCGCGGCCGATCAGTCGACGCCGCCGTTGGCGCCGAAGCCCGAGCCGTGGGCTGCGGCGATCCGGGCGAGGTCGCGCGCCATCGCGGCGCGCTCGACGGCCTCGCCGACCGCCGAGGTCGGCGCGCCGAGCGCGGAATGCTCTTCGGGGGTCAGCCGCGCGGCCGCGGCGGCGGCCCGCAGGCCATCGCGGCCATCGCGGCCGGCGCGGTTCGCCGCGGCGCGGTGCGCAGCGGCGTCCTCTTCCGGGCCCGGCGCGCCGGCGGCGCGCTTCTCGAACACCAGCCCGGCGAGGCGCGAGTAGCCGCGCAGCAGGCGGTTGGAGAAGGCGCCGACGTCGGCGGGCGCGCTGAGCGCGCAGACCGAGCCATCGGGCAGCGTGCCGTGCAGCGCATCGGCGCTGGCGCGGACCTCGGCCAGCGTCTGGCCGTGCCACGCGATGCGCCGGCGATCGCCCTCGTCGTAGATGTGGATGTCCTGGTCGATGCGCCGGCAGAGTTCTTCGAGGCGCGACCACAGCGCCTGCGCCGGCGCAGGCGCCGGATCCGCGACCGGCGCGGGGGCCACGACCGCCGGCGCCACGGCAACCACCGGCGCGGACTCCGCCGCCGGCACAGCGGCCGCCGGCCGGGCGACGTCGCGCAGCCAGCGCACGGCGAAACGCTCCTTGCCGGCGACGCGGAACGTCTCCAGCGCGCAGACCTGCAGCGACGCCGACGACTGGCGCACCAGCGGGCGGACGTCGGCGGACGCGCCAGCGACGGCGACGACGAGCGCGCGACCGGTCAAGCCGCTGCGGAAGCCGCCCTCGGGGATGGCGAGCGCCAGGCCATCGCCGACGCGTTCGAGGAACGCCGCCGCGGCGAGTGCGCGCGGCGCGAGCAACGGATCGCCGTCGCGGGCCAACAGCACGAGCACGGGGGCGCCGTCGGCGTCGCGCGCGAGGCCCTCGATCGCGCCGAATTCGCCGTCCGCGCAGTCGAAGCCGTCGAACACGAGCGTCAAGCCCGGCTGGATCGCGTGCAGGCGACCCGACACGAACGACCACAGCGCATCGCGCGACTGCGGCATGATGGGACCGCGAATCATCGAACCGCCCCCAACGCAGTGACCGGACTGGCCGGACTCCGGCGGCGGCGCCGGTCGACCGGATCGGCGGCGCACCGCCGCACGCCACCGACGCCCGTATGACACCGGCCTGCGGGCGGGAATGCAAGACGCGACGCCACGGCGGCGGGCCGGTCGCGGCGCGGCCCGGTTGCCGCGTTGGTCGCGGGCGCCGACGGCGCGCCCGGGCCGATCCGGCGATCCGAGCCGGCGAACCAGCGTGTGCCTCGGGCCCTCAGGACTCGATCGCCAGGATCGGCGAACGCCGCTCTTCGAGCCGCGTCCAGGCGACAGCGACCGCGTCGGTGGCGTCGAGCGGCAGGGCGCCGAAGGCCGCGCCGGGTGCGGGGCGCACGAACTGCCGCACCATCGCCGCCACCGCCGTCTTGTCGGCCGCGCCGTTGCCGGTGACGCAGCGCTTGACCCGCGCCGGGGCGAACTGGTGCACGGCGACACCGAGCGCCGTCGCTTCGGCGAGCACCACGCCGCGGGCCTCGCCGATGCGCAGCGCCGCCTGCACGCTCTTGCCGTGGAAGGCCTCCTCGATGGCGACCTCGGTCGGTTGCAGGTCGCGCACGAGCGCGCGGAAGCCGACGGCGAGCGCGTGCAGGCGGACGCCGATCACGGCGTCGCGGCCGCCGAGGCGCAGCACGCCGGCGGTGACGAGGCGGGCGTCCTGGCCGCCGCCCGCGCCGGCGCGCACGACGTTGCTGGCGCGCATCGCCAAGGGCGTGGGGCCGCTGCCGGGCGACGCACCGGCGGCGGCGACCTCGAGGCAGCCATAGCCGACGACGAGGGTGCCCGGGTCGATGCCCAGAATCCGTACGACCGCCACGCGGCGGAGTGTACGGTCTGCGCGCGTGAAGGTCGCCATGTTGCTGCTCGCCGCCGGCCGCGGCACGCGCCTCGGCGCCGCGGTGCCGAAGGCCTGGCTGCCGCTCGCCGGCCGCACGCTGCTGGCGCGCAGCGCCGAGCGGCTGGCGCAGGCGCTGCCCGACGGCATGGCCGCCGAGGCGATCGCGCTGGTGCACGCCGACGACCTGCCGACCCACGTCGCGGCGCACCGCGCCGAGGTCGAACGTGCGCTCGCCGGTCGCTGCCCGCTGCGCTTCGTCGTCGGCGGCGCTTCGCGCCAGGAGTCGATGCGCAACGGGCTGGCCGCGTGCGGCGCCGACGTCGACCTCGTGCTGGTGCACGACGCCGCGCGCGCGCTGCTGCCGATCGGTCCGACGCGCGCCTGCCTCGCCGCCGCCGCCGCGCACGGTGCTGCGCTGCTGGCGCTGCCGGCGGCGGACACGCTGAAGAAGGTCTCGCCCGAGGGCCTCGTCGAGCGCACCGTCGACCGCGACGGCGTGTGGCTGGCGCACACGCCGCAGGTGGTGCGGCGCGAGCTGCTGCTGCGCGCGATGGCGCACGCCGAGCGCACGGGCTTCGTCGGCACCGACGACGTGTCGCTCGTCGAGCACCTCGGCGCGCCGGTCGCCGTCGTGCGCAGCGCCCCCACCAACCTCAAGATCACCACGCCGGCCGACCTGCCGCTGGCGGAGGCGATCGTCGCCGCCAACCTCGCATGAACGACCTGCCCCGCATCGGCCTCGGCATCGACGTGCACCGGCTCGCGCCGGGCCGGACCTGCACGCTCGGCGGCGTGCCGTTCCCGTGCGACGTCGGCCCGGTCGGCCACAGCGACGGCGACGCGCTGCTGCACGCCGCGTGCGACGCCGTGCTCGGCGCCGCCGGCCTCGACGACCTCGGCACGCTGTTCTCGGACCGCGACCCGGCCAACAAGGACCGGCCCTCGAGCGAGGTCTGCCGCGCGACGATGCTGCAGGTGCGCCAGCGCGGCCTGCGCGTGCTGTCGCTCGACTGCGTGCTGGAGACCGAGACGCCGAAGTTGAAACCGCGCCGCGCCGAGATGCGCAAGCACCTCGCCGAGCTGTTCGAGTTGCCCGTCGACCGGGTCAACATCAAGGGCAAGACCGGCGAGAAGGTCGACGCGATCGGCCGCGGTGAAGCGATGCGCGCGACGGTCGTCGCCCTACTGGGCCCCGCCTGACAC
>JBKDXM010000102.1:0-54514 GCA_046306335.1 Planctomycetota bacterium
CGTGCGGACGGGACGACGCATCGTCTTCCGCCTGATGGCCTTCAACCGATGGCTGCCAGCTCTCTTCCGTGGTGTCGAAGGGCTGCGCGGGATGCGCTGCTGATGGACGTGAATCGACGCCGCGGTACGGATGCCGCGGTCCACAACAACCCGCTGACAACAGGAGACGCCAACTCGACGATGACCAGTCTGGCTCAGCACGCCGGCCAAGACGCGGCCGAGAGCACTGTCGTCTACGCAGCCAGCAGCTCATCCGTGCTGGCCGGCGAGACCTCACCATTCGCTTGTTTTGGGCCTAGTTGCCCGCAACGACCCGCATGCATGCGATTTGAGATGACACAATCGTGCTTCCGTCGAGCGACATCCACTGAAGACACAGCTCCAGCCCAAGGGTGCTCATCGGGATAGGAACCGAAGCCATCCCTAGTACTGATTCTCTCGTTCTCACAAGCCCCGCAGGAAAAATGATAACTTCCGCACCGATCATCGCCCAACCCAAGGGGGGCGCGAAAACTACGTTACTGGGAAGGCCAAACACGGCAATGCCAGGCCATTGCGCCGGAGCTGAGACGGGGGCTTCTGCACGGCAAAGAACTCGGAAGCTGGTATTGCCGGCAACCATAGTGGCAGCAGAGTTCCCACCGAAAGGCAGAGGAGTGAGTCCACTAGGCCCCGAAGTGCTACTGCCGACTACACTGTAGGCGTTTCTGATGGTGGTGCCGGCACCTCCAACCAGGAAATCGCGGACTGACACACGATCCCCAGTCGCCAAGCCGCTAACGGCGATTTCCGCCAACCCATTGACCCCCACCAGTGCAACACCAAGGGTCTGATTCGAGTCGACGGAGAATGCCTCTAGCAAGGCTCCTGGCTGCCCGTAAGCGTGGACGATGCCGCTCTGGATAACCACATCACGACAAATGCCGTGGTCAGAGCCACCTAAAAGCTCTATCGGGAGTGGCGAGGTCACCCCACCCCCGTGGAGGCGCAGCTTAATTTGCGGGCCAATAGAATATTCACTCGACAACACGGCAACAGCTTGGCCATTGTCGTCGTAGGCGCTCATCAGGGCACGCTCTGCAGCTGGCAACGCAGATTTGTTAATCAAGGATGTGACAAAAGTGCCGAGCGACATGCTCGCAGGAGAGAACGACGCGGAGTACAGAAAGTCCGTATCGTCGTCAAAGAAGACAAGCTCTCCTAGCAGGCTAGAGTAGCCTGCGCCTGTCGGGGTACCAGCCGCCGCCCACGCAGTTACAGGAGTGCTAAATACGCCCACCGCTTCTCTTACGAGAATGACGTAGCCAGAGTTGGTAGAATTAGAACTAGGACTAGCGCCCCACAAGAGAAAGACGTCCGTGTCTACACCGGCATCGATTCGCCCCAAGCCACGAACACCCGTTAGCCCCAGCGGCAGTACGTTGTAGGATCCGCCGTTGCGACGGACTCTGAGAGTGCCCAAAGACTCGTCGTAGGATGCCAAGACCCGACTGCTAGGTTGATTCTCATCCCTCCACAGACCTGCGAGTTGAGCGCGCAAATCCTGGCACGACAGGACATAAGACGCCAAAAGAAACAGCTGAAATCTCACGGTGGCCCCGCTGATGTTATGATTTAGGAGCACGAACATAGCGTTCACCTCGAGCGCGTAGGCAGTTCAAGCACCGGTCCCGGACCACCCGGGACCCAGCGCGATTCTACCCCCTGCGCGCGACCCCTTCCACCCGGCCGCAACCGCCCGCGCGCACCGATCCCCGGCCCCATTCCGCCGCGTCCCCCCTGTACCAGAGAAGGGCCAGCCAGGGCCTACCTCGTAGACTCTGGTCGGTCCGGCAGCCTGCCGGGAGCAACCATTCGCCCCCTGAGCCCTGGAGCTCCTGGGGGGGACCCGTGCCTCGGCAGGCAGCCGCGCTCTGACGCCCTGTGGGGAGTCTGTGCCACGAGCACCAGTACAGGGGTCGCCGCGGAGCGCGGTGCCGGTCTCTCCTTCCCAGTCTCTGGTCTCTGGAGGATCCGGATGGACAGCAACTACCAGCACTTCGTCGGCATCGACTGGGCCACCGTCGAGCACGAGGTCCACGCCATGAACGCCGAGGGGAAGCGCGTGAGCGCCTGCTCCTTCAAGCACAGCGGCGACGGCCTCGCCGACCTCTGCACCTGGCTGCACAAGCTCGGGGACCCCGCGACCATCGCGGTGGCGATCGAGGTGCCGCACGGCGCAGTGGTCGAGACACTGTTCGACCGCGGCTTCGTCGTCTTCTCGATCAACCCGAAGCAACTCGATCGCTTCCGCGATCGATTCACGGTCGCCGGCGCCAAGGACGATCGTCGTGACGCCATGGTGCTCGCCGACTCGTTGCGCACCGATGGCCACCTCTTCCGGCGCCTTGCGGCACAGCCCGCGAAGATCATCGAGCTGCGCGAGTGGTCGCGCATGCACGACGAACTGCAGGGTGACCGCAACGCGATCGTCAACCAGATGCGCGCCCAGCTCGCGCGCTACTTCCCAGCCTTCCTCGCAGTGGCCGGAGACCCTGGAGAAGACTGGGCCACGCGCCTTCTGCAACTGATCCCGCATCACGCGGCAGCACTCGCCACGAAGCCTGGCCGCATCACCAAGCTGCTGAAGGAACATCGCATTCTTCGAATCGATGCCGAAGAGATCCTCCAGCATCTGCGCAGCACGCCGGTCTTCTCCGCCCCCGGCACAGCGACCGCGGCCATCGCCCATCTCGAGTTGCTCGGTGAGCGAGTGCGCCTCGTCAACAAGCATCTGCGAGCCTGCAAGGCCAAGCTCGAGTGCAGCCTCGGAGACCTCGCCAAGGAGTCGCCAGAGGGACAGAGGAACGAGCAGCGCGACGTCACGATCATCCAAACCATGCCAGGGATCGGCGTGATCGTGGCGGCGACGCTGCTCGGGGAAGCGGCTGGGCCACTCCGCGAGCGAGACTACCCAGCGCTCCGCGCACTTGCAGGTGTTGCGCCAGTCACACGCCGCAGCGGCAAGAAGCTCGTCGTGGTGATGCGCACGGCCTGCCACCCACGAGTGCGCAACGCTCTCTACCACTGGTCCAGAGTCGCCGTGCAGAACGACCCCGTCGCAAAAGCCCGCTACGCCGCTCTGCGCGCCCGAGGCAAGAGCCACGGCCAGTCCCTTCGCGCTGTCGCCGATCAACTCCTGGGCGTCCTCTGTGCGATGCTCCGGGACCAGACCGAGTACCGGCCTCCACAGGAGGTCGCCGCGGCCTAACCTCATGCCGCGGCGACCGCCCGCGGCAGAAACTCACCCTTGCAAAAGGGTGGGGAGTCCCCCCCCGCGCGAGCACACCGCTCCCGCGCCGCGACCGGCCAGCGGCCGCAACTTCGCCCCACACCGTCACTCCGCAGGGTCGCCGTCGTCGGCAGCGTCCCTTTCCACAGCCGGCGGTGCCCGGCACCCCGCCGGATCAGCCCCTGCCGCGGTCCGCCCGAGCGCCGCGAGCACCCGCGCGATCGCCGCCGGATCATAGATCGCCGCCAGCACGCGCCGCGGGCCCGCGCATTTCGGACAGACCAGCACGTCGATGCCAAACACGCGCCACAGCAGGTCCGCCCACGGCAAGCGCTGCCGGCGACTGCGGCGAAGGCTACCGCGGTGTGGCACCCGCAGACGGGCGCGGGCGCGGCGTTCTGCGTGCTGGCGACATACGGCCGCCGCCGTTGACGTCGCCGCGTTGTCCGTCCCCGCAAGCTGACAGCCCCCACCACCGCCCGCACCGTTGCGGCCAGCCCTGCTCCCGCCGGCCACCCCACCCCGCCCGCCTGCCCGGACCGGCCGTCAGTCCGCCGCCCAGCCGCCGTCCTCCGCCCGTCCGACGGCGGTCGCCAGCAGGGTCCAGCGCTCGCCGTCGCGCCGGGCCCAGCCGAGCACGTGCTTCTTGCGCAAGCCGAAGAACGTGCTGGCGTCGGCGAAGAAGGCCGTCGCCGCGCCGCCGGGGCCGCGTGCGAGGCGCAGGCCGCGGACCTTGTGGCCGGCTTCGGCCAGCGCGGCGGCGAGTGCTGCTGCATCCGCGTCCGCCGGCACCGCAGTCGGCGGCGCGCCGGCGGCGAGCGCAACCAGCGGCGCGGCGGCCCAGGCGCCGCCGAACGAGCGGCTGACGCGCACGCGCGTCAGCGGGCACTCGAACAGTTCGTCGACGAGCAGCGACGCGCCGGTCCAGGCGCAGCGCTGCAGCGCGTCGGGGTGGCCCAGGCGCCCGGAGTCCGAGCGCACGGCGCGGTCGCGCCGCAGCAACCGGCCGGTCGCCGCGCACGGCACGCACAGCCGCGCGTCGACGCGTTCGCCGGTCGCCGCGCACGTCGCCACCTCGTCAGGCAGCAGGCGCGCGCCGGTGACGGCACAGGCGACGACTTCGTCGGGCGCGCCGAGGCGGCCGGACGCGGCGCTGGCGACCGCGACGGCGGGATCGAGCAGGCGGCCGGAGAACGCCGACGCCACCGCTTCGTCGCGCAGCAGACGGCGGCCGGTGACGGCGCAGGCGACGAGCTGGTCGCGGCGGACGCGCTTGCCGGAGACGTCGCTGACGGCGAGTTCGTCGGGGAGCGCGGCGACGTCGGTGACTTCGCAGCGGCCCATCTCGGCGGCGAGCGCGCGGCGGCCGGACACCGCCGAGCGCACCAGCTGGCGCACGTCGACGAGCTGGCCGCCGTGGTCGCTGCGCGCCGCTTCGTCGGGCAGCAACACCGCCCCGGTGGCGGCGCAGCGCACGGTCTCGGCGGGCAGCGCGGCCCGCCCCGACACCGCCGACACCACCAGCAGGTCGCGGTCGACGATCTGGCCGCTCACGGCGGACGCACTGGCCTCGTCGCGCAGCAGGCGCTTGCCGGTGGCGGCGCAGACGACGAACTCGTCGGCGGTGCCGCGGCGCGACGGGTCGCGCTCGGACGGCTGCAGCAGGCGGCGGTCGACGAGGCGGTTGCTGCAGCTCGATCGCTGCGCTTCTTCAGGCAGCAGCCAGCTGCCGCTCGCCTCGCAGCGCACGAGTTCGCTGCGGTGGCCTTGCTTGGCGCTGACGGCCGAAGCCGCCGCCTCGTCGGCGCGGAAGCGCCGGCCGGAGACGGCGCTCGTCGCGAGGTGCGCCGGCAACACCGGCGCGTTGGTCACGCCGCAGGCGGCGAGTTCGTGCGCGAGCGCGCGCGTCTGCGAGACGGCGCACGCCTGCAGCCACGCCTCGGGCACGCTGGCGCCGGTGACGGCGCAGCGGCCGCGCGGCGGCTCGGCGAGCACGCGCCCGGTCAGCGGCACGAGGGTGAGTTCGACCGGGTAGCGGCGCGGCGCGGCGGCGAACTGGAGCTCGGCCTGCACCGTCGCGACGAGGTGCTGCACGCCGCGCGCGCCGACGAGTTCGCCGCTGGCGGCGACGGCGAAGCGCTGGCGTACGTCCTCCTGCGCCGGCGCGTCGGGGCCGGCCTTGGCGACCTCTTCGACGCTGCGCGCGGCGTAGAAGCGGGCGAACTCGGCGAGGTCGCGGTCGGCGGCGATTGCCGCCTGCAACGCCGCCGGCGCGATCGCGGCGACCTGCTGCGGCCGGAACTCGGCCAGCACGGCCGCCGGCGCGCGCGCCACCGCCGGCGGCACGTCGCCGTGCGCCGGATCGGCGACGGCGACGGCGACGAGCTTCTCGTAGCGGTCGTGCGCGATGGTCGCCGCGGCGCGCACGACCACTTCGCCGGCGAACGTCGGCTGCTCGCGGCGGATCGCATGCGCGACGGCCTGCGCCGGCGCGCCGAGCCCCGCGGCCCACTGCGCCAGCGCCGCCGGGATCGCGGCGCGCGCGGCCTCGGCGAGGTCGCGCACGCGCTGCGCCGACTGCTTGCGCCACTCGGCGGCGAGGCGTTCGAAGTCCTGGCTGCCCGGCTCGTACAGCCGCACCGCCGCCTCGCCCAGGCGCGCGGCGCCGTCGGCGAGCAGCGGGTCGTCGCCGTCGAAGACCGCCGTCCACGGCGCGCGGCCCGGCAGGCGCACGCGCGCGCGCGTCGGACCGTCGGCCTCGACCGTGCCGCCGGCGGCAACGAAGGCGCGGCGGCAGAAGTCCGCGGCCGACAGGCGCGGCGCGACCGGCGCGAGCGGCAGCACCTTCGGCCCGGCCTCGTGCATGGCGTCGAGCCGGCCGAGGTGCTCTTCGACCGCTTCCTGCTCGGCGGCGTACAGCTGGCGCGCGCGCTCGATCGACTCCTGCGCCTTCTGCAGCGCCAGCTTCACGTCGGCCCCCATCAGCGCCTGCGTCACCAGCTCGCCGACGTCGTCGGCGAACTCGTCCTCGCGGTTGGCGGCTTCGAGCACGCCTTCGACGTCGCCGAGCGTCTGCGCCACCGCGTGCAGCTTCTCGACCAGCCGCGCGACGATCAGCGCCTCGACGGTGCCGTCGACGGCGAGGTTCCAGACCAGCACGTGCGCGAACTTGCTGCCGATGCGCTGCACGCGGCCGATGCGCTGTTCGAGCGTCATCGGGTTCCACGGCAGGTCGTAGTTCACGATGACGTTGCCGGCCTGCAGGTTGAGGCCGACGGCGCCGGCGTCGGTGCTGACCAGCACGTGCGCGGTCGGCGGGTCGGCGCGATACGCGGCGATGGCCTTGCGGTTGGCGTCGGGCGCGCCGCCGCGGATCAGGCCGACGGCGACGCCCTGGCTGGCGAAGGCCTCGGCGAGCAGGTCCTGCGTCTCGGTGCGGCGCGTGAACACGATGCAGCGCCAGCGCTGCGGCTCGCGGCGGGCGAGCTCGCTGCAGACGCCGATCAGCTGGCTCAGCTTGCTGCCGGGGCCGACGGCGGCGAGCGCCGGCCCGAGCCGCTGCAGCGCCTCGGGCTGCAGCGTGCCCTTGTCGACCATGTTGGCGAGCTGCTTGTGCAGCGCGCGCGGGCTGCTGAGCAGGGCCTCGGCGATGCTGAACTGCGCGAGGCGCGGCAGGCCGGCGATCTCGGCGCCGACGCGCTC
Source organism: Planctomycetota bacterium (assembly GCA_046306335.1). GTDB lineage: Bacteria > Planctomycetota > UBA1135 > UBA1135 > UBA2386 > UBA2386. Next base: position 6,974 of record JBKDXM010000102.1, read on the forward strand.
GTAGAGTTCGGCTTCGTGCGGCTGCGGCGCCACCAGGAACGTCTGCAGCATGCGCTGCGGAAAGCTCAGGCCGGCGGTCAGGCGCGACGTCCGCACCATGTAGTCCTGGATGTGGCGGCGGAACTCGTCGCGGCGGCCGTCGACGAGCTTGCGGCCCTCCTTGTCGGTCAGGTAGCGGCGGCGGAAGGCCGCCTCGTCGCCGAGCGGGTTGGCGTGGCCCTTGGCGGCGGCGAGGCAGGCGACCAGCGAGTAGATGTCCCACACGCGGTTCTGCACCGGCGTCGCGGTCAGCATCAGCACGTAGCGGAACGCGCGCTGCTGCAGCGCCTCGAACACCGCGCGTGCGAGCTTCGGCGGCTCGTCGCCGCCGGTCAGGTTGCGCAGCTTGTGGGCTTCGTCGAGCACCACCATGTCGAAGCCGGCGCGGGCGACGTCGCGCATGCGGTCGCGCGCCGTCTCGTAGGTCGTGATCACCACCGCCGCGGTCGAGCGCAGGTGGTCGGCGAAGTCCTGCCCGGTGCCGGTGGCGATGCGGGCCATGCCGAACTTGCTCGCCAGCTCCTCGGCCCACTGCTCGATCAACACCGTCGGGCACAGCACGAGCGCGCGGCGGACCTTCTTGCGCACCTGCAGCTCGTTGAGGATCAGGCCGGCCGAGATCGTCTTGCCCAGGCCCACGTCGTCGGCGATCAGCGCCACCGGCGCGCGCCGGCAGAACGTGATCAGGTTGCGCATCTGGTGCTCGTACGGCTCGATCTGCTCCTGCCAGTGCTTGGCCGACAGGACGTCGGCGCGCGACTGGATCAGGATCGGCGCCGCCATGCCGTGCTCGACCGCCGCGAGGTGCAGCTCGAAGTGCTCGTCGCTCGCCGCCGGCGGCAGTGCTGCGAGCTTCAGGGCGTCCGGCGGCCAGTGCATGGGGTGGGCGGCGCGGGGTTCCCCCTGCGACCGGCGTGCGACGATAGCGATCGGGCCGGCGCGGGCCACGGCGGCGGGGCGGTCGCGCGCGCTGCTGACGACGGCGGCCACCCACCGGAGCAGCGAGCAATCGCTTACGAGTTGCCGATCACCACGCGCAGCGCGTTGCTGAGGACGAGGCCCCCGGGATTGGCCGCGGGAGCGAGCGACCATGCCTGCAGGTAGATGCGCGCGGTCAGCAAGGCGGGCACGTTGGGGATCGACAGGTCGAACGTCGCGGTCGAGGGTCCGCTCCACTGCGTGCACGGCACCGACACGATCGCGTCGTGATGCAGCAGGCAGCCGAGGTAGCCAAAGCCATCGAGCACGAGAGGCAGCGGGAACGGGCCCAGGAACTGCTCGTTGGACCCGATGGCGACGAATGGGAACCCGAATGGCACATTGGCGACGTCGGTGCGCAAGGTCGTGCCGATGCGCGGGCTGGTGTTGGCGTCGGCGGCCAGGGCGAGCGGCGGCATGCCGCAACCGGTCCCGAAGGGGGTCACGGAGGCGGGGCGGGGGGCGTAGCCGTATTCGCAGGTTCGGCCGGAGGAGAAACCACCAACCAAACCGCCGAAGACCACGACTCGTTGCCGAGATTCATCGGTTGCACATTGGGTTGCCGCGACTCCGATCGTTGCGGGGCTTGGATGCCAAGATTGTCCATTCCAGACGCTGGTCTGCGAGGTCCCTCCAAAAGCCCGTAAACCAACGACTCCGCCGTGAAACGCGTCGTAAGCCAACGCCAATCCACTCAGTCCCGAGGAGACCGAGTCCTTCAGGTGCCAATCTGTGCCATCCCACTCCCAGGTAACCGTGACAGGATTCACGATGTCTGTTCCCACGAGCACACTCCGGGCCCGCGCTATGTCATGTGCCATTCTTACGGGACTTAGCGGGGGAGGAAAACTAGCGCTGACGCGGGGAGTCCATGCATTACCGTTCCATTCCCAGGTGTCCGCCAAGTACGAAGCAGTACCCCCAACCGACCTGAATCCACCAAACATTACAGCACGCTGACGGTATGTGTCGTACGCCATCGCGTGAAGCGTGCGTGCAACTGGGCCGATGCTCATTCGCTGGGTCCAGGCACCGTTCGACCATTCCCATGTGTCGCCAAGAAACGTGCTTCCAGCCGAACCGCCAAAGAGCACGACACAACCGCGCGTCGAATCATAAGCCATGGCATGACCGACACGCGCAGACGGCGAGCTCGACGATGATGTCGCTTGCCATTCGATCCCGTCCCAAAGCCAAGCATCACCAAGCACCGGGGAGCCGGGACATGCTGGGCAAAAAAACTCGCCGCCAAACATGAGGACACGACCCTCCCCTGCGTACGCCATGGCATGTAGGGAACGACCCAGCGAAGCATTCGTCGCCACCTCCAACCACTCCGGAACCTGTGCCGTCAGTCCGGACGCCACCACGACAGAACACCACACCATCTTCCCGCTTCTCTTCATGGCACCCATGCTGCCGCGACCATGGCGAACGGTCAATCGTCGCCAGCCATCGACCACGCGCCTCTGCGAGCGCCTCGTGGCCAACCGACGACCGCCGACGGCGGCGATGTCAGCGCGCGACCTGCTCCCAGCGCAACGCGTCGAGGACGACCGCTTGGTCGCCGCTGACGACGACCCGCACGACGGCACGCTGGCCTGCCTCCACGTCGACAGTGCCGACCGGCGCCCAGGCACCGCGGCGGCCTCGCACGGTCCGTAGGGCGCCTGCGCGCGGCGTCCCCGGCGTGGCAGCGGCGTGCGATGCAGCAGCTGCCCCGGCGGCCACCGCACCGCGGTCGTCGCCTCGAGCTGGCGGAGCCGTGACGACGGCGACTTCGAACTGCCACGCTCCTGCCTCGCCACCGTCCGTCGGCCACGACGCCGACACCTGCCACGCACCGGCAACCGGCAGCTCGACGGCGAACTCGGCGCACGGGGCAGTCTCGGCGGCGCGCGCGGCGTCCGCGCCGGCTTGGTCCACGCCGGCCCTGCCGCTGCCGACGTTGCCAACCGGTGCAGCGCCACCCGGCACCTCGCCCTGCGGCCGCGCCCCTACCCACCGCGCGTACCCCGCGCCGACGCCGCCGACGTTCGCACGCGCGCGCGGCACGCGCGTCCACCCGTCGCCGCGCAGCGTCGCCTGCGCGTCGTCGACCACGACGACCGCCGGCGCGCGCAGCAGCACGGCGTTGGCGACGGCGCGTTCGCCCGCGTGGTCGTACTTCTTGTTGTCGCACGGATGGTTGACGACGCCGCGGCCGGCGACCCACAGCGTCGTGCTGCCGCCGCCGTCGAGGTTGACCGCGTCGACGCAGCCGAGCGCCTGCAGGATCGCAGCGGTCTCTTCGTGCGCGAGGCCGGCGGCCTTGTCGGTGCGGCCGTCGGCCGTCAGCCAGACCACGCTGCCGTCCTTGCCGACGCCGATCGCCGAGCGCGGGTGGCGGATGCGGCGCTGGCGCGCGCCGTGGTCGACGACCGCGCCGTCGCGCAGCAGCATCGGTCCGGCCCCGAGCGCGTCCTCGACCTCCGGCCAGTCGCCCTCCGGCCGCGTCGCCACGCGCAGCCGATGGTCGCTGCCGATGCCGAGGCTCGCCTGCGCGGGCTTGGCCGGCACCACCAGCGCGCCGTCGAGGCGCAGCAACCCCGTCGACAGGCCGGTGCTCTCGATGGCGAAGAAGCCGCCGTTGATCGCCGCCAGCGCGCCGTTCTGCGCGCCCATCGCGCTGGTCTTCGTCCGCACGCCGGGTGCGACGACGTCGTAGCGCGCCTTCGCCTGCGGTGCTACCTCGACGACGGTCAGGCTCTGCGGCCCCGCGTAGAGCCGCTCGAACCAGCGGAAGCGCAGCTGCACGCCGACGCCGATCTCGTCGGACTGCCACGCCGCGCGGTCGGCGAAGTCGGCCGGCATCGGCGCGAGGACCGGAGCGGGCGCAGGGGCGGGCGCTGGTTCCGCCGGCGCGCGCGCCGGCGGCGGCGTTTGCGCCACGGCAACGGCGAAGGGCAGGCCCGGCGCGACATGGCACGCCCACGCAGCCAGCGCGCGCAAACCGCGCGACGAACGCAGCATCCTGGCGATCATGCCGCTGCTATAGCCCGTGCAGCCGGCGAGCGCAGGAGCGATCGCGCGCCGCGCGAGGCGCGCGCGCCCCGTTGGCGCCGATCGCGTGACACGGGACCCGCAGCGAGGACGCAAGCAGCATGCGCGCTGGCCTCACTGCGGCGCGAACCCGCCCGCGCAGGGCCCAGGCTTCGCGGCGGCGCAGGACGATGCCCCGCACGCGCGCCATCGCCGCAGTCGCACCGACGCGGCGAGGCAACGCAGGCCTGCGCCACCACCCGCACCACCGCCGCGACGCGCGACCCGGAAACGAAACAGCCCGCGGGACCGCCGAAGCGGACCCCGCGGGCCGTCACTGACGCGCGCGAATCGGCGCGTCGCTGCGGTCACCAGCGGTCGCGGCCACCGCCGCCACCACCGCCGCCGCCGCCGCCGCCACGACCGCCGTAGCCGCCGCGGCCACCGCCGCCGCCGCCACCGCCGCCGAAGCCACCGCCGCCCGAGCGCGGCTTGCGCTCCTCGGCCTCGTTGACGCGCAGCGGACGGCCGTCGAGCGACTTGCCGTCGAGCGCCTTCACGGCGTTCGCCAGATCGGCGTCGTTGGCGAGGTCGACGAACGCGAAGCCGCGCGAGCGGCCGGTGTCACGGTCGAGCATCACCTGCACGCTGGCCGTGGCGATGCCACTCTGCTGGAACAGGTCGGACAGGGTGTCCTCGGTGGTGTTGAAGGACAGGTTGCCGACGAACAAACGCTTACCCATGGGGAGTCTCCGGAACTGCGACCTCTTGGCCTCGCCGGGCAGACCTACAGCACTGCGCTGCGATCGAACGTTTGCACACGCACAGTGCGCCCTCGACGAGAGGGCCGCTATTGCGAATGCGCCGGCAGGGGCCGCGGGGGACGCGGTTCCATCCAGTCGAAGTACGAACCGGACGACGTCGACTGGCCGCCGTCCGAGCCGAGAAGGTAGCGTCGCGACCCGCCGGCGGCTACCGCCGTGTGGACAATCGTCCACTGCGGGCGGCCGGCGGGGGCGGGCGGCGGGCGGGGTGCGGGCGGCCGGCGGCGGGCGGCGGCGGGCGGCGGCGGGCGGCGGCGCAGGAGCGCCCACCCGACGCCCGGCCTCACCCCGCCAGCAGGTCGTCGACCGCCAGCGCCGCGAGGTCGGGCCGCACGAGGTGCGCGCCGACGGCCGCCAGCTCGTCGGCGGCGTGCGTGGTCGCGACGCCAACACAGCGCATGCCCGCGGCGAGCGCCGCACGCACGCCGGTCGGCGCGTCCTCGACGACGGTGCAAGCCGTCGGCGCCACGCCGAGCAACCCGGCGGCGGCCAGGAAGATGTCGGGCGCGGGTTTGCCGCGCCGCACGAGCCCGGCGTGCACGACGCCGCCGAAGAACGCCCGGATGCCGCCCTGGTCGAGGATCAGGTCGACGTTCTCCTGCGGCCCGGAGGTGCCGACCGCCAACTGCGCGCCGGCCGCGCGCAGCCGCTGCAGCAGCGGCCGCAGGCCGGGGGCCAGCGGCAGGTCGGCGCGCACGGCGTCGCGGTAGGCGCGTTCCTTCTCGTCGCCGATGCGGGCGATGAACTCCGGTGTCGCCTTCTCGCCCCCCCACAGCGTCGTGCAGATGTCGTGGTTGGTCATGCCGTTGACGCGCAGGAAGTCGGCGTGCGTCATCGGCCGGCCATGGCGCTCGGCGGTCGCGCGCCACGCCGCCGCGTGCGCCGCGATGCTGAGCACGAGCACGCCGTCCATGTCGAAGATCACGGCGGTGCGGCGGTTCATCGGGCAGCGGACGATAGCGAGCGCGCGCCGACGGCGGGAGTTGGTGTGCCGGGCGGCGGATCGGACCGCGCATCGCCGACGCCGGCCTCAGCGGCGGCGCAGCCCCGCGTTGGCCTTGCGCCGGTACGCGGTGATCACGAGGCCTTGGCGGTCGCAGACGACGGTGATGTCCTGCCACCGGCGCAGGTCGACGCCGAGCTTGGTGCGGGCGAAGGCGACCTGCCGCCAGCCGAGCGTGTACACCTCGGCGTCGCCATCGGCGTCGCACGAGCCATAGTCGAGCGCCGCGGCAATGCCGGCCGCGGGAATGCCGCGCGTGCGGCAACGGGCAATGGCGTGGTCCGAGAAGGGGACGGCGGCGGCAGCCGCAGCGAGTTCGCGGGCAGGCTCGGACATGGCGAGGTTCCGGCTGAAGTCGTGCTGCCCTCCCATCCCGGAGGCGGCAGCCAGGGTCGGGGATGGTACCCGGCGCGGGCGATCCCGGCAGGGCAGGCCGGGACGCAACCGAACGGGACGGGCCGGGCAGCGCGGCGAGGCGGCGTCGGGGTCGGCGGGTTGCGGCGACGCCGGCAGGCACCTTTCGAGGCCGCGTCGTTGGCCGCCGCCCACTGCGCCCGTAGCACGGGGTCCGCATGCCCACGACGCGCGCCCGGACCTTCCCCCTGCTGCTCGCCCTCGCCGCCGCCGCGACCGCGCAGGACCCGCAGGGGCCGCCGCCGGGCGATCCCAACTTCGCTCCCGACCGTGGGTTCGGGATGGACGGCCCCGGCGGCTCGGGCGCACCCGGTGGCCCTGGCGGCCCGCTGGGAACCAACCTCGAAGTGAAGGCCCGCTTCGACGCGAACAAGGACGGCTTGCTCGACGCCGCCGAACGCAAGGCGGCGCGCGCGTGGCTCAAGGACAACCGCCCGCAGCGCGGTGGCCCTGGCGAGCGCGGTGGCCGCGGCGGCTTCAGCGGGCCACCCGGTGGTCCCGAGGGTCCGGGCGGCCCCGGTGGCCCGCGTGGATCCGACAGCGGCGAACCGAAGGTCGGCGGCGCCGTCGATCCGAAGCAGGCGCCCAACCATGCCGGCGCCGGCGTCTGGGACCCGGACGTCGTGCGCACGTTCTTCCTGACGATCCCCGGCGACGACTGGTTCCAGGAACTGACCGAGTTCCATCGCACCGACGTCGAGGTGCCGGCGACGGTGCAGGTCGATGGCGTGACCTATGCCAACGTCGGCGTGCAGTTCCGCGGCAACACGTCGTTCCAGATGGCGCGCGGCAAGAAGAAGTCGTTCGACCTGACGTTCGACCTCGTCGACCGAACGCAGAGCTTCCGCGGCCTGCGCAACCTCGACCTGCTCAACAACAACACCGACCCGTCGCAGCTGCGCGAGATGCTGCACGGCGTCGTCGCCAACCGTTTCCTTCCAGCACCGCGTACCGCGCTGGTGCGCGTCGTCGTCAATGGCGAGGACTTCGGCACGTACACGGCGATGCAGCAGTTCGACAAGGACTTCGTCGTCGACCACTACGGCGGCAAGGGCGGCGACCGCTTCAAGGTGCCGCCCGACTTCCGCGGCAACGGCGGCCTGCGGTACCTCGGCGAGGAGCCGGCGGCGTACAAGCGCAGCTACGACCTCAAGTCCGACGACAACGAGCGCGCGTGGCGCGGGCTCGTCGACCTGTGCGGGGCGCTCGCCGACGCGCCGACGGAGCGGCTGCCGGAGATCCTGCCGCAGCACCTCGACGTCGACGCGGCGCTGTGGTTCCTCGCCATGGACTTCGCGCTCGGCGACGACGACGGCTACTACTCGCGCGCCAGCGACTACCTGCTGCTCCGCGACACCAAGGGCCGCTTCCACCCGATCCCGCGCGACAACAACGAGATCCTGCTCGGCGCGCGCGGCGGTGGCCGCGGGCCGGGCGGACCGGGTGGCTTCGGCGGACCGGGTGGCTTCGGGCCGGGCGGGCCGCCACCGGACGGCGGCCCGGGTGGACCGCCGCCCGAGGGCCAGAGCCCTGAGGGCGCGCGCCCCGGCGCGCCGGGCGACCAAGGCCCGGGCGGCCAAGGTCCCGGCGGTCCCGGTGGCCCAGGCGGCCCAGGCGGGCGCGGCGGACGCGGCGGCGGGCCGGGCGGCGGCACGGCGACAACACCGCTGCAGGGCGCGTCGCGCACCGACCGGCCGCTGCTGCACAAGCTGCTGGCCGTGCCGCAGTGGCGCGCGCGCTACCTCGCCAACCTGCGCGCCATCGCCGATACGGCGCTGCGCGACGACGTCGTCGCCGAGCAGTTGGACCGCTGGCAGCGCCTGCTCGATCCGCTGGTGCGCGCGGACGCGCATTCGCAGGCCGGCTACGACGCGTTCTGCCAGCAGTTCGCGACCGACGAACAAGGCCGGCCGGCGGCGCGTTCGCTGCGCGCACGGATCGCGAGCAAACGGCAGGCGATCCTCGACGACCCGGCGATGCAGGGACCGACACCGACGCTCGGCGAACTGCAGACCAAGTCGGCCGCGCGCGGCGACGGGCACGTCGTCACGGTGGTGTGCAAGGCCGGCGGCGCGCCGCTGGCCAGCGTCACCCTGTCCTACGACCAGGGGCCGTTCGGTGCCTTCGCAACGATGGCGATGCACGACGACGGCGCGCACGGCGACGGCGCGGCGGACGACGGCGTCTACGGCGCCGTGCTGCCGCCGATCGCCGCCGGCGCGACGTGGCGGCTGTGGGCGGAAGCGACGGCGCAGGGCTCCGGCCACGTCGCGTGCGCGCCCGCCGGCAACGGCGCACAGCCGCTGCGCTGGACCGCGCCGAAGCCGCGCTGACGCCCACGCGCGGCCATGCACGGCAGGACAGCGCCCCGCGTCCGCCGCAGAAATCCGGACCGAATCGGCGCGCGCCGTTGCCCTATGGGTATCGGCGCGCCGCGCGCCGCCCGTCGCCGCGCGCCATCCGCGCCAACAACAACCAAGCGATCAGGCGGGGGCGCCGCCCGGTGCCCGGCAGCCAGCCGGAGACAGCCACGGCCAGCCGCGACCGTCAGCGGGCGCGCAGCGTGAACGCCGCGTGCGCGACGGCGGCGCCGTTGATGCGCAGTTCGACGACGTGCCGGCCCGGCCGGTCGACGCGCACGGTCGTCGGCCGCCACGAGTGCCGCTTGCGCAGCGGGCGCGCTGCGCCGGGCGCGAGTTCGACGGTCCAGCCCTTCCACACCTTCGGCTGCTGCGACGCGCTGCCATCGCGCCGCACGACGTAATCGACGACGAGGCGCTGCGGGCCACCGCCGGTCGCGGCGCGCAGCTCGACCTGCAGTTCCATCGCGCCGCCGATGGCGACGCGCGGCGGCGTCACCGCGAACGCGACCGCGCCGCGGAACGGCGCGTCGACGCCCCACGCCGCCAGCGCGCCGCGGTGGCCGCGTTTGACCAGGGTGCGGCTGGCGCGGTGCAGCAGCGCGCGGCGCGCCGGCGGCGCGTCCGGCAGGTGCGCGGCAAGCCAGTCGACGACGACGTCGGGGTGGTCCTTGGCGATGTCGTTGAGGTGGTTGGCGACGCTGCGGCGCACGTACTCGCTGGCGTCGTCCTGCAGCGCGCGCAAGAGCGGCAGCGTCGGCGACGGGTCGGCGCAGAAGCGCGGCAGCGCCATGCCCCACGGCAGCCGCGGCCGCGAGCCTTCGCTGACCAGCCGTCGGACGTGCGGGCTCGGGTCGGCCGTCCAGCGCGCGAGCGTGCGCAGCGTCAGCGTCTCGTGCGCGACGAGGAACGGCCGCAGCGCGAACTCGGCGGTGAACCGCTGTGTCAGCGCGTGCAGCGCCGCCAGCGCGCGGTCGGGCGCGGCGAGGCCGCGCTGCGCGACGAAGTCGGCCATCGGCCAGCAGACCCAGCCGGCCAGGCCGTCGGGCCCGGGTGCGAGGGCCGACAGGTCGTCGTCGAGGCGCGCCGGCGCGAGCGTCGCCTCGAGCGCCGTGCACGCCGCCGCGAAGTCGGCCGGCAGCGTCGCCGCCAGGGCGTCGGCGAACCGCGCGACGCGCTGCTTCAGCGCCAGCGCACCGAGCCCGTCGATGCACGCGCGCTCGAAGCGCCGCACCGGGAAACCGGGCAGCACGGCGGCAAGCCGCGTCGCCAGCAAGCGCGCCATCGCCGCGTCGATGCGGTCCTTGAAGGGTTCGGCCATGCGGAAGGTCGGCAGTCTGCGCCCATCGCGGCGCGCGGGCCACTGCGGCGTGGGCGCAAGCGCCGCTCGCCGCCGATCGCGCCGCGCGATGGACGCGCCACCGCCGCGGCGCGACGATGCACGGCGTGACCGACCGCAAACCCGCGCTCCGCTTCGTCTTCTTCGTCGTCCTGCTCGACCTGCTGGGCATCGGCCTGCTGATCCCGGTCGGTCCCAAGCTGGTGACGCAACTGAGCGGCGGCAGCGAAGCCGACGCGGCGCCGCTCGTCGGCTGGCTCGGCGCGACGTTCTCGATCATGGCGTTCCTGTGCGCGCCGCTGCTCGGCGCGCTGTCGGACCGCGTCGGCCGCCGCCCGGTGCTGCTGTTCTCGATGCTCGGCTCGGGCCTCGACTACTTCGCGATGGCGCTGGCGCCGTCGCTGTCCGTGCTTTGGGTAACGCGCGCGATCAACGGCGTCACCGGCGCCAGCGTCACCACCGCGTCGGCCTACATCGCCGACGTCACGCCGCCCGAGAAACGCGCCGCCGGCTTCGCCGTGTTCGGCGCCGCCGCCAGCCTTGGCTTCGTGCTCGGCCCGCTGCTCGGCGGCATCCTCGGCGGCATCGACATCCGCCTGCCGTTCTGGATCGCCGGCGGGCTGTCGCTGGCCAACGCCGCCTACGGGCTCTTCGTGCTGCCCGAGTCGCTGCCGCCCGAGCGCCGCAACACGCACCCGATCGGCAGCCCGTTCGCGGCGCTGACCGTGCTGGCGCGCTTCCCGCTGGCGCGCAGCCTCGCCGGCGCGCTGTTCCTGCTCAACATGGCGCAGTTCGCGCTGCACGCGACGTGGGCGCTGTACACCGAGCATCGCTACGGCTGGCAGCCGAAGGACATCGGTTGGTCGATGTTCGCCGTCGGCCTCGGCGGCGCGCTGGTGCAGGGCGGCCTCGCGCGCCGGCTCGTGCCGCGCCTGGGCGAACCGCGGGCGCTGCGCCTGGGCCTGCTGCTCGCCGTCGTGGCCTACATCGGCTACGCCTCGGCGTCCGCAGGCTGGATGATCTACATCGCCATCGCCATCGCCGCGCTCGGCGGCATCGCCATGCCGGCGGCGCAGTCGATGATCAGCCGCAGCGTCGCGCCCGATCAGCAAGGCCTCGTGCAGGGCGCGCTGACCAGCGCGCAGAGCATCGCCAACATCGTCGGCTATCCGCTCGGCGGCTACGTCTTCGCGTGGTCGATCGGGACGGCGAAGGGCGAGGTGCCCGCCGGCACCGTCTACTTCGTCAGCGCCCTGCTCGCCGCGCTCGCGCTCGCCAACACCACCAGCGTGCTGCGGCGGCGGGCGATCGACTGACGGCGCGGGCCGGTCGCGGCGCGCGGCCTACAGACCGAGCTTGATGCGGCCGCCGTTGCTGGTCGTGAAGCCGAACGCATTGGCCGCCGGATCGACGCTGAAGGCCTGCCCGAAGAGCGACAGGCCGAAGAGCGCGCCCAGGTTCGGGACCGCGAACGACCACGTCGCGGTGGCGCCCGCGCCGCCGACCAGGTCGGTCACGACCGGGTCCGCGAGCAGGTTGCAGCCGGGCATGCCGATCAGGGTCAGGTCGAGCGGCAGCGGCAAGCCGCCGCTGGCCGTGTTCGACGCGCCGAGCGCCACGAGGGCGAGGCCGAACGGCAGGTTGGCGATGTTCGTCTGCAGCGTCTGGCCGAGCACGGGCCGCGAGCCCGGCTGCGCCGAGAACTGCGGCACGCCGAGCGCGCCGGCGCAGCCAGCACCGTAAGCCGCGAACCGCGCGCCGCCGGCGACCGCGACCAGCGCGTTGGCCATCAGCAGGTCGCCGCCGCTGAGCCACCCCGACTGCGAGCAGGCCGCTTGCGGCGGGTAGAGGCCGAGGTCGATGCGGCGCGGGTTGGCGCCCTGCGCGACGAGGATCTTGCCGTCGCTCCACTCGGCGACGACGAAGGCGCCGACTTCGAGCGCGGTCGACGTCGGCCGCGAACTCAGCGTGCCGCCGGCGAGGCTGGTCACGCCGGTCATCGCCGGATGGCCCGGCACCGGCACGTTGCCGAGCGTCGGGCTGCCGCCCGAGGTGGTGCCGCCCTGATCGAGCACGACCTCGTAGCCGTTCTGCCAGCGGCCGCCGATGTTGCGGCCGGCGGTCAACGAGGTGTTGGCGAACACCGCGACCACCACGCCGCCGCCGGCGTCGACGTAGTCGGCGAGCACGTCGCCCCACGTGACGTTGTTGGCCGGCGTCGAGTTCGTGTAACACAGCAGCGCGTCGTACTGCTGCAGTTGCTGCAGCGTCGGCGTGCCGGTGCCGCCGGTCGTCACATTGATGATGTCGACCGTGGCGAACTGGCCGGTGGCGAGCAGTGCCGTCTGCGGCGAGGTCCACTGGCAGGCGGTGTTGGTCGTCGACGCCGCGCCGCAGAGGGCGACGCGGATCTGGGCGGTGAGGGACGAGGCCGCGGCGAGGGCCGCGGCGGCGAGCAGGGTGGTGCGGTGCATGGGGTCGATCCGGTTGGTTGGAGCCACGAGACGGCACAGCGCGACGACACGCGCCAGCCATCGCGCCGGCAACGACGCCGGGCCTGCGCATGGTCGTCGCTGCCGTGACGTTGTCCAGTGGGCCGACAGCCACCCTGGCCCCGGCGACGGCGAGCGCGACAAAGCCGGTGCGCGGCGCGACACTGCTGCGGCCATGACCCGTCCTGCCCGTCGTCTGCCCACCGTTGCCACGACCGCCGTCGCCATCGCCTTCGCCGGCGCACTGCCGCTGCACGGCAGCCTGCCGGCGCAGGCCTCACCGCCGACCGCCCCCGCGCCGGCAACGGCCCCCCCGCTCGCCGCGCCGCATCTGCGGGTGACGACGGTCGGGCCACTCGGTTGGCGCATCCGCCTCGGACCGACGAACCTCGGAACGCTGCTCGACGGCGACCCGGCGCGCGCGCTGTGGACGCCGTACCTCGGCGAGTTCGGTCGGGACGTCGCCAGCCTCCTCGGCGAGCAGGCCGATGCTGCGCGCCAGCGGTTCTTCGGCTACGACGGCGTGATCCACGTCGATCTCTGGTTCGACGACTTCCAGGCCGAAGACGGTCTGCGCGCGGCGACGCTGGTCGCCGAGGGCGACGGCCGCACGGACATGGCCCTGCTCGCCGCCGACCTGCACCTGCTGCAGGAAGTCGTCCCCGCGGTCTGGGAGGACGCGCTCGTCGCCGGCGAGCGCATGCGGATCCGCACCGCCAACGACGCGTCGATGTGCGAGGCCCGCGTGGTCAACGGCTGCCTCGTCGCCGCGGTCACGCGCTCCAAGACCGAGTCGCTCGACGCGCTCTACGCCGCGGCGGCCGCGGCAGCGCGTGCGGCGCAAGCCGACGGCGACCGGACGCGCGCGGCCAAGCGCCCGCCGTTGGTCGTCGACGCAGCGCCCGCGCTCGCCTTCGCCCGCATGTTCGGCTTCGACGTCGACGACGTCCGCGTGCGCCCGCTCGGCCTCGACGGCGTGCAGGGGCTGACGCTGACGCTCACCGCCGCCGGCCCGTGCGTGCAGTGCGAAGCCGCGGTGCGCTTCGCCAGCGCCCCCACCGGCCTGATGGCGGCGCTGATGCCGGCGCGCACCGCCCTGCCGCGGCTCGCCCGCGCGCTGCCGACGGCCGCGCCGACGTTCCGACTCGGCCACTTCGGCTTCGGCGCGATGTGGCACGCGATCGTCGACTTCGCCGCCGCCGAGAGCCGGCAGACGGCTGCGGCATTCACGGCCGAGGCCGAGGCGGCGCTCGGCGTCGACCTCGGCGCCGGCTTCTTCGGCCTGCTCGGCGACGAGGTGCTGATGACGACGCAGCCGGTCGAGGATCCGGAACGGCCGAAGAAGGCGACGTGGGCGATGGCGATCGCGGTCGACGACGCGCCGGCCTTCCAACGCGGCCTGCAGGCGCTGGTCGACGGCGTCAAGCCGCACCTGACGCGCCAGGAGACGACGGCCCTCGCGGGCGTCGCGTGCAGCCGCTACGGCAACGTGCTGGCCTATCCGCTGTGGCTCGGTTGCAGCGCACGCGCCTTCTACGTCGCCGCCGGCAGCGACGCCGAGGCCGAACTCACGCAGTTGATCGCAGCGATCGAGGCTGCGCCGGTGGACGGCGCGACGCCGGCGGTCGATGCCGCGTTCGCCGGCGTGCGGCGCGCGCTGCCCCCCGGCCTCTCCGGCGCGTCGCGCTACGACCTGCAGCACGGCAGCCTGGTCTTCGACGCCATCTACGACACCCTCACCGGCTCGATGTTCAGCCTGTGGTTCGGCGTCCGAGGCGACGACGAGGAAGCCCTCGCCGCGCGCGAAGCGCAGGCCGAAGCCAAGGACGCCTGGCTCGAGCGCCTGCGCGCGCACGACCTCGCGACCGTGCGCACCGCCACCGGCTTCGCCGACGGCACGTGGCGCATCCGCCTCTACTGGTGAGCGACGGAAAACTCCCGACCCGACGCCGCCGTGGCCTTCGAAGACGGCGGCGCCGGGCCGGGAAACAATGCGATCGGGCGCGCGGCGCGCGCCATGCGGTCAGCGACCGGCCGGCGCGGGCGCGGCGGCGGGCGGCGTCGGCGCGACCTCGGCGAAGAAGCGCAGGATCTCGCCGTTGCAGTCGAACGGGAACGGCGTCTCCGCCGGCGTGTTCGGCCGCTGCGTCGAGCCCGGCCAGGCGTGGCCGCTGCCGTGCAGCGTCACGACGCGCACCGGTTGCGTGCGCTGGCTGTTGCGCCCCTTGGCGAACGTCTGCGTGCTGACCTTGCCCTGCTCGCCGAGCTGCGGGTAGCCGACGAGTTCGTTGCGCTTGACGTAGTAGCCGAGCAGCGCCTTCTGGGCGGCCTCGGCTTCCTGGCGGCTGCGGCCGAGGCCGAAGCCGGCGCGCACGGCGCGGTCCGCGGTGCCCTCGATCATCAGCACCGCGACCGGCGCGCCGCCCTGGTCGGGCTCGAAGCGGGCCGAGCCGCCGTACACGGCGATGCCGCGGAAGACGTCGGACGCCTCGCGGGCGAGCCGGTGGCACATCGCGCCGCCCTGGCCGTGGCCGACGGCGAACACGCGGTCGACGTCGACCGGCAGACGGCGCGAGACGTCCGCGACGACCGCGCGCAGGAAGCCGACGTCGTCGATGCGGCGTTCGGCGGCGTAGTTGGTGACCGCGCCGCTGTTCCACGTCAGCGCGCGCTCGGTCGAGGTGCTGGTGCCGTCGGCGAAGACGACGGCGTAACCGGCGCGCACGCCGGCGACGCCGAGACCGGTCTCGACGCGGGCGACTTCGGCGCTGTCCTTGTCGTCGTGCAGCACGACCAGCAGCGGGGCCGGGCGACCGGCGACGGCCGCCGCCGGCGGCAGGCACAGCAGGTAGCGCCGCTCGCGACCGTCGTGGTCGAGCTTGACCGTGGTGCGCGTGCCGTCGACCGCAGGCGAACGGATCACCTCGGCGACCTTCGCCTGGATGCGCGGCACCTGCGGCAGCGGCTTGGACGTGCGGACGTTGGCGACGAACAGGCCGGCGACGCCGAGGTCGAGGTCGAACCACGGCGCGAAGCCGAGGCTCGCGGGCTCGCCGACGCGGACGCCGCCGTCCGGCAGCTTCTCGATCCAGGCCCCGAGGCCGTAGCGCAGCGAGCGCCCCGGGAGCTCGTCGTCGTGGACCGCCACCAGCGGCGGCACCTGGTCGCGCATCATCTCCGCGACCGCCGCCTTGCTGAGCACCTGCTTGCTGCCGAAGCGCCCCTGGTTGGCTAGCATGCGCAGGAACGCCGTGTAGTCGTCGATCGTCGACACCGCGCCGGTCGCCAACCACGGCAGCGCCGTCTTGCCGGCGTCCGCGCCCTGCGGGAACTGCGCGCCGAAGCTCGTCCCGGTCAGGTTGAGCGGCGCGATGACGCGGTTCTCGAACAGCACGTGCCAGCTCGCGCCGGTGACCCGCATCGCGGCGGCGGCCGCGACCTGCAGCCCCAGTTCGCCGTCGCGGAACGACATGTCCGGCTGCTGACGCAGGCCGACCTCGGCGATCGCCGCCATCAACCGATCCATGTCCCAGCCGCGCGTGCGATCACCAAGCTTCGCCGGCAAACCGCCGGTGTTGGCGAGGCAATGGCGCAGCGTCAGCGCCTGCTTGTCCGGACGCTGGAACTCGGCGAGGTAGCGGCCGACCGGCAGGTCGAGGTCGAGCTTGCCGTCGTCGACGAGCGTCAGGATGGTGGCGACGGCGAGCCACTTGCTGGCGGCGCCGACCGCGAACGCCACGTCGCCGCGCAGGCCGTCGTCGAGGACGCGGTGCAGCACGTCGTCGCCGCGCACGACGACGAGGCCGGCACCCTCGTCGCGCAGCGAGCTCGTGGTCTCGCGCACGAAGGCACCGAGTTCGGGCAGCTCGTCGCCGCGCGCCGGTCCCGGCGCCGGACCTTGCGCGGCAAGGCTGGCCGCCAGGGCCAGGATCGGAAGGATGGTGCGAAGGCTCTTCATGGTCGCGCTATCGAGGACGGCGCGCGCGCCGCCGCAGCAGCCGCTTCGCGGGAGTTCCAAGTCGGGACCGGCGCGCGTGGCGGCGGTCGCGGCCGGACGCGAAGGTCGGCTGCGACGGCACGTTGGCCGCCGGCTGCTTAGGATGCGCCGATGCCGACAACCAACCTGATCCGCGTCGGCGCCGCGTTCGGCGCGCTCGCGGTCGTCGCCGGCGCCTTCGGCGCGCATGCGCTGCACGGCCGCCTTGCCGACAAGGCGCTGGCGACCTACGAGATCGCCGTCCGCTACCAGGCCTACCACGCGCTCGCGCTCGTGCTCTGCGGGCTGCTCGCGGAGCGCGGCTGGCGCGCCGTGGGCGCGGCGCGCGCGTTCACGGCCGGCGTGCTGGTGTTCAGCGGCTCGCTCTACGTCCTCGCGCTGACGGGCGCGACGTGGCTCGGCGCCGTCACCCCGATCGGCGGCGCGCTGCTGGTGCTCGGCTGGGCGCTGCTGGCGTTCGGCGGCAAGGGCGCGACGGCCGCGGCCGACGGCGCGCGCTGACCCGGCGCGCGACCGGCGCGCGATCGGCGCTTCGCCCGCGTGGAACCGCGGCCTAGACTGCGCGCATGCGCGTCACGATCGAATACTGCGTGGTTTGAAGCTACCTGCCCAAGGCGACCAGTCTGGCCGCCGCGATCCAGAAGGCGCGTCCGGGCGCGACGGTCGAGACGAAGCCGGGCGGCCGCGGCGACTTCGTGGTGACGGCCGACGGCGCGCTGCTGTGGGACAAGAAGCGACGCGATGGCGACCGCTTCCCGCAGCACGCCGAGATCCTGCGGCAACTCGGCAAGGGCTGACGTGCGGCCGCGCCGGTGCGCGGCGTCAACCGCGCTTCTTGAAGCGGAGGAAGTAGTTCTCCTCCAGGCCCAGCGGCACGACGGCGACGAGGTCGAAGCCGGCGGCGGTCACTTCCTCGACCACCGTCTCGCGGCCGCAGCGCACGTGGTCGAGCAGCCACTGCCGGCTCGTGCCCTCGATGCGCTCGAAGTCGACGATGCAGAGCATGCCGCCGGGCCTGAGCGCGCGGTGGATCGAGCCCAGCGTCGCGCGCGGGTACTGGAAGTGGTGGTACGTGTCGCAGGCGAACACGACGTCGCAGCTGCCCGCGGGCAGCGCCACGTCGCGCTCGGTGCCCAGCACGGCGCGAACCTGCGGCTGGTTGCGCGCCGCCGCGCGCGCGGCGAGCGCGGCGCCGAACTTCGGCGCGATCTCGACGGCGTAGCAGACGCCGCCGGCGCCGACGTCGCGGGCGAGGAAGTCGACGAACACGCCGGTGCCGGCGCCGACGTCGGCGACGGTCATGCCCGGCTGCGCGCCGACCGCGCGCGCGATGGCGCTGCGCTTGGCGAACACTTCGCGGCTCTCGGCCTCGAAGCGCGCGACCATGGCGTCGACGTCGAGCCCGGGGTTGGTGAAGTCGTCGTTGATGCCGGGGCGCACGCTCTGCTCCCGCTGCGGGTCGAACGGCGCGGGCGGCGGCGGTTCGCTGGCGCAGGCGGCGAGCGCGGCGGCGAGGACGACGGGGAGGCGGGACGACATGGCTGACAAGGTAGCGGACGGCCCGCGCGCGGTCGTGCTCACACCGGCCGCGCGCGGCAGCCGCGCCGGCAATCGCGTCACCGCGCTGCGCCTTGCCGCCATCCTGCGCCAGCTCGGCTGGACGGCGCGCGTCCGCACGGCGTGGCGGGACGAACCCTGCGACCTCGTCGTCGCCGTGCACGCGGTGAAGTCGGCGGCGGGGGCGCGCGCGGCGAAGGCGGCGCAGCCTGCAGCGCGGCTCGTCGCGGTCCTCGCCGGCACCGACGTCTATCCGCGCTACGAGCCGACGCCCGACAGCGCCGCGGCGCTGGCGCTGGCCGATGCGATCGTCGCGCTGCAACCGCTGGCGCTGCAGGCGCTGCCCGCGGAGCTGCTCGGCAAGGCGCGCACGATCGTGCAATCGGCGACGGCGTCCGTGCGGCCGGACGGCGGCACTGGCGACGACGGCGCTGGCAACGACGCCGGATGCAACGACGCCGAAGCGCTTCCCGCCGCCGGGAGTGGAACTGCCCCATGCGCTGCGGCGCGGTCCCGGCCGTTCCAGGCCTGCGTGCTGGCGCACCTGCGGCCGGTCAAGGACCCGCTGCTGCCGGTGCGCGCGCTCGCGACCTTGCCACCGGCAACGCCGGTGGCAGTCGTCATCGCTGGCCGTGCGCTGGGCGACGACATGGCCGCGGCGATGGCGGCCGCGTGCGCCGCCGAGCCGCGCGCCCGCTGGCTCGGCGAACTGCCGCGCCGACGGGCCCTCGCCCTGCTCGCCGGCAGCGATGCCTGCATCGTCCCGTCCGCCGCCGAGGGCGGCGCCAACGTCGTGTCGGAAGCGCTCGCCGCCGGCGTGCCGCTGCTGGCGACCGCCGTGCCGGGCAACACCGCGCTGCTCGGCGCCGACTGGCCGGGCCTGTTCCCGGCCGGCGACGCCGCCGCGCTCGGCCGCCTGCTGGCGCGCGCGGCGACCGACGCGGGCTTCCGCGCCGACCTGCGCCGGCGCACCGCCGCGCTGCGGCCGCTCGTCGACCCCGCGCGCGAGCGCGCGGCCTGGGCCGACCTGCTGCGCTCGCTGCGGCGTTGACCGTCAGAACGCGCCGATGGTCAGCTTCAGCGCGTTGGTGCTGGTGAACTGCTGGAACGCCAACGCCTGATCGACCTCGATCAGCACGAGTTGCTGGCTCCACACGCCGCCGATCAGGCTGGCCAGGCGCGGCAGCGCGAGCTGCGTCTCGACCGTGCCGGTCGCCGACGTGAACGCCACGTCGAAGGTCGTCGGGTCCACCAGCAGTTGGCAGCTCGCCGGCGTCGGCTGCACGATCGAGCCGAGCGGCAGGCTGACGTCCGTCTGGCCGCCGATCACCACGGCGATGCCGCCGGCGGGCAGGCCGGTGCCGCGCGCGCGGTACGTCGACCCGATCCACGGCAGCGACTGCGCCGCGTACTGGCTGATGCCGCCGGACCCCGGGCAACCGGCGCCGTTGCCGGCGACGCTCGCCGGGCAGGTCGTGACGTGGCGGGCGAAGTACGTCGACGAAGCGCCGTTGGCGTTGGTGAAGTCGCCGCCGATCGCGAGCGTGCCGCTCGGTTGCACGGCGAGCGAGCGCACCGTGCCGTCGAGGCCGCCTTCGTAGCCGGACCAGCCAGCGCCGTCCCAGCGCGCGAGGCGGAGCGCGGCGGCGTTGCCGGCGCCGCTGAACTGGCCGCCGACGACGACGTCGCCGTTGGGCAGCTGGGTGATCGCGCGCACGATGAAGTTGACGCCACCGCCGAAGGCCTGCCACTGCGCGCCGTTCCAGCGCGCGAGGTAGTTGAGGCCGGGGCCGCCCGTGCTGGTGCTCAGGAAGTCGCCGCCGGCGAGGATGTCGCCGTTGGGCAACTGCGCGAGGGCGTACACCGGCCCGTTCAGTCCCGCGCCGAGCGGCGACCACGTGCCGGCGCTCCAGCGGGCGATGGACACCGCCGCGATGCCGCCGGCCGTGCTGAAGTTGCCGCCGACGACGACGTCGCCGTTGGGCAGCGCCAGGATCGCGTCGCCTCGCGCATTCAGTCCGAGGCCGAGCGGCAGCCAGACGAAGCCGTTCCAGCGGGCGACGGAGTGCGCCGGGAAGCCGTCGGCGGCGCTGAACGAACCGGTGGCGAAGACGTCGCCGTTCGGCGCCGCGGCGAGGGCGTAGATCGGCCCGTTGGTGCCACTGCCCAGCCCCACCCACGACAGGCCGTTCCAGCGGGCGGCGTATGCGCCCGTGCTCGTGCCGAAGAAGCCGCCCGCGACCACGTCGCCGTTGGGCAGCGCAACGAGCGCTTGCACGGTCGAATTGAGCCCCGACCCCACCGCCGACCACTGCGCGCCGTTCCAGCGGGCGACGTAGTTCGCGGTGACGCCGCCGGCGTTGGTGAAGCTGCCACCGGCGAAGATGTTGCCGTTCGGCGCGGTGGCGAGGGCGAGGACGGGACTGCTCGTCGCCGTGCTGGTCGACGAGCCGAGCGCCGACCACGAGCTGCTGTTCCAGCTGGCCACGCGGTTGGCGCTGCTGCCGCCCGCGGTCGTGAACTCGCCGCCCGCGACGACGAGCGAGTTCGGCAGCTCGGCGATCGCGCGCACGCCGCCGTTCATGCCCGAGCCGAGCGGCGACCAGGACGTGCCGTTCCAGCGCGCGATGCGGTCGCCGCCGCTCGAACCGGCGGTGGTGAAGTTGCCGCCGGCGATCAGGTCGCCGCCGGCGACGCGCCGCAGCGCGTAGACCGAGCCATCCATGCCGGACGACAACGGCGCCCAGGCGATGAACGCCCAGCGGGCGATGCGGTTGGCGCCGACGCCGCCCGCGCTGGTGAAGTCGCCGGCGGCGACGACCTCACCGGTCGGCAGCGCCGCGAGGGCCCGCACCGGCCCGTTGGTGCCGGCGCCGAACGCGCTCCAGAGGCTGCCGTTCCAGCGCGCGATACGGTTCGCGGCAGCGCCACCCATCACGGTGAACTCGCCACCGGCAGCGAGGTCGCCGTTCGACAGCGCCGCCAGCGCCAGCACGGTGCCGTTGGCGCCACCGCCGATCGCGCTCCACACCGCGCCGTTCCAGCGCGCGATGGAGCCCGCCGGCGCACCGCCGGCGTTGGCGAACTCGCCGCCGGCGACGAGGTCGCCGTTGCCGAGCACCTGCAACGCGCGCACGGCGCCATCGACGCCGCCGCCGAGCGGCGACCAGGACGCACCGTTCCAGGCCGCCACGCGGTTGACCGTCGCCGTGCCGGCCGTGGTGAAGTCGCCGCCGACGACGAGGCCGCCGTTGGGCATCACCGTGATGGCGAAGACGGTGCCGTTCATGCCGCCGCCGAGCGGCGACCACACGCCGGCCGCGACGTCGTACAGCGCGATGTTCTTCACCAGCACCTGCGAGGCGAGGCTGAAGTTGCCGCCGACGACGACCACCGCCTGCGCGGGGCCAGCACCGTCGGGATCCCACGACACGGCGGCGTGCACCGTGCCATTGACGCCGGGCAATCCTTGGCCCGGCAACCATTGGCCGCATTGCGCCGGCAGCGACGCCGCCAACGACATACCGATACCGACAGACACGAACAGAATCGGACGCAGCGAACGCGTCGTCATGACGGGGATCCTCGCAATTACATGGCCGAACGGACGAAGCGTCGACTTCGGCCGCGAGGTCGTACCCAGCGCACGAGCAACCCGCAACCAACGCCGCGCCAGCGCGTCCTCAATGCCGCGAGCAGCCATCCGCAGCACCGCATGCGCAGACGAATCCGCGGCCGCGCTGCCCCCGGTCGCCCACCTCATGGTCCGCGGCGCGCGCTGCCAGCACCGCGGCCCGCGCCATGATCCCACCCACGCCCCCCGACCTCGCCCGCGCGTCGCTGCGCCGCCTCGCGACCCCACACGCGATCGACTTCGGCACGCGCCTGCTGCGCAAGGGTCGCGACGGCGTCATCAGCTTCCGCGAGTTCCTCGCCGTCGCCCGCGCCTTCGTCGCCGAGCAACCCGAAGCGAGCGCCGTCTACCTCGCGACGCTGGTGGCGCTCGACATCGGCCGCGCCGACGACGACGGCGCCGGCCACCGACCGCCGCCGCCGAGCGTGAACTGACGGCCGCAGCGCCCGCTAGAACGTGCCGACCGTCGCCGTCAGGCGGTTCGTGCTGGTGTTCTGCACGAGGTTGCCGAGCGCGTCGACCTGCAGCGCGACGAACTGCTGGTGCAGCACGAGCCCGGCGAGCGACGCCGCGTTCGGCAGCGCGAGTTGCGCGTCCACCGTGCCCGTCGTCGTCAGCACCGCATCGAGGAGGTCGGGCGTCACCAGCAGCGAGCAGCCGACCGGCGACGGCGGCAGCACCGAGCCGAGCAGGAGCGACGTCGTGCCCAGTCCCGTGACCCGTGCCACGAACGCCAGCGTCGGCAGGCCGGTGCCGCGCGTGCGGTACACCGACCCCGCCCACGGCAGCGTCACCGCCGCCAGCGTGTTGGAACCGCCGGAACTCGCACAAGCCGCGCCGGCCGCGACCACCGTCGCCGGGCACGGCGTGGCGTAGCGGGCCACGTAGGCCGAGACCTGGCCGCCGGCGACAGTGAACAGGCCGCCAGCCGCCAGTTGACCGCTCGGCGCCACGTGCAGCGCGCTGACGACGTCGTTCGCGCCGGTGGACAGCGCCGACCAGCTGGCGCCGTTCCAGCGCGCGATCCGGCTCGCAGCAACGCTGCCCGCCGTCGTGAAGGCGCCGCCGACCGCGAGGTCACCATTGGGCAGCACCGCGAGCGCCGAGACGAAGGCGTCGAGGCCCGCGCCGAGCGGCGCCCAAGTCGCGCCGTCCCAGCGCGCGATGCGGTTCGCGGCGACGCCGCCGGCCGAGGTGAAGCTGCCACCGGCGACGAGGTCGCCGTTGGGCAGCAGCGCCAACGCCGCGACGAAGCCATTCGTACCGCCGCCGATCGGCGACCACCCCGAGCCGTTCCAGCGCGCGATGTTCGAGCAGCCGATGTTGCCGGCGAAGAAGAAGTTGCCGCCCGCCACGAGGTGGCCGTTGGGCAACTCCAGTACGGCGGCGACCTGGCCATCGGTGCCCTCGCCGACCGACGACCACGCCGTGCCGTTCCAGCGGGCGAGGCCGCCGAGGGGCGGGAACAGCCCGCCGGCCACGAGCTGGCCGCTGGCCAGGACGCGCAAGGCGGTGACCGGCCCGGCGAACCCGCTGCCGAGGGGCGCCCACGCCGCGCCATTCCAGCGGGCGATGTAGTTCACCGGGACACCGCCACTGCCGCTGAAGTACCCGCCGGCCACGACGTCGCCGTTGGGCAACGCCGCGAGCGCTGCAACCGTGCTGTCGAAGCCGGCGCCGAGCGGCGACCACACCGTGCCGTTCCAGCGGCCCACGTAGTTGGCTGCGACGCCGCCGATGGCGGTGAAGTCGCCGCCGGCGACGAGGTCGCCGTTCGGCAGCCCCGCCAACGCCGCGACCGGCGCATTGGTGCCGGCGGCCAGCGCCGACCAGGTGGCGCCGTTCCAGCGCGCGAGGCCATCCGCCGGCAATCCGCCGGCAGCGCTGAAGTTGCCGCCGGCCACGAGGTGGCCATTGGGCAGCGTCGTCAGGGTGGCGACGTCGTTGTTGACGCCATCGCCGAAGGCCGACCACGCGAACCCGTTCCAGCGCGCGACGCGGTTGACGGGGATCCCGCTGGCCGCGGTGAACCAACCGCCGGCGACGAGGTTGCCGTTGCCCAGCGTGGCCAACGCCGTGACGGTGCTGCTCATGCCGGCGCCGAGGGCCGACCAGGTGAAGCCGTCCCAGCGTGCGATCCGGTTGGCGGCGACACCGCCGGCGGTGGTGAAGCTGCCGCCGGCGACGAGGTCGCCGCTCGGCAACGTCAGCAAGGCGTTGACGGTGTTGCCACAGCCGGTGCCCAGGACCGACCAGATCGCCCCGTCCCACCGAGCGACGCGGTTGGCGGCGATCAGGCCGGCCGACGTGAAGCTGCCCGCCGCGACGAGGTCGCCATTGCCCAGCAGCGCGAGGTCGTTGACGGTGCTGTTGCAGCCGTTGCCGAGGGCCGACCACGCCGTGCCGTTCCAGCGTGCGATCCGGCTCGCGGCCCCGCCGCCGGCCGTGGTGAAGCTACCGGCCGCGACGAGGTCGCCGTTGGGCATGACCTGCACGGCGTTGGCCTGGCCGTTGAAGCCCGTGCCGAGCGGTAGCCATGCCGTGCCGTTCCAACGCGCGATCCGGTTGGCGGCCACGCCGCCGACGGTGGTGAAGCTGCCGGCCGCGACGAGGTCGCCGTTCGGCAGCGCGGCCACGGCCTGCACGCTGCCGTTGGCGCCGCTGCCCAACGCGGCCCACACGCCGCTGGCGGGATCGAAGGTCGCGATGCCGTTGGCGACGACGTTGCCGGCGGTCGCGAACGAGCCGCCCACGACCAGCAGGGGCGGCAACGGCCCCGCGCCATCGCGGTCCCACATCGCCGTCCCCACGACGGCGCCGTCGACCCCCGGCGCGCCGATGCCCGCCAGCCACTGCGGCGTGCACTGGGCGGTGAGGGGCAGTGTCCAGGCGAGGAACGCAGTGGCGAGAACGACGGGGCGGATCACGGCCATGGCGGTAGATAGCAGAGCCGAGGGCTGACGGTCACCGGACCCCAGGGACACGGCGCCGTGCGCCGCCGCTGCCTACGCGATCAGTTCGCGGATCGGCTGCGCGCCCTCGGTCCCCACCAGCCGCTGGTCGAGGCCGGCGTGGAAGAACGACAGACGGTTCGGATCGAGGCCCATCTGCTGCAGGATCGTCGCGTGCAGGTGCTTGACGTGGAACGGCTTGTCGACGGCCTTGTAGCCGAGTTCGTCGGTCGCGCCGACCTTGATGCCGCCCGTGATGCCGCCGCCGGCGAGCCACATGGTGAAGCCCGCCGAGTCGTGGTCGCGGCCGGTGCCCTCCGCGTACTCGGCGGTCGGCTGGCGGCCGAACTCGCCACCCCACACGACGATCGTCGAGTCCAGCAGGCCGCGCTGCTTGAGGTCGGTCAGCAGTGCTGCGACCGGCTGGTCGGTGTCGCCGGCGTGCTTCTCGTGGTTGTGCACGAGGTCGCCGTGCGCGTCCCAGTTGTGGTCGTTGTGGTTGCCGCCGGAGTAGACCTGGATGAAGCGCACGCCGCGCTCGACGAGCCGCCGCGCCAGGATGCACTTGCGGGCGAAGTCGGCGGTGCGCGGGCTGTCGAGGCCGTAGAGGCGCCGGATGTGCTCGGGCTCGTCGGCGAGGTCGATCGCCTCGGGCGCGTTGGCCTGCATGCGGTACGCCAGCTCATAGCTCTGGATGCGCGCCGCGAGGTCGGTGTCGCCGGGACGCGCCGCGAGGTGTGCCTCGTTCTGTTCGCGCAGCGCGTCGAGCAGGCGCCGCTGCTCGCGCGGCGTCATGCCCTCGGGCAACGCGAGGTCGAGGATCGGCTCGCCGGACGGACGCAGCACGGTGCCCTGGTACACGGCGGGCATGTAGCCGCTGTTCCAGTTCTTCGCGCCCGAGATCGGGCCGCCGGACTGGTCGAGCATGACGACGAAGCCCGGCAGGTCCTGGTTCTCGGTGCCGAGCCCGTAGTTGACCCAGCTGCCCAGGCACGGCGCGCCCGACAGGATCTTGCCGCTGTTCATCATCAGCATGGCCGAGCCGTGCAGCGGCGAGTCGGCGTACATGCTGTGCACGAAGGCGATGTCGTCGACGCAGCGCGCGACGTGCGGGAACAGGTCGCTGACGTGGTGGCCGCACTCGCCGTACGGCCGGAAGCGCCACTTGGGGCCGACGACGCGGCCCTGGTTCTTGCTGCCGCCGCGGCCCTTGGTGTCGATGTCGATGGTCTTGCCGTCGAGGCCGTAGAGCTTGGGCTTGTGGTCGAACGTGTCGACCTGGCTCGGGCCGCCGTACATGAACAGGAAGATGCAGGCCTTGGCCTTGGCCGGGTGGTGCGGGGCCTTCGGCGCGAGCGGGCCGGATGGCTCGCCGCTGCCGCCGCTGCTGCCGCCGCCGGCCACGCCGCCGCGCCGCGCGAAGAAGCCGTCGCGCGTCAGCAGGTCGGTCAGGCCGAGCGAGGCGAAGCCGCCGCCCGCCTGCCAGAGGAACTCGCGGCGGGTGCGCCGACAGAAGCCGTTGCGGATCGAAGCCATGGTCGGTGCGGAGGTCGGTGGCGGCAGCGCCTTCAGTCGAGGTAGACGAACTCGTTGGCGTTGAGCAGCACGAGGCAGACGCGCTGCAGCGCCTGTGCTTCGTCGCGGCCGTGGTCGCGGCGCAGGTCGCTCGCCAGTGCCAGCAGCCGGCGCTCGTCGTCGGCGCGCGCCGGCCGCTGCGTCACCAGCTCCAGGCCCAGGCGCACCTGCGCGTCGAGGCCCTGCGCCTGCTGCGCCAGCCGCGCGGCGAAGCGCTGCGCCTGCCGCTGCGCGAAGTCGCCGTTGAGCATGGTCAGCGCCTGGGTCGGCTGCACGGTGGCGAAGCGCACCGGGCAGCTGGCGTCGGTGTCGGCGCGGTCGAAGCCGGCGAGCAGCGGCTCGGCGAGCGAGCGCTTGACGTGCACGTACAGGCTGCGGCGCGCCGCCTGTTCGGGCGGCGAGTCCCCCCACGCGTCGTCGGGGCGCGAGGCGGTGGCGAGCACCTCCGCCGGCATCGGCGGGTACACGCTCGGGCCGCCGCGCGCGAGGTTGAGTTCGCCGGTCATCGCCAGGATCGAGTCGCGGATCTCCTCGGCGGTCAGACGCCGGCGATCGAAGCGCCAGAACGCGTCGTTCTGCGGGTCGACGGCGGCGGCCTTCTCGTCGAACGTCGACGCCATGCGGTACGTCGCCGAGGTCACCAGCAGCTCGTGCAGCGCCTTGAGGCCCTGGCCGCGCGCCAGCAGCTCGGTCGCCAGCCAGTCGAGCAGTTCGGGATGCGTCGGCAGGTCGCCGAGCCGGCCGAAGTCGCTGCTCGAGCGCACGATGCCGCGGCCGAAGTGGTGCTGGAAGACGCGGTTGGCGGCGACGCGCCACGTCAGCACGTGGTCGGGCCGCGTGATCCACTCCGCCAGCGCGGTGCGCCGGCCGGAGCTGTGTTGCGTCGGCACGACCTGAGCCGGGGCGCCGCCGCCGGCGAGCGCCGGGAACGCGAGCGGCACCTTCGGGCCCTTCTGGTGCACGTTGCCGCGCAGCCGCACGAACGCCTCGGGGCCGTCGCCGCCGTGCTCCTGCACGGCGAGCACCTCGACGGTCTCGTTGTCCGGCCGGCGCTGCGCGCGCAACTGCGCGAACGCCGGCAGCCCGACGATGGCCGGCGCGGCGGCGACGCCGCCGGGCAGCTGGTAGGCGAGCGCGGCGACCTCGGCAGCGGCGAGCGCGCGACCGTGGAACTCGATCTCGTCGAGGTCGCCGACGAAGCCGCGGCCGCCCGGGTGCATGCGCGCGATGGTCAGGTCCTTCGGCGCGTCCAGCGACTCCCTGCTGCCGGTCGCCTCGCCGCACAGCGCGCCGTCGACGTACAGCGCGATGCGGCCCGACTGCTGGTCGCGCGTGAAGGCGACGTGGTGCCACTGGCCGTCGTGGTGGCCGGGGCCGGACGCGGCGAAGGTCTCGGGGTCGCCCGTGCCGGCGACGACGCGACCATCGCTGTGCCACGCGATGCCGAAGTCGCGCACGATGCCTGGCACCTCGCCATCGACGAGGCCGGTGCCGGTGAACCAGCGCGTGTCGTTGCCGCTGCCAGCACCCCGCCGTTCGCTGCGCACGAAGAACGTGATCGAGAACGAGCCGCCGACGACGCGCGGCACGGTGACGTGGTCGTCGCCGTCGAAGCGCAGCGCCTGCCCGCGCACGCCGGGGACCTGCACCACCTGCCCGCTGTTGCGGCCATCCTGGCCGGCGACCTCGTCGATCAGGCGCGCCGCGCTGCCGCGCTCGCCGGGGTAGCTGGCGACGACGTCGGCGAGCGCCTTCGTCGCCGCCGCCATGCGCGCGGCGTCGTCCAGCGCGTCCCACGACGCCGTCGCCGCCGCGCGCAGCGCCTTGGTCGCGTCGTCGCGGGCCGCCGTGTAGTCGGCGAGTTCGCGCGCGAAGCGCTCGCGCGCGCCGTCGATCGGCACCGCGCGGGCATTCTGCTCCTGCGGCCGCAGGTTCTCGAAGAAGGCGAGGAACGAGTGGTACTCCGCCTGCGACAGCGGGTCCTTCTTGTGGTCGTGGCAGCGGGCGCAGCCGAGCGACAGCGCCAGCATCGTGCGGGCGGCGGTGTCGGCGACGCCATCCAGGTCGTCGTAGCGGTGCTGCTCGCGGTCGGTCGGCTCGTCGTCCCAGATGCCGAGGCGATGCACGCCGGTCGCGACGAGGTCGGCGACCTTGGGGTCGGGCAGCTCGTCGCCAGCGAGCTGCTTGCGCAGGAACTCGCCGTACGGCACGTCGGCGTTGAGCGCGTCGACGACCCAGTCGCGGTAGCGCCAGATGAACGGCTTCTTGCGGTCGCGCTCGTAGCCGTCGGTCTCCGCGTAGCGCACGCAGTCGAGCCAGTGCTGGGCCCACTTGACGCCGTGCTGCGGCGAGGCGAGCAGGCGGTCGACGACCTTCTCGTAGGCATCGGGCGAGGCGTCGGCGACGAAGGCCGCGATCTCCTCGGCCGTCGGCGGCAGCCCGGTGAGGTCGTAGGTGACGCGGCGCAACAGCGTGTGGCGATCGGCTTCGCCCGCCGGCGTCAGGCCGCGGCGCTCGAGGCCGGCCAGCACGAAGGCATCGACCGGGTTGCGCACCCAGCCCGCGGCGTGCACCGCCGGCACGGCGGGCCGCTGCAGCGGACGATAGGCCCACCACCCGTTTGCCGCGGCTGCGCCAGCCACTCCGTGCGCACCGCTCGGCTCGCCGTGCTGGGCCGCGGCGGCGGCGAGCGACGCGACCGCAACGGTGGCGGCACGGAGGGTGGACGCAAGGCGCGGGATCGGCAGCACACCCAAGAGATACTGTGCCGCGGCGACCCGACAACCGGCGGCCTGTCGCGCTTCCGTCGCATCCGCGCGCCTGCCGACCGCCGAACGGTGCCCAGTCGCCGTCCGCCGAGTAGCTTCTCCCCACCGCATCGCCCCGACCGCCGCCGCGCCGCCAGTGAACAACCTCTCGCTCGCCGTCCACTTCTTCGCACAGATCGCCGTCATCCTGCTGGTCTGCCGGGTGGTCGGCCTCGTCGCCAAGCGCTTCGGCCAGCCGCAGGTCGTCGCCGAGATGATCGCCGGCGTGATGCTCGGGCCGTCGCTGTTCGGCCTGCTGGCGCCCGAGGCGCAGGCGTGGATCTTCCCGTGGGACCCGGGCCAGAAGGCGCGCGACACGCAGAGCTACCTGTTCCCGGCGTCGCAGCTGGGCCTCGCGCTCTACATGTTCGTCGTCGGCATGGAGTTCCGCGTCGACATCGTCAAGAAGCACTTCACGAGCTCGGTGGCGGTGTCGGCGGCGGGCATCGTCACGCCGTTCGTGCTCGGCGGCCTGCTCGGCTGGGCGATGAAGTCGTGGACCGACCTGTTCCCGGCCAAGACGTCGCTGTTCGAGGCGGTGCTGTTCCTCGGCGCGTCGATGTCGATCACCGCCTTCCCGATGCTGGCGCGCATCATCCACTTCAAGGGCCTCGCCGGCACGCGCATGGGCACGGTCGCGATCGGCGCCGGCGCGCTCGACGACGCCGCGGCGTGGTGCCTGCTGGCGATCGTGCTGGCGAGCTTCGAGGGCAACGTCGCCGGTGCGGCGACCAACGTCGGCGGCGGCGTGCTGTTCGTGGCGGTGATGCTGCTGGCCGTGCGGCCGCTGCTCGGCTGGCTGTCGCAGTGGCTGTTCGAGCGGGGCTCGCTGACCGAGACCGGCCTCGTCGTCGCGCTGGCGACGATGGCGCTCGGCGCCTTCGTCACCGACGCGATCGGCCTGCACGCCGTGTTCGGCGCCTTCGTCGCCGGCAGCGCGATCCCGCGCAGCGTCGCGCGCGACGTCATCTTGCGCATCCAGCCGCTGACGGTGTCGCTGCTGCTGCCGCTGTTCTTCACCTACTCGGGCTTGAACACCAAGATCACGCTGATCGACTCGGCGTTCCTGTGGCTGATGTGTGGCGCCGTGCTGGTCGCTGCCGTCGCCGGCAAGGGCGTGGCCTGCTGGGCGGCGGCGCGGCTCACCGGCGTGCCGCCGCGCGAGGCGCTCGGCATCGGCGTGCTGATGAACGCACGCGGCCTGATGGAGCTGATCATCATCAACATCGGCCTCAGCAAGGGCATCATCAGCCCGAGCCTGTTCGCCACGCTGGTGATCATGGCGATCGTCACCACGCTGATGGCGAGCCCGATCTTCGACCGCCTCGTCGGCAAGGGCTTCGTCGGCGAGACGACGCCGGAACCGGAGCTGGGCGGCCGCGCGACGGCGCGGCCCTGACACCAGCCGGGCGGCGCGGCCCTTCGTGACGCAGACTCCGAGACCCAATTCCGCAGTTGGCGCCTTCTCAGGCCATCGTGAGGGTGCCGACGGCCCTGACCCAGTAGCCATCCGGACCGCAGCGCGATCGGCTCGTGTCGGTGGCGAGGTTCGGCAGGAGGTGATCGCGCGTCTTGGCACGCTGGACGCGAAGGAGCGCAGCAGGGCGCAGGCGCACGCAAGCAAGCCGACGGGTCGACGGCTGCACCCCGGTCTGTTCGCGCCACGGGAACATGGTTCTCGGACGTCGAGAAGATCCGCTTGCAGGCGGGGCGAGTCGAGCGCGCGCGCAGGTCCATGGGCGCCTCCGTCAGCGCCCGTGGCGGTGGCGGCGCACGGCGGGAAGCAGACTGTCTGCGGCTGTAGCGAACAGGACCGGTGCGGCCGGGCGCGGAGCCGGGGACGTGGGCAGGGGTTGGTGTGCGACGGGGCGGCAGCA
The DNA here is from genome assembly GCA_046306335.1 of Planctomycetota bacterium. Taxonomy (GTDB): domain Bacteria; phylum Planctomycetota; class UBA1135; order UBA1135; family UBA2386; genus UBA2386. Next base: position 37,842 of record JBKDXM010000102.1, read on the forward strand.
CTGGACATCGTGTCGCACGCGCCTGGACCCTTACGGACGCGGGGAACATGCCGGTCCCGGGTGGTCCGGGACGCTACGTCTTTCGCGGTCACGCTCCGCCGGCACTGCGGATGGACACCGTGGCGGGCGACCACGGCGGCCTGAGTGCCCGCGGTTGCGCCGCGGCCCATTTCCCAACCGGGTTCCGCCCGGGCTCACCTGCCGCCATGTCATCGCTCCCTGACCCCCAGCCTCTCCCCGACAGCCTGCGCCACACGACCTGCTGCCTCCGAGGCACGGCCCTCGCTCTGCTCGTTCGCGCCGCCGTCGGCGTCGTCTTCCTCGGCACGGCCCTCATCGCCCAGGGGACGCCGTTCCGCGTCGCCGACCTCAACACCGGGCCGGCCGCCACCTACGACTACGGCACCCTGCGCGCAGGCCAGCTGGTCGGCGCGTTCGCGCTGTTCCTCGCCGACGAAGCCGGCGAGACCCGGGTCTGGCGCACCGATGGCACCTCGGCCGGCACCACGCTGCTGCTGCGCATCCCCGGCGCGCACCCGGCGGCCGACGAGATCGAGATCGTCGGCGGCAACGGCCGGGCGTGGTTCGTCGGCCCCGACACCGGTGCCGGCAAGGTGCTGTGGACGTCGGACGGCACCCCGGCCGGCACGGTGGCGATCGGCAACGGCGGCACGGCGCCGATGAGCCTCGCCTTCGAGCCTGCTACCGACCGCTGCTGGTTCTCTGCCACCGACGCGACCAACGGCCGCGAACTGTGGCGCAGCGACGGCACCGCCGCGACCACCGTGCGCGTCAGCCAACTGCGCGCCGGCAGTCTCGATGGCATGCTCGCCGAGCCCAAGCAGATCGCGCCGTTGCCGAGCGGCGTCTACTTCGCCGGGCAGAACAGCACCAGCGGCGTCGAGCTGTTCCGCCTCAGCGGCATCACGATCGGCTTGTTCGCGAACCTCGCCACCGGGTCGACGAGCAGCAACCCGCGCGACTTCTGTTGGAGCGGCGACTACCTGATGTTCGCGGCGCAGGGTGCGAACGGCCTCGAGCCGTACTGTGTCGCGCAGGGCGTGCTGCAGACCATCGACGTGGCGCCGGGCGTGGCCGGGTCGAACCCGACCACGATCACCGCCTACCAACCGGCGCTGACGCAGCCGTTCTTCTGGTTCGTCGCCAGCCAGAGTCTGTATCGCTACAACCCGTTCAGCCAGAGCCTGAGCGTGCAGGACGCGATGTCCGTCGGCGGCTTCGTCGAGTGTGCGGTCGGCACGAACATCCTCTACAGCCAGAGCAGCCTCTTCGGCTGGAACTTCCGCAGCATCCCGGGCACGGGAGGCACGCCGACCACGGTGCTGAGCAGCATCAGCCGCGTCGTAGGTGGCGAGCCGCAGCGCATCGGCAACAGCCCGCCGCGGGCGGTGATGGTCGGCGAGAATCCGCTCAACACCTTCGGGATCTACCTCAGCGACGGCACGGCCGCTGGCACGTCGCCGATCACCAGCGGATCGACGTCTCGCGTCGTCACCGAACTGCCCGGTGGGGCGGGTGCGCTGCTCGCCGACGGCAGCCTGGTCGCGGCGACGGCCGGGCCGGCGCTGCTGGTCCCGGCCTTCGTCAACGCCGGCTCGAATCCCAATCGGCTCGCGGCGATGGACGGCAACGTCGTGCTGTTCTGCTCCGGCAACCTGCCATGGCGCAGCGACGGCACCGCCGCCGGCACGCAGCCGCTCTTCGGCGTCCCAGCGCTGCTGCCGGGCCCGTTCAGCCCGCGCTTCCTCGGCCAGCGCTACTTCGTCGCCAGCCTGGCCGGGTTCCGCGTCTACCGCACCGACGGCACGTCCGCAGGGACCTCGTTGTTGCCGGGGTCGGTCGCCGGCGGCTCGGGGATCGTCTGGGCGAGCACGCCGACGCAGTTGCTGCTGTTCTTCGGCAACAATCTCTACGCGCTCGACGGCGTCAACGCGCCGCAGCTGCTGCACAGCGGCCTCGCAGAGCAGCCAGCACCGGCGCAGCTTGGCAACCTGGTGCTGTTCCGCGGGCAGACGGCGGCCGCCGGTGTCGAGTTGTGGCGCACCGACGGCACTCCAGCCGGAACGGCCCTGGTGCGCGACATCCGCCCGGGTTCGGCGAATGCGCTCGGCACCGGCAGCGAGACCTCGTGGTCGCTGCGGTCCGCGCCCGGCCTGCTGCTGTTCGCCGCCGACGATGGCCTCGGCGACGAGGTCTGGCGCACCGACGGCACGACCTCCGGCACCGCGATCGTCACCAACATCGCCCCCGGACCGGCGGCGACGCTGATCTCCTTCGGTCCGACCACGGCGGACGGGCGCGTGCTGTTCGCGGCGACGGCGTCGGCCACGGGTCGCGATCTGTGGAGCACCGACGGCGGCGCGAGCACGCAGCTGCTCGTCGACGACACGCTTGGAGATCGCGTCCAGGTGCTCGGCGCCATCGGCAGCCAATGGCTGTTCACGGTCGGGACCTCCTCGACGAGCGCCGCCGGCACATCGCGGCTCTACACGACCGGCGGCACCACGGCGACGACCTCGCTCTCGTACAACCTGACCTACGGCGCGGTCACGCCGGGAACGATCGTCGACAGCTACAACAGCCTGCTCGGCATCGCGCTGTTCAGCGCTGGCACGCGGATCTACCGCGCCGACACCAGCGGCTTCAACACGTTTCCGATCGGCCAGCCACCACTGCTGACCAGCGGCAGCCAGTGGTTCACGCTGCCGGGCGCCGACGTCGCGGTGTTCGCAGGCTTCTCCGACGGGTTCGGCAGCGAACCGTGGCGCAGCAACGGCTTCCCGTCCGGCACCTCGCGCCTGCTCGACATCAACCCGGGCAGCGCCTCGTCGGACCCGGCCGAGTTCACGCACGCCGGTGGCTTGATCTACTTCACCTCCGACGACGGCAGCAGCGGCCGCGAACTGTGGGCGATGCCGACGTTCCCGGCGGTGTTCCCGTATGGCCAGGGCTGCCCGGGCACCGGCGGCCTCGTGCCGAAGATCGCCGCCGACGATGCGCCGCGTCTCGGCGCGACGGTGGCATTCGATCTGCGCGATGCGCTGCCCGGCAGCATCGCGTTGCTGGCGCTGGGTCTCACCGGCCTGCAGATTCCGCTCGGCGGCGGCTGCAGCCTGCTGAACGACGCGCTGTTCGTCAGCAGCGTGCCGATCAGCCCGTCCGGCACGACCTCGCTGTCGCAGGCGCTGCCGTCGTCGCCGGCCCTGGTCGGGGTGTCGCTGTTCGCGCAGTACGCCGTGCTCGATCCGAACGGCGCCTTCGCGGCGCTGCTGTCGCTGACCAGCGGCCTGCAGGCGCTGGTCGGCAGCTGACGGGGGCGGGGGCCGTGCGGGCGGTTCGCGCGCCGATCCGGTGCGCGGACTCGCGGTCGGGGCGAAGCCGACGACCGCAGGCGATTCGGTCGATTCGCCGAGGATCGGCGGCGAGCTCCCGGACGCGAAGACGCGTGCCGGGCGGCGCGGCCTTTCGTGACGCAGACTGCTAGCTGCTCATCGCCTCGTTGAACGAGCGGAAGAAGCCGTCGTAGTCGGCCTTGGGCGCGGCGCGCAGCGGCTTGACGCGCTCGACGAGGATCTCGGGCGGCGTCGGCTCCTGCGCGAGCAGCCGCATGGTCTCGGCGATGTACTCGGGCAGCGGCATGGCGCGCGGGTCGGTCTCCTGGTGGTCGCCGATCAACCCGGTCTGCACGTACGGTGGCGGCGCCTCGATCACCTCGACCCGGGTGCCGCGCAGCTGCCAGCGCAGCGACTCGGTCCACGAGTGCAGCCCGGCCTTGGTGGCGCAGTACGCCGGGTACCCGGCGAGCGGCACGAACGCCAACCCCGAGGTGACGGTGACGATCGCCGCGCGCGGTCGCCGCAGCAGGTGCGGCAACAGCGCCGCGGTCAGCCGCATCGGCCCGAGCAGGTTGGTCGCCACCATTGCCTCGGCGTCGGCGAGGTGCGCGGCGCCGGCCTGCAGGTCCTCGGGCCGCATGATGCCGGCGTTGTGCACCACGACGTCGAGGGCCGGCACGGCGGCCAGCAGCTTCGCGGCGAAGGCGCGTACGGCGGCCGGGTCCTCGATGTCGAGGGGCATGGTGGCCATGCCGGGGTGCGCGCGCGCGACGTCGGCGAGCGCGGCAGTCCGCCGGCCGGCGATGACCACCTGGTTGCCCGCGGAGTGGAATGCCGAGGCGAGCGCCGCGCCGATGCCGCTGCCGCCGCCGGTGATGAGGATCGTGTTGCCTTGGGTCTTCATGGGCCCGCAAGCTAGGATGGCACTCTCCAAAGACAATCAGGCACCTCGACGTGCCATACACACCTTCTGGTAACCATGAAGCGTTGCACCGGACTCTCCCGCCAGCAGATCGCCCAGGCCAAGCAGTACTGCGCCGGAGACGACGCGGACGTCGATCCGCGCGTGGCGGCGCTGGTCGACGACCTGATCGGCCGCGTCGCCGACAAGTGGACCCTGCTCGTGCTCGAAGCCCTGGCGGCCGGCGGCGTGCTGCGGTTCTCGCGCATCGCCGCGGCCGTCACCGGCATCAGCCAGAAGATGCTGACGCAGACGCTCCGGCAGATGGAGCGCGACGGGCTGGTCACGCGCACGGTGCACCCGGTGGTGCCGCCGCGCGTCGAGTACGAGCTGACGGCGATCGGTGAAGGCCTCGGCGAGGCGTTCTGCGGCGTCTGGCAGTGGGCCGGCCGCAACCTCGACACCGTCGAGCGCGCCCGCCACGAGTTCGACCGCAAGCGCGGCGCGTGAAGCGCGGCGCGGCGCGGCGGCCGACGGCCGACGGCCGCCGCGGCAGGTCGTGCCCGCGCATGCAGATCCGGCGACGGCGATTCGTCACTTGACTCCGTTAGTAAGCATGGTTACTGTATACGGACGGAGCACGCACCCGATGCAATGGTCGACGCAAGCAACGGCGCGCACGAAGGCGCGCCCCGAGGACGTCTGGAGACTCTGGACGGACGTGGCGGGCTGGAACCGCTGGGACGACGACGTGCAGTCGAGCCGTCTCGACGGCGCATTCGTCGCGGGCGCGCGCGGTCTGCTCAAGCCCAGGAGAGGCCCTGCCGCGCGCTTCGTGCTGACGCACGTCGAGCCGTGCGTCGCGTTCACCAACCGGTCGAAGCTGCCGCTGGCGACGATCGAGTTCGTCCACGTGCTGGCCATCGACGGCGGCGAGACCGTCGTCACGCACCGCGTGGTCATGACGGGGCCGCTGACCTTCCTCTTTCGCCGCCTCGTCGGGACGGGCATCGCGCGGGGGCTGCCGGCCGCCGTGGCGCGCCTCGCACGCGCGGCGGAAGGACCGGCGCCTTGACCGCCGGGCGCGAGGTTCGTCGCGTCGCGGCGCGTCGGGAGCTCGCGCCGTGACCAAGCGGACATTCGCGTCGCGCTTCCCATCCGCAGCCGAGAGCCCCGGCTTCCTGCTGTGGAAGGCGGCGAATGCGCATCAGCGACGGCAACGTCGAGCGCTGGCCGAGCTCGGCATCAGCCCGACGCAGTTCTCGCTCCTCGCGAGCTTCTTCTTCCTGTCGCAGACCCACGCCAGGCCCGTCTCGCAGGCGGAACTGGCGGAACACGCGGCGCTCGACAAGATGCTCGTCTCCGATGGGACGCGCGCGCTCCTCGGCAAGAAGCTCATCGTCCGTCGACGCAGCGAGTCCGATGCGCGCGCGTTCGCGATCGAGCTGACGGAACGCGGCGTCACGGTCTGCAATCGCGCGCTCCGCGTGGTCGAGGAAGCCGATGCGGCGTTCTTCGCGCGAACGGGAGACGTGCCCGCCTTCGCCCGGCTCCTCACGAAGCTGCTGACGCCGGCGCCCGGCACGGACTGAGCAGCGCCTGCCTTGCTGACGCGGCGCGCGGCGCGGCGGCCGCCCTACTTCACCACGAAGTTGACCAGCTTGCCCGGGACGACGATCTCCTTGACCACCGTCTTGCCGTCCAGGTGCGCCGCGACCGCCGCGCGCGCCGCCGCCAGCACGACGTCGTTGGGGGCGCCATTCGGGACCTTGGCGTGGCCGCGCACCTTGCCGAGCACCTGCACGGCGACCTCGATCTCGTCGTCGACGAGCAGGCGCCTGTCGACCTGGGGCCAGGGCGCGTAGGCGAGCCACCCCTGGCCGCCGAGGCGCGCCCACAGCTCCTCGGCGACGTGCGGCGCGAACGGCTGCAGCAGCTGCGCGAAGCGCAGCAGCTGGCTGCGGCTCAGCTTGTCCATCGCCTTGGTCGCGTCGTTGACGAAGATCATCATCGCCGCGATCGCGGTGTTGAACGCCATGCGCTCGATGTCGCCCTCGACCTTGTGGATGGTGCGGTGCAGCGCCTTCTCCAGCTCGGGGTCGTCGGCGCGATCCTTCTGCAGGTGCGCGTGCAGCGGGCCGTGCTCGGGGTACTCGGGCACCGCGAGGCGCCAGCTGCGCTGCAGGAAGCGGTGCACGCCGGGCACGTCCTTGGGGTTCCACGGCTTGCTGTCCGCGAGCGGCCCCATGTACATCTCGTACAGGCGCAGCGTGTCGGCGCCGTACTCGCCGACGACGTCGTCGGGATTGACGACGTTGCCGTAGCGCTTGCTCATCTTGGTGACGATCGGCTTGAGCGTCTCGCCGGTCGTGGCGTGGACGACCTTGTCGCCGTCCTCGCGCGTGTCCTTCTTCGGCACGATGGCGCCGCGCGCGTCCTCGTACGCGAACGCCTGGATCATGCCCTGGTTGTAGAGCTTCTTGAACGGCTCGACGACGCCGACGCAGCCCTGGTCGTGCAGCGCCTTGGTCCAGAAGCGCGAGTACAGCAGGTGGCCGACCGCGTGCTCGGTGCCGCCGACGTACAGGTCGACCGGCAGCCAGTAGTCGCTCGCCGCCTTGCTGCAGAACTCCTTGTCGTTGTGCGGGTCGCAGAAGCGCAGGAAGTACCAGCTCGAACCGGCGGCGCCGGGCATGGTGTTGATCTCGCGCTGCGCCGGCCGGCCCTTGCCGTCCTTCGTCGCCACCCACTCCACGGCGCGGATCAGCGGCGACTCCGGCACGCCGCCGGGCTTGAAGTCGTCCATGTGCGGCAGCTTCACCGGCAGCTGGTCGTCGGGCACCAGCTCGACGCCGTCCTGCGTGTGCAGCACCGGGAACGGCTCGCCCCAGTAGCGCTGGCGCGAGAACAGCCAGTCGCGCAGCTTGTAGGTCACCTTCGCCTGGCCGCGGCCCTGCGCCACCAGCCAGTCGATCACCTTGCGCTTGGCCGCCGCCATGCCCAAACCCGCGAGCGACAGCGTGCCGTTGTCGTTCTGCGGCCCGAACGGCGCGTCGTCGGCATGGCACTCCCGGCCGGCGGCGATGGCCGCGTCGCGCGCGGCGTCGCCGGTCTGCGGCGCGAAGATGCCGGGGATCGGCAGTCCGAACTGCCTGGCGAACGCGAAGTCGCGTTCGTCGCCGGCCGGCACCGCCATGATCGCGCCGGTGCCGTACGTCACGATCACGTAGTCGGCGATCCACACCGGCAGGCGGCCGCGCGGGTCGTCGGCGGCGAACAGCGGGTTGCGCGCGTACGCGCCGGTGAACACGCCGGTCTTGTCCTTGGCGAGGTCGGTGCGCTCGAGCTCGCTCTTGGCGGCGGCGGTGCGCTGGTAGGCGGCGACGGCGTCGCGCTGTGCTGGCGTGGTGATCTGCGCCACCAGCGGGTGCTCGGGCGACAGCACCATGAACGACGCGCCGAACAGCGTGTCCGGGCGCGTGGTGAAGACGCGGATGCGCGCGCCGGCCTGCCCCTCGACGTCGAAGTCGATCTCGGCGCCCTCGCTGCGGCCGATCCACTCGCGCTGCATCGTCTTGAGCGACTCGCTCCAGTCGAGGCCGTCGAGGTCCGTGATCAGGCGCTCGGCGTACTCGGTGATCTTCAGCACCCACTGGCGCAGCGGCCGGCGCTCGCACGGGTGGTCGCCGCGCTCGCTGCGGCCGTTGATGACCTCGTCGTTGGCGAGCACGGTGCCGAGCTCCTCGCACCACCACACCGGCGCGTTGCTCTCGTAGGCGAGGCCGCGCTGGTGCAGCTGCTTCCAGATCCACTGCGTCCACTTGAAGTACTTCGGGTCCGCGGTGCTGATCTCGCGGTCCCAGTCGTACGAGAAGCCCAGGCGCTGCAGCTGGCGGCGGAAGGTCGCGACGTTCTGCTCGGTCGTCTTCGCCGGGTGCGTGTTGGTCTGGATCGCGTACTGCTCGGCCGGCAGGCCGAAGGCGTCCCAGCCCATCGGGTGCAGCACGTTGCAGCCCTTGGCCCGCTTGTAGCGCGAGACGATGTCGGTCGCGGTGTAGCCCTCGGGATGGCCGACGTGCAGGCCGGCCGCCGACGGGTACGGGAACATGTCGAGCGCGTAGAACTTCGGGCGCTTGGGATCGAAGCAGGGGTCGCCCGGGTTCGGCGTCTTGAACACCCTGTTGGCCAGCCAGAACTGCTGCCACTTGGGTTCGATCGTCGCAGGGTCGTACGTCTGCTTCTTCGGCTCGGTCATGGGCGGATCCGCGGGGCGGGGAGTATGCCCGAGCGGCGCTGGCCGGAGAACGACGGCCCGCGCGCTACTTCGCGTGCCGCCACTTCGCGTGCCGCTACTTTGCGTGCCAGTACCGCAGCACGAACGCCGGCGGCACGTTGCGCATGGTCGGGCCGATGCGCTCGAAGCCGTGGAAGCGCTCCTGCATCATCGCGCGGAAGCGGCGCGCGGCCCGCAGGCCGTAGGCGTGCACGTACTGGAAGGTGCGGAAGTCGCCCTCGGTGCCCTGCAGCGCCCAGACGACCGCGTCGACGATCTCGTCCTGCACCTTCGGCGGCAGGCTCGCGAACGGCAGGCCGGACAGGATGCGCAGCGGCCGCGGCAGGCCCCGGTCGGCGAGGATCTGCCGCAGGTCCGCGGCCGAGCCATTGACGAATTCCAGCGTCGGGAACCGCTGCGTCAGCAGGCCGTGGAAGCCCTTGTCGAGTTCGATGCCGAGGTAGCGCGCGCCGGGGGGCAACGACTCGCGCACGATCGCCGTCGCCGGCCCGGTGCCGGGGCCGAACTCGACGACCAGTTCGCCGGGCTGCAGGTCGAGGCGGCCGACCAGCGCGCGCGACAGGTAGCGGCTGCTCGGCAGCACCGCGCCGACCTGGAGCGGGTTGCGCAGGAATCGGCCGAAGAAGCCGATGCCGTCGCGGAATGGTTGCGACGGCCGGTCGACGGACGCGGCGGCGGTTCGGGGCGGCACGGGCGGAAGCGTGCCCGCCGCGGCCCAGCCGCACAAGGCGCAGATGGCCGCCGGCGCGACCTGACGGCCGCGCCCGGGCGGTTCACGCCAGCACGGCGTCGCCGCGCACTTCGATCCGGCCGCAGCGCACCTTGGCGGAGCACAGCAGGCGACAGCCGCCGCCGAGCCCCATGCGGTCGAGGGTCGAGCGCTCGGGCTCGGCGGCGTCGTGCAGCGCTTCGGGCCGATCGGCCACGACGGCGACGGCGTCGGTGCCGCACATGCCGCGCGTGCAGCCGGTCAGCGCGTCGACGCCGGCGAGCGCGGCGGCGGCCAACAGCGTCGTGCCGGGCTGCACGAAGACGGTCTTGTCCGGGCCGACGAAGCGCACCTCGACGAGGTCCATGCCGTTCGCTTACCGCGGCGGCGGCGGCGATCAAGCGCGCGCCGCTGCCCGCGTCGAAAGCGCCCGCCGCCGTGGCACGGCGCCACCGCCCGGGCCAACATCCCCCGCCATGGAACTCAGCGGCCTCGACTGGACCATCCTCGTCGGTTACTTCGCGTTGAGCCTCGGCATCGGGCTGTGGTTCAAGGGCAAGGCGGACAGCAGCTTCGTCGAGTTCTTCGTCTCCGGCCGCAACCTGCCGTGGTGGATCGCCGGCACGTCGATGGTGGCGACCACCTTCGCCGCCGACACGCCGCTCGCCGTCACCGGCCTGATCGCCGAGAACGGCCTCGCCGGCAACTGGTTCTGGTGGGCGTTCGCGTTCGGCGGGATGTTGACCGTGTTCGTGTTCGCCAAGCTGTGGCGGCGCGCCGAGGTGCTGACCGACGTCGAGCTGATCGAACTGCGCTACGCCGGCTGGCCGGCGGCGTTCCTGCGCGGCCTGCGCGCCGTCTACATGGCGGTGCTGGTCAACTCGATCGTCATCGGCTGGGTGACGCAGGCGATGGTCTCGGTGCTGCGGCAGACGGTGTTCACCGAACTGGAGCCCGGCAGCGCGCAGGACTTCTGGGTCGTCGTCGCCATGCTCGGCGTCACCGGCGTCTACAGCGCCATCTCCGGCATGTGGGGCGTCGCCGTCACCGACGCCGTGCAGTTCGTGCTGGCGATGCTCGGCTGCGCGCTGTTCGCGTGGGTCGCCGTGGACCACGTCGGCGGCGTCGAGGCGCTGCAGCAGAAGGCGCAGGCGAACTTCGGCGGCACGCAGCTGTTCGACTTCGTGCCCGACTTCGACACGGCGGCCTGGATGCCGTTCGGCGTGTTCCTGGCGCTCGTGCTCGGCCAGTGGTGGGCGACGTGGTACCCGGGCGCCGAACCCGGCGGCGGCGGCTACATCGTCCAGCGCATGGCCTCGTGCCGCAGCGAGCGCGACGCGGTGAAGGCGACGCTGTTCTTCCAGCTCGCCCACTACTGCGTGCGGCCGTGGCCGTGGATCCTCGTCGCCTTCGCGGCGCTGGCGCTGCATCCGGAGCTGCGCACGTGGGCGACCGACGGCGACGCCAAGACCGACCCGGGCGTCGGCTTCCCGATGCTGATCCGCGAACTCGCCCCGAGCGGCCTGCGCGGGCTGCTGCTGGTGACGTTCTTCGCCGCGTTCATGTCGACGATCAGCACGCAGATGAACTGGGGCGCCAGCTACCTCGTCAACGACGTCTACAAGCGCTTCCTCAGGCCCGGCGCGAGCGACGCGCAGCTGGTCGCCGCCTCGCGCGGCGCGTCCGTGCTGGTGCTCGCGCTCGGCGGCGCAGCCGCATGGCTGATGATCGTGCGCGGCGTGTCGGTGCAGGCGGCGTGGGCGCTGCTCGCCGCGCTCGGCGCCGGCGTCGGCGCGGTGCTGATCCTGCGCTGGTTCTGGTGGCGCATCAACGCGTGGAGCGAGATCACCGCGATGGTCGGCTCGGCGGCGCTGTACTTCGGCGTCACCGGCTGGCTGGCAACCCACGAGGCGAAGCTGCCGCCGGCGGAGCGCCTGCCCGGCCAGTACACCGCGCTGATCGTCGCCGGCGGCACGCTGGTGGTCTGGTTGCTGGCGACCGTGCTGACGCCGGCCGAACCGCAGCATCGACTGGTCGCGTTCTTCCGCAAGATCCGGCCGGACGGCCCGGGCTGGGGCCCGGTCGCCGCCGCAGCGCCCGACGCCCGGCCCGACGGCGACCTCGGCCGCGGTCTGCTGTGCGCCGTGCTCGGCACCGCGGTGATCTGGCTGACGCTGCCGGGCATCGGCGCGGTGATCTTCGGCCAGTGGACCAAGGCGGCGACGTGCCTCGGCGGCGCGCTGGCCAGCGCGGCGGCGATGTTCGCCCTGGCGCCGGGGCGCGCTTCCCGGCTGCAGGCCCGCCGGTAGACTGCGCCCGCCCCCCGATGCACGAGCCCGACGAAACCGACTACAGCCGCACCGTGTTCAACGTCGCGCCGCAGCGGCTCGGCGCCCAGGGCAGCCGCCTGCCGGTGCTGGTCGTGCTGCGCGGCACGCAGGTCGGCCGCCGCTACCTGCTCAACGAAGACCAGCTGGTGATGGGCCGCCGCGCCGACAAGGCGCAGTTGGTCGTGCCCGGCGACGGACAGGTCTCCAGCGCGCATTGCCGCTTCGAGCGCAGCGCCGCTTCGGGCGAGTGGATGGTCGTCGACCTGCAGTCGACCAACGGCACGATCGTCGGCGACGCGCGCGTGGCGACGCACCGGCTGCGCGACGGCGACCGCGTGCTGGTCGGCGGGACGGTGCTGAAGTTCACCTTCCACGACGAACTGGAGGAGGAGTTCCACCAGCAGGTCGACCAGATGATGAACATCGACGACCTCACCGGCCTGCCGGTGCAGCGCGTCTACCAGACCCGGCTGCAGGAGGCGCTGGCGCAGTGCCGCGCCAGGCAGCGGCCGATGGCCGTCTACATGATGGACATGGACGGCCTGAAGAAGATGAACGACACGCACGGCCACCTCGTCGGCGCCAACGCCATCGCGACGGTCGGCAAGCGCATCGGCCGCATCGTCGAGCAGCACGGCGGCGTGGTCAGCCGCTTCGGCGGCGACGAGTTCTCGGCGTTCGTTCCCGGCCTCGACAAGAAGGGCGCGCTCGCGCTCGGCGAACGCATGCGCGCGGCCGTCGCCGACGAGCCGATCACCAACGCCACCGCGACCGTGAGCCCGACGGTGTCGATCGGGCTGGCCGTGTTCCCGCACGACGGCGAGGTCGCCGGGCAGGTGACGCGCCAAGCCGACGACGCGCTCTACCGCGCCAAGGCCGCCGGCCGCAACTGCGTGCGCGAGTAGGCGGCGGCGGGCGCCGGCCGCGCGCGGCGCTCCGCCGTCAGAGGAACAGCCGGTGCTGGCGGAAGCGCGCCTCGACGCCCTGGTCGGCGGCGACCTCGCGGCCCTGCAGGCCGCACTGCTGGCGCAGCCGTTCGGCGATGCCGGCGAGCGCGCGCGAGGTCGCGGCCTGCGGTTCGGTGGCGACGAGCGGCAGCTGGCCGAGCCGGTGCTGCATCACCGCCGGATCGTCGGCGAGTTCGCCGAGGTAGTGCAGGCGCACGCCGACGTGCTGGCGGGCGACCTCGGTCAGCCGCTCGAAGGCGAGGTCGCCGCGGCCGGGCTGCAGCGCGCGGTTGACGACGACGTGGCACTGCGCGTCCTTGCGCAGCTGCGCCAGCGCCTTGACCATCGCGTAGGCGTCGACGAGCGCGGCGATCTCGGGCTGCGTCACCAGCACGACGTGGTCGGCGGCCAGCATCGTCAGCACGGTCGCAGCGCCGATGCCGGCGCCGCAGTCGAGCAGCAGCAGGTCCTCGCGCGCCGCCAGGGCGCCGAGTTCGCGCGCGAACACCAGCAGTTCCTTGTCGCTCGGGTTGGCCAGCCGCCGCACGCCGGACGCGCCGGGCAGCAGCCGCGGCCCCACCGAGGTCGGCACGACCACCTGGTCGAGCGTCGCCTGCCCGGCGAGCAGGTGCTGCAGCGTCAGGTTCGGCTTGACGCCGAGCAGCAGGTGGTCGCACGCCATGCCGAAGTCGCAGTCGACGAGCGTGGTGCGCAACCCCTGGCGATGCAGCAGCACCGCCAGCGAGGTCGCCAGGAACGACTTGCCGGTGCCGCCCTTGCCGCTGGCGATGGCGACGGTCGCCGCTTCCTTCTGCGTCGCGGGCTTGCCGCGCAGGCCGTCGAACAGCCTGCCGAAGAGGCCGCGGCCGCGCGGGCCGAGCCCGCTGCGCGCCGTGTTCGCCTGCCGTTCCGCCGCCGCCGTCGACCTCGTGACCATCGCGTTCTGACCGCTCCAGACGCGCGGTGACCGACCGCGCGGGGCGGGGATGATGCCGGCGTGGCCGGCAAAATGGAACGGCGCGACGGCGCGCCGCGGCGGTCACTTCGGCAGCAGGTCGCGCACGAAGTGGATCGGCACGCCGAAGTTGGCGCCGCCGAAGCCGGGCAGGATCGCGAAGTTCACCGCGATGACCTCGCCGTCGCTGCCGAAGACCGGACCGCCGGAGCCGCCGTGCGTGGTCTCGGCGTCGTAGACGACCATGCGGGCCTGGACGTTGCTGACCACGCCCTGGGTGATCAGCGGGGTCACCTGGCCGGCGGCGGCCAGGCGCTCGATCGCCTGGGTCATGCTGACGCCGCCCTCGCGGATGCTGTCGACGACGGCGCTGTCGGCGCGCGCCAGCAGCGCGGTCAGGCCGGTCGGATAGCCGACGACGAAGGCGCTCATGTCCTCGGCCTCGATCGGCCCCTGGCGCATCGGCAGCACCGGCACGCCCTCGATGGCGGCGGCCGGCAGTTGCATCACGGCGACGTCGATGTCGTCGTCCCGGGTGCGGATCGACGCCGGCGGCACGTCGACCGGCGGCCGGCCGGGAAAGGTCGCCGACAAGTGGGTGAACTCCGGCGTCGCGCCGCGCTCGATGATGCGCTGCACGGCCGACGACTCGCGCCACGGCGCCAACACGTGGCGGTTGGTGACCACATGCCCGGCTGGCGTCGCCAGGAAGCCCGAGCCGGTGTACTCGACCTCGAAGTCCTCGGCCTCCGGCTGGAACCACGAGCCGTCGGGCATGCGCAGCTTGTAGATGCCGTGCACGAGGCAGACGCCGCGGCTCCAGTCCTTCTGGATGAGGCGGACGGCGGCGTTGGCGCGCGCCAGCTTGGCGAGATCGTCATGATGGCGCTGCTGCTGCTGGCGGAGCGTCTCGATGTCCTCGCGGCGCACGCTCTCGGCGTCCTGCTGCAGCCGCGCCTGCTGCTGCCGGATCGCGTCGAGTTCGTCGCGGGTCACCTGCGGGTCGGGACGTCCGATCCAGCCGCCGAACCAGCCGGCGAGGAACGCGCCGGCGATCACCGCGATCGGGAAGCCGATCTTGAGGTGCAGCGTCGCCTGGGTCAGCAGGTCGCGCGTCAGCGTCTGCGTGGCGGCAGCGCCGCCGCTCACGCGGGCGACGTCGCGCGCGTCGGTCAGCATCTTGCGCACCGGCTTGCAGACCGAACCGGTCGGCCAGTAGGCGCGGAAGCGCACCACCGGCCCGCCGACGCCGAGTTCGACCTGGTCGTCGTCCTCCAGGATGACCTCGTCGACCTCGATGCCGTTGACGAAGGTCTGGCCGTCGGCGCGCTTGAGGTGGAAGTGGCACTCGTCCGGCTTCCACTCGATGCGCGCGTGCTGCGCGGCGACGCCGGGCGCGTCGAGGACCGCGGTGCAATCGGCCGCGCTGCCCACGACCACGACGGGGTCCTCGTAGGTCAGCGTCCGGCCGCGCAGGGGGCCGGAAAGGTGCAGCAATTGCGCCCGCATCCGCGCACCATAGTGCGCCGTGCCCGCCGCCGCCAACGCGCAAGTCCTCGTCGAAGTCGCCGTCGACTCGGTGGCCGGCGCCCGCGCCGCCGCCGCCGCCGGCGCGCAGCGCGTCGAACTCTGCGCCGCGCTGGAACTCGGCGGCCTGACGCCGAGCATCGGTCTGCTGGAGCAGGTGCGCGCGGCGGTGGCGCTGCCGGTGTTCGCGATGGTGCGGCCGCGCGCGGGCGACTTCCTGTACGACGCCGGCGAGTTCGCGGCGATGCTGCGCGACGTCGCTGCGCTGCGGTCGGCCGGCGCGGCGGGCATCGTCAGCGGCGTCCTGCGCGCGGATGGCAGCATCGACGGCGACCGGATGCGCGAGCTGAAGCTCGCCACCGGCGCGGCGGCGTTCACCTGCCATCGCGCCTTCGACCTGTGCGCCGATGCGGCCGCGGCGCTGGAGGCCCTCGTCGACCTCGGCGTGCCGCGCGTGCTGACGTCGGGGCAGGCGGCGAGCGCGCCGGCGGGCGCTTCGGCGATCCGCGCGTTGGTGCAGCAGGCGCGCGACCGGTTGCTGGTCATGGCGGGTGCTGGCGTGCGGCCCGACAACGTCGCGGCGCTGGTGGCGGCGACGGGCGTGCGCGAAGTGCACCTGTCGGCGACGCGCTGGCGGCCGAGCGGGATGGCGTTCCGCCGTGCGGGCGTGCCGATGGGCGCGGCGGCGGGTGCTGGTGGCGGCGGCGAGGACGTGGTGCGGGCGACGGATGGCGACGTGGTCGCGCAGGTGGTGCGGGCGGTGCGGGGGAGTGGCTGACGCGAGGTGGGGTGGACGGGTGGATGGGTGGATGGGTGGATGGGTTGGGCAGGGAACGGGATACGCGGCGACAAGCGGGACGAGTTGGAGCGGGTTGGACACGGCCAGAGGCGATGCGGGCGCAGTGGCGACGCCAACCGCAGCGGCGGCGGCTGCGAAGGCCTGGGAGGGAGAAGGGGCGCCATCGCGGCGTCGGGCGGGCCAAGTTGGAGCGGCCATCGGCGGGTGACTTGGTGCGTGATGGCGTGATGGACCGGCGTCATGGACCGATGGACCAATCGTCGGCTGGCCTGATCGCCTGCTGGCCTGATGGCATGAGAGCCTGCCGCACGGCCCGCCTGCGTCGCGGCAGTGCAAAGTAGCGCCACTTCCCTCGCACGGCCCGCCTGTTTCCCGAACGCGTGCTTGCTTTGCGGCCTTCCTTGCTATAATAGTGCGCATTCAACAATTCGGTCTTGGCGATCGATGGCGAGGAGCGGCATGGGCAAGTCGGGTCGGACGAGGGGCAAGTCGGCAGGCGCGACGGGGAAGGCCGGGCGGCGGCCGGTGCAGGGCTCGTTGCCGTTCCGCCAGCGCGGCGGTGCGCGCGTGGGCGCTGGGCGCAAGCCCAACGGCGCTGCGCCGTTGATGGCGCGGACGACGCGGCCTGCGCACGCCGCCTACCACCCCGCGCTCGTCACCGTGAAGCTGCGGCAGCACCTACCGCGGCTGCGCAACCGCAAGGAGCGCGCGGCGCTGCTCACCCACTTCGCGCGCGGCAAGGACCGCTTCGGCTTCCGGCTGCTGCACTTCGCCATCCTCAACGACCACCTGCACTTCGTCGTCGAGGCCAAGGACCGCGCGGCGCTGAGCCGCGGTCTGCAGGGGCTGCTGATC
>JBKDXM010000103.1:0-26852 GCA_046306335.1 Planctomycetota bacterium
CTCGAAGCGCCGGCGCACGCCGCCGAACTCGCCGACGCCGCGGCAGGCGCCTTCGAGGTCGGCGCCGGCGATCCAGCACAGGCCGAGCGCGAACAGCGCGTTGTGCATGTTGTGGCGGCCCGACAGGGCGAGCTGCACGCGCGGAAAGCGGCGGCCCTTGACCATCGGCACGAACGAGAAGCGGCCGAGGTCGTCGCGGACGTCGACGGCGCGCACGTCGCAGTACAGGCCCGAGCCGACGGTGAGGATGCGCACGTCGCTGCGCAGCCCGGCGAGCACGCCGCGCGGCACGCCTTCCTCGACCAGCGCCGTGCCGCCCGGGCGCACGCGCGCGAGGTAGCCGGCGAACGCCTCGACCAGATCCGTCGTCGACGGGAAGCAGTCGAAGTGGTCGTGGTCGACGTTGAGGATCGCGGCGCCGAACGGCCGCAGGTTGTGGAAGCTGCGGTTGAACTCGCAGGCCTCGACGACGAACTCCTGGCTGTGGCCCCAGCGGCCGTTGCCGCCGAGTTCGGGCACCTCGCCGCCGATCAGGTGCGACGGGTCGACGCCGGCGCCGCGCAGCGCCGCGACGGTGAGGCCCGTGGTCGTGGTCTTGCCGTGCGTGCCGGCGATCGCCAGCGTGCGCCGGCCTTCGCTCAGGCGGCCGACGGCCTCGGCGTACAGCAGCGAGGTGAAGCCGCGGCGCACGCACTCCTGCACCTCGGGGTCGGTGGGCGGCACGGCGGCGCTGCGCACGACGTAGCCGTCGGCGCCGGCGATGCGGTCGGGACGGCAGCCGGTCCAGACGTCGAGGCCTTCGTGCGCCAGCCGGTCGAGCACCACGCCGCCGCCGCCGTCGCTGCCGGTGACGACGCAGCCGCTGCCGGCGCGCAGGCGGGCGAGGCCGCTGACGCCGGCGCCGGCGACGCCGACGAAGTGGAAGCGGTTGCTGACGAAGGTCGCGCCGAACAGGCCGCTGGTCGCGCCGGGGACGGCGACGGGTTCGGCGCCGAGGACGTCGATCATGCCCGGCCTCCCGAGCGCACATCGGCCGATCCGCCGCCGACGCCCGCGGCCGCCGCCAACCCACTGCCGGGGAGCCCACCGCCGGCCAGACCACCGCCGGCCAGCCCCATATCGCGCAGGATCGCGCCGGCGGCGTCGCCGGGCAGCAGGCCGCGGGCGGCGTCGCCCATGCGGCGCAGGCGCTCGGGCTCGGCGAACAGGCTGTGCAGCAACTCGGCGAGTCCTTCGGCGGTCAACTGGCTCTCCTCGACGATCCAGGCAGCGCCGGCGCGCGCCAGCACTTCGGCGTTGCGCAGTTGCTGACGGTCCTTGTGGTGCGGATACGGCACGATCACGGCGGGCCGCCCCACCGCGCAGAGTTCGGCGACGGTGGTGCCGCCGCCGCGGCAGACGACGAGGTCGGCGGCGGCGAACAGACGGTCCATGTCGGTAGCGACGGTGCGCACGTCGGCGAGCACGGCGCTGCCCGACGCGGCGTAGCGGGTGCGCACGTCGGCGTCGCGGTCGAGGCCGGCGAGGTGCACGGCGCGCAGCATGGCCCCGCCGCTGCCCGGCGCAGCACCCGCGGCCACGAGGCTGCGGCCGGCGGCGGCGAGCGCCACCGGCACGGTGCGGTTGAGCGCCTGCGCGCCCTGGCTGCCGCCGGTCACGAGCACGACGCGGTCGGCGGCGGCGAAGCCGAGTTCGGCGCGCGCGGCCGCGCGGTCGACGCGGCCGATGCCAGGCCGCAGCGGCGTGCCGGTGACGAGCGCGCGCGGCGACGCGGCGGCGTCCGACGGCAGGCCGTGGTAGATGCGCTTGGCCAACGGCGCGAGCAGACGGTTGGCGCGGCCGGTGACGGCGTTCTGCTCCAGCAGGTAGACGGGCATGCCGAGGCTCTTCGCCGCCAGCGCGACCGGCACCGACGGGCGACCGCCGGTGCTGACCACGCAGTCGACCTGCTGGTCGCGCAGGATGCGGCGGGCGGCGGCGGTGGCGCGCAGCACCCACAGCGGCAGCGCGAGGCGCGAACGGCTGGCGGCCGGCAGTTCGACGCCGCGGACGTCGGGCAGCTGCCGGCGCAGCAGTTCGCGCTCGACGTCGCGGCCTTCGGTCACCATGACCGGCTCGTGGCCCGACGCCTGCATGGCGCGGGCGAGGACCATCGCCGGCATCAGGTGGCCGCCGGTGCCGCCGCTGACGAGGCAGACGCGCTGCACCATGGGGTCACTTCTTCGGCAGCTTGATGGTCATGCCCGGCCGCAGCTTCTCCGGCGACACGCCCGGGTTGGCGGCGATGAGCTCGGCGGTGCGCTTGCGGCTGCCGAGCTGGTTCACGGCGATGCGCTCGTAGTTGTCGCCCTTGGCCACGACGTAGGTGCGCGTGCCGTCGGCGGGCAGCGGCAGCGGCGCGTCGAGCTTCTTCTTGGTCTCGGCGGGGGCGGCCGTCGGCAGCTTCAGCTCCTGGCCCTTGCGCAGCTTCGACGGCTGCACCGCCGGGTTGAGCCGCTGGATCTCGGTCCAGCGCGACTCCTTGCCGAGCTTGGCCTTGGCGATCGAGCCGAAGGTGTCGCCATCCTGCACGACGTAGACCGCGGGCACGGCCGCCGGCGCGGGCGCGGGCGCCGGCGCCGGCGCGTCGACGACGGCGACGTTGTCGACGCGGCCGTTGGTGCCGGCTTCGACGATCGCCGGTCGCGACGACTCGGCCGCAGGTTGCAGCATGATGGTCTCGGCGATGCTCGCCAAGGCGCGCGGCGCGTCAGACGCCGAAGCGTTGTGCTCCGCGCGGATCGGCGCCGCGACCGGCGCCCGGCGCACCGGGGACACCTCGTCGCCGCCCCAGATGGTGACGCCGAGGATCAGGAAGACCACGAGACACAGAACGTAGAGGCCGTATTTCTCGAGTTGGCCCATCACACCCTCCCAGACTGTTTGTTGCGCGAACTGGTGGAACGCGAGTTGAAGATCGAAACCGGAACCCGGCGACGCGCCGTCGTCATGGCCGCGACGCCGCCTCCTCTGCCGTGACGAACGCGCCGGAGCGGTCGCTCCGGACGGCGTTGCCGATCAAGCCGACTGCCGCGAGGCAGAAGACGAGGTTCGTGCCGCCCGTGCTGACGAACGGGAGGTCGATGCCCTTCGCTGGAGCCCACCCGCTGACCACGAGCAGGTTCGCAGCGGCTTGCATGCAGATCAGCAGACTGTACCCGCAGACCACGTGGCGAAGGAATGGATCCTTCGTCGTCACGATCAGCCGGTAGCACATGCAACCGAAGGTGGCGAAGGCGGCGAGCACGAACAGCGAGCCGCAGAAGCCGAACTCCTCGGCGATGATCGCGAAGACGAAGTCGTTGTGCGCCTCGGGCACGTAGTTCATCTTCATCCAGCCCTGGCCGAGGCCGCGACCGAACAGGCCGCCCGAGCCGACGGCGATCAGGCCGAGCCCGACCTGGTCGTTCGTTTCCGGCTCGAGGAAGCTGGTGAGCCGGCGGCGGACGTGGGCGTGCTGCAGCGCGGTGAACGCCAACGCGGCGAAGCCGGCGAGGCCGATCGGCATGAAGTACAGGAAGCGCACGCCCGCGATCACCGCCATGGCCGAAGCAAGGGCGAGGACGATGACCGAGTTGCCGGTGTCCGGCTGCACCGCCAGCGCGCCGACCAGCGCCATGGCGCAGCCCATGGCCGGCAGGAAGCCGCCGCGGAAGCTGCGGATGGCGTCGCCCGAGCGCGCCAGCAGCCAGGCCATCGACGCCACCAGGAAGAAGCGCGCCGCCTCGACCGGCTGGATCGTCTGGCTGCCGATCGCGATCCACCGGTAGGCGCCCTTGACCTCGAGGCCGAGCAGGCGCGGCATCACGCAGGCCACGGTCGCGACGGCGAAGCACGGCAGCGCCCAGCGGCGCACCGTCGTCATCGGCACGGTCGAGGCGAGCAGGAACAGCAGCAGGCCGGCGAGCAGCTTGATGCCCTGGCTGCGCATGACCGCGAGCGGGCCGAACTGGCCGGCCTGCGCGCCGCGGATCGAGACGGCCATGACGACGCCGAGGCAGCACAGCGAGACGACGACCAGCATCAGCCAGTCGAGTTCGCGCACGTGGCCGGTGAGGACGCGGTCGCGGCGGGACAGGGGCAGGGCGGTCATTCAGCGCACCTTGAACAGGGCGAGGCTGCAGAGGGCGAGCAGCGCCGAGACGACCCAGGCACGCACGACGACGCGGGTCTCCGGCATGCCGCCGAACTGGAAGTGATGGTGCAGCGGCGCGCAGCGGAAGATGCGCTTGCCGCGCAGGCGGAACGACGCCACCTGCAGGATGACGGACAGCGCCTCGGCGACGAACACGCCGCCGACCACCAGCAGCACGATCTCGGTGCGGCTGACGAGCGCGGCATAGCCGAGCGCGCCGCCGAGGCCGAGGCTGCCGACGTCGCCCATGAACACCAGCGCCGGCGCGGCGTTGAACCACAGGAAGCCGAGCGCGCCGCCGAGCAGGGCGGCCATCAGCACGGTCATCTCGCTGGCGCCGGCGACGTGCGGCACCAGCAGGTACTGCGCCCAGTCGACGCGGCCGACGGCGTAGGTGATCACGGCGTAGGCGATCGCCGCCGAGGCGATGCAACCGGTCGCCAGGCCGTCGAGGCCGTCGGTCAGGTTGACGGCGTTGGCCGCGCCGGTCAGCACCAGCAGGGCGAGGAACAGGAACGGCACGCCCAGCGCCCAGGACAGGTCGACGGCGAAGTCCTTGACGAACGGCACGTACAGGTGCGGGCCGCCGATCTCCGCCTGCAGGCCGGCCGGCCCGACGAGCCACGTCGCGACCAGCACGGCGATCGCCGTCAGCGCGCCCTGCTTCTGCCGCTTGCTGATGCCGCGCTTCTTGGTGTCGTGCAGCTTGACCCAGTCGTCCCAGAAACCGACCGCGGCGAAACCGCCGATCAGGACGAGGCCCGGCAGCGAGAAGCGGTTCGATCCGTCGAAGCGCAGCCAGAGCGCGGCGGCGGCGAGGATCGCGGCGATGATGAACACGCCGCCCATCGTCGGCGTGCCGCGCTTGTGCTGGTGCAGGTCCTCCAGCGTCGGTGAACCGGTGCCGTCGACGCGCTCGCCGATGCCCTGGCGGCGCAGCCATGCGATCACGACCGGGCCGGACAGGATGGCGAGCAGGAACGCGGTCACGGCGGCGCCGGCGGCGCGGACCGACACGTAGCCGAACAACCGCGCGGCGTCCTCGGGGAACAGCCAGCCGGCGAGCCAGTGGATCATGCGGGCGAGACCTCCCCCGCCGCCGGGCTGCCGAGGTCCGTGCCGAGGTCGGCGACGAGGCGGTCGACGAGGCGGTCGAGCCGGACGCCGTTCGAGGCCTTGCACAGCACGCGATCGCCGGGGCGGACCGCGGCGCGCAACAGCGCCAGCGCGGCGTCCTGGTCGGCGACGCGGTGCACGGCGGCCGCCGGCAGGCCGCCGGCGAGCGCGCCGTCGGCGATCGGCGCCGCGGCGGCGCCGATGACGACCAGCAGGTCCTGGCGCGTGCGCGCGACCTCCATGCCGACCTGCCGGTGCAGCGCCGGGCCGTCGTCGCCGAGCTCGCGCATCTCGCCGAACACGACGATGCGCCGGCCGCCCGGGGCGAGCCCGGCGAGGGCCTGCAGCGCCGCGGCGGCGGACTGCGGGTTCATGTTGTACGTGTCGTCGAACACCGTGACGCCGCCGGCGACCTTCGGCTCGAGCCGGCGCGACGCCGGCGGCACGCGCGAAAGCGCCGCCAGGATCACTTCCTCGGCGACGCCGAGCCGGCTCGCCGCGGCGATGACCGCGAGGGCGTTGTAGACGCTGTGCGTGCCGGTGCGCGCGAGCGTCACCGGCCGCTTGCCCTGCAGCAGGAAGGTCGTGCCGAGCGCGTGGAAACGCACGTCGGTCGCGAACCAGTCGGCCGGACCGCTCGCCGCCGCCCCGCCGACGCGGAAGAACTGCACCTCGGCCTTGGTCGCGGCCGCCATGGCGCGGCAGTTGGGGTCGTCGCCGTTGAGGATGCACAGGCCGTCGTCGGGCAGGCCGGCGGGCAGCGACGTCTTCTCCTTGGCGACGCCGGCGATCGAGCCGAGGCCCTGCAGGTGCGCGGCGGCGACGCAGGTGACGATGCCGATGTCGGGCCGGGCGACGCCGGTCAGTTGCGCGATCTCGCCCGGGGCGTTGGTGCCGATCTCGACGACCGCGGCGCGGGTGTCGGGCTGGATGGCGAACAGCGTCAGCGGCACGCCGACGTGGTTGTTGTACGAGCCGGGCGAGCGCACCGTCGGCATCGCGGCGGCGAGCACCGCGCCGAGCCACTCCTTGGTCGACGTCTTGCCGCACGACCCGGTGACGCCGACCACCTTCGCGCGCATGCGGCGGCGGTGTTCGGCCGCGAGGTCGAGCAGCGCCTTGCCGGTGTCGGCGACGCGCACGACGAACGGCGCGCGACCGGCGACGATGCGGTCCAGCGCCGGCAGGTCGGCCGCGGGCCGGTCGACGACGAGACCGACCGCGCCCTGGCGAACGGCGTCGGCGAGGAAGGCGTGCGCGTCGTGGCGCTCGCCGCGCAGCGCGACGAACAGCCGTTCGCTGCAGTCGCGGCGCGAGTCGAGTTCGACGCCGCCGGCGGCGACGCCGCGGGCGAGGATCTCGCCGCCGGTCGCCTTGGCGACCGCGGCCGGGGTGAGCCACGCGCCGCGCGCCGCCGTCGTGCGGCCGGCGGCGGGCGCAGCCTTGGAACGGCGATTCACCGGGGCAACCATCCTGCCTCCCTCGCCGCCAACGCGCGGGCGGCCTCCAGGCGGTCGTCGAAGGGTACGACGCTGTCCTTGAAGACCTGGTAGGTCTCGTGGCCCTTGCCGGCGATCAGCACCGTGTCGCCGGCGGCGGCGCGGCCGATGGCGGCGCGGATCGCCTCCGCGCGGTCGACGATGCGGCGGACCTCGATCGCGCCGGCGCCGGCGAAGCCCTTCTCGACCTCGTCGAGGATCGCCTCGGGGTCCTCGCTGCGGGGATTGTCGCTGGTCAGGTACGCGGCGTCGGCGTGGCGCGCCACGGCGGCGGCCATCGGCGCGCGCTTGCCGCGGTCGCGGTCGCCGCCGCAGCCGAACACCACGTGCAGGCGGCCCTCGGCGACCTCGGCGAGCGTGGCGCAGACCTTCTCCAGCGCGTCCGGCGTGTGCGCGTAGTCGACGAACGTGCGGACCTTGCCGCCGAGGCCGACGGGGGCCTCGACCAGTTCGAGGCGGCCGGGCACCGCGCGCGCGTCCTCCAGCGCCGACGCGACCGTCAGCTCGCTGGCGCCGAGCGACAGCGCCGCGGCGGCCGCAGCCAGCGCGTTCTGCACGTTGTGCAGGCCGACGAGGCGCAGGAACATCTCGACGCCGCCGTTGTGCATGACGAGCGTGAAGCGCGTGCCGTCAGGGCCCAACTGCAGGTTCTCGGCCCGCACGTCGGCCTCGGGCGACAGCCCGTACCAGACGATGCGCACGCCCGCGGGCACGGCCTCCGCCATCCGCGCCGACGCCGGGTCGTCGCGGTTCAGCACCGCGGTTGCGCCGGGCGCGAGCCCCTCGAACAGGCGCGCCTTGGCGTCGCCGTACGCGGCCATCGTGCCGTGGTAGTCGAGGTGGTCCTGCGTCAGGTTGGTGAACACCGCCGTCGCGAAGCGCACGCCGCGGACGCGCTCCTGGTCGAGGCTGTGGCTGCTGACCTCCATCACGCACGCGCTGGCGTAGCGGTCGGCCATCTCGCGCAGGTAGCCCTGCAGCCGCACCGGGTCGGGCGTGGTGTTGCTCGCCGGGATGCGACGACCGCCGAACTCGTAGGCGATCGTGCCGAGCAGCCCGCACTGGCGGCGATCGGCCTGCAGGCACGCGCGGATCAGGTGCGCCGTCGTGGTCTTGCCGTTGGTGCCGGTGACGCCGACGACCGAGACCGCGCGCGACGGATCGCGGTAGTAGTAGCGCGCGGCGTCGGCGAGCGCCTTGCGCGCGCTCGGCACGACGAGCACCGGCACCGGCAGCGCCAGCGGCTCCTCGGCGACGACCGCGACCGCGCCCTTGGCGACGGCCTGCTGGGCGTACAGCGAACCGTCGTTCTTGGCGCCGCGGATGGCGAAGAACAGGTTGCCGCTGCGCGCTTCCTTGGAATCGAAGCAGAGTCCGTCCACGGCGAGGTCGCGCCACCGCAGCACCTCGCGGGGCTGCAGGCAGTCGCGGAGCTCGCGCAAACGCACGTAGCCGTGTCCGGACGGCAGTCCGGATGGATAGGCCAACTCAGTCATCTACCGCCCCGACCTGTTGCTCTCTGGAGCGGCATCGCTCCAGCCTGTGTCGCCAGGAGAACCAGATGCATCCCGAGCCTGACCGCTCGGTTCGTCCTGCGATTCCTGGCGCAGCAGCCGCCGCTCCTCCAGTTGCTGGCACTGGAGCAGCAGGCGAACCACCGGCGGAGCAGCATAGCTGCCGCCATAGAACCGCGCACTATCGTCCTTCTGCAGCACGCACACCGCGAGCCAGCGCGGCGCGTCCGCCGGCAGGAAGCCGACGAAGCTCGCGTTGCGCACGTTCACGCGACCGCGGCCGGGAATGCCGATCGTGCTGTCCGCCGTACCGGTCTTGCCACCGACGACGCCGTGCAGATCGATCCCCAACTCCTTCAACATGTTCCTGTGCATGTGCACGCCGGTCGCGTGCGGGTCGGCGCTGACGACGTCCGCCATCGCGGCGCGCACGGCGTCGACGACCGCGGGCCGGAAGGTCCGGCCGCCGATCGCCGACGGCGCCGGCTGCCACGCGCCGCCGACCGTGGCGCCGCGCACGAGCCGCACTTCGGCGTCGCGGCCGCGGAACAGCCGCAGGTAGGCCCGCGCCAGCTGCATCGTGTTGACCTGCAGCTCGTAGCCGAAGCTGAACGAGATCACGCTGTTGGCCTTGAACGACCGCAGCGGGATGTCGCGGGCGAACGAGCGCTTGTTGGTGCCGCCGACGCTGTGCGGGAGGGTCCAGCCGAGCTTGCGGCCGAAGCCGAAGCACGCCATGTAGTCCTCCCACTCCTCGCGCTCCAGCATCAGGCCGACGTACGCAGCGCCGATGTTCGAGCTGTTGACGACGATGCCGCGGGCGTCGAGCACATGGCAATCGTGGTCGTCGCGCACGGGCTTGCGACGGCCGAGGTTGGCGATGCGCTCGCGGTAGTCGGCGCTGCCCGGCGCGCAGTCGAACTGCGCCCCCCAGTCGAGCTTGCCGGCCTCGTGGGCGTAGGCGAGCACCAGCGGCTTCACCACCGAGCCCGGCTCGTAGAGGCTCTGGGACGGCGTGAACTGCGCCGTCGTCGGGTTGCGGGCGTCGCGGTGCCACGACGCCGCCGCCAGGACGTCGCCCGTCGCCAGTTCGACGAGCACCATCGCCCCCCACTTCGGGATCGTCACCTTGCCCTCGCGCGCGCCGGCTTCGGCCACCGCCGACAGTTCCTTGACGGCGATGCGCTGCAGGTCGAGGTCGACCGTCGAGTGCAGCACGAGCGGCTTCGGCGCGTCGTCGAGCGGCGCCAGGAAGTACGGGTTGCGCTTGCCGTCGGCGAGGAAGGCCCGCGTCGTGCCCGGCGCCGGCTGCAGTTCCGGCAGCGTCTCCAGGCCCGAGACGCCGCGCGTCGTCAGCACGGCGTCGGCACCGGTGCCGACCCAGCTCGTCTCGGTGTGGCCGACGAGTCCGTAGGTGAGGTCGCGCTCGGGATAGGCGCGGTCGTAGCCGCGCAGGAAGTGCACGTTGACGGTCTCCAGCCACTTCTCCGTGGCGAGCCGACGCAGCGCCTCGATCGCCGGCAGCGCGTCGACACGGCTGGCGATCAGGACGTCGGCGCGCACCGGGTGCCCCTTGGGGATCTTGCCCGCCGGCGGCAGCGCGCCGGTCTTCAGCTCGCGATGCAGCGCCGTCGCGATGCGCTCGACGTGGCGACGGCGCGCGTCGGCGCGGTCGGCCAGCCCGGGATCGGCGACGAGCGCCAGCGAGAACGAGTCGACGAGGCGCGCGAGCCACGCGCGGTAGGCGTTGGCTTCGACGCGCGCATAGTGCGGCACGACGATGTCGGCGCGCACTTCGTACGACTCACAGTCGACCGCGAGCAGGTTGCCGCGCCGGTCGACGATGGCGCCGCGCGGGGACGGCACGCGCTCGCGGCGCTGGCCCTGGGCGTCGGCGGTCGACGTGCTGAGCGGCAGCGGCGCCCGCCCCTTGCGCGGGATGCTGCCGGCCTGCGCGACCTGCACGTACGCCAGCCAGCCGGACAGGAACAAGGCGGTGGCGCCGAACGCGCCGAAGAAGATGCGCAGTCGTGCCCGCTCGCCGGCCGTGATGCCGACAGCGTTCATCGCGCGCGCGCCTCCTGGCGCGACAGCTCGGCGCGCAGGTGCGCACGGTGCGCCTGGGCCAGCCGCTCGGGCGAAGCCTCGGCGAGCTTCTCGATGGTGAGCCGCTTGAGCTCGACAACCCGGTCCCACACGGCGCGGTACTCGCGCTCGACCGACCGGCGGCTGCGCGCGTTCTCCGCCCGCAGCGCCGCCGTGCCGATCGCCAGCCCGACGGCCAGCGCGAACATCAGACCTGCAAGCATCCATCTCATGCGGCGTCCTCCAGGCGGATGCCGCAGCGCAACTTGGCGCTGCGGGCCCGCGGGTTCTCGGCGATCTCGTCGGGCATGCCGACGACCGGCTTCTTCGTCACCACCTCGAAGTGCTCGCGCAGGTAGTGCTTGACGATCCGGTCCTCGAGCGAATGGAAGGTGATCACGCACAGGCGACCGCCCGGGCGCAGGCAGGCGCGCGCGGCGTCGAGGCCGCGGCGCAGCTCGCCGAGCTCGTCGTTGACGTGCATGCGGATCGCCTGGAAGGTCCGCGTCGCCGGGTGGATGCGGCCGTGCCGCGCCGCCGCCGGCAGCGCGCCGCGCACGATCTCGGCCAGCTGGCCGGTGCGCGTGATCGGCGCGCGTCGACGCGCGTCGCAGATGGCGCGGGCGATGCGGCGGCTGTGGCGCTCTTCGCCGAGCTGGTAGATCACGTCCGCCAGCTCGCGCTCGCCGACGACGGCGAGCCAGTCGGCAGCCGAGTCCGGCGCCGACGCGTCCATCCGCATGTCCAAAGGCCCATCGGCCATGAACGAGAACCCACGATCCGGACGGTCGAGTTGCATGGAGCTCACCCCCAGATCGAGCAGCACACGATCGCAGCGCGACTGACCGATCGACGCCAACGCTTCGTGCATCCGGGAATGCGCACAGTGGTGCAGCGAGATCCTGGGCCCGGCGCCGGCGGCCGTGGCCTCCGCCAAGGCCGCCCGCGCGGGTCCCAGGATCTCGCTGTCGCGGTCCAGCCCCACCAGGATCCCGGTCGGACCGATGTGCGGCACGATCGCCCGAGCGTGCCCACCGGCCCCGACCGTGCCATCGACGACGACCAGACCTTCGCGCAGCGCCAGGAGGTCGACGACCTCCCGCAGCAGCACCGGGCGATGGAGGGGTTGACCGTTCCCCCGCCGCCCGTCACCGCTAACCTCCGTGCTCGGTTCGTCCACGTGCCACTTCCCTTGACCACCCGACAGCAGCAACCGGACACACGCCCCTACGCAGGGCGCGCCAGCACGAATGCGCGACGTTCAGGTCCTGTCCATGCCCGCAGACGGCTTGTCAGGACTGACCAGACTTGCAAAGAGCGTCTCTTCGTCGGTGGTCGCCTCGGCCAGGGCGGTCTCGAGGTTGGCCGGCGCCCAGATCTCCGTGACCCGGCCGGTGCCTACGAGAACCACTGCCTGGCTCGCTGCGAGCCCCGCGTACTTGAGCAACGGCTCCGGGATGCGAATGCGCCGGTTGCCGTCAGGCTCGACCTCCACGGAGTGCCCCAGGAACCGTCGGCACAGGGCGCGGTGGGCTCGGCTGCCCGGCACCGCCCCGCCAATGCGCTGGACGAGTTCTTGGAATCCCTTGGCGTCGTGCAGGAGGAGGCAGCGATCCAGCCCAGCCGTCAGATGGAACTTCCAATCGACCTTCGCGACCGCATCCAGGACGCGGCCGGGCAGCACGAGCCGACCCTTGTCGTCCAGGGTGTGTTCGGAGCTGCCGTAGTAGTTGACCATCTCGCTGCGGCGTGGGGCGCTACACCCCCCATGTCGTCCCACACCGTATCCCCGCTAAACCACGTGTCAACCAAGTTCTGCCCCGCTGGAACCACGCAGAACCACAAAGTAAGCTGATCCGCCGCATCCAACCACAGGCGCTTGGGGCTCGCCGCCACCCGGCCCCCGAGTCCGTGTGGCCCCCGTTTGCGCCCCGCCGCCGCAGAATTTCTTCGCGACCGCGCCAACCACCCCGACCCACCGCCGCCGACCATGCCCAAGACCCGTTTCCTTCTCTGGCTGCTCCCCTGCTTCGCTGCCTGCTCGGGCAACGAGATCGTCGGCCTGCACCTGCGCTTGCAGCCGGACGGCTCGGCCGACCTCACGGCCCGGGCGCTGGTGGCGTCGCCGACGCCGAGCCCCGCCGAAGCCGTCGCCAAGGGCGTTCAGTGGGGCCTGCGGGCGGCGCTGGTGCACACCCAGGGCACGGTGGCGAAGCTCGCCGACCTGCGGTTTGGCGACGACGCGCTGCAGTTCGTGCCGCGGATGGACGCCAACAAGCTGACCGTGCGCATCCAGCGCACCGCCACCGCCGGCTGGGTCGTCGCGCTCGCGCCGGACAAGTCGGCGCGCGAGCAGCTCGCCACCGTGGTCGACACGAGCCGCAAGACCACCGAAGTGGGCGACGTGCTGCGGCTGGAGATCGAACTGCCCGCCGCCGCCGTCGGCAGCAGCGTGCTGCCGAGCGCACGCGGCGTCGAAGCCGGCCGCGACGGCCGCCGCGCCTGGCTCAGCATCCCGGTGGCGACGGCGCGCGAGCCCGGCGAGGCGCTGACCTGGGACGTGACCTGGAACTGAGCGCGCGAACCGCCGCCACGGCGCGCAGCCACGCGCCAGCGCCCGTCAGGGTGCTGGCTGGCCCGCTTCGGCAGGTCCGGTGGGCGGCGGCGTGTTGCCCTCGCCAATCGCCGCCATGAGCTCTTCCTTCAGCGCGCCGAGGTCGCTGAGGTCGATCGCCGGGGCGAACAGCGCGATCGGCGGGGCTTCCTTGTTCTTGGGATCGCCGAGCACGAGGTCGGCGCGCTCCTGTTCGGCGTTGCGCGGTGGCACCATGCGCAGCACGCGCTTGCGCAGCAGCAGCAGCGCGCAGAAGTAGCGCAGGGCGCGGGCGCGGTCGTCCGCCACGTCGGCGAGGCGATCGAACAGCGCGCGCAGCGAGTTGAGGTCGAGCGTCGGCTCCTTGCTGCCCGACGACTTGCGCAGTGCCCGCCAGAAGATCGGCGGTTGCCCTTCGGGGCAGCGGCGCTCGTGGTCCTGGAAGCAGGCGTCGCACATGTCGGTGCGCACGCACGCCGGCCACTGCAGCACCGCGTAGTAGGACCGGCTCGTCGGCAGCGGGCAACCTGGGCGCACGCACGCGGTGCGGTCGCGTTGGATCTTCCAGTCTTCGGCCATGGCAGGATGCGGAGGTTGGCAGGTCAGCGGGGCGCGTCGGCGGCCTTCGCCGCGGGCTTGGCGGCGGCGCGGGCGTCGACGCCCGCGGCCCACTGCCGCCACTGCTCGGCGGGCCGCGCGGCGCGCACGCCGGCCATCGTGCACAGCGCGCGCTGGGCGGCGCGGGCATTCGCGCGGTCGCCGTCGCGCTCGCAGCGCTCGAGGTGGTCGACCAGCGCGTTGGCGACCGCCGTGGTCGGGAACGCGACCAGCGTCTCGGCCGCGACGCGGCGCACGTACGGATCGTCGTCGGCGCGCAGCCGCTCGATCAGGAAGGCCTGCGCCGGCGCGCCGCCGCCGCGCAGGCTGCGCAGGGCGTCGGCCCGCACGGTGAAGTCGGGCTCGCGGGCCATCGCCGTGAGCGCGGCGTACACCTCGGCGTCGATGCCGATGCGGCCGAGCGCGCGCGCGGCAGCGCGGCGCTGCTTCTCCGGGGCCTCGCGCAACAACGTCACCAGCGCCGGGCGCGCCGGCTCGCCGATCGCGCCGAGCAGTTCGATGCCGAGCTCGCGCGGCTGCGGCTGTTCGTGCTGCAGCAGGTCGCCGACGAGCACCGGCACGGCGACGGCGCCGAGCGCGCGCAGTTCGGCGATCGCGCGCGCCACCACCGGATCCTCGATGCCGGCGGCGGCGCGCAGCAGCTCGTCGTCCTCGCCGAGCGGCCGGCCCTCGCGGGCGGTGAACACCTCGCGCACGAACATGCGCGCGAGCCACGCCGCGGCCACCGGATCGCGCGCGATGGCGTCGCGCTGCGCAGGGTAGTCCGGCGCGCCGGCGCGGTAGGCCGCCTCGGCCGCCTTGAGCTTCGCCGTCTGCTCGGCCGTCGGCGTGCCCGGCTCGTAGCGCGCGGGCGCGGTGGCGCACGCGGCCAACGCGAGGGCGAACACGGCGGGGCGGACCCGCTTCATGGCAGCGGTCGGATGCATCCTCTAACCTCTAACAGGATGCCCGCCCCCGCAACAGAGGCGCGCGCCGCGGTCGCCATCCGCAGCGAGCGCGCGCCGCGGCGTTTCCTCGACCTGCAGCGCCGCTTCTACCAAGGCGATCCGGACTACGTGCCGCCGGTGACGTTCGCCGAGGCCTGGCAGCTCGACCCGCGCAAGAACCCGTTCTTCGCCCACGCCGAGGTCGGCTTCTTCTCGGCGTGGCGCGGCACCGACTGCGTCGGCCGCGTCAGCGTCTGCCGCGACCGGCTGCACGACGAGTTCCACGGCGACCGCGTCGGCTTCTTCGGCCACTTCGAGGCCGCCGACGCGGCGACGGCGCAGGCGCTGGTCGAGCACGCCGCGACGTGGTGCCGCGAGCGGGGCGCGACGGAGCTGCGCGGGCCGGTCGACCTGTCGACCAACAACCGCTGCGGCCTGCGCATCGACGACGGCGGCGGCCCGCCGGTGATGATGATGCCGCACAACCCGCCGCACTACGCCGACTGGCTGGCGGCCGCGGGCCTCGAGAAGGCCAAGGACCTCGTCGCGCTGTGGGGCACCAGCGCCGACCTCGACCGCAAGCGCATCGGCCGCATCGCCGAGCACCTGCAGCGGCGCTCGCAGATCACGCTGCGCAACGTCGACATGGCCCGCTTCGACGCCGAGTGCGACGTGCTGTGGGACCTCTACGAGCGCATCTGGGAGCGCAACTGGGGCTTCGTGCCGATGCCGCGCGACGAGTTCCTGGCCCAGGCCAAGGACCTGAAGAAGGTCGCCCACCCGTCGCTGCTGCACATCGCCGAGGCGGCCGGCAAACCGGTGGCCTTCGCGCTCGCGGTGCCCGACACCAACGTCGCGGCCAAGGCCTGCGGCGGCCGGTTGTTCCCGTTCGGCTGGTGGAAGTTCCTGCAGGCGTTGAAGCGCACGCACACGATCCGGGTGCTCACGCTCGGCGTCATCCCCGAGTTCCGCCGCACCGGCGTCGACATGCTGCTGATGCACCGCGTCACCACGCACGGCGAGGCGGCGGGCTTCAACGCCTGCGAGGCCAGTTGGATCCTCGAGGACAACCGCGACATGATCGGGCCGCTGGAGACGATGGGCTTCAAGACCTATCGCCGCTACCGCATCTACCGTCGAACGCTCGCCTGATGGACATCAAGCTGAACCGCGGCATGCCCGGCATGCCCCCCATCCCCACGCAACTGCCGACCCTGCTGCTGCTGCTCGGCGCCGCCTCGATCGGCTTCGGCCTGCTGCTGCTGTGGAACGAGTGGCTGCTGCGCTGGCTCGTCGCCGGCGTGTTCCTGGTGATCGGCGCCGTGCTGGCGCTGACCGGGCTGCGCGCCAAGAAGATGCTGGGCTGAGGCGCGGGCCGGCCTCAGGGCCCGGGCACCGGCAGCGGCGTCTCGCGCAGCCACGTCGCCGCGTCGGCGAGTTCCTTGCCGAAGTCCTTGGCGTCGAGCCACAGCCACGTCGCGGTCGAGCGCGCCGGCCCGCCGGCGACCGGCACCTTCTGGCCGGTCTCGGCGAGCGTGGCGACGCCGTCGGCGAGTTCGCCGCGGACGCGCACTTCGAGGCCGCCGAGGCCCATGTTGTTCTCGATCACGCCGCGCGCGATGGCGCGGAGGTCGAGCGGCAGCGGCCGCTCGATGCGGACGCGGCAGATCTGGCGATCGAGGTCGATCTGGGGGGTGGAGCCGAACCGGCTCTCGAAGAACTGCTGGAGGCCCAGCAGTTCCTCGTTTCAAGTTCAACCCTGCAGCTGGATCTCGACGAACGCGAAGTCGGTCGGGGCGGGCTGGACATCGACGCCGGGCGGCAGGCAGGCGGCGAACGCCAGGGCGGCGAGGAACGCGGACAACAGCGTTGGCTTCATGGGCAAGTCGATGGCGACGGTCAGAAACGATAGCCGATGGCGAACTGCAGCGACCAGCTGTCGTCGAGCTGGCCGTTGCCCGGCGTGAGGTCCCCGTTGGCGTCGCGCCAGACGACGCACTCGCCGGTGAGTTGGAAGTCGAGCGACGGCCGCGGCCGGAACGCCCACGTGCCGCCGACGGCGAGGCGCTCGGTGCCGGTGCCGGCGAGCACGGCGCCGTCCTGGCGATCGCGCGCCTCGTCGTACCAGTGCGCGAACACGTCGAGGCGCATGAACGGCCCCGGGTAGGGCTCCAGCCAGAACCGGTTGCCGACCGCGACCTCGGCGAACCACGACGAGCCGAGGCGGTCGCCGTCGTCGTCGGTGTCGTTGCGCAGCTGCCGCAGGATCGCGGCGTTGAAGCGCCACCGGCCGGGTTCGGGCGTGATCGCGAGACCGATCGCCGGATCGAGGCCGCCGCTGCCGGGCTGCCGCTCGGGCGTCAGCTCGACGCCGCGCGCCGTCTCGTCATTGGCGCCGGTCGGCAGCGACAGCGAGGTGATCAGCGCGGTGTTGATCGCCACGCGCGGCGCGTCCCAGCGGTGGAAGCGCCACTTCGCCAGCAGCTCGACGTCGCCGAGGCCCTCGGTGCGCGAGTCGCCGTCGTTCGAGGCGTAGTCGTCGTTGACGTAGGGGACGGCGAAACCGATCTGCAGGTCGTGCCGCAGGCCGTACTGCACACCGGTCGTCGTGGTCGCGCGCGTGCGGTGCTGCGCGTCCGGGTCGTCGACGCGGCGGTTGCCCGCCCACAGCGACTCCTCGCGGTCGAGGTCGATGCTGGTGCTGACCAGCCACCCGCCGCGGTACAGCGTCTCGCCGTCGACGACGTCGAGGACCTGGTTCTGCGCCGGCAGGACGCCGGCGGCGACGGGGACGAGCGCGAGCCAACGACGCACCATTTCACCAGGGTAGTGCGATCGTGCCGCGCCGACGAGCGGCTGTTCGCCGCTCAGTCGACGACCGCAACGTGCTCGCGCGGCGCGAAGCCGACGCGGTCGCCCGCGCGCACGCGCACGTAGCTGCCAGCGTCGCCGCCGAGCAGGTCGACGCGCACGCCCGCGCGCACCGTCGCCACCGGTTCGAGGCCGGCGCGCGGCTCGGAGACGAGCGCGAGCTGCTGCAGCGCGATCGCCACCGGCGGCCGGCCCGGGGCGACGACCAGCGCATCGAGCGCGAGCCAGACACCGGGACCGGCGGCCAGCAGCGCGAGCCAGCGCAGGCCGACGCGGCGCCAGCCGAAGGCGCAGCAGCCGGCGGCGAGCGCCAGCAGCAGCGCGGCGGCGAGCACCTGCTCCCCCGCCGTCAGCCGCGCGCGCAGCGCCGCGACTTGCGCGATCAGGCCCTGGTCGCCGGCGTCGAGCTGCAGGCGCGCGGCGACGAGGTCGGCGTTGGCGCGCAGTTCGGCGTCGCGCGGCAGCGCCCGCAGCGCCGACTCGTACGCCCACAGTGCCCGCGGCAGGTCGCCGAGCCGGTACCAGCAGTTGCCCTGCGCCCGCAACAACCGCCGGTCCCCCGTCGCGGCGTAGCGTTCGCCGAACGCGGCGGCGGCGGCGCGGAAGTCACCAGCGCGGTAGAGCGCCACCGGGTCGCCGGCAGCGGGCGGCGCGTCGGCCTTCTGCTGCGCGCCGAGCCCCCCGCCAGCAGCGCGAGCGCCAGCAGCGGCGCCAGCGCGTGGCCCAGGCGCTGCAGCCGCTGCGGTTCGAGCCGCGACGCCAGCGCCCGCACCGCATCGGCGGCGAGCGGCGCGCCGCCGCCGAAGCGCGCGGCGGTGCCCTGCTCGACCGCGGCGACGACCGCGGCGATGAGGTCGTCGGCGAGGCCGGCGGCGCGCAGCCGGTCGCGCAGGTCCGGCGCGATGATCGCGGCGGCGGCGACGCCGAGGCGATCGCCGAGGTACTGCGCCAGCGCGGCGAGCGGGTCCTCGCCGGCCTGCAGCGCGGCGTCGAGGTTGCGCCGGGCGGCGCGCGCGCGCTGGCCGAGGACGTCGCCGGCGCGGCGGCGGCGGGCGGCGAGCAGCGCCGCGGCGCCGAACGCGCCGAGCCACGGCGCCACGAGCGCGACGGCCGCCAGCCACCGCGCGGGCGGCGCGTACACGGCGGGCGCGCCGTCGAGCGCCGGCAGGTCGAAGACGTCGTCGACGCCCGGCAGCACGGCCTTGCTGGCTTCGCTGCGCAGCGGCGCCAGCGTCTCGCCGTTGGGCAGCGGCCGCACCTGCAGCGAGATCGCCGTCGTCGCGGTGCTGACGAACGCCTCGACGCCCGGCGTGGTGTCGAAGTAGTTCCACGCGATCGGCGGCACCGCCGTCACCGCCGTCGACAGCGGCGCGAGGTCGTAGGTGACCACGACCTTCTCGGCGTCGCGGCGCGCTTCGGCTTGACCGAGCTTGTGGAAGCCGTCGAGCGCGTCGAGCGCGGGCAGCCGCAGGAACTCCAGGTTGCCCTTGCCGCGCACGGTCAGCGTCAGCTTGAGCGAGTCGCCGACCTGCACGCTGTCGCGGTCGATCGCGGCCTCGACGCCAAAGCGCCCCACCGCGCCGAAGAACGGCGTCGGCCGGCCCTGCTCGGGGATCGGCAACACCTCGATCGCCACCGGCTTGCCATAGGCGTAGTACTGCTCGGTCTGGCCGCCGCGCTGCAACCCGAACAGGTCGCGGCTGCCCTCGCGGCGCACGACGTGGAACCGCAGCGTCGGCGCCGTCAGCTCCAGCTTGCCGACGCGGGTCGGCAGGAACGCGCGCTCGGCGGTGAAGCACAGCCAGCGGCCACCGGCGCGCTGGTGGTCGGGCTCGAACGCGACCGGGACCAGCGAGTTGCCGCCGCGCACGACCAGCGCGGTGTTGCCGCTCGGCGCCGGCGTCGCGATCGGTTCGCCGCCCGGGAAGGCATCGAGCCAGCCGGCCTGCAGTTCGACGTCGTAGTAGCCCTGGCCGTTGTTGGCGCGGCCCTGCACCAGCCGCAGCCCCTGCTGCACGCCGAACTGCAGGCGCACGCGGATCGGCTCGTGCACGTAGACGCGCAGCGGCTCGGCCTGCACGTCGACCCAGCCGAGTTCCTCGCCGAGCAGGTCCTTGCGCGCTTCCAGCCGCAGTTCGCGCACGCGCTGCTCGCGGCTGCCGGTCCACGCCGCGAACGACGGCACGACGAAGGACCCTTCGCGCAGCGGCCGCAGTTCCAGCTGCCAGCTGATCGTCTCGCGGCGCACCATCGACTGGCCGTCCCAGCGCTGCTCCAACTGGCGCGCCGGCCCGAAGGCCTGGATGGCGAGGCCGTCGACCTGCGGCAGCGCGAGTTCGCGCGGCGTGCCCTTGGGGTCGACGATGCGGATCTCGGCGCGCGTGCTGTCGCCGAGCCGCACCGTCGCCGGATCGGGACCGACGACGACGAGTTGCTCCTGCGCCGACGCGCTGGCGAGCGCGAGCGCGGCGGCGAGCACGGCGGTGAACGCGGCGAAGCGGGGCCGGTGCGGACTCACCAGTCGCGCTCCACCGGCCGGCGGCCGGACTTGCTGCGCGCGCGGCTGGCGCGCAGCTTGTCGTCGAGGTCGCGCAGTTGCTCCAGCAGCCGCTGCGCCTGCTCGGGGGTCAGTTCGCGGCCGTCGGCCGCTTCGCCCGGGGCGTCCTGGCGCGGCGTCGCCGGCTTCGGTTCGCTCGGCGGCGGCTGCTGCTCGCCGGGTTTGGGCTCCGGCTGCGGCTCGCCCTGCTTGCCGTCCTGCGGCTTCTGCTCGCCCTGCTGGGCCTGCGGCTCGGGCGGTTCCTTGCCGTCGCCCTGCTGCGGCGGCGGCGGCTGCTCGCCGGGTTTCTGCTCGCCGGGCTTCGGCTCGTCGGCCTTGGGCTGCGGCTCGCCCTGCTTGCCGTCCTGCTGCTGGTCCGGCTGCTGCTTCTGGTCCTGCTGCCGCTTGTCGTCCGGCTTGCTGCCGTCCTGCTTGTCGTCCTTCTTCTCGTCCTGCTTGTCGTCCTTCGGCTGGTCGCCCGGCTTCTGGTCGTCGGACTTCGGCTGCTGCTCGCGCTGCTTCTGCAGCTCCTCGATGCGGCGCTCGAGCGCGGCGATCGTGCGCAGGCTGCGCTCGAAGTTGCGCTGCAATTCGGGCGACGGCGCCGCGGCGGCGCCGCGGGCGAAGTGGTCGCGCGCGGCCTCGGCCTTGGCCTTGGCCTGCTGCAGCAGCGGCAGCGGATCGGTGGCTGCGGCCCCGCCGGCCGGGGGTTGGCCGGCGCCGGCGGCGGCTTCGGCGGCATCGGCCTGCGCACTGAGCGCCTGCGCCTCGCCGTGGCGCACGGCGCCGAGCAAGCCGGCATGCAGCGCCGGCTGCGCGTCCTTGGCCAACGCGGCGTACTTCTCGGCGGCGGTCTCGGCGGCCGCGAGGTCGCCGGCGCGCCAACTGGCGAGCGCGAGGTTCCACTGCAGCTCGGCGGAGTCGCCGTCCTCGGCGACGGCGGCGCGGAACGCCGCCGCGGCCTCGGCGAAGCGCCCGTCGCGGTAGAGCTGCAGCCCCCGCTCGCGCTCGCCGCCCGGCAGCAGTGCGAGCAGCGTCGCCAACACGATCGACTTCATCGGCATCGGCCTCCGGCCATCGCGATCTCCCACAGTAGCAGGACGAGCAGCGGCAACAGCGCCCACTGGTAGCGGGTGCGCTTGCCGGTCTCCTCGCCGGCGTCGTACGAGCGCTTCTGCATCGGCTGCAGGCGGCCCTGGTGCAGCTGGTTCAGCGGCAGCGCCATCGCCTCGGCGCGCAGGAACTCGCCGCCGGTCGCCGCCGCCAGTTCGCGCAGGCTGTCGGGGTCCATCTTGGAGACGACCTCGGCGCCGGCCGTGTCCTTGAGGAAGGCCTCTCCGCCGCCGGCCGCGACCGTGATCTTGCTGCCGTAGGCGCTGCCGTAGCCGACGGCGTGCACGACGAGGCCCTGGTCGGCCAGTTCGCGCGCAGCCTGCCGGCCGGCGCCGGCGAGGTCCTCGCCGTCGGTCAACAGCACGACGACGGTGGTGCGCGCGTTCTGCGGGTCGGCGAGTTCGCGCGCCTTGCGCAACGCCGCGGCGAGGTCGGTGCCGCCGGTCTTGATCGCCTCGGTGTCGACCTCGTCGAGCAGCGCGCGGAAGCTGTCCATGTCGTGCGTCAGCGGCACCCACGTGCGCGCCGCGCCGGCGAACACGACGAGGCCGGCGCGGTCGCCGCCCTGCAGCAGCGGCAGCACGGCGCGCACGTCCTGGCGCGCCCGCTGCAGCCGGTCGGGCTGCATGTCGCGCGCCAGCATCGAGCGCGACGCGTCGAGGCAGAAGATCAGGTCGAGGCCGCGGCGCTCGACCTGCACCGGCTCGTCGCCCCAGCGCGGGTCCATCCACGCCACCAGCGCCAAGCCGAGCAGCGCGGTCGTGCGCAGCGCGCGCACCAGCGGCGACGGCGCCTTCGTCGTCGGCACGGCGCCGTAGCGCGCCGCTGCCGCGCGCGTGCGGTCGAACACCGCCCACAGCGCCGCGGCGACTACCGGCAGCGCCAGCAGCAGCGGCCACAGGCCCGGGCGCGTCCAGACGAAGTCGTTCACGGCGCCCTCCGCAGCAACAGCGCGTCGAGCAGCAGCGCCAGCAGCAGCGTCGCCAGCCCGGCCGCGAGCGGCCACTCGAAGCAGTCGACGGTGCGGTAGCGCGGGTCGGCGAGCTCGACCGTCTCCAGCGCGTCGATCTGGGCGTACACCTCGGCGAGGTCCTGCGCGTTGCGCGGCTGGAAGAAGCGGCCGCC
This sequence comes from Planctomycetota bacterium, assembly GCA_046306335.1. GTDB lineage: Bacteria > Planctomycetota > UBA1135 > UBA1135 > UBA2386 > UBA2386. The sequence goes on from JBKDXM010000103.1 coordinate 22,171, forward strand.
GGTCGTCTCGGCGATCTGCCGCAGTTCGCGGAAGTCGAGCGGCTGGAAGCCGAACGGCGTCGGCGTGCCGTTGCCGAGGCCGATCGTGTGCACGCGCAGCCCGGCGTCCTTGGCCAGCTTGGCGGCGGTCGCCGGCTCGATGTCGTGCACGGTGTTCTCGCCGTCGGTCAGCAGCACGACGACCTTCGAATTGGCGTCGCTCTTCTGCAGCACCTGCACGGCCTTGGCGACGGCGGTGCCGATCGCGGTGCCGTCGAGTTCGCTGCCCTCGGGCACGGTGTCGAACACGCCCAGGAACGCGTCGAGCGCCGTCTCGTCGAGCGTCAGCGGGCAGCGCAGCTCGGCGTAGCGCGCGAACGACACCGCGCCGACGCGGTCGCGGCGCCGCGCCGCGGCGAACTCGCGGGCGCGCTCGCGCGCGGCGTCCATGCGGCGCGTCTTCCGCGTCGCGTCCATGTCGGCGATGTTCATCGACGAGCTGGCGTCGACCGCGAGCACGATGTCGATGCCCTGCTCGCGCAGCGGCAGCACGTCGCGCTGCACCGGCCGCGCCCGCGCGACGGCGAGGCAGCAGGCGGCGAGCGCCGACAGCGCGAGCGGCAAGCGGCGCAGGCGCACGCGCCACGACGGCCGCACGCCGGCGAACAGCGCCGCGGCGGCGGTCGGCAAGGCCGCCGGCGGCGTGCGCGCCCGCCACAGCGCCGCCAGCACCGCTGCCGGCGCGAACAGCAGGAACCACGGGTCCAGCAACTGCAGGCCGTCGAGGCCGAGCCAGTTCATCGCCGGTCCTCCGGGGAGCGGGCTGGCGGCAGCGGTGGCGACTGCACCGTGCGGTCGCCGCGGGTCGCTTCGACGAACGCCGCCGCGAGGTGCCACGCGACCTCGTGGTCGCGCTCGCTCGGCACCACGGCGGCGAACTTGACGAGGTCGCACTGCGACAAGAACGCCTCCAGATCGGCGCGGTGCGCCTTGGCGAGCGCGTCGCCGCCTTCGAGGTCGCGCAGGAACTCCTCGGTGGTGCGCTCGGGCGCGCGCAGGCCGAAGCGCTCCTCCAGGTAGTCGCGCAGCACCTGCGAGACGCCGACGTAGAACGCCGCCACCTCGGCCGGGGTCGTGCGCGGGCGCTGGCGCAGGCGTTCGAGCTCGCGCAGCGCGCGCACGTGCGGCGGCGTCGGCGCGATGGCCAGCGTCGGCACGCGGCGGCGGCGGTTGGCGGCCAGCGCGAGGCCGCCGAGCAGCGCCAGCGCGCCGCCGGCCAGCAACCACGGCCACCGCGGCGGCGGCGTCGGGAACGGTTCGCCCGGCGCTTCGATCGCGTCGTCGTCGGGCGCGAGCACGCTGCGCACGGTGACCGCCGCCGCCGGCGACGACGCCTCGCCCGCGCCTTCGCGCAGCCGCGCCGTGAACGCCGGGATCGCCAGTTCGCCGGGCCCGCGCTTGGGCGTCGCCTGCAGCACCGTGCGCCGCCAGCTGCCGCCGAACAGCGGCCGCGCCGGCTCGTCGCGGCGCGTCGCCGTCCAGTCCGCGGCCGGCAGTTCGGGCGCGAAGTCCGCCGCCGCGCCGCCGCGCGTCCACAGGTCGAAGGTCAGCGTCACCGGCTCCAGCGGCGCCACCGCCTCGGGCGCCACCTGCAGGCGCAGCGCCACCACCGCCGCCGGCTCCTCGGTCCACGGCGGCGTCGGCCCGCAGCCGGCGAGCAGCGGCAGCAGCGCGACGACGGCGGCGTTGGCGGCGGCGTGGGCGGCGGCGCGCGCTGTGCGACGACTGCCACCGGCGTTCATCGCCGCGCTCCGCGCACTTCGCGCATGCGGAAGAAGCGCACCAGCGGATCGGCGACCGAGCCTTAGGTCGGCACGTCGAGCTGGTCGACGCCGGCGCGCCGGCAGGCCTCCAGCAACCGCTGCCGCTCGGCCCGCCAGTTGGCCTGCACCGCCGCGCGCACGCGCGCGCTGGCGGTGTCGACGTGCACCGTGGCGCCGGTCTCGGGATCGACGAGGTGCAGCAGCCCGGCGGCCCGCAGCGCCGCCCCGTCGCCCGCGGCCCGGTCGCGGCCCGCGGCGAAGGGGTCGCGCACGCGCACGGCGATGACGTCGTGCCGCTGCGCCAGCCGGCGCAGCGCGTCGACGGCGTCGGCGCCGAGGAAGTCGCTGACCACGAACACGATCGCGTGCTTGCGCTGCACGCGGCCGGCGAAGTCGATCGCCTGCGCGAGCCCCGTGCGCGCGCGCGGCTGCGGCGGCTCGCAGGCCTCGCGGATCAGCCGCAGCACGTGGTTGCGGCCCTTCTTGCACGGCACGTAGCGCTCGACCTTGTCGGTGAACGTCACGAGGCCGGCCTTGTCGTTGTTGCGCGCGGCGGCGAAGGCGACGCAGCCGACGAACAGCGCCGCCGTCGTCGCCGCGGTGCGCCGGCCGCCGCGGCCCGGCGGCGCCGTGCCGAAGCCCATCGACGACGACACGTCGAGCAGGAACAGCACCGACAGCTCGCGCTCCTCGACGAACTTCTTGACGAACGGTCGGCCCTGGCGCGCGGTGACGTTCCAGTCGACCGACCGCAGGTCGTCGCCCTCGGCGAACTCGCGCACTTCGTCGAACTCGATGCCCGAACCGCGGAAGACGGAGCTGTAGCCGCCCGCCATCACGTCGGTCACCATGCGGTCGGCGCGCACCTGGATGCGCCGCGCCTCCGCGAGCAGTTCCGGGTCGAGCGCCCGCGCCATGGCGATGATCGGCCTTACGGCACCTTGACCGTGTCGAACACCGTCTTGAGCACCTGCTCGCTGGTGACGCCCTCGGCCTCGGCCTCGTACGTGGTCAGCACGCGGTGCCGCAGCACCATCGCGCCGACGGCCTTGACGTCCTGCGGCGTGACGTAGCCGCGGCCTTCGAGGAAGGCGCGCGCGCGCGAGGCCCGCGCCAGCGCCAGCGACGCGCGCGGCGACGCGCCGTAGAGGATCAGCGGCTTGAGCTTGGCGAGGCCGACCTGCTCCGGCTCGCGCGTCGCGAACACGAGGTCGACGATGTAGCCCTTGACCTTGTCGTCGAGGTAGATCGTGTCGAGCAGCGCGCGCATGCGCAGCAGCTCCTGCGGCGTGGTCGCCTGCTTGACCTCGGCGTGGCCGTGCACGGCGGCCATGCGGTCGATGATGCGCAGCTCTTCCTGCTTGCTCGGGTAGCCGACGATCAGCTTGACCATGAAGCGGTCGACCTGCGCCTCCGGCAGCGCGTACGTGCCTTCCTGCTCGACCGGGTTCTGCGTCGCCAGCACGAGGAAGGGGTCCGGCAGCTTGCGCGTCTCGCCGGCGAGCGTCACCTGCCGCTCCTGCATCGCTTCGAGCAGCGCCGACTGCACCTTGGCGGGCGCCCGGTTGATCTCGTCGGCGAGCACGAAGTTGGCGAACACCGGCCCTTCCTTGACCTGCCACTCGCCCGTCTTCGGGTTGTAGACGTGCGTGCCGACGAGGTCGGCCGGCAGCAGGTCGGGCGTGAACTGGATGCGGCGGAACTGCCCGCCGATCGCGCGCGCCAGCGACGACACGGTCAGCGACTTGGCGAGGCCGGGCAGGCCCTCCAGCAGCACGTGGCCGTCGGCGAGCAGCGCGATCATCAGGCCGTCGAGCAGGGCGTCCTGGCCGACGATCACCGCCTGCAGGGCGGTGCGCACGTCCTGCAGGGTCTTGCTCTCGGACTGGATGCGTTGGGCGATGGCGACGACGTCGGTCATGCGAAGGGGTTCCGGCCGGACAAAGGGCGCGACGACGATAGCGGCGGGCGAGGACTCCTCAAAATCGGCGGGGCGGAAGCCCTAAGAGTCTGCGTCACGGAAGGCCACGCCGCCCGGCGCGCGTCTTCGCGACCGGGAGTTCGCAGTCGAGCCTCGGCGCCTCCACCGAAGCGCCTGCGGGCGTCGGCTTCGCCCCGACCGCGAATCCACGCACTGGATCGGCGCGCGTCCCGTGACGCAGACTCCTGGACGCCGCGCGGTCACCGACCGACGGCGGCGCGTAGCGTGTGCGCGGACGCAGACCACGCCGCCGGCGTCCGCCGGGAGGCCCCCGCGACCGCCCTCGCCGGCACCTGGCCGCACGCGCGGCGCCGGGCGACAGCGAGCGCGCCGGTGCGGGCGTGCATCGGCCGCCGCGGCTTGGTCCGCCTGCTCACGCCCGCAGGACCTTCGCCAACGGCTTGCCCTTGGCGAGTTCGTCGACCAGCTTGTCCATCTGCCGGATGAGCCGCAGCAGCGGGTCGTCGATCGCCTCGACGCGCACGCCGCAGACGACGCCCGTGATGCGCTCGCGCTCGGGATGCAGGGCCGGCGCCGCAGCGAAGAAGCCGCGCAGGTCCACCTGTGCGTCGACCTGCCGCTGCAACCCGGCGGGGTCGTAACCGGTCAGCCAGCCAAGGACGGCGTCGAGTTCCTGCGCCGTCCGCCCCTTGCGCGCGACCTTCTGCAGGTACAGCGGGTAGATCGTGGCGAACGGGTAGTCGAAGACGCGCGCGGTGGACATGGCGGGTGCGGAGCGGCTGCTAGGAGTCTGCGTCACGGGACGCGCGCCGATCCAGTGCGTGGATTCGCGGTCGGGGCGAAGCCGACGACCGCAGGCGAATCGGTGGATTCGCCGAGCAGTGGATCCGCCGAAGATGGGCGGCGAGCTCCCGGACGCGAAGACGCGTACTGGGCGG